>JBDHAN010000017.1:0-45613 GCA_039588055.1 Gemmatimonadota bacterium | reverse complement strand
AGCTGTCCTTCGCGATCGAGTCGGTCGCGCATCGATTCGCCCTCGACGAAGGGCATGACGTAGAAGAGAAAGCCGTTCGCCTCACCCGAGTCGTAGAGGGAAAGAATCCGCGGATGGCTCAGGGCGGCGGCGACCTGGATCTCGCGCAAAAACCGCTCCGACCCGATCGTCGCCGCGAGTCCGGGGTGCATGACCTTGACTGCCACCTTGCGACGGTGCTTCACGTCCTCGGCCAGATACACCGTCGCCATTCCGCCGGCACCGACCTCCCGCTCGATCGCATAGCGGTCGGCGAGCGCGGCGGTGAGACTGGCTACGTCAGTCATGCGGTAACATCCCCGATCAGGGGTGATTCATATAATGGGATTCACGTGTGGAGTTGGCCGGTGAATGGCGCCGCCGGACTACCCCTTAACCCTTGTCCCTCATCCCTTACGCCTTATCCCTTACTTCTTCACCACGCATTCCGGACACAGATCACCGAGATCCGTCCGCAGCTTGCCGCACGACGAGCAGAAGGGGAGCAGACCGCCCAGGCGTTTGACTTCGGCCAGCTGCAGCCGCAACTCGAGTTGCGCGACCGCTTGCCGGGAAAGCGCTTCCAAAGCGCGCTGCTGATCGGCCGTGAGCTCTCGCGGGACGCGATCGATCACACAGAGCGTTCCAAGCGCGTGGCCTTCCGACAGGCGTAACGGCGCGCCGGCGTAGAACCGGATCTTCGGATCTTCCACCACGAGAGGGTTGAACTGAAATCGCTCGTCTTGCAGCGTGTCCGACACGACCATCGTCTCGGGTGCCGCGATCGCGTGCGCGCAGAACGCCATGTCCCTGTGCGTTTCGTTCGCGTCCAACCCGATGTTCGACTTGAACCATTGACGGTCGGCATCGACCAGGCTCACGAGCGCGATGGGCGTCTCGCAGATGTGTGACGCCAGCAACGTGAGATCGTCATATGCCTGCTCGGCAGGCGTGTCCATGATCTCATAACGTTCCAGCGCCTCGAGGCGCTCGGGCTCATCGGGCAACAGTGGCGGACGGGCATATGCGCCGGCTTTGCGGGGTGCCTTGTCAGTCATGGCGACCAGTTCCTTCCTCCGCTAGGGATGCCTCATTTCCGTCGTGACCGCAAGTCTCGGCGAAACAGTCAGCGAGATGACGCGCCCGCGGTCGGTGCGTACCTTTCAGGAGCGGCATACCCTCCCACGTACTATCGAGCAGTCAATTCGCCACTCCGACGAGGTGAGCTGTGTTCAGAATACGCTTATTCGGCACGCCAAGGGCCGGGTCTCGGATCGCGTTGGCGATCGCCATCGTGACGCTCGCCCCAGCTTCGGCACTCGGCCAGCTCGAGTACCCCCAGACGAAGCAGGTCGACCAGCAGGACAACTATCACGGGACCAGCGTCGCCGATCCGTACCGCTGGCTCGAGGATACGGAGTCGCTGGAGACGAAAGCATGGGTCGACGCACAAAACGCGGTCACGTTCTCCTATCTCGAGTCAATTCCTGAGCGCACCTACCTGGAACAACGCCTGACTCAGCTGTGGGACTACCCTCGCTACAGCACACCCTTCAAGGAGGGTGGCCGCTACTTCTTCTACAAGAACGACGGGCTGCAGAACCAGTCGGTGCTGTACACGCAGACGTCGCTCGACACCGAGCCCAGAGTCCTCCTCGATCCCAATACGCTCTCCGAAGACGGGACGGTAGCCCTTTCCGGTACGGCGTTCTCGGAAGACGGATCCCTCATGGCCTACGGCACGGCAACGAGTGGATCCGACTGGCGTGAATACCACGTACGGGACGTCACCACGGGACGCGATCTGGAGGACCACCTCCAGTGGATCAAGTTCTCCGGAGCTTCCTGGACCCATGATGGCCGAGGGTTCTTCTACAATCGCTACCCTGACCCACGTGTTGGTAAGGAGTTCACGGACATTAACCGCAACCCACGGCTCTACTATCACCGGATCGGATCGCCACAGTCAGAGGACCAGTTGATTTACGAGCGACCGGACCAGCCCGGGTGGATATTCGGCGCCAGCGTGACCGACGACGGCCGGTTCGCGATCATGAGCGTGTCACAAGGCACGGACGAACGGAACCGCGTCTACTACAAAGACCTGGTCAACCCTTCCCGACCCGATCTCGCTGCAGAGGTCGTCGTCCTGCTCGACGACTTCGACGCCAGTTACAGCTTCGTCGACAACGACGGCCCGGTTTTCTACTTCCGGACCGATCTTGACGCACCACGCTATCGCCTGATTGCCATCGACATCACGCAGCCGGAGCCAACCGCCTGGCGCACGATCATCCCCGAGTCCGGCGACGTGCTGCGGAGCGTACAGCTCATCAACAACCAGTTCGTCGCTCGTTACCTGCACAACGCGCACTCACGGGTCCGGTTTTTCACCATGGCGGGTGAGCCAGCGGGGGATCTCGAGCTCCCGACACTCGGCTCAGTGGGTGGCATGAGCGGGGAGCGGGACGACACCGAGATGTTCTACTCGTTTACGTCCTTTCTGTATCCATCGACCGTCTTCCGATACGACTTCACAACCGGACAGAGCAGCGTGTTCCGAGCCGCTGAGGTCGATTTCGACGCGACCGACTACGTGACTCGGCAGTACTTCTACCGCTCGAAGGACGGCACGGCCGTTCCGATGTTCTTGACCCACCGCAAGGATCTCGAGCTCGACGGCACCAATCCGACGTACCTCTACGGCTACGGAGGCTTCAACATCAGCCGCACGCCCGGCTTTTCCATCAGCAATCTCGTGTGGCTCGAGATGGGCGGCATCTACGCGTCGGCAAACATCCGCGGCGGGGGCGAGTACGGAGACGCGTGGCACAAAGCCGGCATGAAAGAAAACAAGCAGAATGTGTTCGACGACTTCATTGCCGCAGGGGAATTCCTGATCGAGCAGGGGTACACGTCACCCCAGCGGCTCGCGATCGGGGGTGGGTCGAATGGCGGTCTGCTGGTGGGTGCCGTGCTCAACCAACGCCCCGACCTCTTCGGCGCAGCGCTTCCGGCGGTCGGAGTCATGGATATGCTGCGGTTCCACAAGTTCACCATCGGGTGGGCATGGGTGTCGGACTACGGATCACCCGACGATCCCGAGGCATTCGAGTACCTCTACGCGTACTCACCGTATCACAACCTCAAGCCCCGCACTGAATATCCGGCAATCATGGTGACCACTGCAGATCACGACGACCGAGTGGTACCGGGACATTCGTTCAAGTACGCGGCACGGCTGCAGGAGGTACAATCCGGCAACGCGCCAACCTTGATCCGGATTCAAACCCGTGCGGGGCACGGCGCCGGCAAGCCGACGCAGATGGTGATCCGAGAGCAGGCGGATCGGTGGGCCTTCGTCATGAAGAACCTGGGTATGAAGATGCCGCAGCCCCTCGTGCCCTAGCCGGTCGCCTTCGCTCGCCTACCGCTCGAGCGGATCGCCGTAGAACCGCCACGTCGACTTGAAGTCCCGTGGCGGTGCCTCGTTCAAGAGCCGCGCCCGCACCATCTCGATCGGCATCCGCCCGCCCTGGAGGATCGCATCGTGAAACTGGCGATTCGTCATCGTTCCCGAGCCGACGAGCTGCTCGTGCAACGCGCGGATCTGAAGCCCGCCCAACATGTATGCGGCCTGATACAGCGGCGAGTAGTTCCCGTTGAACGAGCGGCGCACCTCGGCGGTGGCGTTGGCCCGCTCGTGGCCCACCCTGTCGACTAGGAAATCGATCGCCTCCTGCGGCGTCATGCGCTCGAGATGGAAACTCAGCGAAAAGATGATGCGCGCCGCCCGGTGCATGCGCCAAAAGAGCATGCCGACTCGGTCTTCCGGCGTCTGCGGGAATCCCAAGTCCCACAAGAGCATCTCCCAGTAGAGCGCCCAGCCCTCACCCCAGAAGGGCGTGGAGAACACCCCACGATGCCGGTTGTATCGGCTGGTCATGAATCCCTGGAGATGGTGACCCGGAATGAGCTCGTGGTGCACGGTGGCGCGGGAGAAGTGCACATTGTTGCCGCGCATACTCATCAACTTGTCGTCGTGCTCCATCTCGTCGGTGGGAAACGACACGCGAATCACCTCGCCGCCCAGAAAGAACGGCGCCACCTTCTGCATCTCGGGCGACATCATTTCGAGCCGCCACACTTCCTCGGCGAGTGGCGGGATCGTCACGAGATTCCGCTCAATGAGAAAATCGATCGCCTCGCGTGCCAGCATGCGCACGAGCTCGGGTTGTTCACCCGGCTCGACGTGGAGCGTCTTGACGTGCTCGAGCGCTGCCTTCCAGTCCTCCGCGAAGCCCAGCTCGCGTGAGGCCTCAAGCATGCGGGCTTCACACCATGCGAACTCTCGCTCGGCAATCGCGATGAGCTCCTGCGGCGAATAGGGAATCATCTCGTACACCAGATCAGCCGCCATGCCATCCGCGCCAATCGGGTCGCCAACGATCGGCGGATCTTCACCCTCAGTGAAGCCAACCACCTTCTCTTCCAGGAACCTCTGAAACCGCTGGAGGGAATCGGTCGCCTGCCCATAGGGCACTTCGTTCCACCATTTGAAGACCGGATCGTAGCCCGCGTAGTGCTCGTACCACCGCTCGAGGCGACGGCGGAGGCCCTCCAGCGCGTTCGCCGCCCTGAGCGCCACGATCTTGGACGGCCCCGATTCGCTCCCGTCGTTCCCGTCCCTCCCGTCCCTCCCGTCCCTCCCGTCGAGTAGGACCTCAACCCCTTTCCGCGCCTCCGCGATCGCCCTAGGCAGTGCGGCGAGGATGCTGGCCACGGCTGCCTGATTGATGGGAGCGAACTCGCGACGCGCCTCGTCCAGCGCCCTGATGGTACGCGCGAAGGGAATGAGCGGATCCATCTCGGCGGCAAGTCGCTCTTCACGACGCAGCAGCTCGAGCTGGTAGCGCAGCTCGTTGTTTACCAGGACGTGATCGATCTTGCCCTCGATCGACAGTTCGTCGTATGGCAGCGCCGCAACCTGAGTCTGCCAGTCGCGATAGAAGGCGTCGAATCTGGCACGGCGCGTCGGGGAGTATTCGACGTCCCACCGCCGCCCCAGTGCCGCGCGGTCAGTCGAATAGAGCGCCACCATGTCACGCAACTCGCTCGTCGCCGCCGCGGTTTGAGCGGAAAGCACGACCGGCCGGACCAGGACGGCCACGACACCGGCGAGACACACCGCCGCCAGCGCCAATCGACGAAGACTCCCCTCACGCATTCCTGCCTCCTTGATGGACGCCCTCACGGGCCCGGATAATCTCCTCGCTCCTCCCCTTCCCCGCCATCCCCCCTGACGCCTTACGCCTTATCCCGTACCCCGTATCCCGTATCCCGTATCCCACGTCCGAATCCGTTACTTTTCCACCCATCCATGAGTCCCTTGCATGAGAGATCGCTGCCACCTGACGGTGAGCTGGCCCGACGGGCACTCGCCGGGGAGGTGGAGGCTTTCGGTGTGCTCGTCGAGCGGTATCGGGTGGCGTTCGCTCGCTACGCGACGGGGCTGTGCGGCGATTCCGACACGGCCGCCGACGCCATGCAGGAGGCGTTCATACGTGCCTACAATTCGCTTGCAGACTGCCGCGACCCAAACCGTTTTCAGGCCTGGTTCTTTCGCATTCTCACGAACCAGTGTCACACGGCACGCACACGGAAGCGGCGGCACGCACCGCTTGAGGCCGTGGCCGCTGCCGCAGACGAGCGCACAGACGAACGGCTCGAGCGAGATGAAGTCCGACAGGCCATGGATCTGGCCCTTGCGGACCTCACCAGAGAGCAGCGAGAGGCGTTCGTGTTGAAGCACATCGAAGGCCACTCGTACGCCGAGATGTCAGAGTTACTGCAGGAAGGCGTCGACGCACTCAAGATGCGTGTCCACCGAGCGCGCGATGCAGTCAAGCGACGACTGGAGGGGCTCTTATGAACCGGGACCGAGGGTTCGACCCCAACGTGCACGAGTATCTGGACGGCGATCGCGCCCAAGTGAACGAAGAGGCACGGGCTGATGCCGATCGGTTTGCCAACGCGATGAAGGCCTACGCTAACGGCATCGAGGTACCCGGAGCGGAAGTCGACCGGGCGGTCATGGGCAGGCTGCAGCAGCGGAACGAGTGGGAGGCTCGGCGCGAAGGCGTGTGGCAGTGGATGCTCGCGCCGCAAGTGATTCGCGTGCGTCCGGCCGTCGCCGCCGCTGCGTTAGTCATTCTGGCCGTGAGTGCGACATGGTTGGCCACCCGGTTCGCATCACCGGCGGCCGACGAGAGCACCGTCGTTGCCACGGCACCAACAGTGTTTGTCCGCTTTGAGCTCTCAGCACCAGAGGCGCAGACGGTGGGACTGGTCGGGTCGTTCAACGAATGGAGCGGCGAGGCGACACCACTGATCAGGAGTCCGGACACGGGTGTCTGGAGTGCCACGGTGCCCCTGATTCCGGGTAAACACGAATACCTGTTTGTGATCGACGGGGAGCAGTGGGTCCCCGATCCACAGGCCCATGCGCAGGTTGACGACGGGTTCGGACAGACGAATAGTGTCATCACCGTCGGCCCGCGGGGGGTGGTCAGGTTATGACATATCGAACGGTACTACTGGGTTTTGCGGCAGTCGGCCTGCTCTCCACACATGCTGTGGCGCAGCAGGCGACAATTCGCGAGCAGCTCGTGGCGCGAGGCGCGCCAGAGGCGTTCGCCGATCAAGTGGCGGGAATCGTCGCGCAGGCTCGCGCCGATGGTCTGCCGACGGCACCCCTCGCAAGCAAGGCGCTGGAGGGGTGGGCCAAACGCAACCGTGTTCCGCCCGAGCGGGTGGTGACTGCGCTTCAGGGACTCTCCGGCCGGCTGGGAGAAGGACGCGTTGCAACGGTCGCCGCCGGACTCGATCCTCCACCGGGGCCCGTGGTCGCGGCAGCCGCCGAGGCGCTGGGCCGTGGAATGACTTCTGAGGACGTGCGCTCGGTCATCCAAGGTGCGCCCACACCTGACGAGGCCGCGACGGGACTCACGGTCGCCTCCGCCTTGGCGGCGCAGGGACTGGAGAATCGGGCAGCCGTGATGGCGATTCGGAATGCGCACCAGCGGGGGCGGCCTTCCCGGGAGGTCCTGGAGTTGCCTTCCGCGCTGGCCGACCTGCTCAAGCGTGGTGTTCCGATGTCCGAAGTCGCACGACGCATCCACGAGGGTGGCGGCCTTCCGCTCGGGGCCCAGGCCGGCGGACAGGGATCGCGCCGACCCGATCACGTCCCACCGGGACAGGCCAAGAAGCCAATTAAGCCGTGAACCGCGTCGCACTGCTCGGTGCGACACTGATTGGTCTCGCGGGACCGCTTGCGGCGCAGCGCGCCTCGCTGCTGGCCGGGGGCGTTCGCGCAGAATACGCCGACTCGATATCGGGGACGGCGGGGTTCGTCTCCGGACGGCTGAGCGGGTCATCGTCCAGGGCGGCGGGGACTATCGACGCCGGCTTCTCTCAGTTCACCAGCGGCGAGTGGGTAACCCAGCTGGGAGCATCAGGCTCAGCCATCCAACCTCTCAGTCGCAACATCATCGTGGGTCTCCGAGCTGTCGGATTCGCCAATACGTTCAAGGGCGGCGCATGGACCGGCGGCGGCAGCGCAGGACCCGTCTTCGCTGTCGCCCCCGGTTCCCTCCTCGCAACAATGAGCGTGACGGGAGGTCAGGTGCGGCGCACCGACGAGGCGTCGCTCACGGTCGGCACCGCCGACGCGCGGATTCGCCTGTCGCCGAGCGCCGGCCTCTCATTCGATGCCGGCATCAGCGGCACGACGGCCGATACACTTCGCTATGTGGACGCGGCACTCGGTGTCACGTTTCGGCGTCCGAAGATCCTGCTGGCTGCGAGCGCCGGTGCGCGGGCCGGCGACCTCGCAGATGACCCGTGGGGACACGTGAGGATGGAGCTTGCCCTCACACCGGCAACCATCGTCGAAGCCGCCGTCGGCCGTTACCCACAGGACCTCGCGGGCTTCACGAAAGGCGAGTTCGCGACACTCGGACTCCGGGTCAACCTCACGAGGGCCGCCCGTGCTGACTGGACGGCCCAGCCTGCTCCGCCACTTCGAGTGGAGCGCACGAGTGGGCAGTCGGTCAGAATCATCATCACCCTCGAGGATGACGTCGAGGTGCTCGAGCTGGTCGGCGAATGGAACAGCTGGACACCCGTCACCATGACCCGCGAGACCACTGAGCGGTGGTCCATCGAGCAGCAGCTCGCTCCCGGTGTGTATCACTACGCCTTGCTCGTGGACGGTGACGACTGGACCGTCCCGCCAGGTGCACCCGCCGTCCCGGATGAATTCGGAGGACAAGTCGGCATTCTGATCGTGCGGTGAACACCCCTCGCTATGTGGGCCTCCCATACGCCGCGTGTGCTTGCGCAAACGTATTGGTCGCCAGAGAAGCTACGAGAGCCAACTCACCAGCAAGCACCGCAGCGCCGACGATTTCCGCGAGCTTCTGTGAACCATTGCATCCCGCACAACCAAGGAGCTCGAGGCCTTCGCGCTGGCACGGGAGGCGGCTTCCACCCCCAACCGAGCCCACGATGAGGTTGGGAATCGTGACGCTCGCGTAGAGATCTTCGTCACCGTCGAGCTCCAAGATCGTGAGACCCGTTCCACATTCCGCCACGGTGGCAACGTCTTGTCCGGTGGCAAGCAGCAATGCGGTTAGGACGTTGGCAAACTGCGCCTGCGCGCCAACCGCTCCGGACACGACGCAGGCATAGAGCCCTTCGCGCGCAACGCGTACCATCGCCTCCGGTTCGGCTTTGAGGACTGCTCTCACAACCGAACGTGGGATGGTGACCTCTGCCTCGACACGCCGTCCGCGACGCCGCGACGCATTGAGCGCAGCCATCTTCTTGTCGTGTGAGCAATTCGACTCGATCGTGAAGAACTCTGCCTGATTGAACGGAGCACGCTGTCTCAGCCAGCGGCATGCCGCATCCGTGGCAAACGTGACCATGTTCTGCCCGGCTGCATCGCCGGTCCAATACGCGAACTCGAGCACGAGTCGGCGTCCGTACTGGATGGGTTCGATCGAGCGGAGCCTCCCATGTCGAGTCGTAGCTTCAGCAACTTCGCAGACGCGCGCGACCCGCTGTGCTATCCAGCGCCTCGCGTTGCTGGCATCCGACTGCGTCGCGAACACGAACAACGGCGCTCGCGTCACGCTCGACTCTGCGACTGCCACCGCGGCGCCCCCGGCCGCGCTGATCGCCTCGGCTCCACGTGTAACGGCGAGGACCAGCGTGCCTTCCGTGGTGGCCAGCGGAACGTAGAACAACCCCGACGCCATCTTGCCGCAGACCGTCAGCGGCCCGGCCACGCCCACGGGGACACGCATCACACCGACGAAGTTCTCGATCTGCCCGCGCAGCTGCGCTGCGTCGACGAGCGGCTCGGAGAGCTGCGCGAGTGTCACACCAGTCGCCTCTCGCAGAATGCGCAGGCGCTCACGCCGCGCCACTTCGGTCCATTGGTCGCCGAGCGCACGCATGCCGTCGGTCCGTAGGGGGATGACCTTGTCGGCAGCATCGCCGGCGTCACGACGTACTCGCATCGTCTTTGGCATCTTCGTCACACTCCTATCACCCAACAGAACGGACAGGCCGCGAAGATCAGACTGTCAAACCGGTCGAGGACGCCGCCATGACCAGGCAACGCCGTTCCGAAGTCCTTGGCACCCAGGGCTCGCTTCAAGCTCGACGCGATCAGATCACCCAACGTGGCGGCCACCCAAAGCAAGAGCCCAACAGCGCCCGCTTGGGGCAGCGTCCACACTCCGATCACGGTGTGAAGCACAACCGCCATCGTGAGCGCGCCCACCAACCCACCCAGGAGACCCGAAAGCGACTTCCCGGGGCTCGCCCGCAACAGCCCGCGACCGACACTCCAGCGCTTGCCGGCGAGTTCAGCGAACGCGTCGCTACTCGACACGACCAGGAATAGGAACGCAAAGAGCGCAAACCACTCGGCGCGCCGCGCAATGAGCAGCAGATGAACCGCCGGCGTGGCCACAGCGATGATGCCGGTCACGACCCAAATCGCGGTCGGCACCCCTGCCCGAGGCTCCGACGCCAGCGCGCCAACAGCCAAGGTCACGAGCGCGAGGATCACGGCCAGCGGGTAGAGTGCGGTCGCTCCACCCAACGCGGCGGCTCCCGCGAGCATGAGACCGGCAATGATCAGAACGACCTGTTCCGCTCGCGGAAGGCGCGCAGTTTCCCCGAACTCGCGGAGAATCATGACCAGGATGGCCACGACGGCCGCCGCATAGGCGACCTCACCGAGCGCGGCCACGGCGAGTACGGTGACGAGGAAGAGCCCGTAGGTCACGTACTTGTTCCATGCCGTGCGACCGCCCACCCGCGTGCCACGCCGCTGCGCTAAGACCAGCAATCCGCCAACGGCGAAGAACGCCGCCACCACGAGAAGCACGCGACCCAACATCACACTGCTACCCGAAGTGCGCGTGACGCCCCAGCGACTGCGCCGTAACTCGGTGGTACGAGTACCCGCAGTGCGCGAGGCTGCAACTCCATCACGGCCCGATGCCTGAGCCCCAGCCACTCGCCGTCGCCGAAGGTTCCTACCAGACCTCGGGTGCGGATGGAAAGACGAGTGAGTCCGGAAAACAGGGTCGCGAGCGGCCCGACGGAACGCCCCAGCCTGATCCGCACAAGCGTCCGGAGCAGGTCGCCTCTCGTGGCAGCGCTGACGAAAAGCGCCGAAAACGTCCCCGGACTCGGTCCGCCGTTCGGAGCAAGCCGGAGTCCGCCGCCGAACCGCTCGACGAGACCCACGAGTGCGGCAGCGGCGCGCATGGTGATCGCCGGTCCATTGTTCAGACGGACGACATAGCGCCGCGTGTCCGGTCCGCGGCGGAGAATTCGTGCAGCGGCGACCAGAGAATAGATGCCGCCGCCCAAGGTCGTGACGGCGGGGCCGACAACCGGCCGTGCTCTCAAGTCGTTACACCGATCGGCAACGTATGCCGGAAGGCCGAGCCCACCCACGGTGGCAATCCGCACACCGCCCAAGGCCATGAGATCCAACGCCGCGGTTCGCGGCTGATGCAGAAGAACTCGCAGCCCGTCGATCCCGCGTGGAATACCAATCCGTCCGGCCAGATCGTTCGAGGTCCCCAACGGCACGATGCCAAGCGCCACGTCCGTGTCCGACAGTACCTGCACGACCTGGTGGATCGTCCCGTCACCACCGGCCACGATGAGCCGGGACACCCGGTTTCGCACGGCCTGTTCAGCCAGCGACCGGGCGGTGCCGTCTCGCCCGATTTCGCATACCGCTCGTCCGTCCAGTCTGAGCAGGCGAGCCGCGTGAGCGATCGCTGCCGGCTGAACCGATCGGGCAAACGGGTTGGCGAGCAGCACGGCGCGACCGTTCTGCACTCCATCGCAGCGATGTTCCAGAATGTGGGCCGACTCCATAGGACACTCCGTCCAGCCTCACCGGTACGTTCGCAGCGCCCCGTCAAGCAGCCGTCAAGGCGAGCCTCCGCCTTGCCGCTGGCTCCTGGCGGCCGTACCCTTGCCTCGTGAGAGGCGAAACCGGTGCCAGGTCGCGCAATCGACCAGCCGGTTCGCATCCGGGGCGTTCTGGACAGAAGACCTGGGTCGGGAGACGCGGTGTCCGATACAACTCGGTATCTCGACCGCGACAGCGGCTTGGTGCGCGACGAGCCGGTCTACGGACGTGCCGCGCTCGAGTTCTTTTACGGCACGCGGCTCGGAAGAGCGACAATGCGCGTGCTGCCCCACCGCGCGTTCAGCACGTTCTACGGCTGGCTCCAGAGGCAGCCGTCCAGTCGGGCGAGAATTCCCAACTTCATCGATCGTCTTGGCATCGACCCGGGTGAGGCCGAGCATCCGGTCGAACGCTACCCATCGCTCGACGCATTCTTCTGCCGGCGTTTGAAGCCAGACGCTCGCCCGATCGACCAGAACCCTGGTCGCTTCGTCATGCCCGCTGACGGGCGCACGTTAGTGCTTCCGATGCTCGACGGGCATCGTTTCATGATCAAAGGCCATCAGGTCCACGTGGCGGAGCTGTTGTGCGACCCCGCCGAAGCCGAGTTCTTCGACGGTGGCAACGCCGTTATCGTGCGCTTAGCTCCATGCGACTACCACCGATTTCATTTTCCCGACTCGGGCCAGGCGTCGGAGACACGTCGGGCCAACGGCCGTTTGCATTCCGTGCACCCCATCGCGTTGCTTGGCGGAGCCCCCAGCTTTCGCAATCAGCGCGACATCACGCAGCTCGAAAGTGACTCATTCGGCCGCGTAACACTCGTCGAGATCGGTGCCCTTGCTGTGGGTACGATCGTGCAAACGTATCGAGCCGGACCCGTCGAGAAGGGACAGGAAAAGGGATACTTCCGCTTCGGCGGCTCGACGGTAGTGGCACTCGTCCCGGCCGGGCGACTCGTGCTGGATGCCGATCTGGTCGCTGCCAGCAACGACGGAATCGAGACGTTCATCAAGATGGGGAGCTCCATCGGAACCGCTCGATCCGTGCAGCCCACCAGCGGAGAGGCGGATCGCACCACATGATTCTGGGAGCCTACAACCTCGCCTGCGCACTCACGCTTCTCGGATTGGCGGCAGCCGTTGGAGCGTTTGTCCTGTCGGCGGCGGGCGTGATCGAGCTGGCCTTGGTGTGCCTCATGCTCGCCGGGCTGGCAGACCTCTTCGATGGAGTCGTGGCCCGTCGGCTCCAGCAGAGCGACTACGAGAAGGAGTTCGGAGTACAACTCGACACGGTGGTGGATGTGGTTGCGTTCGTGGTCACGCCATTCGTGATTGCGTTGCACGCCGGCCTGCAGTCGCTGCCGGCCGTCGGCGTGATGCTCGTGTTCGTAGTGTCCGGAGCGATCCGACTCGCCCATTTCAATACGTTGAGCGCCCAGGGAACAGGAGTATCCACACATCACCGGGGGGTGCCCGTCACCTACACCGCGCTGGTCTTCCCCATTCTCTTCATCGCCAGAGACCTGGTTTCGCCATCCCTCTTCCAGCTTCTGCTCGGAGCGACGTTCCTGATCTTCGCCGTACTGTTCGTACTCGACGTACCCGTCCGCAAGCCGCGCGGCGTCTTCTATCTGTTGTTTCCGCTCCTCGGCGGCGTGCTGATCGCCTACTGGACCTGGCGCTACTTCGTCCCGGCGCAGCCCCTTTAGACTCAAACTCCGAGCAGGCGGTCGACACCGAGCAGCAGACTGGGGACGGCAAAGAAGCAGACGCCGCTGACATAGAGTCGTCGAGCCCGCGCTCGACTCGGCTCGCGGATCAGTCGCCCACACAGGAATGCGACGTGTGCGAACAACACCGTGAGACCTATGAGAAAGAGCACGTGCGGTCCCTCGAGCCCTCGAAGGCCCCCAGCGAGCAGGCCAACCACGAAAGCACCGACATAGCAGGCGAGGCCGATCGCCGCCGCCGTGCGCGGACCAAGAATCCGAGAGCACGTTGCCACGCCGACGGTCGATTCGCTCTCGTCGTGCACGCTGTGCGCGTAGTCGTGACCGATGGCCGCCAACCAGAAGAAGAGTCCAATCATCCACAGGACCGGTCGCAGGACGTCACCCTGTAGCAGGCCGATCGAGAGCGGTATCAGGAGGAACACGACGTTGACCAGCACGGGCCGCACGGCCACGGGAACACGCTCGGCGACGGAGAAATACCCGGCGTAGTAGAGCGCGAGGAGCACCAGGGCCAGGCTCAACCAGCCAAAGCTCACAACAAGAGCAACGACAGCAAGGGCCAGTGCCCCGCTCCACAGCGCCGGCAAAGAGATCCGGCCGACCGGCAGGGAGCGTTCAGGTGACGCGACCCTGTCGTCATCGATCGACAGGACGTCGTCCGCAATTCGGAGTACAAACAACACGAGGAAGGCGGCGGCCACCGCTCTCGGGAGCACCGACCATTCCCCACCGACGATCGCGTACGGTCCCACACAGAGCGCGAACGAGAGGGCAAGCGCCACGCCAATCGGGAAGCGCTCGGCGGCGAAGTCCCTAAGCGCTCTTGCGATCTTCACCGCACCGGGCATGTCTGTCTTCCGTCCGTATGGGCACGCCATCGTCGAGTGTGGTCACTTCTCCCCTATCACCATCGACGCTCACCGCATCGCCTTCTCGAATCCGTTTCGTGGCTCCCTCCACGCCGACCACCGCGGGGATCCCGAATTCGCGAGCCACAATCGCCCCATGGGAGAGGATGCCGCCTCGTTCCAACACCAGCCCACCCGCGATCATGAAGAGGGGAGTCCAACCAGGATCCGTCGAGCGGGCCACCAGGATGTCCCCTGGCTCGAGCTGCTTGTCGACGACCGGATCCAAGATCACCTTGGCTGTTCCACACGCCCTGCCAGCGGATGCGCTCACGCCTCGCAGCGTGCGCTCATCCTGCACCGTGCTCGTTCGGGCGTGGTGGTCGAAGTACACCCCTTCCGGAAGCACGAAACACTCGGGCGGCTCGAACCGATCACAGCGCTCCAATGCCTCGCGCCGCATGGCGACGAGGCGAGGCGCGGTCTCGGGCAACAAGAACTTGCCGTAGCACAGGTCTCGCACCTCCGACAGGCCGAGGAAGAACACATCATCGGCCGCGCGCACATGGCCGAGCTCCACGAGCTTTTCGCCCAACGCGAGCGCGAGCCGCCGGACTTCACCGAACAGGAGGCTTTGAACCATGCGTCCCTGCTCACGCAACGCAATCGCGCGCTGGGCACGTCCCAATGCCAGTCGAACCAGTTGCCGTTTGCCGACCGGCACCGTCTGCAAAATGCGCGCTCTTTCGTCCTCTGCCTCGGTGTCACTCACTTTGTCACGTGCTTCGGCGTGCCGTGAACGGTCGAGTCGCTGGTACTTCTCGACCAGTTCCCAGAACAGATCAGTCCGCTCCTCGAACGTCGGTGAGACGATCATGCATTCGTGATAGCAGCGGCTCCCGAAACGCTCCATGAACTCCGTGAAGAGCTTTTTCGGGGACGGAGGGAGGGCCTCTTCCAAGGCCGCATAGCGACGGCGCTCGAGCAGGCCTTGCAGCGTCTCGCATTCACCGACCGCTCGAGACAGTCGCTGAATGATCACTGCTGAATCGGTGCTCGGTACGCTTATGCGTTGCAGTAACCGTGAGGATATTCGACCTGGGTCGTCGCGCCGGTTTGGAATCCACCGATCGACGAGCGCGTCGAGGATTCCGGGAAACAGCAGAACCGAGAAGTCCGCAACGCACTGATGGTACCAATGACGGGCGACGAAGTCCTCGAACAGCGCGTCCAGCTTCTCGATCAGAGCCGCCGGATCGAGTGTGTGGTATGGCGGCTGTCTGAGCGCTGTTCGATAGTCGAGGAACATCCGCTCGAAGCGATTCAGGTAATGCCGTCCTCGGCTCAGGTGAAATACCAACCGCGACCAGAACGAGATCCGGGAGCGAGCGCCGGTGGCGAACCGCAACGCGGTAGCATCGCTCTCCTCTCGGTCGAGTGCGATCGGCACGCTTTGGCCGATGTAGTGATCCAAGTACCGCCGGAACACGCCGCCGAAGCACGGCACATAGGTCTGCAGAAGCTCGTACCAACTCTTGATGTTGTAGTAGACGCGGCCGCCCTGGGCGCCGGTCAGTCTGTTGATTGGGCTTCGGCGGCGGTGGAGCTCAGGATCGCGAATACCGAGCAGGCGGGTGAGGTTCTGCATGTATCGGGTGTAGAACTCGTCCACGACCGACCAGGCAAACGGTGTCAGCGGCTTGGGGAAGTTCTCGGACATGTTGGTGCTGGTCCACGCGACGGCGCTTCCCGCCGTGACTGCCGTGACGGGACGCGCCTGGACCAGAAACATCCCCGTCGCATCGGCACACCACTCGATGTCGACGGGTCCGTTGAAGTGTCGTTCGACCAGCGCAGCGTAGTGCGCGAGTCGCGCGAGATTGCTTGGGGAATGATCGGATTGCGGCGGTTCAGATAGATCCGCTCGGGCGTCACACTTCCAGAGACCAGTGCCTCACCCGGTCCCTCGACCCACTCCACGACGAAGTGGTCGGCGGATTTCGTGACAGGATCGAGGGTGAACAGGACGCCACTGTGACGGGCCTCTATCTGACGCTGGATGATGACACCCATCCTGTCCGCACGCGCGATGCGGTTCTTCGTGGCATACGCCATGACCGTCTGGCTGAGCGCCGCAGCCCAGCACGCGCGTACCCTGTCGCGTACGTGCTCTTTCGGCACACTGAGGTAGGTCTCGAATTGGCCCGCCATGGAGAACGACGTGCCGTCCTCGGCGACGGCGGACGAGCGGACGGCGTAGGTACCGGCGGGGAGGGCGTCGAGGCACTCGGTCAGTTCGTCGTCGAGTGCAGCGGGGAGAGTGCCGGTGCGGATTCGCCGCGCCGACACCGGCGTCGGCTCGTCGCACATCCTGATACCGTTGGTAGCGCAGAACTCCTCGAATGCCGAGACCGTGATCGCCCACGCCTCGGGCACCGGCACGCCGAGTTGCCTGAGTTCCGCGAGTCGCGCCGCCTTGAAGCCGACTTCAGTTCCCGACACGTCATCCGTGCCGTCCAGCGGCACAATCCGGCGCGAGGCCCGCATATGTCGTCCCTGTTTCAGACAGCCTGAACCTGCCACGCCGGCGTCAACAAACCGTCAAGAGACTGCGCGCCCGGCCCCTCCACGAGAATGCCGGCCTTGACATCACCTACCCATTGTTCAAAATTCTAACCATAGTTCAAAATCGAGGCTCCCGAGGTCTCATGCCCGCCAACCGCCCGGCCGCCGCGTCACTCCGCTCCCCTCACGTTCGTGAGAAGCGACGCCGACGGCGCGAGCAGATTCTCCACGCCGCACTCCGGGCGTTCAAGGAAAAGGGCTACCACGCTACGACGCTGGAGGACATCGCCGAGCACCTGGGTGTCCGCAAGACGGCGCTCTATCATTACTTCCCCGACAAAGAGGCCATCCTCTACGCGTGCCATCAGGAGTCGCTCGGTGAGCTCGACCGCCTGATCAAGGAGGCCAAAGCGCTCGGCTCGGCAGGTGAGCGCCTGGCCCACGTGATCCGTGAGCACGTACGCGTCATGACGGACACGCTGGAGGGCTCGCCGCTCGCATTCGAAGTGACGGCGTTCTCGCCCAAGCGCCAGCGCGAGATCATCGCGGCGCGGGACCGCTACGAACGGGCGGTGCGGCGGATCATCGATCAGGGCATCAAGGAGGGGGAGTTCCGACGGGTCAACTCCAAGGTGGCCGTATTCGCGATCCTGGGCGCCATCAACTGGATTGCCCGCTGGTATCGGCCTGAGGGTTCCATTCACGCTCCGGAGCTGGGCGCGGAGTTCGCCGAGCATCTGGTGGGAGGCCTTACGTGCTGAGAACAACAGCAGTGCTTACTTCAACCTTCAACTCTTGTGAGAGTGCATCATGAAGGCCGTGCAACTGACCGCCGTCGGTGCGCCTCTGGAAATCCGTGACGTCCCCCAGCCGACGCCGGGCGACGCCGAAGTGGTTGTCAAGATCGCCGGGTGCGGAGTGTGTCACACCGACATCGGGTTCTGGAAGGACGGCGTGCCGACCAAAAAGCCACTGCCGTTGACGCTCGGGCACGAGATCAGCGGGACCGTCGTCGAGGCAGGCGCTGCGCATCAGGACTTGCTCCAGCGGAACGTGATCGTTCCTGCCGTCATGCCCTGTGGTGAGTGTGAGCTCTGCCGTGCCGGACGCGGCAACGTCTGCCGCGGGCAGGTGATGCCAGGAAACGATATTGATGGCGGGTTCGCCGAATTCATCGTGACACCCGGTCGCGGCCTGTGCGTCGTCGAGGATACGGGCCCGTACAGCCTTGCAGATCTCTCGGTCGTGGCTGATGCGGTCACGACTCCCTATCAGGCCATCGTGCGCTCGGGACTGACAAAAGGCGATCTGGCAATCGTCGTTGGGGCGGGCGGGATTGGCACCTATTGTGTCCAAATCGCCGCCGCAATGGGCGCACACGTCGTTGCGATCGATGTGGACGACGCCAAGCTCCAGGCCATGGCCGCGCACGGTGCCACGCTCACCATCAACTCGGCGCAAACCGACTTCAAATCGCTCAAGAAAGAAATCCGCGGGAAGGCCAAGGAGTGGCAATGCCGCGGTCACAGCTGGAAGCTGTTCGAGTGCTCGGGCCAACCGGGCGGTCAGGAAACGGCGTTCGGTCTCCTGACCCATGCCGCGACACTCATGGTCGTCGGGTTCACACTCGGGAAGATCGAAGTACGTCTCAGCAATCTCATGGCGTTCGATGCAACCGTCCAAGGAACCTGGGGTTGCACGCCCGAGCTCTATCCCGAGGCGCTCGCCTTGATCGTCGAGGGAGACGTGACACTCGAACCGTTCATCGAGACCCATCCGCTGGACGACGCACCACAGGTACTCCAGCGGGTGGTCGACCACAAGATCCAGAAACGCGCGATCCTGGTGCCCGGATTGGCGTGACCTCTGAGAACCGATCAGTACCGAACGGGAATGCGGGGAGGAGCACCATGTTAAAGGACCATACGCTCACCGGTAGTCACGGCTTCAAGGAAATCGACTATCAGTTGCTTCCGGCGCGCGATCCCGCCGGCAACGAAGTCGCCGGCCTCTTCAACGCGTGGATCGTGCTCGACAACCCGGGCCAACTCAACAGCTACACCACGGACGCGGTGAAGGAAGTGATTCTCGCATTCAGGCAGGCCAGCATGGATCGGAGCGTGGTCGCCGTTGTCTTCACCGCCGTCGGCGACAAGGCGTTTTGCACCGGCGGCAATACAAAGGAATACGCTGAGTATTACTCGGGGAATCCGCAGGAATACAAGCAGTACATGCGGCTCTTCAACGACATGATCGACTCCATCCTGCGGTGCGACAAGCCCGTCATCAACCGGGTCAACGGCATGCGGCTCGCGGGTGGACAGGAGATCGGCATGGCATGCGACTTCACAATCGCCGCAGACACCGCCCGCTTCGGCCAGGCCGGTCCGAAACACGGCTCGGCACCCGACGGTGGGTCGACCGACTTCCTCCCGCTCTACGTCGGCTTTTCCCATGCGATGGAGAGCGGCGTCCTCTGCGAGATGTGGAGTGCACACAAGGCACTCTTCATCGGTCTCATCAACGAGGTCGTCCCGGTGCTCAAGGTCGACGGCAAGTGGATTCCCAACCCCATGGTGATCACCGACAAGATTGTCGACGAGTTCGGCACCATGGTCTTCGGCAACTTCAAGACCGGTGACGGGCGAGACGCGGCCAAGGCCGTGCTCGCCAAGGCGGAGACGGATTTCACCAAGCTCGACGATGCGGTGGAAGCCCTGTGCACCAAGATTCTGATGTTGATGCCGGACTGCGTTTCCAAGACGGTCAACGGACTCCGCAAACACAAGCAATGGCATTGGGACAACACCAGCGTGACGAATCGTGAGTGGCTGGCTCTCAACATGATGACGGAGGCCAAAGCCGGGTTCCGTGCCTTCAACGAGGGGCCGAAGGGCAAGCGCGAAGTCGACTTCATCAAACTGCGCCAGATGCTGGCCGACGGTCATCCCTGGGACGACGAGCTGCTGCGCGCAATCTCGCCGCAGTTCCAAAACAAGTGAGCGCGCCGATTCGCTGAGCCACGGCAAGAAAGAAGACCGATATGGATCTCCAATTGGACGGTAGGAACGCCATCGTGACCGGCGGTAGCGTCGGGATTGGGGCAGCGATCGCGCTCAGGCTGGCGCACGAAGGCTGCAACGTGGCGATCAACTACCGCCGACACGACACCGAAGCCAACAAGGTCATCGCCGACGTCGAAGCGCTTGGACAGCGCGCGTTGGCGGTCAAAGCGGACGTCGCGAGTTACGACGATGCACAACAGATGGTCCAGACCGTCGTCGAGGAGTTCGGTAGTCTCGACATCATGGTGTGCAACGCCGGCATCAACTGGGACGGCGTGATCTGGAAGATGACAGAAGAACAGTGGGACACGGTCATCAACGTGAACCTCAAGGGGTACTTCAACTACAACAAGGCCGCGGCACTGGTCTTCAAGGATCAGAAGAGCGGCAAGATCGTGAACATCTCGTCCATCAACGGCATGCGCGGCAAGTTCGCTCAGGTGAATTACTCCGCCTCCAAAGGCGGCGAGATCGCTATGAGTAAGTCCCTCGCCCGAGAGCTCGGCAAGTTCAACGTCAATGTGAACGTCGTGGCACCGGGCATGGTCATGACCGAGATGGCCGAGAACATTCCGCCGGAGTTCCTCACGAAGGCGATGGATGAAACCGCACTCGGGCGGTTCGCCACGCCCGACGAGTGTGCAGACTTGGTTGCGTTCCTCTGTTCGGACCGAGCCCGCCACATCACGGGTGAGGTGGTCAAGATTGACGGCGGCCAATACATGTAGAGTGGGGTTATGACACGAGTCGGAATCATCGGGATCGGGCACGGCGTTTTCGGACGGCGCAGCGACGCCACCGTGCAGGAATTGGCGTTCGAGGCGTTCCGAACGGCGATGCATGATGCGGGCATCGAACGCGACGTGATCGATGCGTCGGTCATCGCAGCCGTGCCGGAATACCACAAGCAGCGCTCATTGGCGGGCGTGGTGCAGGAATATCTCGGGCTCGTTCCCAAGCCCACGTGGCTCACCGAAGTCGCGTGCGCCTCGGGAAGTGCGGCGATGCGCACTGCGTGGATGGCCATCAAAGCGGGCGCGCACGATGTCGTGGCGGTCATCGGGTGCCAGAAGATGACGGAACTCTCGACGCCCGAGATTCTCGCCCTCATGGGACGAGTCGGCGAAGTACAGTGGGAGTCGGGATTCGGCACGACCTTCCCCGGCTACTACGCGATGTTTGCCAAGCGGCACATGCACGAGTTTGGCACGACGCGCGATCACCTCCTCGACGTGGCCGTCAAGAACCACCACTACGGAGCGCTGAATCCCTACGCGCTCTTCCGCAAGGAGATCTCCAGGGAGAAGGCGCAGGCGTCCGAAGACGTGGCGACGCCGTTCCAAGTCTATGACTGCTGCGCCAATGCCGACGGCGCCGCCTGTGTCATTCTCGCGACGGAAGAGAAAGCGAAGGCCATTTCCGACAAGGTGGTCTGGCTCGACGGCATGGCGTGCGCCACAGCCAGCATGTCGGTGTTGCGACGACCGAGTCTCACCGGGCTCCCGAGCGCCGCCAAAGCGGGCGCCGATGCCTACGCGATGGCCGGCATCTCAGCCGACGACATCAAGGTCGCCGACGTACACGACTGCTTCACGATCGCCGAGATCATGGCCTACGAGGACCTCGGCTTTTGCCCGAAAGGTGAGGGCGGCCCGTTCGTGGCCGATCGCCAGACCTATGTTGGTGGCAAAGTCGCGGTGAACGTCGACGGCGGCCTCAAGGCCAAGGGACACCCGATCGGTGCGACGGGGGTCTCGATGACCTACGAGATCGCCAAGCAGCTCCGGGACGAAGCCGGTGAGCGGCAGGTGCCCGACGCCGACATCGGCCTCACACACAACGTGGGTGGGATCGGTCAGTACTGCTTTGTGCAGGTGCTGAGAAGGGACTGAGCAATGTTCAAGTGGTTCGGCAAGGTCAACTACACGCCCTACACCAAGGTCGCCGACTTCGCACGACACCTGCGAAACGGGCACCTCATGGGCTCCCGCTGCACGGCGTGCGGGGCAACGTTGTTCCCCCCGCGGGCAGATTGTGAAGCCTGCATGAGCGGCGACTTCGAGTTCTTCGAAGTGAGCGGTAAGGCAACGCTCAACACGTTCACCAAGATCGTGGCCGCTCCCACCGGCTTCGAAGATGTTGCGCCATTTACTGTCGGCGTCGTCGATCTCGAAGATGGTGGTCGCGCGCTCGCATGGTTTGGCGACAGCTTTTCGGAAGACGAGATCGTCATCGGCATGGAAGTCCAAGTCGTTCCTCGCATCTTCGAGGAGCTCGAGGACATCAAGGTCTACTACAGTCTGGAACAACCCGGCACAACATGGTCCAAGGTCGATAGCGCCACGTGAGTCGTTGACACTGCAACGGCTCGAGTGGTGACAGGGAGCGACGGCGTATGACGGTAAAGGCGACGGTTACAGACGGCATTGGAACGCTCACGCTGGCGAGTCCACCGCTCAACATTCTCACGCGTGCACTCATGGCGTCGTTGCGCGACGAGTTGGCCACACTCGCTCAACACGCCGACTTGCGCGTGCTCATGATCACCGCTGAAGGGAAGCACTTCTCGGCGGGCGCGGACGTCGGGGAGCACATGCCACCGGAATACCGCGCGCTGATCCCCGAGTTCATCGACACCGTGTTGGCACTCAGTGATTTCCCGTCACCCACGATTGCTGCCGTCCGCGGCCGCTGCTTGGGAGGTGGATTCGAAGTGGCGCAGGCCGTGGACATGGTCGTGGCCGGTGAAGGAGCGATGTTCGGCCAACCCGAGATCTTGCTCGGTGTGTCGCCGCCGGCGGCGTGTGCGCTGCTGCCCGAGCTCTGCGCACCGGGACTGGCGGCGGAGCTCGTGCTGACCGGCGATCCGATCACCGCGCAGCAAGCCTACCAGGCCGGTCTGGTCCGGCACGTCGTGCCCGATGACCAGGTCGAGGAGAAGGCGTTGGCACTGGCCCAGCGCATGTCCCGGCACAGCGCCGCCGCGCTCAGGCTTACCAAGCGCCAGCTGCAAGTGGGAAGCGCGAGCCGGCGCACCGAAGCTCTCCGGGCCGCCGCCCGCATCTACATCGACGAGCTCATGGAAACCGCTGATGCGGTGGAAGGGCTGCAGGCGTTTCTCGACAAACGGAAGCCCACGTGGACGCACGCATGACCAGCGAGCGCTGCTTTCCCGAGTGGCACGACCGGCCGCTCGACGACGTGATCTACGAGTGTCGTGAGCTCCTGGAAGATCCCGACTTTCCGACGGTTCGCCGCTGGCGTGAGCGCGGGGGCAAAGTCGTCGGTCACTTTCAGGTCTACTTCCCCGAGGAAATCGCACACGCGGCGGGCATGCTCCCGTTCAAAGTCCGGGGCGCTCCCGTCGAGCCGACACAGGCCGATTCGCGTTTCGGGTCCTACCTGTGTTCCATCGTGAAAACATCACTCGAACTGGTACTGAGCGGTCGCGTGGAGCTGGAACTGTTCGTGACGCATCCCATTTGCGATGCAGCACGAAATCTCGCTGGCGTTTGGGGACGGAACTTCCCCTATCCCTGCCAGATTCTCTATCTCCCGCAGAACGCGAACTCCCGACACGCCGCGACGTATCTGCGGGGCGAATATGACCGCCTGCGACGCACCATCGAGCAGGTCGCCGGCCGCGCTGTCACGGATGACGACATTCAGCAGTCGCTCATCGTGTTCAATCAGAACCGCGCGCTGCTCCGCGAGCTCTACGCGATCAAGCGCGACACGCCGTGGTTGCTGTCTGCGGACGACGCATATGTGCTCATGGCCGTCGGCGGAATGATTCCCCGCGAGGAGCACAACGAGCTGCTCGCTACGGTACTACCGCTCATCAGAGGTGGGGATGCAAAGCGGCAGGACCGGATCCGAATCGTCTTCGAGGGAGGCTTCTGCGAGCAGCCACCACTCGATCTCATCCGTGCCATCAGCCGCTCGTGCTACGTGGTCGACGACGATCTGATGATCGGACTGCGCTGGATCTTGAACGACATTCCGCTGGACGGCGATCCCCTGCAGCATCTGGCCCGCGCCTACCTGGAGTGCTCCTCCTACAGCCCAGTCCAGCATGATCTGCAGAAGCCCAAGGAGAAGATGCTGCTGCAACGGATCGAGTCGTCGGGTGCAAGTGCCGCCATCGTCACGGCGGCCAAAATGTGTGAGCCCGGCCTCGAGGAGCAGGTCACCTACATCCACGCCCTCGACGAGGCCAACATCCCCTACTTCGTGAGCGAGTTCGAAGAGAACATGACGAGCTTCGAGCATCTGGAGATCCAGCTGGAGACCTTCGTCGAGAATCTGCTGTTCGACTGATGGAGAGAGGCACGCGATGACCGGATCCACCGCAGAAATCGTCGGGCGCGGCAACAAGGAAGGCGCCCGCCTCTTCCGGGTCTGGTTCGAGGAATTGACCCAGGCAGCCGAAGAAGGTCGAGGCGGCGCATACGTGTTTGTGATGGGCAGTCTGGTCGAGCTGCTGCGGGCATTCGACTTACCCGTGGTGTTTCCGGAGATCAACTCCCTCCAGACCGCCGTACGCCACGTCGCCCACGAGTACCTCGACGAGGCAGAAGACTACGGCTATTCACCAGATATCTGTGGATATGTGAAGGCAGACGTTGCAACGCAGCTTCGGAAGGGATCGCTGCCCATGGGCCGCATTCCCAAACCTGCGATCGCAGTCTACACCAACGCGTGCAATACCTACATCAAGTGGGCGGAAATCTGGGAACGCATGCACGAGTGCCCCACCTTCGTTCTGGATGTGCCGGGCACCCGTGCCGCCGGCATGCAGACGTGGCAGGGTGACGTCGACTTCGAGAATGACCTGAACTACGTAGCGGCTCAGCTCAAGGAGCTCATCCCGATTCTGGAGAAGGTGTCGGGTGTGCGGTTCGACATCGATCGCCTGCGTGAGAACATGAACCACGCCAATGCGATGAACCGCGGGTGGAAACGCGTGCTCGAGCTCAACCGCAGCCGCCCGGCATTGTTCAACGCGCTATCGGACGGGACGATCTACCTCGGCGTCGCAAACGGGCTCCGCGGGTCCGAGACGGGTGCGACGTACTTCACCGACCTCGTGGAGGAAATGGAGTACAAGAGCACCCACAGCATCGGCACACTGACCGATGAGCTCTATCGGCTCATCTTCGTCGGCGTGCCGTGCTATCCCATCTTCCGCCGGTTCACGGAGTTCTTCAGCGAGCTGGGCGGCACGTTCGTCAACTCGACCTACCTCTGGTTTGCATCGGGTGGATCCAACCTGGGATTTCAATACGACCTCGCGCACCCACTCGAGAGCCTGGCGGAAGGCGTGTTGATCGGGGTCCGCGACGCAATGGACAGCATGTTTTTCCAGACGGACGCGCTGGTGAAGATGATCGATGACTTCGAAGCGGACGGGGTGGTCTGGCACCCCATCAAGAGCTGTCGAACGGTCTCGACCGGCCTCGCCGACAACCGGCGGGCATTGATGGCAGAACGAGACATCCCGAGCCTGTTCATTGAGTCGGACATGATGGACCGCCGGGTTGTATCGGAAGCGCAACTCAAGAATCGGATCGACGCATTCTTCGAGGGACTGGCCGCACGGCGCCGCCAAGCGGCCATCGGTAACTCGTAGCACCGCGAGCTGGAAGGAGTCTCATGGCGTATGCAGCGGGCGTGGATGTGGGATCCACGCAGACCAAGGCGGTGATCATCGACGAGGAGAAATCCATCGTCGCTCGTGCGTTGACGGAGACGGGTGCCAACGTCATCCGGGCCGCCGAGAGTGCGTTTCAAGAGGCGCTGTCGGCGGGCGATCTCCGTGAAGAGGAAGTCGAATACGTCGTCGGTACGGGCTATGGACGCTACAAGGTCACGTTCGGCAACACGCAGGTGACTGAGATCAGCTGCCACGGGCGAGGCTCCGTACACATGTTCCCAAACACGCGCACCGTCGTGGACATGGGCGGCCAGGACACCAAGGCGATTCGCGTGTCCGAAACTGGCGAAATCGTCGACTTCTGCATGAATGACAAATGCGCCGCGGGAACGGGGAGGTTCCTGGGTGCCGCGAGCAGTGCCCTGGACATCCCCCTCGATGAGTTGGGTCCCACCGCGCTCCGCGGTGAGCGCGCCGTCAAGATCAGCACCACGTGCACGGTGTTCGCCGAGTCCGAGGTGCTCTCCTGGCTCGGGAAGGGCAAAAAGATCGAGGACATTCTCCTGGGCGTCCATCAGTCGATCGCGTCGCGGTCGGCCGGGCTGCTTCGCCGAGTGGGGATCGAGGAAGCCGTCACCTTTACGGGAGGCGTCGCCAAGAACGTCGCGATGATCGAGACGCTCAACCGGAGCCTTGATCTGAGCGTCAACGTGAGTGACGAGTCGCACTACATGGGAGCGCTGGGAGCCGCACTCTTCGCGCTGGACCACATCCTCGCGAGCCGCACCCCGACGGCCAGGCACGGTGCCGCATGACCTATACATCCGGCATCGACATCGGCTCGACCTACACCAAGGCCGTGATCCTGGACGGCGATCGAGCCATCGTCGGGCGCGCGATGGAGCCCACCGGTTTCAAGCTCACGGAGATCGCCGAGACGGTGCACCGACTCGCCATCGAGCGGGCGGGACTCTCGACCGAAAACATCGCCTATACGGTCGCAACGGGGTTCGGTCGACATCAGGCGTTTCTGAGCGACGTCAAGGTGACCGACCTGACCGCCGCTGCACGAGGAGCGGCACACCTCTTTCCCGACACGCGCACCATCCTGGATGTCGGCGGCCAAACGATGAAGGCGAGCCGACTGAGCGACGGTGCGAAGGTCAAGTCGTTCCGTCTCAACGATAAGTGTGCGGCCGGCACGGGTGCGTTCCTGGAAAAGACGGCACGCTACATGGGCTACTCCACCGAAGAGATCGGCCCGCTGGTGGCCACGTCCAAGGACCCGACGTCCATCTCGGGGGTTTGCGCCGTCTTCGCCGAATCGGAGGTGATCAACCATCTCTCGCAGGGCGTGGCTCCTGCCGATATCATGCACGGCGCCATCGTCTCGCTGGTTGGACGCTCGGTGCAACTCATGAAGCGGGTCAAGATGGAACCTGAGTTCACACTGATCGGCGGGATTCTCCGTTTCGAGACGATGGCACACGTTGTCCGTGCCGAGCTCAAAGCTGACGTGAACGTCCCGGAAGGAGACCTCGTGCAGTTCGTGCCCGCCCTGGGTGCGGCGGTCCTGGGCCAACGCCGCCTAGCGAAGCTCGGCGCAGCGCCCGACCGCGTGAGCGCCTGACCGCCAGTCATGTTCTCACCCAATCCCGACGACACCTCGCCCAAGGCCGACGAACGTTCCGTCAAGCCATTGAGCTTTCTCGTGCAAGCGGAAGCGCAGCGAATGCTCTCCGACGCCCAACTTGAGGGTGATCCGCAGCGTATCGCCGATGGCTGGGAGCGGCGCTTCATCGCCGACCGCCAGCGAGCGGAGGAGATGATCGCTCTCTATGAAGAGCTGGGCTTCGAGGTCGCTGCCGATCCCATTCGGCCGGAGGACATGGACGACGATTGCGAGGACTGCCAGCTGCTCGCGCAGCTTCAGTTCCAGATGATCTACACCAGAAAGAAACCGACCGGGTAGATCCGAACGTCAGTCGCCGCGAATGCGGCGGACCACCATATCGCCCATCGCCGACGTGCTGATGCCGCTCCGGGCGTCAGCTGACGGAACCTCGCCACTCGCCAAGAGTGCAGCCACGGCATCCTCCGTGCGCTTGGCCGCCGCCGACGCACCGAGGAAATCGAGCATCATGGCCGCCGCACTGATCGCGCCGAGCGGGCATGCCACGTTCTTGCCGGCATATTTCGGCGCGGACCCGTGGATCGGCTCGAACATCGACGTCTTCCCGGGGTGGATGTTGCCGGATGCGGCGATGCCCATTCCACCCTGGAGCATGGCGCCGAGATCAGTGATGATGTCGCCGAACATATTGGTCGTGACGACCACGTCGAACCAGTCGGGATTCTTGATCATCCACATGCAGCACGCGTCGACATAGGCGTGGTCGGTCTCGATGGCCGGAAAGTCCTCGGCAACCGACGCGAACGCGCGCGTCCACACGTCGTGCGGCCGCACCGCATTGGCTTTATCCACCAACGTCACGCGTCGTGTGCGCCCGTCGTTGCGCTCTGCAGCGCGCTTCTGCGCGAGCTCGAATGCGTAGCGCGACGCCCGCTCACAGCCCTTCCACGTGTAGATACCGTTGACGATCGCAACTTCATCGGGCGTGTTCTTCCGCAAATGCCCGCCGACCTGCGAGTACAGTCCTTCGGTGTTCTCCCGTACCACCACAAAGTCGATGTCTTCCGGTCCCTTGTCCTTGAGCGGGCACAGGTGTGCCGCGTAGAGCTTGATGGGCCGCAGATTAATATAGAGGTCGAGACCAAACCGGAGCCCCAGGATCACGGACCGTTCGACCAACCCCGTTTCCACGTCAGGGTGACCGATTGCACCGAGGAGCACCGCGTCCAGCGTGCGCCACTCGTCGATCACACTGTCCGGCACGAGCTCCTTGGTCTTGAGATAGTGCTCCCCGCTGTAGGGATACTCGACCAGCTGATAGTCGAACTCCTCGAGCTCGGCCACCGCTGCGAGTGCTTTGAGTGCCTCCTGCGTCACTTCCGGACCGATCCCATCGCCGGGAAGGACGCCGATATTGTACGAACCCATGCTTCCTCCATTCACGAACCCAAGGCTGCTCAAAGATGCGGGTCGGACAGCGTTCCCTCAACAGCGCACTGTCCGGACGGGGCCTGGCCGGACCGCGATTCTGGTGCCCGGACGGCTCTCAAGGCATCTTTGACGGTGCGGGGCGAAGAAGTTACGCGAAACCTCGAGGAGCGACCGGAGCCCAGAGAGCGCAATGCCTACCGTTCTTCCCGAAGATCAACTGATGTTCGATTGGGCTGATCCCGACGGACAGTCCACGCCGCGCACCGCGATGCTCGATGACGAGACGCTGCGGGACGGACTGCAGAGCCCGTCGGTGACCGACCCGCCCACCGACGTGAAGATCCGCATCCTCCACCTCATGAACAGCCTCGGCATCGAGACCGCCGACGTGGGACTCCCCGGATCGGGGCCAAGACAGCGGGATGCTGTGGAGCGCCTCTGTCGGGAGATCGCCGATGCGGGGCTTCGAATTCAGGCGAACTGTGCGGCCCGCACCATGATCGTCGACATTCAGCCGATCGCGGATGTGGTGCAGAAGACGGGTGTGCCCATCGAGGCATGCGTATTCATCGGCAGTAGTCCCATCCGACAGTATGCAGAGGAGTGGGACCTCACCCACGTACTGCGCCGCACGAAGGAAGCCGTCGAGTTCGCGGTGCGCGAAGGACTGGACGTCATGTACGTCACCGAGGATACGATTCGCGCGTCGCCGGACCACTTGAAGGTGCTCTTCCATGCCGCACTGGACGCCGGCGCTAAGCGACTGTGTCTGTGCGACACGGTGGGAGCGGCCGTTCCTCAAGGTGTGAAGAACCTCGTGACGTGGGTCAAACGTCTGCTCGAAGAGCGAGGCTTGGCTGACGAGATCGGTATCGACTGGCACGGCCACCGCGATCGAGGGCTCGACGTGGCCAACACACTTGCGGCGCTAGAGGCCGGGGCCACCCGGGTGCACGGCACAGGATTGGGGGTCGGCGAGCGGGTCGGCAACACCCCGATGGAGCAGTTACTCGTCAATCTCAAGCTCCTCGGGTGGCGGAATGACGATCTCACTGCCCTACCGGAGTACGTGGAGACCATCTCCCAAGCCGTCGACGTCCCGATTGCCGTCAACGCTCCGATTGTCGGACGCGACGCCTTTCGTACCGCGACCGGAGTTCACGCCGCGGCCGTGATCAAGGCGCAACGCAAGGGCCAAGCCTGGCTCGCCGACCGCGTCTACTCCGGCGTGCCGGCAAGCTGGGTCGGCCGCGGCCAGGAGATCGAGATCGGACACATGTCCGGCAGCTCGAACGTCTTGTTCTATCTGAGTCAGCGTGGGCTGCCGGCCACGGAGGAAGTCGTGCAGGCGGTGTTGGCAGAGGCCAAGAAGTCCGAGCGGCTGCTGACGGAGGAAGAGATTCTGGACGCCGTGAACGCAGCAGCGCCACAGGGGTGAGAGTGCGCGTGGCGGTTGCACCCGAGCTCGCCAGTTACGTCGCACCTACGCACTACCTCGACTCCGATCATCCTGACGTCATCGCCTTCGCTCATGACAGCGCCGGTGCGCAGCGCGGCGAGCGAGATCGCGCGGTTGCCCTCTACAACGCGGTTCGGGACGGTATTCGCTATGACCCCTACCGCATCCAGCTGACCCCCGACGCAATGCGTGCCAGCGCCGTGCTCGACCGCGGCTACGGTTTCTGCATCGAGAAGGCGGTGCTGCTCGCGGCTGGAGCCCGTGCACTCGGTATCCCCAGCCGGCTCGGATTTGCAGACGTCCGTAATCACCTGACGACGCCTCGGCTCCGCCGCATCATGAAGACCGACGTCTTCCGGTTCCATGGATACACCGATCTTCATCTCGACGGTCAGTGGGTCAAGGCCACACCAGCGTTCAACGCATCGCTGTGTGAGCGATTCGACGTAGAGCCACTAGCGTTTGACGGCAAACACGACGCCCTCCTCCAGCAGGCGGATCGCGCGGGCAATCGATACATGGAGTACCTCAGCGATCGTGGTACGTTTGCCGATCTTCCCCTCGAGGATCTTCGCGCGGCGTTTGCGGAGCACTATTCCGACGTGTTGACACAGGACGGCGTCGATCTGGTGGCGAGGTTCGAGGACGAGGCTGCAAGGCAAGGAGAGCACTCGTGAAGAAGCTCATGTCGGGCAATCGGGCCGTCGCCCGTGGCGCATGGGAGGCGGGCGTCGCGTTCGCCACGGGATATCCGGGGACACCCAGTACCGAAGTTCTCGAGGCGCTCGCTGAGTACGATGCGGTCGACGCACATTGGGCCACGAACGAGAAGGTGGCCTTCGAGGAGGGAATGGGTGCCGCGCTGGGCGGTGTGCGCACGCTGGTAACCATGAAGCACGTCGGTCTCAACGTTGCCGCCGATCCGTTCATGGTCTTTCCCTATGCGGGAACGAACGCGGGGTTCGTGGTGCTGGTGGCCGACGACCCCGGGATGTACTCCTCGCAGAACGAGCAGGACAGCCGGTACTTCGCCAAGGTTGCGAAAGTCCCGATCCTCGAGCCGTCCGACGCAGCTGAGGCTCACGCATTGATCAAACAGGCGTTCGACCTGAGCGAACGCTTTCACACGCCTGTGATGTTTCGCACGACCACGCGACTGGCACACACTCGCGGCCTACTCGAATGCGGTGACCGAACGGAAGTTCCGAAGAAGGTGTTCTCACGCAACGCGAGCCAGTACGCGATTCCCGTTTACGCGCGGTTCCGCCGCCCGGAACTCGAAGAGAAACTGCAGCGCCTGCGCGCATTCGCCGAGGAGTTCCACGGCAACACGTGCAATGAAGGCAACGGCCATCTCGGGATTGTAAGCCATGGGATCCCATACCAGTACGTGAAGGAGGCGGCCCCGCAGGCCACGGTCTTCAAGCTCGGTATGGTCTACCCGCTGCCGGAACACCGCCTGCGCGAGTTCTGCTCACGCTTCGAGACCGTGTATGTCGTCGAAGAGAGCGAGGGATTCATCGAGCAGGAGATGGCGAGCCTCGACATCCGCAACATCATCGGCAAGGCACGCTTCACCAACATCGGAGAGCTCAGCACCGACAAGGTCGCCGCCGGACTGCATGAGCATTCGCCGCCCACCGCTTTCAGCGACGAAGTCGCCATTCTACCGCGACCACCCGTGATGTGCGCGGGATGCCCGCACCGCGGTGTGTTCGGCTCGCTTCGAAAGTTGGGCGTGTTGGTCACCGGTGATATCGGCTGTTACACCTTGGGCTGTCTCCCCCCATTCGATGCCATACACACCACGTTCTGCATGGGCGCCAGTATCGGCAATGCCACCGGCTTCAACAAGGCCGGTGAGCAACAAGTCGTGGCCGTGATCGGCGATTCCACGTTCCTGCACGCGGGCATCCCAAGCTTGATCAGCGCCGTGTACAACCAGGTGCCGACCACGTTGGTCCTCGTCGACAACGGCACCACTGGAATGACGGGACACCAGGAGCATCCCGGCACGGGGCACACGCTCAAGGGCAACGTGGCGCCAGCCGTGGACTACGAGTCGCTCCTCGCTTCGATCGGCGTCGCGCACGTGACGGTCATCGACCCCTGGAAGCTCGACGAGACCGAGTCGGCGATCAGCGCGGCGCTCGCGTATGCTGGGCCTGCGGTCGTCATCGCCAGACGGCATTGCATGCTTCTCCCGGACGAGAAGCGAAAGGAACACGTCGCCCTCGAGGTAAACCCCGAGGATTGCAGCCTGTGCGAAGAGTGCTTCGAGACAGGCTGTCCCGCTTTGACTTGGGACGGGGATTTCCCCTCGATTCGGGCCTGGGAGTGCATGGGGTGCGCGATGTGCGCACAGCTCTGCCCCACTGACGCCATTACCGCTCCCGAGGAGGCGTGACCGATGGCCGTGACGAACGTGCTGATTGCGGGTGTCGGAGGTCAGGGAGCGGTGTTGGCCAGCGAGCTCATGGCCCTCGCGGCGATGGCCGCGGGTCACGACGTGAAGCAGGGGGAGTTTCACGGCGTGGCACAACGTGGTGGCTCGGTGTTCAGCCACGTGCGCTTCGGCGACCGCGTGCACTCCCCCGTGACCCCGCTGGGAGCGGTGGACTATCTCGTTGCCCTGGAGAAGCTCGAGGCGCTGCGCTACGCCCACTTCGTCAAGCCAGGCGGAACGATCATCGTGAATGATTATGAGGTCGCACCGCTCCGCATCGGTGACGAGCGACCGTACCCGAGCGGTGCGATCGCGTTCTTGCAGGGCAAGGGCTACACAGTGCAGGTGGTGGACGCCACAGCCAAGGCCATCGAGCTGGGAAATCACCGCGCTGCCAACGTGGTGCTGCTCGGTGTTCTCGCTGCTCGACTCGACGTCCCAGTTGAAATCTGGGACGGAACACTCGAGCGGCGTGTCCCGTCCCAGTTTCTCACACTCAACCGGCGGGCGTTCGCCGCCGGACGGGCATACTCAGACTAACATCGTCTTCACATACTCCGCGCCGACGCTTCCCTCGCGGCAGGCGGATGTCACCATGAACTCGGCGGAGTGCTTGGCCTGTACCGTGATGGCCTCGGCGAGCGGCGTGTGACATGCGCCCTGGATGCAGGCGAGGATCGCCTTCCTCCCGGCTTCGCTGGCGGGCGTGCCGGCGGGGGGCAATCCGCGCACTTCCATCGAGATGCCGTCGAGCGTCCCCGCTTCCACGTCTCGCCGTACGAGACCGTGGTCAGCGTCCGTGGCCACCTGCCAGACTTTCTGGATCGCATCCGTCAGTGGCCCCGTGTAGTCGATCAACCAGCCAACCGCATCCTTCGCCCTGACCGCTCGTCCCGTCAATAACATCTGCAGCAGCTGAGGCCAGTCCTCCGAGCGTGCCTTTCGGAACGGCCAGTGACAGCCCTCCATGCCGGGCACTACTGGCAGCGTCACTTCCGGCATCCCAAGCTGCGCACCGTCGACAGCGATGAGGTAGTGACAGTGCACGAGGAGTTCCAGCATGCCACCGAGGCAACGCTTGCCGTTCACAAACCCTACCGACGTCTGGAATTCCCCATGGAGCCGACGCGCCGTGCGCGACCAGTCACCGGCAATGCGGGACCCTGCCTCTGCCTGCTCCAGCGCTGGGAAGAACTCGTTCGTGTCGGCACCGACCATCTGGGTCGACAGGTGGAAATCGCCCGTGACGATCACTCGTTCGATGCGAGCCGCCTTGAGCCAGTCGATCGCGCGGTTGAGCTCGGCGTCGACGTCAGCGTTATAGCTCTCGCGGCTGATCGTGATGACACCTGTGGAACCGTCGTGCTCGGCATTGACGTAGAGCTGCTGCCACTCGGGATCATCCATCGTGGCACACGCATCGGGATACCACGCCTGACCCGCCGCTTCCGGATGAAGACGATGATAGGCCTCGACCGTTTGGATGACCGCATCGGGACCCATCCCGCGCATGACCGCGAGGATGCCCCGGCGCAATTGCGCACAGAGCTCTCCGATCGCGTTCATGTGCGCGAGGTGGCTGCGACGCTCGTGCAACATCAAGCTCGTCATGTGAAAGAGCGGGCCCAGGATCCACGTGCGAAACTCGGCTTCGTCGTCGCTGTCCAGCGCCCAGTTCACGAGCGGACGAAAGTGATTGGGTGGATACCAGTTCTGCCCACCGTCCTTCTGTGCGACCAACTCGGCCGTCGGCTCGAACACCGGACCGTAGTGCTGGCTCAGGTGGTGGAGACACGACCACGTCAGGAAGTTGGCTCCCTTGGCACCGATCGCGTCGTGCGCGCGGAACGGATTGGGCCCGACGAGCTTGCGGACAAACTTGTCGATCTTCCAGTACGGCATGTTCCGCGCGTGGTGATACCGGAGCGCCGCAAGGGTGAGCCCGCAGAACAACACGTCCAGCACAAACGACCAGTGATCGCTCACCGGAACGGGGATGAGCCCCAGTGCCCAGAGCAGCTTGGTCACGTCCGACGGTTCCGGCTCGACGATCTCCCAGATCTTGTTGATTTCGTGCGGGAACGCGGGGTGCGCGATCCCGACACCCAGCTCTGAACTCGGGAAGCCCGATGTCACCGACCGAATCTCGATGTCCGGAAATGCCTCCCGAAAAACGCGATAGTGCGCCTTCTTGACCTCGAGGATCTCTGGGATGGCTTCCAAGAGAAACCGCGGATTCAGGTGCTTGAGCTCCGACGGCAAGTTCGTACCGTCGTAGCTCATGCGGATGATGTTTCCCATGATCCGCGCGGCGCCGTCCGGTCCGAACGCCTGCGCCAAACCGGGATACTGCTTCCCAAGACCGTCGGGCGCGTTGGGGAAATCCAATGCCACGATTCGCACGTCGAACGGCTGCAGCCTGGAGCCCAGCTGCATCGTCTTGCCGGCACCGACAATGCCATTGGCACCGGAGATCACCAGCGACCCGCGCGCGTTTGCTTTCCCGAACACGCGATTTACTAGTTCGGCCGGCTCGGCAGGGAGACGTCCCGCCCTGAAGAGGTCGATCACCCCACCCAGCCCGATTGTCTGGAGCGTTGGCTCCCTCATCGCCGAAGTCATCGTACTCGCGCCCCCTCGGACACATTGAGGATGGCCGCGATGCCGACATCTCCGGCCGCGCAGCCGAAGACCAGCACGTTGCCGCCACCCAGATCCACCGCTTCTTCGAGCGCCTCGATCACGATCCGGGTGAGCGTGGGACCCTGGGGATGCCCCCAGACCAGGGAGCTGCCGGTCTTGTTCATCTCATGCCAATCGTAGTCCAACACCTTGCCGAACACAGCGTCGTTGACCGCAAACGGATTGTGGTTCTTGACGACGGCCATATCGGCCATGGTCATGCCCGTGCGCGCGAGCAGTTGTTGAACCGCTAGCGCCGGCGCCTCGGGCATGAGGCTGGGATGGGTCCGAAGCTCGATCTTGGCTACGAAGCTGATGTCTATTTCCGGCCGCGGGCTCAGTTCCTTGGCGCGGTCGCGGGTCGTGACGAGCAGGGTCGCCATCCCGTCAGACGCGTGCGTCTGCGTTCCGCCGGTCACGCAGGTATCCAGCTCCCGCATTTCGTTGAGACCGGCGAGCGTGAGCTTCCGAACGCCGAGGTCGTCTTCGATGCGGCCGAGTGGCCGCCCTTGCAGGTTCAGGACTTCGAGCGGCACCAACACGCGGTCGAGGAAGCCGGATTCCTTGGCGTCGAAGTATTGCTCGTGGCGGCGAAACGCGAGCTCGTCTACTTCGGCGCGTTCGATGCGATACTTGCGCGCGGCGAGGCCGGCAGTCGTGATCATCGCGTTGCCCGTTGCCGGATCGAACCCGAAGTTGTCCCACACGTCCGCGAGCGCCTGGGTGCGCTCGTGCGCACGTCGCTCGGGAAACACACCCACCGGTGAATCGCTGGTACGGTCAAAGGTCACCACCCCCACGACGTCGCTCGCGCCGGTTTCCACCTGCGTGCCGGCCAACATGACCGCCTGAAGACCGGTCGCACAGGCCTGCTCGACGTGGTAGCCGGGAACGCGGTGTCCAAGGCAGCTCGCGACCAGCGGTGCGTTCCAGAACTTCCAATGCCACGGGATCGTCGACCCGATGATCAGGTAATCGAGCTCGGATTGGGGCACGCGGCGGAGCCCCAAGATCCGGTTCATCGATTCTCCCGCGAATTGGCCGATATTGACTTCCGCCAGCGCCGATGTCTGCCACGCGGGGAAATAGCTACTGCCCCACGTCCCATAGGGAATTCTGGCTCTCGGGAGCATGGTGGGTTCAGATGACATGAGTCTCTCCGCTCAACGGCGCGTGCGCGACGGTCTCACCGGATGTGGGTCGAGGTGTATCCGACGGTCGAGTGCTCCTCTCCCCCCACGCTCGCCTCATCCTCACGACCGACGTATCCAAAAGCTACCTTCTCTGACATGCGAGACACCAGACACAGGAAACGTCCCGTGAGAGCCGTCGTTCCGCTGACCGCGACGGCCATCTCAGTGATGCTCACCGCATGCAGCACTCCGGCCGGCGGTGCGAAGGCGGCTCGTCCGGTCCCAGAGGTGCGGAGCGCCGACGAACTCAGAGCGCTCGAAATCGTGGAAAATAGGTAACACACAAGACGCCAGTGTTCGGCCCGGGCCGCGATCACATGTTATGACTCACGTCGACGCCATCTTCAAGCACATCTCCGACAGCGGAGCCACCGCCCGCAGTTGGTCGGGCCTGACTCCGGATCTCCTCGAGAAAGCTCGCGGCCGCGTGGTGACACTCGCGTGGATCATGCTGGTTGCCATGGCCGCGGGCGCGGTCATCGATCTCGCCTATGTGGCGCTCGTCATCGGACCGGTGGAGCCCATGTGGCTGACTGCCAGCGGATTCGGCGTCGTGATCAGTGTGGCATTGCTCGTCGTTGCGACAAATCGGCGAGTTCCACACGCGACGGCATTGCGTGCGGCGCTGGCGTACGAGGTGATGATCTGTTTCATCCTCGCCGTGCTCACCCCCTGGTTCATGTACGAGGAAATCGGTGACGTGCCCTATGTCACGTGGGTGACACCGCTCATCATCCTGTTTCCGCTGATCGTTCCGAGCCCGCCGCGACTGACGCTGATCGCTGCTATCGCCGCCGCGGCGACGCGCCCACTGGGCCTGCTCGTGCTCGAGGTGTTCGCGGGAATCGATATCTCGGCGGTGAGGTATCTCGGATCCAGCATGAGTCCCGCCTTCGCGGTGGTCATCGCGTATTTCGGAGCCCGTGTGGTGCACGGCCTGACGGTCGACCTCTCACGGGCCCGCCGCATGGGCAGTTACCAGCTCGAGTCCAGGTTGGGAACCGGCGGGATGGGTGAAGTGTGGCGCGCCAGCCACCGCCTGCTGGCTCGCCCTGCGGCCGTGAAGCTGATCCATCCGGAGACGGTAGCGCGGGATCCGGAGCAGCAGCGGGTTGCGATCGGACGGTTCGAGCGTGAGGCGCAAGTCACGGCGGCACTCACCTCACCACACACGATTCAGCTCTATGATTTCGGCATCGAACAGAGTGGGACGTTCTACTACGTCATGGAGCTGCTCGATGGCCTCGATCTCGATGTCATGGTGCGGAAGTTCGGTCCGCTCTCTCCGTCCCGCACCATGCAGTTGCTCGTGCAAGTCTGTGATTCCCTTGGCGAGGCTCATGAGCACGGATTGATTCACCGCGATGTCAAGCCAGCGAACATCTATGTGTGTCGCTATGCCCGGAAGGTGGACTTCGCCAAGGTGCTGGATTTCGGATTGGTCAAGTTCCATCGACGGGAGGACCAGGACGATATCGGGCTCACCAGCGAGCACACTATCGGAGGGACACCGAGCTTCATCGCGCCCGAACAGGTGCTTGGTGAAGAGCTGGATGGGCGCGCTGACATCTATTCGGTCGGCTGCGTGGCCTACTGGATGCTTACTGGGAGCTACGTGTTCGACGGACGGACGGCATGGCAGACCATGATGATGCACGTCCAGAAAGCTCCGGAACCGCCGTCCGCGCGCGCGCCGCAAGAAATACCGCCCTCACTGGAGCGTGTGGTGCTCGCGTGTCTGGAAAAGGACCCCGCTCGCCGGCCGCAGAACGTCGACAACCTGGCCCGTGACCTGGCTGCATGCGACGTGGGCGATGCTTGGACGGAAGCTCGTGCCGCGGAGTGGTGGACACAGCACCTACCGGGTCAGTAGCAGCAACCGTACTTGCTCCTCGATCCACTCCGCAACCAGTGGGTGCGGTAGGAGGCCTTTCCCGTCGGCGACGTAGTCGAGACCCGCGAGCACGTTTCGGTACGGTCCGAAGCCCGCGACTCGGAATGGGACCACGATGACACGGCCTCCGTCGGTGTGGCCCGCTTCCACAAATGCACGGACCGAGCGCTCCGCCGCGACTCGCTTCTCTTCCCAGTCCTCACGGAGCGTCTCAATGCGCACGGATCGAAACGGTCCGACGGCTCGCACACGATCCGCCAGACGATCGAGGTCGGCGCGCAATTCCTCATTCGTAATGTCATCGCCCATGCCGTGCGCCAGGATGAGAACCGATTCGTCGCGCGGCGAGCGACTCAGGGCTCGAACGCGGTCGGCGAGCACTGTCCCCATTCGAGGTGACTGCGAGAGCCCCTCCGCGCTGAGTGCGATCGAGGCCGTCCGTTCGATCTGTCGAAGGTGGCCATGCTCAGCATGATCACCGGGCGGCGGATCCGCACGAAGGCCCAACAGGTATTCCGTCCGGTGCCGGAAGGAGTGCGCGGACACGAAGAGCCGGACAACGGCGATTTTGCTGACCCCCGCTGCCTCGAGCCTCAATACCGCATTCTGAAGTGAGGCTCGGTCTGCCATGCCGAACGCGACCGTCACGGGGATCGAATCCCCCAGGTGAGAAGTGACCGCAGCAACGGTCGCATTCCACTCCTCAGTGCCCCCGTGCGCCATGAGCAGCACACCGGCCACGCCAATGTCCGGTTCCACTCCGCTCGGACGAGCCGTCGTGCAGCCCGCGACGAGCGCTAACAACCCCGTCACGGCAGCCACTCTCGTCGCGTGGGCCATAGGCTGAAACATCGGCGTCACTGGCTCCGTCGATCTCTGGTGCTACCAGTCATTCTTGCGGGAACCGTAGGGGAGACCATACGGCGTTTGGACTGGTGGGCTCGCGGGCAACCGGGTGGTACTCCGTTCGATCCCCCGGTTGCCCGCACCACGTCACGCTGCGCTGGTGGCTACTTCTTCCCGACCGGTACCATGATGTGTGCGTACGGCGTCCCCTGCCACATGACCCACGGACCGCCAGTCGAATGGTCGGTGGTCATGTGATCGAGCATCGATGGGTCGGGTAGAACGATCATCAGGTGTGGGCCGGCCACAACCCAATCCGTCGAGTTCTCCTTCGTTCCGTACGGATCGGAGTTGCTCGCCCCTTCATCCCCCTCCAGCATGTAGGAGATGCCGATACTCGTGAACGTTGGCGTCGTCCTGGTCTGCCAGGCATGCGCCCAGTTGACCCACTGTTCGTCGAGACACATCGGGGCGGTCCCGGGGAGGTCCGGCGGCGTCGGCATGCACGTCCACCCATTGGTTCCTTCACGCAAGACGGACTGATCCCAGTCCATGATCGTGGCGTTGCGGGCGAGGTCAGGCGGCGCGGCCTTCATCGCCTCCTGGATCTTGGCTCGGTGTGCCCGCTGCGCCTGGACGGTGCTCGGCAGCAGGATGGCTGTGCCAAGTACAAGGGCGAGAGAGAATCTGAACATTCTAGTCATTGAGTCTCCTTGGCATCGCGCGCCAAAAGAGGGTACTGGGAGGAAGCAGCCGGAGGCACCTGCCTGCCACGCTGCGGAATGATCGGTTGAAGGGCCCGGCGAAGCCGGTCGCGCACAACTCAATGGGCGTCACACGTGAAAGGGCGACAATGACAATACTGTTGATCGGGATTGAGCGCCAGGGCTGCGGTTACCCGGCTTGCCCCGGCGGCGACCACGACCCCGGGAAACTGGCGCAAGACGTTGCTTGATATCGATCCAGCAGCGAATCCCGTGGGCTGGTTAGGCTTCCTGGCTGTCTGTCTGCAGTGCCCGGCCCACGATGATCGTGATGTTGTCGCTGCCGCCATCGTCGAGGGCATCCTGGAGCAGATCCTCGCACACCTGCTTGGCAGACGTCATGGCCCCCAGACGCTCCGCGATCCGTTCGTCGGACAGGTGTTTGGTCAGTCCATCACTGCAGAGGAGGCCAACACTGCCCCACACCTGCCGGATGCGGGTGACCACTGGTGCGGTTTGTTGGCCGCCAATGGCGCTCGACAACACGTTGGCCCACCGCGACTTCTCGACGTCGGATCGTTTCAGCACGCCCTGGTCGACCAACTCCTGTGCCATCGTCTGGTCGCGACTGATTTGCGTCAGGTGGCCCTGATGGAACACGTAGCATCTGCTGTCGCCGACCTGGAGCAGGTAGGACCAGGGCCAGACACCAATCCACATGGTGAGCGTGGTTGCCATGCCCCGATGGGTGGATTCGTCCTCGGCCCGCTTCACCACCGACGCGTGGCACTTCATCGCGGCGTCCTCCAGCGCCTCGAAGAACGCAGCCTCATTGTGTGAGTCCGCCGTGTAGTAGGCGCTCATGCCGGTCGCCGCGTATTGCGACGCGACCTCGATGGTGACTCGACTCGCCTCCTCGCCTCGTTCTCCACTCCCCACCCCGTCGGCAACCATGGCGAGATAGGCGAGGCGTTCACCGGCCAAGGGCAGCGGCGATAAGTCTGGAAGGCTCGTGAATTCGACATCCATATGCTTGCGGAGGGACCCGATCAGGAAGTGATCCTGGTTCGTGCCGCGCACGAGCCCCGCATGCGTCAAGCCATAGACGTCCAGCTCCTCATGGAGGGGCTTGCGGCGTACCGATCCTGATGTCCTCGTGGCATCTGACGACACGTATCGAGCTCCTGCTTCTGGTGACCTCTATTCCTACATAACACGAGGGCCGCCGGCCCGCTACGGGAGGGCGGCTAAAGGAAGAGGCGCCAGTCGCACTCAGGTTCAACGTCAGTTCGGCTCGACAGCGCGTTCAACGCGGGAACCCGTTGGCGCGTACTGCGTAGAAGAACGGGGTCCACACCGGTCGAACCGGCTAGCGGCGCCATCGAGTCACTAGGTGTTCAAAGGAGACTGCCATGAAGCTCACGACGCTCGTGATGGCCGGTATAGCGCTGCTGCTGGCCGTTCCCAACTCGTCCGTGGCCCAAGACGAAGCCCCGCAGGAGGCGGCGAACGTCGCGGGCAAATGGGAACTCACCTCCGAAGGCATGCGCGGGCCGTTGACGTGGCAGCTTACGTTCACCCAGGAGGGTAGTGCGCTCTCAGGCGACGCCGAAGGTCGACGCGGACAAATCGAGATTCAGCGTGGGTCGGTGTCCGGCAACGCAATCACGTTCACAATGCAGATGGGCCGTGGCGATCGCACGTTTGAAATGACCTATACGGGAACCGTTGAGGGTGACACGGCGTCCGGTACCATGCTGACTCCACGCGGTGACTCGGTCGCGTGGACTGCAAAGCGGGTCAAGTCGGACGACAGCTAAGTCAGTCGAACTTCACCACGATCTCACGTACGGTCGGGTTCAGCTGCTGCATCGCGGGGTGACCCGAGGAGAACTCGCGATCACCCGAAACCTGGAAGTAGGCTGGATCCGGGTTTCCCTCGAAGATGTGCTCGAGGCTCATCCCGACCGGTGCGAGATGCTCGAGGTTCCCGCCCTCCCACGACACGATCACACCTGAGTAGTCCCACCCGAATCCCAGCAGTCTGAATGGCTTGCCGTTCAGCACTTCAAGCTCCTTGAGTGTCGTCCCCAGCGTGATCCCTTCTTCCGTGTGCCACACCGACGATCGGCCTCGGATGTAGACCTGTCGCGCAAACCCCTCCGTTGGATCGGCCCACGCCGCTTCGAAGCGCTTCTCGGGCTCGCTCGGATATCCGATCACACCGTCACTGAAGAACCCTTCCCCGCGGTGAATCTCCGTGGGTTCTGACTGCACTTCACCTAGGAGAGCAAGTAGCTCGTCGGGCGTGCTGGTAGCCGTAACCGGCCCTACTCTCTCACCGGGCACGATCAGCCAATCGTGGCCCTGGTGTGGCGCTGCCTCGAGCACTTGCCCGAAGGCTTGACTCGGGAGAGCGATTACGATGACCGCTGCGACCGACGTGGCCCAGGTGAGGAATGCGCGACAATCCCGATGCATTTCGATACTCCACGACGGTGTGTTCTACAATGGGGCGTGCCGCGAACCGTAGCCAACTGGCTGGCCGGATGCCGAGTTGTTCTTGAGCACGGCTGGCTGCCAGTGGACCCGCAGGTCGTCGAGCCGCTCACCGATCATCTCGATGGCACCCTCCTTGACGGCCCCCAACCCCATCTGATTCGCCAGGGACAGTTGTGTCTGCGCCGAGACGTTGTGATTCATGATCCTCGCGGCGGTGGCATCCGCGGCCACCAGGTCCGTGCTCGCGAGAAGCAGCCAGGATCCCAAGCGGTCACGCATGTCCACCGTCTGGCCACCGCTCCCCAACGTGGGGCCGTCGCCGTCCATACCGATCGAGAAGTCGACGATCGCCAGGTCGGGCTTCACACCCGCCACCACGTCTAGGTAGATCTGGCCGATCGCCGCGGGTGAGCTATGGTCGAACTCCTTGCCACGATCCCACGAGTTTCCGGTCCATCCAGCATAGCGGTCCAGCGATGTCACCCCGACGAAGTTCTTGAGCGAGAGGGTCAGCTGTGCCCACGAGTGCGTCTTGGCCACAGGAATCGAGATCACCCGATCCGCGTGCACCACCAGACTGGAAACGGAGATGGAGCGAAGGTAGGTCTGCGAGGCGACCGATACCCACCCTGGCGAGGCGCTTTCGAGCGACGCGACCTGCACCGTCCGCCCATACGCTGCGCTCAAACGCTCGGCCTCACGCGCGAGGTTCGTGGAGCCGTCCAACGTCGTTGCGTATTCCCAGCTGAACGACCGCATCTGCGACCCGTCACCGATGACGACCTCGCGCGCTCCCGCCTTGAGGCATTCCTCCGCGACAGCCGACACGATCTCAGGCTTGGTGCACTCTCCGTTGGTGAAGCAGTTGCGGTTTTCAGCCCAGGGCAGCGTCACCATGTTCGGCTTGATGAAGACCGCCTCGCCGTCGTGCACGACCTCATCGATGCCGCCGATGCCTTGCAGCACCTCCCGCGCCATGTCGGCCAGATCGGAGCCTCGGACGGCGGCAACCTGCGCTGTCAGATCATCGGGATTCGGGGGATCAGTCGGAGGGTCTTGGGTCGGATCCGTAGTGCTCCGCGCACAGCCAGGCAACGCCGCGCTCCCGAGCGCGGCCGCCGTCGCGTGAAGAAAGTCCCGCCGATCGATTCTCATCCGCGCACTGCCTACGTCGATCTCTACCGAGTAGTACTCCGGCGCCTGTCAGAGGTTTCGAGCGACACAGCCACCGACCTACCCGAGCCCTACGCTTGGCCCGTCACCCTGGCGAGTTCCACGATGCCGATCACAGTGAGCACGTACCCAACGATCACTTCGACGATGAACGCTGTCAGCCAGATCAACGCCGCTTCCCGCCACATACAGGAGAACACGAACCTGTAGATGGCGATAGGCACCAGAGCAAAAACGACAATCACTGTCACGATCAGCGGTGCCTGGAAGTAGGCGGCGAATAGCGCGAATGCCGTCCACCCGAACAGGTTCTTGAGAAGCGTCGCTCCAAACGCCTTCGAGTACGTGGGATTATGGATGTTGTTGATACGCTTGGCCGTGAAGCCCGCGGTGATCACGCTGAAGACGAAGACGATGAGGATGCCGAGCAGGAGAGCTTGTACGATTGTACTGGGTTTCGGTGCTGCCTCAGTAGCCTGTACCAGCGTAGTCGCGAGCATGACGTTCATGGAAAGCACTCCGTTGAGTGTGGAAGGGCTGACCGCGTCACCGTGAACTGACTGATAACTGACAACCGACCACTCCCTACGCCGCTGCTTTGACCGCCACTTGCTCCGCCACATTGAGCCCGGCGTAGAAAATCCCGGTCGCCACCTCATTCTTGGTGTGGTATCCGCTCGTCTCGGTAGTGTGCTGCCGGATCACCATGACCTCGACTTCCTCTTCGAGCTTGAACTCCTTTGTGAGATCTTCACTCGGTCGGAACCGTCGAAAGGCGTCGTGGAGACCGAAGCCCTTCCGAGCCACGAGTACCACATAAAAGTAGGGATACGACTTCCCCTGCACGTCATTGATCACGACTTGCCCGTAGAGCCCAAGGAAATCCGGATGCTGGCCAGCAATGTCGATCTTGAACTTGACGTCCTCGGGCAGCTTGGCCTCGTCACCCAACAGCAGCATGAGCGGCGTCACGCGATGCTCCTTGAGACGCGTCACCGACCGGTTCAAAACCCACTTGATGGTGTCGATCCGCACCAGGAGCTGCGGCGTTCTCAGGATCGACCGAATCCCGGTGAGCCAGTGTGGTACGAGCAAGACGAAGGCATCCAAGGCGAATATTCGAAGGTTGCCGCGGCTGAACCAGAATACGGCGCCCACTGCTCCGGCCACGAAAATGAAGGCGACGACTCCTAGTGGGTTTGAGATGTCCAGGGCGCTCGAATCCCACCTCTTGATCTTCTTGTCCAGTTCACGAAGCTCGTTGAGTTTCTCGATGTCGACGCGCTCCCAGCGTGCTTCTGGATCGAACCCCGCCCAGTCGATACGGTTGTCGTAGCCCTTTGCCAGCAGCAGCGCGTTCCCGGCGATCAGAAACACGAGGCCGGGGAAGATCGCCAACGTGAACACCTGCACCACGAACCCCACGGCGATGAGCCCAAAGCTCACCATCAGGCGGCGCTCGTACGCGAACGACGGAAAGAGCGCAAACACGACCACGCCACGGTCGGCTCTGGTTGGCAGAATCATTGCGTGAAATACCCTCGGTCGAGGGATGCGAAGCCACGACACCTGACCAACTCGTCGAAACCCATCTGCCGCCAATAGAGGGGACAGCCACCATTGCAGATGGCAAAGTCCTCGCAGCCGCGACATTCCGGATGCGCCAGGAACTTATCCCGGAAGAGCGTAGCCCGCGGCGACTCCCACACCTCCGGCACGTCCTGCTCGAGCAGATTCCCGACCGTCTCATTGTACGATGCGCACGGAATGACGTCGCCGTTCGCGCCGACCGACAGCAGTCCATCGCAGGCGGCACACCCCTTGTTCCCCAATCCATGTGCCACGGGATTGAACATGCACATCGGCGTAGGAGAATACCACATGAACTCCACGTCGTGTCGCCTGCTTTCAGCCTGAATCGCCAGCAGATACGGACCCAGCTCCCGATAGCGTACGACTAGCCGCTCGTCGAGCGCTGCGCTCCCAGTGGGGATAACCAGGTTCATGCTGAACTTGCTGTTGCCGAGCTCCCGCTTCACGAACTCGGGCATCCGCACGCATTCGTGCAGGTTGTCGCGATTGATGGTCGTGTTGGTATGCACGTGGATCCCGACGGCGTGGAGATGTTGCACGCCGGCAACTGCCCGCATGAACGAATGCGGGACTTGCGTGATCTTCTCGTGCGTCTCGGCCGTCACGCCCTCGAGGCTCACCTGCGCCGAATCGAGCCCCGCTGCAGCCAATGCGGCCG
>JBDHAN010000016.1:0-35249 GCA_039588055.1 Gemmatimonadota bacterium | reverse complement strand
CAGGGTTCTCAACACCATGACCCGTCTTGGTATGCCCGACAGCTACCGAGTGGCGTGATACTCCCCTGAGGAACGGGAAACCTGGGCTCAGTTCCGAGCCATGCAACAAAGCCGGCAGGATGCGACCCAAGTCTCAACGGAGTGTCAACACCGCCCAGCCTACGCCAAGGGACTGCTCGTACCGGAATAATTACCGGACCTATAAAAAGGGGGTGTCCGCTCCAAGAAATACCCATCCGCGAGTCCTAGGCGACGGAGGACAGCAGCCGGGCGAGCGGGTCGTCGCTATCCATCCCATCCCAGGCAGGCCCCAGTGCGGGCGGCGATCCAACGCCATAGTGGGTGAGGTATCGCAGCAGAGACACCCAGCCAGGCGTTGTTGGGTCTGCCGCCGCTCTGCGGATGGCAGCCTGAACGTCAGGATCGTACATCACATCGGCGCACCATCGCTTGAACTCCATAGGCTTCCGTCCGGAACGGCCCTTCACCCCATGCCCTCGTCGTGGGTCCTGGCCCTTCTTGAACGGCCGTCCTCGGGCCGTATTACTGCGTGTATTACTGCTATTGGGCATCTCGGTCCTGTCGGTCACCAGTTTCCGCTGCCGCCGACCCGGCATCGTGACCTCTGATGCACGCGGTCGGTTGACCACCCCTTTGCTGCTTGGCGCGAACACGGCGCCAGGCGTCGATACGGACGCGACGTTCGCCTGTCGCGTGCGATTGCTTCGGAGATGGACTGGAGGACCGTCGGCGCTCGAGAAACTCCTCTAGCGTTTGTGGCGGAATGCGATGCTCGCGACCGAGCCTGTAGGTGCGGATCTGACCAGCTGCGATCCAGCCGCGAATCGTGGACGGCTTCCGACCGAGCTGTTCGGCGACCTCTGTAACAGTGAGGTCAGCAACCGGCACGGCGCCGAGCTGGTCGGCGAGAGCGCGGACGAAGGTCGCTGGTAGCGACACGGTCGCGCCGTCCGGCAGATCCTCTGCGAGTCGTCGGAGCCTAGTGAGTTCGTCCATCCACTAGGCTCCTGTAGGCTCAGCCGACTAATGTGACATCTACGGTAGATCTACGCGGTAGGACGGCGTTGCCGGATCTTTGATCCAAAGATTGCCGTTGTCCGACAACAACTTAGACGCAACTGTAACAACAGAGGTCACAGGAGGCTAGCGAGCGGCGCGTACCGGCGAGGCAGCGAAACCGGCCTGCGGCGGCGCAGCAACATAGAGGTATCCAGGCCGTTGAGTTGAGTGAGTTGACCGAGTTAACCACTTTTGGACTCTGTTCCGCGTGCATGATATGGAGGCTTTATGGAAAAGACCTCAACTCCATCACCTCTCTCAACTCTGTGGCGGCAATGACGATTGGTGAGTTCCTGTCCGATCTGTGGCAGCGTCTGATGGACATTCCAGTCAGCGCTGTGCTGCGTGCTGTCGGAATGATGGTAGCTATAGCCGCGGGTGGATGGCTCTTTTTCGGCTTCATTGCCGGAACCGACTTTGTGTGGAAGCAACTCCTCCGGAGCCGAGGTAAGGATCCTGAGGAGTTAGATGATCTATGGTCGTCGCCAGTGGTGCCGATCTTTCTGATGGCGGTCTTGTTCTACCTAGTCGTGCTTCTGGTGGCTCCGAACCAGGAACCACTCGAGGTGGCCGCAGTCCTGACACCGCAGCACGCGCCACGGCTCCGCGTCGCGCGGTTGTAGGCTCGTCAAATTGTAGAGCGCGACCTTGGTCAGGCCGGTCCACGGTGCGACCAGTTCGTCTCAGTAGCCGCCGCACCAAGTGCAGCCTCGATCTTCGTCCGCGCGTCTCATGCGTGCGATCATAGCGTCGGCCTCGATCGGAGCGATAACCGAAAACGCGCGTCGATCATCGTTCCGCTTCGATCGCCCACCGCTCGAGCTGCTCCTCGGCGGTCTCCGCGATGACGGCCAGGCCAGTGTATTTGACATAGCCGCCGGTGCCGGTCTTGCGCCGGAATCCGCGTTCGACGAGGAACTCGCCGAGCTTCCGCTGGCTGTAGACCTGCTCGCCGGCGTCCTGCGCCCACGTCTTGTATGACTTGTAGATGTCCTTGGCGTAGGCCGAGGCGTTCGGTGCCTGAACGCACCGTTCCTCGAAGAAATCCGCGAGAATGTCGGATTCGGCTTTGTACTCGGCGGTCGCCTCCAGGACGGCCTTCGGTGGCTCGAGGCCACCTTCACGCCACAGGCGGAGACCGTCGAGGCACCAGTTGAGGATACCGGACAGCTCCGGCTCGAGCTGTCGGTGGAAGTCCGGAATCTGCTCCTCGGCCGGAATCCGCACGCTATACGGTATCAGGTGGATCCTCCTCCAGATCGCATGATCCGATCCGCGAATCCTCGGCTTGTGGTTGACGCACAGCCAGACTTTGAACTGCGGCAGGAACTCAAAGAACTCCCGAAACAGAAACCGAGCGACCATCGCGTCGCCGCCGGTGACCTGTTTGACTAGTCCTTCGGCGAGTGCGCGGTTGGCGTCGGTTTCGACGGCCGAGACGAATCGTGCGCCACGCAGTCGCGCCACATCGTTCGGTATCCCGCCGCCGCGCTTCGTGAGAAAAGTTGACGTATCAGCGACGGTCGAATAGTCACCGTAGAGATCGCGGAGGACGTTAACCTCGGTCGATTTGCCGTTCGCGCCGGTGCCGTGGCCGATGTAGAGCGACTGTTCGGAGGTGAGGCCGGTCAGGCAATAGCCGCAGAGACGTTGCTTGTACTCGATCAGATCGCGGTCGCCGTCACAGATTCGCTGCTGGAAGGCGTTCCAGGTCGGTGCGGTGGCGGTCGGATCGTAGAGGACCGGCGCGAGCTTGGTAATATGGTCGCGCCGCGAGTGCTCGCGGAGTTCGATCTTCTCGAGGTCGAGCGTCCCGTTCAGACAGTTGAACGCCAGCGGATCGGCGTCGAGGCGGCTGGCGCGGACGGCGATCATCGGATCGGCCGCTGCCAGTGTGACCATCGCGCGAATCCGTGGCTCACGTTCCGAGTTCCGCCAGTGTCGCTGGAGTTCCTCCCGCCGGTCCCCGTCGGCCTCGAGCGCCTCTTTGTAGATGTCTCGCGCCACCATCCGCGCGAGATAGAGGACGCCGTTCACCTCGTCCTCGACGAACCGGCGGTCGTCCCAAATGAGCCAGCGGCCGGCTTGTGTCACATATCGGAGATCCTCACCGTGCCGATCGACGAACCGCTCGACGTTTCCCGAGTCGGTGCACGGCTTCGGCGCTGTTGTATCTTCCATGCGTTAGACCTCGACGCCTGGCCGGTTGTCGCCTCTCATGCGACCGCCAGGCGTCAGTACTTGGTGGACGGCTTATCTAGGTGGAGCTGTCCTCGCGAAGCAGTTGCTTGAGCGCTCGGATCCGGCCGGTCGAGACCGCGCTCAAGATCGGATCGTCGGAGCGCGGCTCCTCGGCGATCATTGACTCGGCAACTATCCGGACGACTTCCGACCGCGTGCAGACGCTGACCAGCCGGCCCTTCCGGAACAGCGCGACGTAGTTGGAATCCATCAGACCTCCTAGAACGAGAAAACGGTGGAGCAGATCATGCCTCCACCGTTCTCCTGTAGGATCGCGCCGCGAGTGTGACAGTCAGGTCAGGTCGTCGTAAGCCGAGTATGCCGATCTGAGCGCCTCCCGCGCTCGCTCAAGAGCCTTCCGGATGGTTGCGGAGGACCGTGGCTTGCCTGTCTTTGGATCTGGCAGCTCCTCGCCGATCTCCGCGTTCGTGCAGCCATACGCCTTCAGCTCGGACACTTGGTCCAGGTAGTCTGTCAGGCCGTACGACGAGCGTGCGAGTTTGTAGACCTCCTCGTTGAGCCGCTCCTCCTCGAGGTGCTCGAACGCGAGAAGTTGACCAGCAAACAAGTCGGCGTCTGGATGGCCGGCGTAGAGATCCAGGAGATCGTTCTCCCTGTCCTGCGATCCGTCTCGTGCCTCGAGGTCGCCTTCGAGTATGGTGTCTTCGATGTTCCGGTACGCCGTCTTTGACGGATGGAACTTCTCGTCGCCGGTGAGCGTGCCGAGGTAGTGCTCCTGGTAGCGTTTCGCGACGGCTTTTGTTAGTGGCTGTTGTAGTCGGATGTCCGAAATCGTGAGGTCGTCTAGCGAGTCGCGGAGCGCCGCCGCAAGTGCTCTGCGCCGGACCATTTCCTCCACCGCGCTCCGGTCCATACTGAGAAGGTCCGCATGCTCGCGAACGTGGTACTCAAGCGCTGACTTCCAGCCTTTGAGGTCCCTGAGTCTGGCCGTCTTGCCTCTTGTGAAGCCGAGCGGGTCAAAGCTGAGCGCTTTGTACTTGATAAGCCGCCGCGCCGCCTCCAACTGCTGCTCGACCGTCCCGGTCGATACGGTCCAGCAGTCTTGGAGGAATGGATCGTTCTTGAGGTCGCGCCCCGCCTCAGCGAGTCTCGCGAGTGCCGGCTGGATGGTCTCGCGGATCTGAGCGACAACTCGGTCGAGCGGCTCGGTCGCGGTGCGGAACGCGGCCAGCGCGTCGCGTAGCTGGTGAGCGGCGTCGGTCGTCATCGTCTGAGCGCCTTGAGTCGTTTGCCGATCTGTTTCTCGTAGTGCTCGACGCGGAACTCGAGCAGCTCCGACCGGTGTCTGACTTGCCCAAGATGTGCATAGATCCGGTCCAGCGTGTCGGTGTTCGAGTGACCCATTTCGCGCTGGACCGTGTACTTGGCAATCGGCTGTCCGTTCTCGAGACACTGGAGCCGCTGTGCGGCGAAGGCGTTCCGGCACGGCTGGAGCCGGATCTTGTCCGGTTCGAGCGGATGCGACGGCTTCCAGTCGATGAAGTCGGCGAACGCGTCGAGTTGTCTCCGCCAGCGCGGATTCCCCGGCGTTAAGCGGCGTTCCTCACCGTTCACAACGTTTGGAAACAGGAAGCCGGTCGGCGCGGTCGGTGCGGTGAGGTATGGCTCGAGGTGCTCCTTGAGCTGCGGCCACAAGCGGAGGATGCGGTCCGATTTCGGATTCTTGAGTCGGCGTTCGCCTTTCCACCGGAACCAGACCGTCTCTTTGTCGAGACTAACTTCGTTGACCGCCAAGGCGAGCACTTCGGACGCACGGCCTCCGGTCAGGAACGCGGTCGCGAGGACTTTCGGCAAGAACGGCCAGCCGACCGGCCGATACCTGGCGACGAAGATCGTCGCCGCCTTCAAGATCAGCGCGGCATGATACGGTTCGAAAAACTTCGCCTCCTCTTTTCTGCCTTGCGGTGTACAAGCGAGCCATCGCAAAGAAGGTTCGACAGCGCTGACAGCCGATGATGAATCGAACCATCCGCGAGGCCGGTCCTCCGAAGTTGTGTGACCCACTGTTCGACGTCCTCGAGTTCGATAGTGTGCAGCAATCGGCCAGCGCCGAAGTACTCGGCGGCTTCGGTGAGGTACTTCTGGGTCTGCGCGAGCCAGCCGTCGGTCACCTTGTTGGACTCGGCTCGCTTCAAGAGGTGCTCAGCGGCGTACTCGGTGATCGAGGCGACGCGGTCGAGTTTCGTGTCCGTCCGGAGAGCGCGGCGCTTCTTTAGCGCCTCGAGCCGCTTGCTGGCGATGGTTTCGGCGACGGCGCGGTCGGTCGTCGCTCGCGTCTGACCTTCCGGAATCATCGCCTCTTGTCCGCCGCCGACGTCGCGAAAATCGCGGAAATCGGCGTAAAGGCGAGGTGATCCGTTGCGCGTGAAGATCCGCTCAGACGGCGGTTTTACGGTAGGATCGGACATATGGTGCCTCCAGGCGTTACGTCCGCTGTTACTAAAGTTGTTACAGCGGCGTACGCGAGGTCAAGTAGGCACCATTTAAGTTATTGTCCCACAAGGAGTTGGCCCCGATGGATTCGAACCATCATTTCCGGATCCAAAGACCGGCGTCCTGCCATTGGACGAGGGGCCAGTGATCGGAATGTAACGACGAAGCGCGCGGGCAGGTCCGTGCGGGCGGAGCCAGGATCCCGAGCATATTTCCTTCGAGTGTGACGTCTAGTCTTTCCCGCCGGTTGTGGTTGCGACCGGTGCGGGCGCCCCGGTGCCGCGTGTCTCCGTTGCGATGCGCGTGCCCGACTGCGAGCCGATGGTCTGTGAGGCGGTATCGCGGTCGCCGGCGTTCTTGTAGATGGCGACGACGGCAGATCCGGAGCCCGACAGTCTCACCAGCAGAGGGCGCGTCTCGGCAAGCCGCTCGAAGAGGTCTCGCAGCGACGGGTCGCTCCCGAATACGACGCTCTCGAAGTCGTTTCCGCCCAATCTCCCGATTTCCCCCCACGTCTCGAATGCACCTTCCTCGAGCAGCACCGGCCCGCGTCGTTCCTCGGTGGCACGCCGGGTCGCTAAACGCTCGTACGCATCCTTGGTGCTGATGCCGAACGGCGGGATAACCACGAGCACTGAGGCCGGCGGCGGTGGGTGGATCCTGAACATCCGCTCGCCGCGACCCCAAGCGAGCGCAAGTGGTGCCGCGGAAGCGAAGAAGGGCACATCGCTGCCCAGCTTTGCGGCAAAGTGCAGGAGCTCATGGCGCGGGACGGCGTTATCCGCCAGCCGGTTCACGGCCGTGAGTGCGGCCGCACCATCACTCGAGCCTCCGCCCAGCCCGGCCATGACCGGAATTCGTTTCTCGAGATGCATTCTGACGCCGAACCGATTTCCCGTCGCAGTGAGAACCATTTCGGCAGCGCGAGAGGCGAGATTCTCGGGCGCCGGTCCGGTATCGGCCCCTTCCACTGTGAGCTCGATGCCCTCCGCAATCCGTTCGACCGTGAGCGTATCGTGCAGCTCGAGCAGCGTGAACAGCGTCTCGATGGAGTGGAACCCGGACGCTTCGCGCGCGAGGACGCGAAGAAAGAGATTTGCCTTCGCGTGGGCGTGGATTGTGAGGCGGTCAGTCATTTCAGCAATCAGCGGTCAGCTACTCCGGCGCTCAGCCGGTCGAGAGTATCTGTGGCCGCCGCCACTTCTGCCCCGGCCTCAGCCTGACCATGGCACGTTGTCCTTCTCGTCCTCGTCGTCACTGCCGCTCTGCCGCCCTGCCGCCCTGCCGCAGCTCCGCTGCCCCTCCTGCTCCCTCTACCCCGACTCCCCTCAACTCCCCCAAGTGCAGTCGCGCCCGCGACAGCGACCACATACCCAGCAGCGTGATGGGGAGGAACGTCGTGCTGTGATAGCCGATGGCGTAGGACACGGCGCGTCCCTCTTCGATGCCATAAAGGGCGAGCGACACGCGAATGACCGCTTCGAACACGCCGACAAACCCCGGAGACGACGGGACTGCAACACCGAACGATACGAGTCCCTGCTGCAGGAGGGCGGCGGACCACGGTGCTGCGATCTCGAACGCCAGGTATCCCGTCCAGAAGGACGCCGCCGTCACCAGCCACACGACGACCGACCAAAAGAGGACCGCGACGAACCTACCTGGGCTGCGCAGTCCCTCGAGTCCCAGGAGCAGGCCTTCGAGGATGCCGACCAAGCGGGCGGCCCACCGCTCCGGAAGCACGCGACGCGCCAAGGAGCGCGAGAGCTTGACGAATGGGCCGGGCCATCGAACGAGCACGACGGCCGCGATGAAGGCCCCGCCGAAGACGATGCCTGCGCCCCGAGTGATGGTGCCGAGCGTCACGCCCCCGAGGCTTGTATCCGCGGCGAACCCCCCTGCCCAAATGCCAATCACCAGGAACCCGACGAGCACGATGCCGTCCATCATGCGTTCGACGGCGATCGAGGCAAAGGCCGTCGTGAACCGAACGTCGGTCAAGCGACCAGCGGCGTACGCGCGTGCGAGCTCGCCGGCCCGGGCGGGCAGCAGGTTGTTCGCCATGAACCCGATGGCCGTCGCGTGCCACAGCGGCATGAATGGCAAGGCGCTGCCTTCCAATCGCAGGAGGTAACGCCAACGCACGGTAACGAGCGGAAAACGGGCTGTGGCCAGGGCGATGGTGACGAGGAGCGGCGTGAACCGCGCGCTCTTCAGGCGCAACCACACTTCTGCCAACGAGACGTCGTGCAGGGCCCACCACAGGAGCACCAGCGAGATGCCGACGCCGAGAATGCCAGTCCAGCGGGCGCCGCTGCGCTTACTGTCGGTGGGCGGAGCCAAGCTCGACCAGATCGAGAACTTCTTCGACGAGATCCCGCATCGCGGGTCCGGTCTCTCCCGCTTCGAGGGCGGTGCGGATCTCCACGCGCAGGCTCAGCGCCCGATCGAGCGCGGCCTGGCCGCGGTAGCACAGCTCAGTGACTGGAACGAGTGCCGACACGTCGAGGGCGGCCGGCACGGCATGACGAGGATCGGCCGGCGGCCCACCGAGGAGGTCGTCGAGGGACGGCTGCCCCAGGCCCAATGCATCGACGTAGCGTTCGTAGCGAGCCCAGCTCCCTGCCAGATCGGATGATTCCTCCGGCGTGGGGGCCTGCTCCACCTCGAGGATCGGCTCAACAACCGGGGGTTCGACGCTCGACTGATCGACAGGTTCGATGCCCAGCGACGCCATGGGGATGGGTTCACTATCCTCCTCCACGACCTCAAATGCTGGTGCTACTGGCGTCGGCGCCTCGAACTCTTCCGGTCCGGTGCCCAGCGCATCCAGGGCGTCTGCCGTTCTGAGGAGTTGTCCGGCGAGATCGGTGTTGTCGATTCTCCCGGTTTCAGCGAGCGCTGCTCCGGCGTCTTTGAGATGCCCGACGAATGCCGGCGTGTGAGCGACGGGTGCGCCACGCACCACGGCCTGCCGCGCTGCGCTCGCAAATACAGCCACGGCATCGTGGAGCTCGCTCCCCTTCGCACTGCTCAGTGCCCGGAACGTCACGACCAGTGCCTGCGCTCTCAATTCCAGCTGAGTCCGAGAGAGGGCACGTTCCAGATCGTCGGCGGCTTGTCTCAAGTGCTCGCCGTGCGAGACGAGCTCGACCTGACCCAGTACCCGCCGCCTGACCGACACCGTACTCTGTTGGACGATGTGGGGCCCAGCGTCGTCGTAATAGAGCTCTTCAATCGGGACGATCGCCGCTTCGGCCTCGATGATCCGCTGTAGGCCCCGGGCGAACGCCTGCACTTCCTGAGACTCGGGATCGGCACGACCATCGGTCGCAATCAGCTGCGCGGATTGCGCGAGTGCTTTGGCTGCCCCGTCCAGCAGCAAAGGCACGCCCTCGATCGGCTCGGCAGTTCGAAGCACGCTGGCGATGACGCGCTCGATGCCGTCCAGCAGCTCGGGCACCGGCGGGAGCTCAGGCAGGATCGCGAGGCCCTGAAGCGGTTGCATCACCGACAACACGTGCCGCAACGGCTCGTGGCCGAGTGGGTGGCGTTGCAGGGCCTTCGCCGCCTGGTTGAGTGCACTCGCGACCGCTGCACCGTCGCGGCCGATGAACGCTCGCGTGCCCGTGTCGAGGCCGTCGGTCTGCGGCGCTGCGGGGACGGGTGGCTGCGCCCCCTCCGGATCCAGCTCAGCCGCAAGCGCCGCCGCCTTCGTGGTCTCTTCGTCGGACCAGGCTCCCACCTTCCGGATCAGGATCTTGAAGTCGTCGACCGCGCGGACGGCGAGTTGGCGCGTGCTTTCGTCCCAGGCACGACGGCCCTCGTGCACCTTCCTGGCCAATCGCTCAAACGCCTCTGCCGCGCTCGCGATCGGGGCTTGCTTGGCCATGAGTGCGGATCCACGAAGGGCGCGCGTGAGGCGCATCAGCTCGTTGGTGTCGGGCGGCGTCGGCGGCGACACGAGTGCGTCGAGGCGCTCGAGGTAGTCGCTCGCCTCCATGGCAAAGAAGTCAGTGAGACCCATGCGGTCGGACATCTCGTTCTCAGTTCTCCGTTCTCAGGTGTCGGCTCCCTGCGGTGGTGCACACAGCGTCGGGTCGGAGCGTGGGACAACCGACAACGGCTCTGGGTCCGCCTAAGCTATGACGCCCGGCTTGGTTCGGTCAACGCGCCTCATCGATACGTTGCCGCATCTCGTGCACGGCCTGCTTCATCCCGACGAGGACACTGCGACTCACGATGCTGTGGCCGATGTTGAGTTCCTCGATGTCCTCGATGGCCGCGACCGGCGTCACGTTGCTGTACGTGAGGCCGTGCCCCGCATGAACCGCGAGGCCACACGATTTCGCGTGATCGACCGCCCGCTGCAACCGCTCGAGTGCAGCGTCGGACTCGCGGTAGGTGTTGGCGTACTCGCCTGTGTGCAGCTCGATGGCGGGAACGCCGAGCTCGGCTGCCCGGTCGATCGTTGTCGGGTCCGGATCGATGAAGAGGCTGACGCGAACACCAGTGTCACCCAGGCGTCTAATCGAGTCGCGCAGCTTGGGAATGGGCTGTGCCGCGGGGCCGCAGTCAAGCCCGCCCTCCGTCGTGATTTCCAGGCGACGCTCCGGAACGAGCGTCGCCTGATGCGGCGCGATCCTGAGCGCGACTGCGAGCACGTCCCCAGCAATGGCCAACTCGAGGTTGATCGGGTGCGTGACGGCCGCTGCCAGACGCTCGACGTCGCGATCCTGGATGTGTCGGCGGTCCTCGCGCAGATGGACCGTAATGCCGTCCGCGCCGCCAGCCAGGCAGGCGAGTGCTGCCTCGACGGGGTCGGGTTCGGTGGTCTTGCGAGCCTCTCGAATGGTGGCGACGTGGTCGACGTTTACGAAAAACCGCATGTCCGCTTGCCCCGGATTCCCAGCATGTTTAGCATTCGTGCGCAACGCGCGTAACGCGACAGAAAGTTGGGCGAATGCGTAGAAGTATAGCGTTGGTGGGCGTCTCTCTCACCCTCGCGTGCAGCGCCGGGAGCAGGGTCGGTGAGGTGATCCCCGATATGCCGGAAACGTCGGTGCAGGTGTTTCTGGATGCCGTACGGGAGAATCGGCTGTCGGCCATGAGTGACCTGTGGGGCTCGTCCAGCGGGCTCGCCGCAGACCGGATGGACGAGGAGGAGCTGCGCAAGCGGCTCATGGTCATTCAGGTGTATCTGATGCACGACAGCCATGAGATCATCCCCGAGCTTGATGAGGTGCTGCGAGGAACGGGAAACCGTCGGTCGGTGCGGGTTCGGCTGACGCGGATGGGGTGCACCGCTGTAGTGCCGTTCACGCTCGAGCGCTGGCGTGACGGCTGGCTCGTGGCCGACATCGACCTCACGGCGATCGGGAACCCACGGGCTGCCTGCGAGCCTCAGCAGTAGGGCGTGCTACTCGGTCAATTCGAGCAGTATGCCGGCGGTGGCCTTTGGGTGCACGAATGCGACACGGTGACCTCCGGCGCCGGTTCGGGGCGATTTGTCAATGAGGCGGTATCCCGCGATCCGGCAGCGCTCCAACGCGGCGTCCAGGTCCGATACTCGCAGGCAGAGATGATGGATGCCGGGACCGCGCTTCTCGAGGAATCGGGAGATCGGGCCGTCGGGAACGTCTGGGGCGAGGAGCTCGACGTCGACGTCCCCAAAATGGAAGGAAACAATCTGGGCTCCGTCGGCCTTTTCAGGTGGCGCCGGCTCGAGCCCGAGGATGGCCCGGTAAAAGGCGGCAGCCTCCTCGAGATCGGTCACGGCAATGCCGATGTGGGCGATGCGGGCCAACGGGTCGTTCACTGGGGCCTCCGGTATGTGGGCCGATGAACAGTCAGTCAACAGTAATGAAAATGGATAGGAGTCAAAGATGTCAGTAGCGCAACCCGTCGTTGTCACCGACACGGATTTCGGACAGGAGATCGAGCAGCACGGCGGGCTCGCCATGGTGGACTTCTGGGCGACATGGTGTGGACCGTGCCAGATCATCGCGCCGGTCGTCGAGCAGCTTGCGGAGGAATATGAGGGGAAGCTGAAGGTCGCCAAGCTCGATGTCGATGCCAATCCCGAGGCGCCGATGAAGTTCGGCGTCCGGTCGATTCCGAGTGTCCTGTTCTTCAAAGATGGGCAGCACGTCGACACGGTGGTCGGCGCAGTCCCGAAAGCATATCTTGTGGAGAAGGTCGAGCAGCACCTAGGCTAATCACGCGGCGCTCGCGTGGTCCGTAGCAAGTGTACTCGCCTCCCGGGCGGTGCAGGGTGAAATGACCTCGGCCGCCCGGGTGGCGCATATGGCGGGAAACGGCACGCCCCATCATGCGTCTCAGCACGGCACGTTTCACCAATTCAGAGATTCGGCTGGCGGACCTCGAGTTCCCAGCCGGGCGTGTCCACGTCAATCGGACGCGGCTCGCCTTCATTCACCTGGACAACCTCCTGCACTTTGCGAAGGCGGACCGCGACGGCCGCGTCGACGGGTACGTGGTCGGCTACCTTCCGGACGAAGTAGTCCTGTTGCTGTTGCGCTCAGGCGAGCTCGCGAACGCGGTGGCGATTGCGGCGTCGGGCCGTGCGGTGTTGCCGATCTCCAGGGTGCGGCACCACTTGCAGCAAGAGCTCGAGCGCGGAGAGCTGGCCTATTGTGACGCTCCACTCGAGCAGCTTGCGTGGATGTACCAAAGCTGTGCTGCGCCGGCCGAGCCCAGGCAAGTGGATCTCCAGCGTCCGGAACAGCTGTTCCCTGCGCTGCAACACGAGCGGTTCACTGGAATCGTGGAGCTGGTCTCGGACGGGCGCGTCAATTACATCCGCATCGACGACGGGGAGTTCGTGCACGCGCTCTTCTGTGACAAACCTGACAATGTGTCGGTGTCACAGCACATGCACCGCCTATTTGCGCCCCACGACGACGGCACCCGTCGCGCCATTTCGGCGGCCGTGTTTCCGCGTGTCGATGATTTCCCGGACCAGGCGTCGCCCGAGCTCATTCAGACCTACCGCGAGTTGTTCTGGGCGATCGCAGAGCAGGCCGACGGGGAGACGTCGGGAAGCGCGTCCAAACACGTGCACCACTTTCGCGATCTGCTCAAGAAGGTCCACAGGCCGCTCGAGGTGATTGGGCAGCCGCTCGATCGAGAGACGGACGATCTCGTTACGACGCGCGATGAGTTGACCCTCGCGCTGTCGGATTGGGCGCTCCAGGTACTCGAGCAGGTGGAAATCACGGCTCCAGGTGCCGCCCCGAGCATCCTGCGGGATGCGACGCGCGAGCAGCGCTTCGTCTTGCAGAGCGCTGGATTCTACGAGCGCCTGCCGTGGACCGTGGCTTGGTGACGGCAGGGACGCTTTACGTCGTCGCGACACCGCTGGGCAATCTCGGAGACCTCTCGACGCGTGCGATCCAAGTGCTGCGCGCGGTCGACATGGTGGCGGCGGAGGACACGCGACGCGCGCGGGTCCTGCTCAAGCACGCGGACGCTCGTCCCCGTGTGCTGAGCTACCACGCTCACTCTCCGCCGACCCGGCTCGAGACCGTCGTCCGGGCCCTCGTCGAGGGGCAGGACGTTGCGCTCCTGGCGGATGCCGGCACGCCAACCGTGAGCGATCCTGGCGTCGAGCTGGTGCGGCATGCCCGAGAGAACGGTGCGGCAGTCGTGACTGTGCCCGGGCCCTCCGCAGTGGCCGCTGCGCTCAGCGTGTCTGGTCTCCCGGCCGATCGCTTCACGTTTCTCGGCTTCGTCCCGCGAAAAGGCTCGGACCGCCGGCGACTGCTGGAGCACGCCGGGCGTTCACTGTGGACAACGGTGTTGTTCGAATCGCCCAACCGTCTCGTCGGCTTGCTGACCGACCTGGCCACGGTGTGCGGCGACAGTCGGCCCGCAGTCGTCGCCCGCGAGCTGACCAAGGTGCACGAAGAGGCGCGAGCCGGGACCCTGGCCTCCCTGGCGGGTTACTACGGGGAGCACGCCCCTCGCGGGGAGGTCACGGTTGTCGTTGCACCCGCCACGAAAGATGAACCGCGTGCGGCGGTCGACGACGCCACGATCCGTGATCGCGCACGGTCGCTCCTCGAGGAGGGACTCAGCCGGCGCGACGCGGCGCGTCGGTTGGCTGAGGAGCTGGCAATCGCCCGACGCGAGGCATACCGAATCGTGAGCACCCTGTGAATGCGCCATTCACCCTCATGGTCGTCGCATCGCTCGTGCTGCCGCAGGTCCAGGTCGGTGCGGAGCTCACCATCGGGCGACTGCAGTACGACGGTGGCGGCGACTGGTATGCCAATCCGTCGAGTCTGCCCAATCTGCTCCGTGCCATCGAGGAAGCCACAGTGCTCGACGTCGCGGCGCGAGAGCGGGTGGTGCGTCTCACTGACCCCGCGCTGTGGGAGCTTCCCTACCTCTACCTGACGGGCCACGGCAACGTGCGCTTCTCGATGGAAGAAGTGCGGCTGCTCCGTCGGTACCTCGAGCAAGGCGGGTTCCTCCACGCCGACGACAACTACGGGATGGACGAGTCGTTCAGGCGGGAGATCGCGAGGGTGTTCCCGGATCGTCCGCTCGTCGAGGTGCCGCTCGACCATCCGGTCTTTCACGTGGTGCACGAACTCCCGGAGGGGCTTCCCAAGATTCACGAACACGACGGCCTTCCCGCACAGGGGCTCGGCATCTTTCTGAATGGTCGGCTGGCGGTCTTCTACTCGTTCCAGTCGGATCTGGGTGACGGCTGGGAAGACGCCGACGTGCATGACGATCCGGCCAGCCTTCGTGATGCGGCGCTTCGCATGGGGGTGAACCTGTTCGTGTATGCCGTAACGGCTCAGCGATGACCGAGACGCAGCGCTGGCTCGAGGCGCGCCGACGCGAGCTCCTCAGACGTCATGTGGGGGGAGGGGTCGCGCTCACGACGGGTCTCCTCCTCGGCGCGATGGCGCTGGGACTCGAGCTCGGGAGGCTTGGCGCGTACCGGCACCTTCCGTGGGTAATCCTCGGTGCGTGGGCCGTGCCAGTGCTGGTGCTACTCGGTGGGGTGTGGTTGGTGCGTCGACGGTCCCGTGCCTTGAGCGTGCTCCGGTTGGCCGAGACGATTGAGCGCACGGCGGGTCGGCGTCGCGGCTCCGTGGCCGGGGCGGCGAGCTGGACCCCCGAAGCGGGAAGCGCCACACTCGCCGCACTCGCCGATCGGCAGGTTACGTCGTGGTTGGACGAAGGTGGTGAGACGTCCCTCTCGGCGGCACGTCGATTGGCACGGCGCCGAGTCATGGGAGGCGCGAGTGTGCTCCTCGGCGGCCTGCTGGCATTCACGGTCGCCAACCCGACCGGTCCAGGAGCCGCGTTTTGGCGGCCGGGTGCCGTGCTGGCGCTGGCCAAGAGCCCCGTGGCGCTCGACGTGAATCGCACAACAGTGCCGCGGGGTGGGACCGTTGACGTTCGGGTGACGGCCCGGGGTCGTGCGGCAGCCGAGCTCTGGATTCGTGCCCCTGGTGAATCGTGGCAGCGCCGCGCGCTTTCGCTCGACACGGCCGGCACGGCTGCCGTCGTGCTGGGACCCCTCGAGAGCGATCGGTATCTCAAGGCAGTGAGTGGACGGCGCTTTTCATCGACCGTGCATGTGGCCGTGTCACTCCCGGCGCTGATCGCCGCGCTGGACCTGCGGGCGTCCTTCCCGCGATACCTCGATCGTCCGGACGATGTGCTGACGGCCGACGGCGATACCGTACGGCTTCCGGTCGGTACGACCGTGCACACGGACGGTCGTCTCACTATTCCGCTCGAGCGAGCTCGCTGGGTGTCGACACGAGCCGCCACTGCACTGGCGACCGATCAGGGGCGCTTCACTGGCAGGTTCGTGGTCCAGACAAGCGCGCACTGGCGCCTGCTGCTCGACCCGGAGGGCGGGGGAGCGTTGAGCGAGGCGCCTCCGGAGCTCACCATCGTTGCCGTCCGCGACAGTGCTCCTGTTGTCTCGGTGCCCGTGCCGGGTGCCGACACGACGGCACCGCTGTCCCTCCAGCAAGCGCTGCTCGTGGATGCCCGAGACGACCACCGGGTCACCGCAGTGGAGATCGTGAGTTGGCGCGTAAGCCGATTGGGCTATCCATCCGACACGGTGGTCGAGCAGGTGTCCGTGGAGGAGGGTGGTGCAGGTCAGGCGCTGCTCCACACCGTGCTGGACTTGAATGATCGGGGGTTCCTCCCGGGCGACACGGCCTACTTCCACGTGCGCGCTTTCGACAATGCACCGACGCCACAACTGGGCGTCAGCCCTCACTATCGTTTGCGGCTCCGGTCCATGGCGGAGCTGCGCCGTGCCATGCGTGACGCGTCGCGCGCGGTCGGTGCGGGAGCTGACTCGCTGGTAGCGGAGCAGGAGAGCCTTGCCCGCCGCATCGAAGACCTCGCGGCCGAGCGGGAGCGGTCGTCGGAACCCGCGGGCGGCAGCGCCGAACAGGGCGATCGTCTTCCATTCGAGTCTGCAGAGCGGGCGCGAGAGCTGCTCGATGCTGAACGGACGGTGGCCGAACGGGCGGAAGCCCTTGGTGACCAGGTACGCCAGCTCGCCGAGGCTGCGTGGGAAGCGGGCATCACCGATCCCGAGTTCCACCAGCAGCTTCGCGACATTCAAGACCTGTTGCGCCGCGCGCTGACTGACGAGTTGATGGAGCGACTTGCCGCCTTGCAGCGAGCGGTCGACCGTCTGGACGCGACGGATGTGCGCGACGCGTTGCGCGAGCTGGCAGGAACCGCACAGCAGCTTCGCGAAGAGCTGGAACGGGGGCGCGAGCTGTTCGAGCGTGCCGCTGTCGAGGGGGAGCTCACGACCCTGTCGTCGGATGCCGATGATCTGGCGCAGAAACAACGGGACTGGAACGTCGCCGCGAGCGAGCGCGTCGACAGCGCGGCCGCCACTCGAGAAGACGAGTTGTCAAACCGAGCCAGCGAGCTTGCCGACCGGCTCTCCGAATTGGAGCGGATGCTCGACTCGACAGGGTTTCCGCCCGACAGCGTCTCCAGCGCCGAGGCGCGTGCTCTGGAGGCCTCGCAGGCCATGGACCGTGCCGCATCGGGCGCACGTCAGGGCGACACCAACCGTGCTCGTGAGTCCGGAGCGGAAGCCAGCGACGCGCTGGATCCGCTTGGCAGGAGTCTCCGCCAAGAACGCGATCGCCTGCGTGAGCAGTGGCGTGAGGAGGTGCTGTCGGAAATGGATCGAGCGCTGGTCGAGGCCGTCGAGCTTGCGAAGGCGCAAGAAGAAGTCGAGGCGCGGCTCGACCGCGGCGAGTCAGGCGGGGATGTGCGTGGCGATCAGGCGGCAATCAGGGAAGGCGTCGATCGGGTCATCGACCGCATGCAGCGCGCCGCGGGCAAGAACGCGCTCGTGTCGCCGCAGTTGGGGGCCGCCCTTGGGCTCGCGCGGCACCGCATGGACCAGGCGCTCGAGCAGCTGCAGCGATCCTCGCCGAACACGCGCGATGCTGGCGCGGCCGCGGCTGAGGCGTTGGACGCGCTCAACCATGTGGTCTATGCGATGGTGCGTGGCCGCGATGAAGTCGCGGGCGCTGCGTCGGGGTCCGGTCTCGCGGAGGCAATGGAGCGGATGGCAGAGCTGGCGAGTCAGCAGGGCCAGCTCAACGGGCAGGCCGCCGGCCTGTTGCCGATGATGGAAGCCGGGGGCGCGCAACTGATGCAGGAACTGCAGGCGCTGGCCGCGCGCCAGCAGGCGCTCGCTCGCGAGTTGGAGCAGCTTCGGGCCGGAGGCGAGTTGAGTGGGGCCGGTGAGATGGCCGATGAAGCGGACGAGATCGCGCAGGAGCTCGAGGGAGGCCGGCTCGACCGTGGCGTGCTCGAGCGACAGGAGCAGTTGTTTCGACGCCTGCTCGATGCGGGGCGCACCCTCGAGAGCGATGAGGACGACGAGCGACGCGAGCGCGTCGCTGAGTCGGCTCGTCCTGGCAACGTCCGGGTGCCTGCAGGGGTAGACGTTCCGGAAGGCGCACCCCGGTTCCGCTACCCGTCATGGGCTGAGTTGCGCACGCTGTCGCCCGAGAAACGCCGTCTCATTCTCGAGTACTTCCGGCGTCTCAATGAACCGCGTCGTTAGCATCCTCGTCGTCGGTCTCCTTGCATCGGGCGGACTTCCCGGTCTTGCTCGGGCGCAGGCGCCCCTCGATCTCGAGCGGGGTGGGCGCTTCGCCGAGGCCGCCGACGGCTACCGCGCGGTGCTCGCGGGAAGCCCGGCGGACGTAAACGCGCTGCTCGGGTTGGAGCGCGTGCTGCAACGGCTCGGGGCTCTTGAATCCATCCGCCCACAGCTCGCGCACGCGCTCGAAGCCGAGCCCCAGAGCGAGACGATTCGCGAGCTGCAGTTTCGCATTGCTGCTGCGCTGGACGGCGCGGACAGCGTGACGGTGATTGCAGCACAGTGGATGGCGCGGCTTCCCCGCAGTGCCGGTCCCTTCCGGGCGTGGGCCGGGTGGCTCGCCGGCCAGGGTGCCGTCGAGGAGGCGCGCCGCGTCATTGCTCAGGGCCGTCGGCGGTTCGGCGATGCGCGGTTTGCGCAGTACGGTGCGCAGTTGGCGGTGCTGGTCGGGGATTGGGACGAGGCGGCAATGCTGTGGGCGGTGGCCGTGAACACGAGCCCCGGTCTCGCGGCGAGCGCGAGTGCCGGTCTCAGTCGCATGCCGGAGGAGCGTCGTGAAGTGGTGGTGGCCGCGTTGGCCGACGGAACCGGCAGCGGGGGTGCCTGGATTACGGCGCATTTGCTGGTGGCGTGGGACCGGCCTGGCGAGGGGTGGGCGCTCCTGGCCGCCACACTTCCGGCGGACGAGTCTCAGGCGGCCGTGTTGCTGCGGCGATTCGCCGACCGCGCGGCCGAGTTCGGCAGCAGTGACGGGTTTCGGGCGCGCGGCTTCGCGCTCGAGCGCCTGGCGGAGGTGACGTCGGGCACGGTCGCAGATCGCGCGCGACTGGATGCCGCGCAGGCGTTTGCGAACGCCGGGAGCCTGGCCGGGGCTCAGCGTCTGTTGGATCGGATCAGGAGCACCACGGGCGCCACGTCGCGCGACGCCGCGACAGCGATGGCGACGTTCATCCGGGTGTTGGCGGATGCTGGTCAAGTGGAGGAAGCGGAAGCACGGCTTGCCGAGTGGGAGTCGCGGCTGCCGAGCCGTGACGCGGAGCGCATACGCGAGACCCTCGCGTGGGGGTGGATTCGGCGCGGCGATCTGGATCGTGCTGAGCGTCTGCTGGGTGACAGCGCGTCGGTCGGCGCCCACGGCGTCATGGGATGGGTCGCTCTCTATCGCGGCGAGTTGGCTGCCGCGAAGCAGCACTTCGATTCGGCCGGACCGCAGGTGGCCGACCGAGCCGAGGCGACACGACGGTCGTCGGCGCTCGTGCTGCTGGAGCGTGTGAAGGCAGCTCGTGTACCGCCACTGGGCGACGCCCTCTTTCGGGTCGCGCAGGGCGACACCGCGCAGGGAATTGAAGCGTTGCGCGACGTCGCGCGACGCCTCACACCTGGGGGGCAGGCTGCGGTGTTAGCGCTGGCCGGTGAAATGGCGTCCAAGAGCGGCGACCTCGCGACGGCGGAGACGGTGCTGCTTGCGGCGCTCGCTTCTGAACCGGAGGGGCCAATGGCTCCGACTGCCACGCTCGGGCTGGCCCAGGCCTATGCGTCGGCAGGCCGAAACGCTGAGGCCATCGACCGCTTGGAGCATCTGATCCTCACCTATCCCGAGAGCGCGGTCGTGCCGCAGGCCAGGCGGTTACTGGATCGGGTGCGCGGAATGGTGCCGAGCTCATGAAGCGCCGGGAATTCATCGGGGCGGCCGCGGCGATATGCGTGCCCGCAGGCTTGCAGAAAGTGCAGGCTGGCCGATCTCCGTCGTTTGCCGCGCCCACTCTGCTCATTCCGATGGACGGCCGACAGACGAATCACCTCAAGGCCTACGGCGTCATGTTCCGCGCGCTGAAACGCGACGCACAGGGTGAGTGGCTCCTCAACTATCGCGGCGGCAGCTTCTTCGTCTCGGCCGATGCCGACACTCGGCGTGAAGCCGCGCTCGACGGCGTGCTCGTAGAAGACGTGACTGGTTCAGGCGAGGTGGACATTCGCGGCACCATTGCGGCGAACAACATGGAGACGGTCCCACTGGAAAAAGCGCCGCGGGTTGCCGTCTACGTACCGCCCAACACTGCGCCGTGGGACGACGCGGTCACGATGGCACTCGAGTATGCCGGCATCGAGTACGATCGGGTGTGGGACCCTGACGTTCTTGCCGGCCGGCTCGACGACTACGAGTGGCTCCACCTCCACCATGAGGATTTCACCGGGCAGTATTCCAAGTTTTTTCTCACCACGAGCGGCGCGCCGTGGCTTCGCGAGATGGTGCGGTTGCAGGAGCAGACCGCGCGGTCGCTTGGCATGGCCAACCCGGCCGAGCTCAAGAAGGCGGTGGCCCACGCCGTTCGCGATTACGTGTCGGACGGCGGCTTTCTCTTTGCGATGTGCACCGCCACCGAGACATTGGCGTTGGCCCTGGCAGCCGATGGCGTGGACATCGCCGCAACCTTCAGCGACGGCACGCCCATGGATCCCGATGCCACCCGGCGACTCCGCTGGGATCGCTCGCTGGCGTTCGCGGGTGCGGAACTGGAGCCGTCACCAGCGATTGCGAGCTTCTCAGACATTGACGGCCACCAGGTGAATCATCCCGCGCGCCGTCAGCAACTGGGCGCCTTCACGCTGTTCAACTTCAGTGCGAAGATCGATCCGGTCCCGGCCATGCTGGTCCAGTGCCACCGCAATGTCATTCCCGATTTCTATGGCCTAACGACATCGTACACCCGCACGCGCCTGAGGCCCGATGTCATCGTGTTGGCCGAGGAGCCCGGCGCGCCGTGGGTCAAGTACATCCACGGAAACCACGGTGACGGCACGTGGACGTTCCTGGGCGGGCACGATCCCGAAGACCCGCAGCATCAGATCGGCGATCCACCAACCGACCTGTCGCTCTATCCCAACTCGCCCGGGTATCGCCTGATTCTCAACAACGTGCTGTTCCCGGCGGCCAAGAAGCGCGAGCTCAAGACGTGACGACGCTGTCTCGGGAGGCGCGCGAGGTGTTGGCCCGCGAGATCCACGAGGCGGGAGGACGAGAGGTCTCATTCGTCGGCCGCGTCAGCGCAGACGACGAGATCGTGGATGTGCGGGCCGTCGCGCGCGGCACGGTGCAGGCGGTGCTCGCGCTGCCCGGCGTTGCGCAGCGGGGCGAGATGGTGTTGCACAACCATCCCGGTGGTGATCTGGATCCGTCCTCAGCCGATCTGCACGTTGCCGCAGGGCTGCACGACGAAGGCGTCGGGTTTGGAATCATCGATAACGAGGCCGTGTCGCTCTATGTGGTCGTCGAGGTACCGCGTGCCAGGGCAGTGGTCGCGCTGGATGCAGTGGCAGTCGCGGCGAGTCTGGCGGAAGGAGGCGACGTCGCGCGCATTATGGGACAGTTCGAAGACCGTCCGAGTCAGCGCGACATGGCGGCGTTCGTGGCCGACACATACAACGAAGGTGGGGTGTCTCTGCTCGAAGCGGGAACCGGTGTGGGCAAGTCGTTTGCCTACCTGATTTCCGGCATCGAGTGGAGCTTGGCGAACGACGAGCGGACCGTCGTGTCGACCAACACGATCAACTTGCAGGAACAATTGGTCGGGAAGGATCTCCCGCTCCTGTCGCGCGCCTTCACCGAGCGTGAGCGAGAGCCGACCTACGCGATGCTCAAAGGGTGGAACAACTACCTGTGTCTCTCCCGGTTGGAGCTTGCGGGCGGCGGCCAGGCATCGTTGCTCGAGCCGGAACGACAGGATGAGCTCAATTCGCTTGCGGAGTGGGCGTCGCACACGAGTGACGGCTCGTTGGCCGATCTGGTCGACCCACCGTCGTTCGACGTATGGGAAGAAATTCGGGCCGAGCCGGATCTGTGTTCGCGACTCGAGTGTCCCCACTTCGACCGGTGTTTCCTGTTCGAGGCCCGCCGGCGTGCTGCCGAAGCTGACATCGTGGTCGTCAACCACCATCTGCTTGCGGCGGACCTCGCCGTGCGCCGTGCGCAGGAAAACTGGCAGGAAGCTGCGGTGCTCCCCCCCTACCGGAGGCTGGTGCTCGATGAAGGGCATCATCTGGAGGATGTGGCTGCCCAGCATCTTGGCATCCAGGTTACGTCGCGCGGTGTGCAGCGCCTCCTCAGCAGGCTCGAGCGAAATGGGAAAGGGCTGATCCCGACATTACTGGTGGAGCTGGCATCGCGTGGAGATCTCCTGAGTTCCGCGTCAGCCGAGCTGCTGCGCGACTCGCTGCTGCCTTCGATCTCGACGGCACGTGCGCACGTCGACCGCGTGTTCGTGCTCCTTGCAGAGCGGTTGACGGCGGAATCGTCGTCGGTGCTGCGGCTCGACGACACCTTCGCCGCCGATGCCGTGTGGGAGCGCGGACTCGCCGTTGCACTGGACAACGTCGTGTCGGCGTTGAGCGCGCTCCGTGACGGTGTGGACCTCGTGGCCGATCGCATGGAGCTGACGGAGGAGCCTGACCGGCGATCGCGAATCGTGCAGGAGCTCCGCGCCGTGGTGCGGCGGCTGGAAACGGCGGCCGACGGATTCGTACAGACGCTGCGACCGCTTCCCGGCGCGCAGCTTGTGCGGTGGATCGAGCGACGGGGTGACCGTCCGCAGGGCGGGCTGCCCTTTCCGCTCGCGCTCGCGGCCGTTCCGCTCGACCTTGCCGGGATGCTTCGCGAGTCGCTCTTCGACAGAGTGGAAACCGTGGTTGTCACGAGCGCCACGCTGGCGGCGGGGGGGAGTTTCGACTTCCTACGCGAGCGGGTGGGGTTGGCGCACCCTCCTGACCCCGTGCGGTACGCCGAGATCCTGCCCTCACCGTTCGACTTTGCGGACCAGTGTCTCTTCGGCGTGCCGACGGACTTCGCCGACCCTCGGGGCAATGAGGGAGCGCACGATCAGGCGGTCGCGCGGGCCATCCTCGAGTTGGCACATGCGTCCGATGGGGGCATGTTCGTGCTGTTCACGAGCCACGCCGCGTTGCGACGTGTGGCGACTATGGTCCGCGGTTCGGTCGGTGCGCGGTGGCCGCTCTTGGTGCAGGGAGAGGGCCCGCGCGACTTTCTGCTGCGGCGGTTTCGCGAGTTGGGCTCTGCGGTGCTCCTGGGCACGGATAGTTTTTGGGAGGGGGTAGATGTTCCGGGACGCTCCCTTCGGACGTTGGCACTGGCCAAGCTTCCGTTCAAGGTGCCAAGTGAGCCCCTCACGGCGGCGCGCATCGAAGCGCTGGAAGCCCAGGGACAGGATGGGTTTCGTCACTACCTGCTGCCGCTTGCGGCACTCAAGCTGAAGCAGGGCTTTGGCAGGCTCATTCGATCGCGGACCGATGTGGGTGTCGTCATGCTCCTGGACTCGCGCGTGGCGAAACGCAACTACGGTGAGCTTCTGATGAGCTCACTTCCTCCCGCCGAACGGGTCATCGGTCCCTGGGATGCGGTGCGTGCGTCGGCGGAAGAGTTCTTTGCGCGCCATGGTATCGGAGCGCCCGCATGATTGGCCCAAGCGAGCGGCTCGAACGGCTTCCGGGCTACGCGGTGGCCGAGCTCGCGGCGATCAAGCGGCGGCTCTTGGCCGACGGCGTCGACGTGATCGACCTGAGCGCAGGCGACGCCGACTTCCCGCCTCCCGAACCGGCGGTTGCGGCGCTCGCCCAGGCGGCATCCGATCCTGCGATGAGTCGCTATGCCTATCAGGTGGGGCTCACGGCCTATCGTGAGGCGGTGGCGCGTTACATGGAACGCCGTTTCGGGGTGACGGTGGACCCGGTGACCGGACTGCTCCCGTTGATCGGCTCCAAGGACGGCTTGGCGCACCTGCCCCTCGCCTTCGTCAACCCGGGTGAGGTGTGTGTGCTCCCCGATCCGGGCTACCCAGCCTATCTGGGTGGGGCGGTGATGGCCGGTGCCGACATTGAGCTCATGCCGCTCCGACCGGAACGCGGGTTTCTCGTGGAATTAGAGGATCTTCCGCCTGAGCGCCTCCGCCAGACGCGCCTCGCGTTCCTGAACTACCCGAACAACCCGACGGCGGCGGTCGCTCCGCGCGACTACCTTGAGCGCACCGTTCGCGTTTGCCGCGAATACGGGATTCTGATTGCCTACGACAATCCGTATGTCGAGATCACATTCGACGGATACCGTGCGCCAAGCATCCTGGAAGTTGAAGGAGCGCGGGAGGTCGCACTCGAGTTCCAGACGCTTTCCAAAAGCTTCTCGATGACGGGGTGGAGGATCGCGTGGGTCGCCGGACGGTCTGAGCTGATTACGCCGCTGAGCAAGCTCAAGACGTGGGTGGATACTGGTGTGTTTCTCGCCGTGCAGCACGCCGGAGCTGCCGTGCTCGATCGGGCAGAATCGCTGTCCGCACCGCTCGTCGAGAAGCTCGCGGTGCGGCGCGATGCGGCGGTGCAGGCGCTCCGCGAGATCGGGCTCAGTGCTGAGGTGCCGCAAGCGACGATGTATCTCTGGGTCCCATTGCCGGGCGGCGCCGACACTGCCGCGTTCACCCGGGATGTGCTGGAGCGAGACGGGGTGATGCTGATGCCCGGGACGGCGTTCGGAGGAGGTGGTGAGGGCTTCTTTCGCATAGCACTCACTGTCGACGTGGATCGGTTGCGCGAGGGCATTGGACGCCTCGGGCGGGCCGTCGCCGCTTTGGGAGTCCGGACGTGAGCGAACGGCGCTTCCGCTTGCCGCCGCCCGAACAGGGCAACCCGCTCTGGACGGTGGGGAGCCTCGTGCTGCACCTGACGGTCGCGATCGCCCTGGTGAGCGTGGCCGGACCGACCTTCGTCGTGGAGGAGCGCACCACCCTCGTGACCCTGGTGCCGCCGGGCTCGGCGGAACTCAGGCAGCACGAGATGCCCGAGTACGGTGGCGACCCGACGGGCGGTGGTGGCGGCAGGGGCGGCGCACGGGTGATCGGCATCGTGCCCTCGGCGCGGATCGATACGATGCTCCCTCCGCCTGGCCCCCGCTTCATTATCGCCGACGTCGTGACGCCGCGGGGTGAAACCGACAGCATTGCGGTGCCCGCCACCCTGGGACCCGGGCGACTCATCGGACCGAACTACGCGGACGGCAGGGTGTGGGTACGGACGATGGAAGCGGAGCTCGGTGTGGTCGGGCCGTCACCAGACGTGGCCACCCACGTGGCACGGGTCGATGCTGCAGTGCGCGAGCGCATCAAGGCCTACATTGACACGATGCCGCGCGATAGCTTCGCGGTGCCGGCGCCGCCCCGATGGACCACTGAGGTCGCCGGCAACACGTGGGGCATCGACGGTTCGTGGATCTACCTCGGCGATATCAAGATTCCCACGGCGCTCCTCGCCCTATTGCCGTTGCCACAGGGGAACATCCAGCAGGCGCAGGCCGCACAGGAACTGGCGAGGATGCGTCAGGAAATCATCGAGTCGGCGCGCCGTGCAGAGAGTGCGGCCGAGTTCCGTCAGTATGTGGACGAAGTGCGCCAGCGAAAGCAGGAGGAACGCGACGCCGAGCGCGCTCGCAAGGCGAGGCGCGACACGATCAAGCCGTAAGGGAGATTAGGCGCTCCCCGCAGAAGGCGTCCACGCTTGAGCTGCGCGGATTCTCTCGAGGCTCTCCTCTCTCCCCACCACCTCGAGCAGCACGTTGACTCCCTCGGATACGGTCTGGCCCGTCAGGGCGACCCGAATCGGCTGGAACACCGCTCCAGCCGCGAGTCCGAGCTCCTCAGCGAGTTCTCGAAGCTCGATCTCGAGGCGTTCGGGTAGCCAATCCGACGCATGGATGCCCGCGAGTCGCTCGGCCACAGCCTCGAGCGCCGACCGGAATCCGTCGAGGTTCTTGGCGATGAGCTTGTCGGCTTTTGCGTCCCGCTCGATGAGTCGCGCGTCATACCGGATTGCCACACGGTGGGCGAGCTCGAGCGTCGTGCGAGCTCGCTCGCTCTGCACCTTGATGGCGTGCAGCACGCGGTCGGTGCCGATTGCCAAGATATCGATTCCGTCGTCTGCCAAATCCGATCGGACCAGCTCCAAGAGCGTTCGGGGCGGCGTACGGCTGATGTATTGGCCGTTCAACCACTCGAGTTTGGTGACGTCGAAGATTGCGCTCTTCTTTTGGATGCGCTCGATGGAAAACGCGTCGACCAACTCCTGCGGCGTCGGGAACAGTTCCTGTTCGTCCCCCGGATTCCAGCCTAGGAGCGCCAGGAAGTTCCGCATCGCCTCGGGGAGGATCCCCTCAGTTCGATACTCTCCGACGGCGGTGGCGCCGTGGCGTTTGGAGAGCTTGCGACCATCGGGACCGTGGATCATCGGCACGTGGGCGAAGACCGGCGGCTCGTGTCCCAGGGCCCGGTACACGGCGATCTGTTTGGGAGTGTTGGAGATGTGGTCGTCGCCCCGCATCACGTGCGAGATTTGCATCTCCAGATCGTCGGCCACCACGGTGAAGTTGTAGGTTGGGGTGCGGTCGCTCCGGAGGATAACCCAGTCTTTGATGTCTCCGCCCTGAAAGCTGATCCGACCATAGACGGCGTCGTCCCACGCGATCTCGTCCTGCGGCATGCGAAAGCGGATCGCGCCATCCTCCTCGTAAGCTTCGCCGTCGGCGAGAAGCTGGTCGGCGAGCGCTCGGTGGCGCTCGATGCCGGCGCCCTGAAAGACAACGGCCTCGTCGACGTCGAGTCCCAGCCATTCGAGCCCGTCGAGAATGACCTGCACGTGCTCCTGGCTCGAGCGGGCCCGGTCGGTGTCCTCGATGCGGAGCAGGAACGCCCCGCCGAGCTTCCGCGCGAACAGCCAGTTGAAGAGTGCGGTGCGCGCGCCACCGACATGGAGATATCCGGTGGGAGACGGGGCGAAGCGGACGCGGATCTCGGAGTTCGTCATCGGAGGAGTGGTGCGGAGAGGGGGGGATTCGAACCCCCGATAGGGCGATTAACCCTATAACGGTTTAGCAAACCGCCGCCTTCAGCCGCTCGGCCACCAGCGCAATGCGTTGCGCTGCAAGGACTTGAAGGTCGTCTTTTCTCGGCTATCCCCGCTCCCTGGTAACCACTGTGGCCGCATTCTGTGGACGCTCCACGATAGGAAACGCCGCTCGCCTCGTCAACAGCACTCTGTGTGCGCTTCCGAAGACCATCTCCTCTTCATCCATGGATAGACTGCGGCAGGCGCTTCGGCCGCTCGGCCCATCCTTAATAGTGGTCCAGAACGTCGACACGCTTGTGAGCGCAAGAAAGCTGGCCCTGCTCAAGCGGGCGACCCCCCCTTTGCCCCCGCGTTGACATAGGGGTCCACTGATGCCTGGGCTGGAACAGGCACTTTCAATCGCCGGGCCATCCTTAATAGTCGATTCGACGTTGACCACGCCCGTGAGCGCAGGAAGCGCGCCTGGGCAGAAGCGGCAGACCCCCCTCGGGGGGTGCCGCTCCGCAGCGTACACCCTTTTCATCGTACAGCCAGCAACTTGCAGAGTTGGTTGACCAAAGCTTTAGGTAGGCGTCGGTCGAACAAAGCAAAGACTTACGGTGGTCAACGTCGCAGGCTGGGTCGGTTGACCAACAGTACGGTCGGTCAGAACGTGGGCCGTAATGGACGCCTCATGCTGTTTGCCTCCATTTGCGCGTGGTACGTGGAGGGCAGAAGTTTCAGGTCAGCAGTTGTGACTGCGACGGTGGGGAACAGTGGTGTACGCCAGCGTCTTTGACACGAACATCTACCTATCGATCCCACCCAAACGCTTCGCCGAGGTGCTCAGCGCCGAGTCGACCGCTGGTACTGTCCCATACATTGACCCAACGGTTGCGGCGGAGCTTGTGGCGCGCCTTGGTGAGCCTGAAGAACGGCGACACCGCCCCGCTAGGGCTGCCATCAAACGCATTGTCGAGCACGCGAAGTCTGTCTCCGGCCGAACGCTGGCGACCGCGATCCTCGTTGGTTCTGAAAACCAAGTTGCGCTTCACCTGCTTGGCCAGCGTCTGCCAAAACATGACCAGGCTGTGGCCGCCCTTTCGGTGGCTTGCGAATACGTTGCTTCAGTCGCGTTGGATGCGTCGCTCGATGACATCACGCCGATCCTTGACGAAGTATCTGCGAACGTCCCGGCCGTCGAGTCTGAGTACGCAAGCCGCGTATTCGAGCTACTCATACGCCCCGTTGTACCCAATGCTACTGCCTGGGATGCCGTATCGCGTGAGCCGTCAAAAAGACACAAGGCGTTGGATTTCATGCGCTCGGAGAAGGCGCTGATAGCGCTAGCATTGAGCGAGATTCATCGAACGTGCGACGAAGCGGGATACCCGCGATCAAGCCTTCCAATGACAGCCGCTGAATCAGTCCTGTCGACGTTCGGCTATGCATTCGAGCTACAGCGCGAATTCCTCTGTGGTGTGTTAGAGAAAGGCTGGAGCCTTGAGCGAGCCGGGCGCCGCAACTGGGTGTGGGATGTGCTCATCGCCTTCAACGTCGGCCAGTCCGTCGGTGGAATGCCGATCCGATTGGTTACAGACGACCAGCAATTCCATGACGTTGCCATTCGCACAGGGTATGGTACTCTGGTGCTGAAGTTGGAGGACTACGCCAGGGGAGTTCCAAAGTGCTAGCCACCGTTACGCAGCCAGGGGACTAACCACCGCCACGGACCCACACCTTAGGTGGCGTCACACCTGCCACCGCTCATCTTGCGAAGCCGCACCGAACCGCAGCTCTAGCGCCTATGATCGCCCACTGATTGTATCTCTTAACCACAGCAAACATTACTCCCGACTCTTGTACTTGCGCTTCGGGTCCACATATTGGCCGCTCGCTACTCCGCGCCGAACGGCAGCACGTCGAACGGTCTCATGTCCGTCCCCTCACTTCGTTGAAAGCAATGAGGTCCTCTCATGCGGATTCGGCTCCTTCCGATCAGCTGCGCTCCACTGGCGCTCCTCACCGTCGCCGCCTGTGACCCGGCGACCACCTCGATAGCTCCGATGACGCGCACGTACTATGTGGCCGCGGAAGAGGTCCAGTGGGACTACGCGCCGACAGGCAGGGACCAGATGCTCGGTGCACCGGCCGAGGGACTCGTCGCGATGATCTTGACGTCGGCGGACGATCGAATCGGGCGGGTCTATCGTAAAGCGATCTATCGCGAGTACACCGACAGCACGTTCTCGACCAGGACAGAGCGGCCGCCCGAGTGGGAGCATCTCGGATATCTCGGCCCCGTCCTACGAGCACAAGTCGGCGACACGATCCGGGTTGTGTTCAGGAACAACGCCAGTCGTCCTTACACGATGCATCCGCACGGGGTGTTCTACACCAAGGACTCGGAGGGTGCGCTCTACAACGATGGTACCGCCGGCGCGGACACGCTGGACGACGGCGTACCACCGGGTGGGACGCACACCTACGTCTGGCCGGTTCCCGAGCGGGCCGGACCGACAGCGGACGAAGGCAGTTCAATCATGTGGATGTATCACTCGCACCTCAACGAGCCCAAGGATGTAAACGCGGGACTGATGGGTGTGATGATCATCGTGCGACGTGGCATGATGGCAGCGGATGGTACGCCGACGGATGTGGATCGAGAGTTCGTGGTGGCGTTCGCCGAGATCGATGAGAACGTGAGTTGGTATTTCGAGGAGAACATTGCGGCCTACGCTGGCGATCCGAGTAGGGTGCCGCGCAATACCACGTTCGCCGACCTGCCGTATCTGCTCAATCTGCGTGAGACGATGAATGGGTTCTCGTTCGGTCACTTGTCCGGTCTCCGCATGCGCCAAGGCGACCGGGTCCGCTGGTACGTCTTCGGGACGTCCAACTTCGAGGTGCATGCGCCGCACTGGCACGGTCAGACGGCGGTCGTCAACAAGATGCGGACTGACGTACTCAGCCTGATGACGATGCAGATGGTGACCGCCGACATGGTGCCCGACAACCCTGGGACCTGGTTATTCCACTGTCACGTCGGCCCACACCTAGACTTCGGGATGTCGTCGCTGTTCGTGGTGGAGTGATGCACAACCTGTGGAGGCGGCTGTTTAGCTGCATGATACGTCAGGTCCGACAGCGCGAGCCGTGGGTTGTTCCCCGCCGTCGCTTCCGCTGCTTTGCGGGCAGCGTAAGATTTCCCCCTCCCCAATAGTGAGGTACCAATGACCCGTGTGTTCACCGCACTCTCCCTGCTGGCGCTTGGCGCCTCCTCGCTGACCGCCCAGGCGGAGCCCGCCGGCGACAACGCGTCCGTCGCGGCCGTGGGCATGTTCTGGGAACAGATTACCGGATTCATCACGCAGTCGGCCAAGGACATGCCTGAGGACCAGTACGGGTACCAGCCGACCAGCGAGGTGCGCACCTTCGGACAGCTCATCGGTCACGTGGCCGGCGCGCAGCGCATGATTTGCGCGGTAGCGCTGGGGGAAGACCCGTCGGGCGAAGACGACGTCGAAAAGACCGTGACGACGAAGGAGGGCTTGATCGCGGCCATGGAGAACTCTACCGCGTACTGCAAGCGCGCCTACGCGCAGGCCGACGGCGACACCCGCGCACCGGTCGAGCTGTTCGGGATGAACATCACGCGGTTCCACGCCCTCACCCTGAACGCCACCCACAATGCCGAGCACTACGGCAACATCGTGACGTATCTGCGGCTCAACGGAATCGTCCCGCCGTCAAGCCGCGGTGGGATGTAGGGCAGCGAGAGAGCGGTTGGGCGGCTGGAGGACGGCTCCCATGCCACCTCCTCCGCCCCTTGCCGGATCAGCAGGCTCTCACAGCGCGGAACGGCGCGTGATGCTTGGGCTTCACCGAGCCCCAGCAAGATGACGCCGTAATCCCCCGAGCGTCACGCGGCGTTTCGGGGCTTTCGGGTGGAAGGCTAGCACCGGGAGTTGCGTCCTGGCCGTCATTCAGCTCGACCCTCCCGAGGCTGAGCAGCGTGTTCCGTTCCCGCTGAGGTAACCGCAGCCATACCTTGAGCGGAATCTCGTCTGCCGGCCCGTACACGATCCCATCAAGCGCCAGCGCCTCGCGTACCTCGATCATCGCAGCCTCCGGTGAGGGATGCGCGACGGTGGGGAGTAGGAGTCAACGCGGACTCAACGCTCCGTGGGATGTCCGAGCCCTTCGTTCTGGCTGAGCGGCACCAGATGTCCTACTTTCGTGGAGCGCCAACCGAGGTCACTCCCATGACCGACCTGCTGGACCGTCTCAGGAAAGCCCTCGCCGACCGCTATACCATTGAGCGAGAGATCGGCAGCGGTGGGATGGCGACGGTCTATCACGCCCAAGACTTGAAGCACGAGCGGCAGGTGGCGATGAAGGTCCTGCGGCCTGAGCTTGCTGCTGCGCTCGGCCCCGAGCGGTTCCTGCAAGAGATCAAGATCGCGGCCAACCTGCACCACCCACACATCCTGCCACTCTACGACTCAGGTGAAGCCGACGGCTTTCTCTACTACGTGATGCCCTATGTGGAAGGGGAGTCGCTCCGAGATCGCCTAGAGCGTGAGAAGCAGCTGGCCATCGACGACGCCTTGCAGGTGGCGCGGGAGGTGGCCGATGCGCTGAGCTACGCCCACAGTCACGGCGTGATTCACCGGGACATCAAGCCGGAGAACATCCTGCTTGAGAGCGGGCACGCGGTGGTCGCCGACTTTGGCATTGCACGAGCCATTACTGAGGCGGGTGGACAGCATCTCACCGAGACCGGCATCAGTATCGGCACGCCAGCCTACATGAGTCCTGAGCAGGCGACGGGGGAGAAGAAGCTCAACGGTCGGAGTGATGTGTACTCGTTGGGCTGCGTGTTGTATGAGATGCTTGCGGGCGAGCCACCGTTCACCGGGCCCACGGCACAGGCAGTGTTGGCTAAGAAGCTCAGTGAAGCAACGCCAAGAGTGTCGGTGGTGCGGGAGCGAGTACCACAGAACGTGGAGGCGGCCATCGATCAAGCGCTGGCCAAGACGCCCGCGGATCGGTTTGGGACGGCAGAACAGTTCGTGGAGGCGCTCAGGGGTGGAGGCCACGGCCCGGGACCAGCGGCGGCGTCCACCCGCACACGGTGGCGACGCTGGGCAGTGGGTGCGGCGTTAGCCGGGTTGGGCTTCGTCGGCGCCTATGGCGTCGACCGCAACTTGCGCGTGGGCGGCCCGGGAACGCTCATCGGCCAGGAGGTGCTGGCGGAGCGGGATCGGATACTCGTCGCCGAGTTCAGGAACCGCACGGATGACTCGACGCTGGGACCGGTGGTGACCGATGCCGTCGAGATCGCCCTGGGGCAGTCGCGAGTGGTCCACGTGCTGAGTGCGAGCCAGAAGCAGGACGGGATGCGCCGGATGGAGATCGCGTCCGCCGAGGAATTCCCGGACAGCCTGTGGCCGATCCTCGCCCGTCGGGAGAACGCAAAGGCTTACGTAGTCGGTGACATCGGTCGGGTGGGCATGGGCTACCAGATCACGGCACGAGTGATCGTGACGGTGTTGGGGGAGGAGGTGCTCTCGAGGGCCACCACGGCCCGCGACGCTGACGCCCTCATCGACGCCCTGGGCGAACTGGCGGAGTCGCTGCGCCGGGACATCGGCGAGTCGCTCCACGGTGTGCGCGCTACGCCCCGGCTCGCGCAGGTTTCGACGGCGTCGCTCCAGGCACTGACCGCGTACACCACAGGCTCGCGCCTCATCGACACGGACCTAGATCAGGCTATCGAGTTACTCAAGGAGGCGATAGCGCTGGATTCGACGTTCGCCATGGCATGGAGGAAGCTCGCGATCGTTGGTCCGCGGGATGAGAGTGAGGAAGCGGCTGCGCGTGCGTATGCCCTGGGGGATCACCTCCCGGACCGAGAGCGGTTGCTGGTAGTGGCCGCGTATCTCGGGAGCCTTGGTGATGACGCACGCTCAGAGGCAACCTATCGACAACTCCTGGGGCTATACCCCGACGAGTGGATGGCGTTAAACAATCTATCCTTCCAACTGAGCGTCGCTCGCCGGTGGTCCGAAGCCGATTCGCTCGCACTGCGCGCGCTCGAGTTGGCTCCAAACACACGCCATCTGGGCACGGTCCTGGAAGCACTGGTACCGCAACGACAGTTCGCGACAACTGATTCGGTCTTGAACGTCATGGCACAGCGGCTCCCCGCGAATCCCGTCGTACAGCGGATGAAGGGAGATCTCTTCCTCGCTCGGCGCGACCCTAGGGGGGCAGAGATGTACTGGGACTCCCTTGAGGCGTCTGAGCACTCCGTTTCCGAGAACGCGCTGCGAATCCGCCTCTGTCGGATCTCGCTGATGCTGGGCCGGATGGACGACTTCCGGCAGCGGTGCGGCTCGTGGCGTCCCGTTGCGCGGGCGTTCCTAGAGCTACGCGTGACCGGAGACACGGCGCGAGCCACGCGCATTCTCGAGCCCGTGCTGCAACGGTCCACCGATTCGCTTGCTGAGGGCGACGGCTCCTACGACCATCTCGTGGTCACGCTCGCGGAGCTGGGACGGGTTCAGGAGGCATGGAGCTTCTACGAACGGTGGCGGCAGCAGTCACCAGATAACGACTGGCTCGGTAGGGCAGCCGGTTCGATCATACTGGCCGAGGGCAGGCCGGACAGTGCCGTGGCGGCATTCATGCAGTGGTACGCGGATGGCCCCTGGTACTTGCCGAACCGAGGGCTGACGGAGGCTGCCTACGGGCATGAGCTTGCGGGCCGTCCTGATTCCGCGGTGGCTCTGTACGAACGGGCGCTCGCTACCCCGTCCATCTACGGATACGGCTACGAGTCTTACTGGTACCCCTTTGTCCTCCGTCGCCTCGGCGAACTCCACGAGTCCCTCGGCCACCGCGATGCGGCCGTCAAATACTACAGCAAGTTCATCGATCTCTGGAAGGACGCCGATCCCGAACTACAGCCGCAGGTAGAGGCAGCGAGGGAAGCGTTGGCGAGGTTGATGGAGGAGCCGCGAGAGTAGTCACCACCGACCTCACAGCCCCGAGCGTCACGCGGCGTTCGGGGCTCTTGCCTACGCTCAATTGCGGTCCATCACCGCCAGGGCCTGCATACCTCATCCTAGGGCATTGTCTCGATGAGCTGCCGGTACTCGTCCTCCGTGAACGCCGGGAGCGTCTCCGTCCTTGTGTTGCCCTGCGCTCCGATGGCCAACGCCAGCTTGGCCACCGTTTCCACGTCCGGCGCTTCCGAGATCACCACGGCGTCATACTGTCCCATCACTGAGTAGAACGCCTTGAACTCGGCACCGGATGCGCGAAATGCGTCCTTGACGCGGTCGAGACGAGCGGGGCTGTCTTTGATGTTCTCAATGCCCTGCTGTGTAAACCGCACGAGCGTGATGTGCGTGGTCATTTCTCCCCTCCGGTTTCGTGTGTACCAGATCGTTCAGAGATGCGAGATGCTTTGATGGAGCGTCAATTGAAACCGTGAGGTGCAGCAGAGCATCCGTGGGCGTCGTCACAGTGGCGGTAACCACTCTGTCTTGACAACGTCAGGTCCTGGGTGACCTGTCCCTTTCGGCTTGGCCATATGGAGATGGCCACAGACCGTAGCTCCTTCATCTATTACGAGGCATGGTGTCGTGATATCGCCGCGAATCACCGCTGCTGGCTGCACTTCCACGCGCCCATCGGCCACGATTGAGCCATGGACCTCTCCGTTCAGAATCGCCTCTTGCGTACGAATGTCGCCCTCGACGTTCCCACCTTCGGCCACGAGTACTCGGTGCTCTGCTCGGATGGTCCCAACCACAGTGCCGTCGATTCGGATCACGCCGCTGCTGCTCAGTGTCCCTTCCACCCGCAGGTCGCGGGCGATGGTCGATACCACCTCCTCGTCCGGGCGTCCTCGGTGGGAGCCGCGTTCGCGGTGGCTCTCGCGTTTGGAGGAGGAGAACATGGCCATGGTCGAACTGCTCCTCACTGCGATTCAGCGGTTGAGCGGGCTTCAGGAGCTCGCAATGCCGAAGAGCTGGCACGGGCCGCCAGTGAGCAGCAGCTCGGTCACCCGACCACTAGAGACATCTGTTTCCTGCGAGCGCGGCGTCCCGTAAGTATGATGGGAATCACCGCCCGCAAGCAGCCGCTGATCCTTACTGCACTACCGCTCCTTCGGGCCACGCGCCTCCTAGAAACGTCTCGATCGCCCCGTACACAACATCGGGCTGCTCCAGCCACGGCATGTGACCCCCCGCCACGCTTAACCAGCGCAACCAATCTCAATTCTTGTGCTCGCCTTTCAAGGGAGCGCGTGTTACAGTACCACCTTAGCCCACGGTGCCGACTACGCATCCGTTGTTGGTCCGACACGCCCCACCCGCGTGTCCGCTCCAATCACGCGAGCGTCGCCGAGTCGTCGTGGATCGCACTCCATCCT
>JBDHAN010000015.1:0-32450 GCA_039588055.1 Gemmatimonadota bacterium | reverse complement strand
TCACGTCCGCTGGAGCAGACCCGTCACTCCGACTGAAGGACCTGCGTCATTGCATGGGGCAATGGGTAACCGACGCCGGCGTCAGCGAGGCGAGAGTGCAGTCCGCAATGAGACATGCCAGCGTGAACATGACCAGGCGTTACGCCAAACAGCGGGACCGAGGTGAGGTAGCCAAGGTCATGGCAGACGTGATGCTGAGGAGGAGCGCCTGAGATGACTCAAGAGCGTCAATATGCCAGACTTGGCACCCCCATGCATGAGAAGACCCGATCCACAGTGTAGCCCACAGTCACTGCGTACCGGGCTCAAGCATGAGTCTCGCCTAAAGAGCAAGCCATTGAAAATCAACGGCTTATCGTATAGCGGAGGAGGGACTCGAACCCCCGACACGCGGATTATGATTCCGCTGCTCTAACCAGCTGAGCTACTCCGCCACGGCTGACGGTAGGAAGGTAGGGTGGTAGTTGACCACTGCCGTCCTGCCCTCTACCGCCCGAACAAACTACTTGGTTCCGCCCCCCGCCTCCAGTCACCGCCGCTCGACCACCGGACACCAATTCCGCGGTCCAATGCCGGTTGCAACTCGAGGGGCGCCGGCCGTCATGCCGGATCTCGCACACGGGTCGGCCGCAGGTTGTCACTCGTCCGGCCAGTGCCCAGTGCTCCCGTGGAGCCCCAGCCCCAGCAATAGGCGCCGCCGTTCGCTGTGATACCGCATGAGTGTCCCATGCCCGCACTGATGCTCACGAAGGCCAGCGAACCTGTCACCGGTACCGGCACGTCGGCGTCGACAGTTGTTCCGGTTCCGAGCGGCCCGTTCCCATTCCCACCCCAACAGAACCCCTGGCCGCCCGTTGCGACGCCGCAGGTGTGCTGCACACCCACGTCGATCGTCGAGAAGACGTGGTTGCCGCTCACCGGCACGTCGGGGAATACCGATCCACCCAGCTTCCCGAACACGCCGGCGCCCCAGCAGTAGGCGGTACCATCGGGCGCAAGCGCGCAGCTGTGCTGGAACATAGAGGTGATGGCCGAGTAGGTGACGTCCACCTCCATCGGCCTTGGAACCGAGTCGCCCCCGCCCCCCGTCCCTCCCCAAAAGTAGAGTTCACCGGTGGAGGAGATCCCGTACGAGTGGGCGTCGGCCGTGGCAACGGCTTCGAACTCCAAACCCCCCGCGACGAGCACTGGAGCGTTCCGGTCGATGGTGGAGTTGTCACCCAGCTCGCCGTTGCCGTTCGTGCCCCAACAGACCGCCGTACCACCGCTCGCGACGCCACAGACGTGGCGCCCCGCCGAGCCGACGGGAACCATGGTGCTGATGTGCTCGAACGTGAATCCGTCGGCCACTTCGACCGGAACAGGACTGCTCGCCCCGGACACGTCGCTGAGCGATCCCCAGCAGTATGCCACGCCATCCGTCGAGACGCCGCATGTGATCCGAGATCCCGCGCTGATCTGGCGAAACCGGTGGTTCCCGTCCACACCTATCGGCTCCGGCACCACTGCATCGAGGGGCGGACTCCCCAGCTGTCCGTCGGAGTTCGAGCCCCAGCAGAAGGCTCTCCCGCTGACGGTCAGCGCGCAGGTGTGCCGGTCTGCGGCCGTGACGCTTTGCCAGTGATCGACCGTGACCTCCGCCGTTCCCGTCCCTCCGCCAGTGCGTGCCGTGACGGTGGCCGAGCCAGCGGCCACTGCTGTGGCCCTGCCGGTTGGGCTGACGGCGACGACGGCCTGGTCGGATGACGTCCACGTGAACGTACCGACCGGAACTCGCTCGTCCGACACGTTGCGGGCGACCGCCACGAGCCAATGCTCGTCGCCGATCGCGTAGAACGTGTGGGTGGCAGGCGAAACGTCGACGCTCACGACGGGCGTCGGCGAATCCGGGCTGCCGCACGCCGTGACCGCCATCAGCGCAAGAACGCAGAGCCACTCGGCCGGCTGGCGGCGTGGGATCGCGACATATGTGAGATACTGGGATGTCATGTGTCCCGTACTCTCACAGGCCCGTGCCGTTGGTTGGCGGGCGACGGCCGCGGCGTGGGGTCGAGCGGCCGGCGCCTGACTTTGTAGCATTCCAGCCGGCGTCCGCACCGGCGCTCGGTCGCAGTCCATTCCGGATGGGTCTCTCCGAACTCCGGACAGGTCGAACCGAATTCTGGAAGCGTCGCCCGACCCTCGGCGTGGCACGCCGGGAATTCGGGTCGGCGCTCCCGGCATTCACGCCGGCGTACGCGGAACTCGGAGCAGCATGCTCCCGATCCGGGCGGACACGCCCGGCGTTCCGATGGCGGTCCCCCGCATTCGGATCGGCACGCCGGAGACTCGGATCGGCGCATCCGATACTCGGATCGGCATCCCCGGAGTTCCGATCGGAACGGGCGACGTTGGGTTCGCCCTACACGGAACTCGGGCCACGACATCCGGAACTTCGATCGTCGCGCCCGGCGTTCCGATCGCGGCGCGCGACACTCGGATCGGCACACCCGAAACTCGGATCGGACCGGGCGAAGTTAGGTCCAGGGGACACGGAACTCGGACCGTCACGTCCGGAACGTCGACCGCCGCGCCCGGAACGTCGATCGGCGCGCCCGGATTTCGGTTTGACCCGATCCGAATTCGGTTCGAGCCATCCGACGCGGCGTTTGAAACGCTGTAAGTCGAGTTGTGGCAATGGGTTTACGTCGTCTCAACCGGCGTCGCGCACACGTTGGCGGGAGGCGTCCCGGGCCGACCGGATGAGCTGCTCGCCGGTCCTAGCCATCGCTGGGTCGGCAACCCCTGGCGGTAGGATGGTGGGGTGGTAGTTGTACTACGGCCGCCCTGCCGCCCGAACAAGCCACCTAGATCCCTCCCCCACCTCCAGTCACCGCCTTTCCTCGACCCGGTACAGCAATTCGCCGTCTCGGATCATGCCGAAATGCTCACGCGCCACCCGTTCCTGGGTCGCCGAGTCGCTCTCGAGCTCGGCTGCCAACCCGGTGAGGCTGTCGATCTCGACCTCGAGCCGAGCGATCGCGTGCTCCTGCTCGGCGACCTGCCGCTTGAGCTGCCACCAATCGAGCGTGCTGTACTCCCCGCCGAACACGCCAAAGACAACGCCGCCGGCGGCCACGATCCCGGCCGCCACCCGCGTCCATCTCATAGGCCGTACATGCCGCGGCCGGGATAGAGCGCGAAGTCGTCCAGCTCCTCGGCGATCCGCAATAGCTGGTTGTACTTGGCCACCCGATCCGTCCGCGAGGCGCTTCCCGTCTTGATCTGTCCGGCACCCGTCGCCACCGCGAGGTCGGCGATGAACGTGTCTTCCGTCTCACCGGAGCGGTGCGAAATCACCGTGCCGTAGCTCGCGCCCTTGGCCAACTCGATGCACTGGAGCGTCTCCGACAACGTACCGATCTGGTTGACCTTGATGAGAATGGCATTGCTGATGTCCTCGTCGATCCCGCGCGCCAACCGCTCGGTGTTGGTGACGAACAGATCATCTCCCACCAACTGCACGCGATCACCCAATGCCAACGTGAGGGCCTTCCACCCGTCCCAATCGTCCTCAGCGAGGCCATCCTCGATCGAAACGATGGGATACTTCTCGATCCACCCACTGTAGAGATCGACCATCTCCTGCGCCGATCGCTTCGAGCCATCGCCCTTCTTGAAGACGTACGCGCCGTCTTCGTAGAGCTCGCTCGCCGCCACGTCCAAGGCAATGGCAACATCGTCGCCGGGCTGGTAGCCAGCGGCCTCCACTGCCGACATCACGGCATCGAGCGCCCCCTCGTTGCTCGGCAGCATCGGGGCGAAGCCACCCTCGTCGCCGACCGCCGTCGACAGGCCCTGCTGCGTCAGCACCTTCTTGAGCGCATGGAACACCTCGACACCCATGCGGAGCCCGTCCTCGAAATCCTCCGCGCCAATTGGCACGACCATAAACTCCTGTGCATCCACGTTGTTCGAGGCGTGCGCCCCACCGTTGAGGATGTTCATCATCGGGACCGGCATGACACTCGCCATCGGTCCGCCCAGATAGCGGTAGAGCGGGAGCCCCAAATCGTTGGCGGCCGCTCGCGCCACCGCCAGCGACACGGCGAGAATCGCGTTGGCGCCCAACTTGCTCTTGTTGGGCGTGCCGTCGAGATCGAGCATCTCGGCATCGATCTCCATCTGGTCGAGCGCTTCCATGCCCTCCAGCTTGGGACCGATCGCCTCGTTCACGTTCTTGACGGCCTGCAAGACACCCTTCCCCACATAGCGCTTGGGATCGCCATCCCTGAGCTCCATAGCCTCGTGCTCGCCCGTCGATGCACCGCTTGGCACCGCGGCCCGGCCCATCGCTCCAGTCGCCAGGAACACCTCGGCTTCGATCGTGGGGTTGCCGCGCGAATCGAGCACCTCACGTGCCGACACGTCGATGATCGTGCTCATGAACCCTCCGCTCCTCCCTGTCCTCGCTTGAAGTCCGCTTCGAACCGCTCGATGATGGTGCGTACCGTCTGCATCAACTGCGCTCGATCGTCGTACGTCAACCCGCCAGTCGGGATCTGCTCACCGTAGTAGATCGTAATCGGGCCCGGACGCACCCACACACTCGCCTTTGGCAGAACGTCGAACGTGCCTGCACAGTATATCGGAATGATGGGAACCTGCGACGCGATCGCAAACACGAAGGGGCCTTTCTTGAACGGGAGCAACTGGCCCGTTCTGCTCCGCGTGCCCTCTGCAAACACGACGGCATTCATGCCTGCCTGCACCGCGGCCGCCGCTTCTTCATAGGCCTCGAACGCTTTGGCCCGGTTGTGCCGGTCGATGTAGATCTGCCCGGCCGCCTTGAGCGCCGCCCCGAACACCGGAACTTTCGAAAGCTCCTTCTTGGCAACGAACCGCATCTTGCCCGGAATGGTGGCGGCCAAGGCGAGAATGTCGATCAACGACTGATGGTTCGACACATAGACGATGGGATGGTCGGTCGCAATGTGCTCCATTCCCACGGTGCGGACCGTCACCCCTGCCGCTCGGAGCACCCTGACGCCCCAGCGGCGCCCGCACTCGTCGTACACCCCGCCCGGGAGGTTCGGGATCTTGAGCCACCCGGCGACGACCGCCTTGCTGCTGTAGTAAATCGTCCAGACAAAGAGCTTGACGACGTACCAGGCAGATCTCAGCATCGCTCAATCGAACTGCAGGAATCCCGCGGGGAGCTCGACGGGACGGCCCTGCTCGAGAAGTATGACACCCGCTCCCTCCTCGACCGATCCAACGCGGGTGAACGGGAGGCCGAAGCGCTGCGAGAACTGGCTCGCCTCGTCTCGCCCGAACGTGCTCGGAAGCGACACAACGAGCTCATACTCTTCGCCGCCCACCACCGCGTCATCCGGCCGGTCGGCGGCAACGTGGACGGGCACCCGTTCGGACTCGATCACGCAACGCACCTGTGACGCTGCAGCTAGATGGCCGACGTCGCCCAGGAGCCCGTCGCTCACATCGATCAAGGCCGTGGCACCGCGCTCGGCGAGCCACCGCGCCTCCGACACCCGCGGCGCCGGACGGGCAAACCGCTCGCGCGCCTGACGATCCGGCTCGCGGCCATCCTCCCAAGCACGCACCGCGGCCGCCACCGCTCCCAGCGCACCGGTCACCCACAACGCATCACCCGGCGTGGCGCCCCGCCGCCACACCGGCGAGTCGACCCGACCAACCACGGCCATATCGATCACCAACCGATCACTGCGCACGAGGTCACCGCCCCACACCACCGCATCGACCGTGGCGGCCGCAGCACCCACTCCGGCCATGACGTCGGCCACGATGGCTTCCGGCCACTCACGACTCGCGCCCACGCTCGCCAGCACGCCGACCGGTGTCGCCGCAACGGCAGCCAGGTCCGAAAGCGCCGCCGCGGCCGCGCGCCAACCGATTTCTCCCGGTGTGAGCCACCCAACACGAAAGTGCGTGCCTTCGATGGCGAGGTCGGTCGAGAGCGCAAGACGCTCCGCACCAACCGTCACGACCGCACAGTCGTCGCCCGAGGGCGCGGCACGCGATCCGAGCCGCTCGAGAATGGCTCGGATGCGATCGAACTCGCCGCCGGGGCCAAGTTCGGTGTGACCGATCATGCGGGCCTCACCGCAACATCGCGCTCTTGGTGAACCTCACGAGGCCGCGATCGGTGGCCACCCACAGAAACCGGTCGTCGACCGCGAGATCCCGTACCCGACCCGGCACATCGCCCGGTGCGTTGTAGACGGCAAATGCGCGCGACCCGAACCGATAGAACGCAACGCCCCGTTCGCCGCCGATCCACACGCCGTCACCGTCCGCGGCAAGGACCGAAAGATCTCCCAACTCGCCCATCAGCACGCGCTCGACGATCCACTCACCATGAGGTGCACGCCACGCAATCCGCTCTCGGGTGGCAGCGGCAACCGTTTCGCCGCGAACAGCGACTGCCACGATGGGGTCCTGCAACAGGGGCTCGCTGCCGACGTCGTGTGGCACGACGATTTCCTCCGCACCCACCCACGTGAGCCCCAACCCTGCCGACCCCCCGACCCAGACGGAGTCTCCGTGTGCGGCCAATGCCAGGATGGGCACCACGACACCCACGTCCACGTGGGTCACGTCTCCGTTGTCTGACACCCAGTAGAGTCCCCGCTCCGTGCCGACCCACACTCCGGTGGGTACCATCTCCACGGCGAGCACCCGATTGGATTGGGCGATGACGCCGGCCGCGAGTCGCTCGGTCCGGTCTCCGGGACGTACGACAAACAGGCCGACGTCGGTTGCCGCCCACAGGGTGCCGTCCCGCGCCGCCACGTCGAACACCACCCGGAACGGAAACCCGGTGGCCCGCGGGCCTTCTTCGTAGGCGTAGCGCTGTGCGTCCCGGGCGACAAACGCGAAGCCCCTGCGCTCGGCGGTAGCGCCGGTGGCCGTCCACACACCGTCGTCGGTCGCGACGATCGCACCGACTTGAGGCGCGAGCAGGCCATACGGCAGCGGTTCCGCGTTCGCCGCCAGATCGATCCGCAAGACGCCCAAACCGTCGGTGCCCAGATACACATCCTCGTTATCGGGCGCCTGACCGGCAGCGGTGAAGCGATAGCGGCGAAGCCGTTCGTCCGAAAGCAGCATGGGCACGCTGGTCGCGACGTGTGGCACGGTGCGGAGCATCCGATCGACCGTCCCCGATCGGATCTGCCTCGAGGTCTGCGGCAGCGACGTCGCCCGCGACGGAACCGGCATGCCGCGCGGGAGGAACTCCCAACCCGCTCTGCCGCGATAGTAGAGTCCCCGAAACGGGTCGTCACGATCGAACAGCAACTCAACCACCCCTCCCGGCACGAACGTGCGATCGAACAACCGGAGCGCGGGATCGTAGCGCACGAGCCCTGACATCGTACCCATCCACAAGGACCGGTCGACGGGGTCGACCAATGCCGTGAACACCTGCTCACCGGTGAATCCCTCCAGCGGCGTGACGGGCGGTTCCCATCGGTGAAAGCGCCGATCGTAGATCCCGATGCCTGCCCGCGTCACGACATACACGGCATCCCGCCCGACACCGATGCCCTCGACGTGATTGAAGTCGGAGATCACGACCCGTTCGTCGGGACGCCAGCGGGACCCCACTTGAGCAGTGAGGGGAGCGGCAATGAGGGCGACGCCGACGAGCGCGGTCGGGCCGCGCATCACACCAGGGCCGGTGGCGGGAGCTCGATCAGAATCGGTGGGTCGAAGGTGGCGGGATGCGCGAGCCGCTTCCACACGTCCGGCGTCGCGGCCAACACGTCACCCGGACGCGTCGTGCGAACCGACTGCTGGTCCGATGCATGCTCCGCCGCAGCCCCAAGGGTGAAGGCGCCGAGCCCAGCTGCGTCAACGGGGTCGAGCCCTTGGGCCAGGAAGGCGACGATGAACCCGGACAGGAGATCGCCGCTCCCCCCTGTCGCGAGTGCCGGATTGCCGGTCGCCACCACGCTGAGTGGCCGGCCTGATGCAGCGATGACAGTTGGGGTGCCCTTGAGAAGCACAGCGGCAGGAGCGGCAGAGGCGGCAGAGGCGGCGGCGGCGAAGCGGTCACTGCCCAGCACGTCGCTCAAGTCGGGGAAGGCCGATTTGAACTCGCCCGGGTGGGGAGTGAAGACGCGCGGGGCCGAACCGCTCATCAAGACGTCTTGCCCCGTGTGCAACGCATCGGCGTCCACCACCACCGGTGCCGTCGTCCGCTGGAGTACGGCTCGGACGAAGGCGGTGCGATCCGCGTCCCGCCCCAACCCCGGTCCCACGGCGATGGCGTCTGCCCATTCGATCGCCGCCTCGAGGTCGGACTCGAGGGTCGGCCCGAGGGCCGTCGTCACCGTGAGCGCATCGGGCATCATCGACTGCGCGGCCTGCACCGTGACCGGCGAGCCCGCGATTTTGACTAACCCTGCTCCGGCCGCAAAGGCCGCCGATGCCGCGTGCAGCGCCGCTCCGGCCATGCCTTCCGCACCGCCCACGACAACGACGCGACCGCGGTCGCCCTTATGGAAGTCGGGCTGGAACGGCGGGACCAGCCGCCGGGCATCGGCCTCGGTGAACAGCACGGGCCACGCGGGATCGGCCGGCGGAAACCCGATGTCCGCGACCACGATCGTGCCACACCACGCACGCTGAAGCAGGTGCCCGCGCCGCACGCCCCCGAAGGTGACAGTGAGATTCGCGCGAACCGGCCCAACGGCCTCGCCGGTCGAGAGGTCGAGCCCCGTCGGCCCGTCGACGGCGACCACCGGGGCCTGAGCCTCAGCAACCTTCGCCGCCAGCTGGCCGATGGCCCCACGAGGCTCGCCGGACGCCCCAGTTCCCAGCAGCGCGTCGACCACGACGCCTACTGCGGGCCACGCCTCACTGGGTGCGAGGAGCCGGACGCCTTCGTCGAGCGCAAGCGTACGATTGGCATCGCAGTCCGGTGACCGTGCCTGATCGACCTCGGCGGCCCACACCGGCACCCCACCGGCATTGAGTGCCCGCGCGACGACCCATCCGTCGCCGCCGTTGTTGCCGTGTCCGGCCACCACCAGCACGCCGTCCGACAGCGCTCCAGGATACGCTCGGGCCAACGCACCGGCCGTCGCGCGACCGGCAGCCTCCATCAGCACACGGCTCGGGATGCCATGCGCAGTCCGTGCGCGTTCATCCCAGTCGGCGGCTTGTGAGGCGTTGAGAACAGGGATCATGGGAAGTGGTGGGCGGTAAACCGTGAGCCTCACACCCGCTCACCGCTCACCGCTGACGGCTCACCTTTACTTGAAGCTCTGTCCGATCGCGCGGCCGAACGAGATCTCGCCGTTGTCGATCCGCAAGTTGAACCCACAGTCCGGGTTCGTGCAGGCCCAGGCTTTGTACTTGATTGGTGCGCCGTCGCGTCCGTAATCCGACAACGGAATCAACACCCCCTTCTCGCACTTGAGACACGCAGGCCAGTGTTTCTCCTCCATCGTTCCCCCCTTCACCCGAACCCACGGCGCTCAGCCGGGAGGAGCCAAGCACCGTGGGCCGTAGGCTGCGTCTACGTTACTGCTTCGACTGCGCGCGCGCGAAACCACCCCACGGGTAGTCCCCCTCGAACGCTTGCGCGAAGTCATATACGGCTTCGAAATCCTCGACGCGATCGCTCGGGTGGCGAATCAACAGTCCCACGTCGATGAGCACGAACACGATCGTGCCAAGGTCACGCGTGGCCTCGACCCCCCAATGCGACAGCACCGTGCGTGCCGTTAACCCGAATTGCTCGATCGCAAAATCCCGACAGGCGAGCGAGAGCTCTTCGCCGGAAATGTGCCCGCGCGTCTTGCGACGGCGCTGACAGAATTCCAGCGCTCCCAAGACGAACAGGTAGGCCCGTTCGTCGTAGCGACCGTCACGCTCGCGGATGCGCTCGAGAACGTCGCGGGCTAGTCGGAGCTCATGCATACCGAAAGGTGAGTATCGCCGCCGTGACGAGCAAGGGCCGTGGGGCCACTAGCCTGCCGCCACGAGCGGCGCACCGTACAGCGGAAAGCCCTGCGACAGCTCACGCACCTGAGCGGCTACCCGCCGCACCACGTCGTCGCTCCGGGACGTGAGCACCTCATCGATCCACTCGGCGATGCGGTGCATGTCGCGCTCTGCCATCCCGCGCGTGGTGAGGGCAGAGGTCCCCAACCGGATCCCGCTCGTCACGAACGGCGAGCGCGGGTCACCCGGCACCGTGTTCTTGTTGACGTGGATGCCGGCGAGCCCCATCGCCTCCTCCGCTTCCTTCCCCGTGTAGTCCTTGTCCCGCAGGTCGACCAACAGCAGGTGCGTGTCCGTGCCCCCGGACACGAGCGCATATCCCGCTGCCTTGAGCCCGTCACCCAACGCCTTCGCGTTGGCGACGACGGCCCGAGCGTAGTCCCTGAAGTCATCGGTGAGGGCTTCGGCAAAGGCCACGGCCTTGGCGGCGACCACGTGCTCGAGCGGTCCGCCCTGCGTACCCGGAAAGACCTGCTTGTCGATCGCCTTCGCCAGGTCTTCACCACACAGGATGAAGCCGCCACGCGGTCCGCGGAGCGTCTTGTGGGTGGTGCTCGTCACTATGTCCGCGTGCGGGATGGGCGACGGGCACACGCCGGCCGCAACGAGTCCGGCGAAGTGGGCCATGTCGACCATGAGTATCGCACCGACTTCCTGCGCGATGTCTGCGAACCCGGCGAAGTCGATGTTGCGCGGGTAGGCACTGCCACCCGTGATGATGAGATTCGGCCGCTCCGACTTGGCGATGTCGCGCACCTGGTCGAGATCCATCAAGCCCGTCGTCTCGTTCACCCCATACTGCACCGCGCGGAACACCCGTCCACTCGCGTTCACCTTGGCGCCATGCGTCAGATGTCCGCCGTGCGGGAGCATCAGTCCCATCAGTGTGTCGCCGGGGTCCATGACGGCGAGGTAGGCCGCCATGTTGGCCTGGGCCCCGCTGTGTGGTTGCACGTTCGCGTGGTGGGCTCCGAACAACTCGCGCGCGCGATCGATGGCCAGCTGCTCGATCTCGTCGACCACCTCGCAGCCGCCATAGTACCGCCGACCTGGATACCCCTCGGCGTACTTGTTGGTCAGCACCGATCCCAGGGCCTCGAGCACGGCTCGTGACACGAAGTTCTCGCTCGCGATGAGCTCGAGCCCCTGCTCTTGCCGCACGATCTCGCGCTGGATCAGTCCATGAATCGCCGGATCCGCGCTCTCGAGCGGACGCATCCGTTCCTGATAATCTGCCATCTGCCGTCCTCGACTCCCGTGCTACATCCTGGCCGAAACCTCCGCCAAACGCTGCTCCGCCAACTCGTCGGCCGCGTGGTAGGTCGGGATACCCTGCTCACGCGCCAGCTGCACAATATGGAGGATCGTGTCGTAGATCTCCGACGCTTTCTTGTGCGAGCGGTCCAGGTCCCAGCCTTCGACTTCCGCGTTGACGTTGATCAGACCACCGGCATTGATCGCATAGTCCGGCGCGTAGATGATGTCCATCTCGTGGAGCTGGTCCCCGTGTCGTTCGCCCTCCAACTGGTTGTTTGCGGCACCCGCGATGATATCCACTTTCAAGACTTCAATGGTGTCGTCGTTGATCACGGCACCCAACGCACACGGGGCGAAGATGTCGGCGTCGGCTCCATAGATGTCTCGAGGCGCCACCGCGACTGCTCCGAACTCGTCGACCACCCGCTTGACCTTCACGTCATCGACGTCGGACACGATCAGCTTGGCACCCTCCTCATGCAGGTGCTTGCAGAGGTAGTACCCCACGTGACCCGTTCCCTGCACCGTCACCGTCTTGCCGGATAACCCATCGTCGCCGTATGCGACCTTCGCACACGCCTTCATGCCGCGGTAGACACCGAGCGCCGTGACGGGCGATGGGTCGCCGGACCGACCGGCGAGCCCCACCACGTGGTCGGTCTCCTGGCGAATCAACTCCATATCGGTCGTGCTCGTTCCAACGTCTTCCGCCGTGATGTAGCGACCGCACAGCGCCTGCACGTGTCGGCCGTGCGCCCGAAATATGGGCTCCCGGTTTCGGGTCTTGGGATCGCCCAGGATGACGCTCTTGCCCCCGCCCAGGTTGAGTCCGGCGAGCGCGGCCTTGTAGGTCATGCCGCGAGAGAGGCGCAACACGTCAATCAGAGCCTCGAGATCACTCTCGTAGTGCCACATGCGCGTGCCGCCCAACGCGGGCCCGAGGACGGTGTTGTGGATCGCAATCACGCCGCGGTATCCCGCTTCCGCGTCGCTCCACACGCTCACCTGCTCGTGCCGGTGTTCCCTCAGGAGTTCAAACAGACCGTCGTCCAAGGACTTTGTGATCTCCGCTCTACTTGGGGTAGAGCCCCCGTGCAATGACGATTCGCTGGATTTCGCTTGTCCCTTCATAGATCTCCGTCACCTTTGCATCGCGGAACAACCGTTCCACGGGATAATCGCGCATGTAGCCGTAGCCTCCATAGATCTGGACGGCCTCGTTCGCTACCCACATTGCCGTCTCCGAGGCAAACAGTTTAGCCATACTGGCGCGCTCGTTCACGGGTTCTCCCGCATCCGCCGCACGCGCCGCCTCCATGGTCAGCGCCCGCGCGGCCGCGATTCGGGTCAGCATGTCCGCCAACTTGAACTGGATCGCCTGGAAGTCCTTGAGTGGCTTCTCGAACTGCTGACGTTCCTCCGCATACCGAACAGCATGCTCAAAAGCCGCCCGTGCGATGCCGATGGCCTGAGCGGCCACGCCCAGGCGCCCATTCTCGAGCGCTTGGAGCGCATACCCATACCCGTGCCCCTCCTTCCCAAGCAAGTGCTCGTCGGTAAGACGAACGTCATGCAGTGCCACGGTCGTCGTGCGCGACGCCCGCAAGCCCATCTTGTCCTCGGGTTTGCCCGGCTCGACGCCGGGCGCATCCGCGGGAACCAGAAACGCCGAAATCCCCCGACGGCTGGGCTTTTGCGGCGAGTCGGTTCGAACCATGGTCATGATCAGGTGCGCCCGGTCACCGTTCGTCACCCACGCCTTCTCGCCGTTCAGCACCCAGTGCTCCCCATCCCGTACGGCGTGCGCACGGATGCCAGCCGCATTGGAACCGGCATCCGCCTCGGAGAGCGAAAAGGCGGCGAGCACGTCACCGTGCGCCATCGGCCGGAGCCAGCGCTCCCGCTGCTCCTCGGTCCCGTGCGCGACGAGCATGCTCACGGGTAAGGAGTTGTGGACGGAGAGCGAGATCGACGTTGCCGCGTCTGCCGCGGCGATCTCTTCCAGGATCATGAGATAGGTGGCTGCGTCGAGCCCGAGCCCGTCGTATTCGACCGGTATCCTGAGACCCAGGAACCCCATCTCGCCCAGCTGCCGCAGGACCTCTTCCGGATAGTGCTTCTCCCGGTCCCACTCGGCTGCGTGCGGAGCGATCTCGTTCGCCGCAAACGACCGCGCGAGCTCGACGATCTCGCGCTGCTGGTCGGTCGCCTCGAAGAGCAGGGGCTCAGCGATAGTCATGAAACCCTTTGCCGGTCTTCCGGCCGAGGTGCCCGGCTGCCACCATCTTGCGGAGCAGCGGGCAGGCCCGGTACTTCGGGTCCCCCAATCCCTCGTGCAGCACGTCGAGGATCGAGACACACACGTCGAGCCCGATCAGGTCTGCCAACGCGAGCGGCCCCAGGGGATGGTTCATGCCCAGCTTCATGACCGTGTCCACCGCCTCGGGCGTCGCCACCCCTTCCATAACGCAGTAGATCGCCTCGTTGATCATGGGCATGAGCACGCGATTCGCAACGAAGCCCGGATAGTCGTTCACTTCGACCGGCGTTTTGCCGAGCTCGCTCGCCGTCTCCATGATCATCTTCGTAGTTTCGTCGGACGTCCCCAGCCCCCGAATGATCTCCACGAGCTGCATCATCGGGACGGGGTTCATGAAGTGCATCCCGATCACCTTGTCGGGACGCTTCGTGCGCGCGGCGATCTCGGTGATCGAGATGGACGACGTGTTGGAGGCAAGGATACTCGATGCAGGAACGAGATCATCCAGCGCCTTGAAGATCTCGAACTTGATCGGTGCCTCTTCGACCGCGGCTTCCACCACCAGCTCCGCCGACCCCGCCGCCGCGAGCTCGGTCGCCGTCACGACCCGGTTGAGTGCCGCGTCCCGGTCCGCTTCGGCGATTGCCCCCTTCTTGATCTGCCGGTCCATGTTCTTCCCGATCGTCGCCAGCGCTTGCTCGAGCTGCGGCTGCGCGACATCGATGAGCGTCACGTCCCACCCGGCCTGCGCAAACACGTGCGTGATGCCGTTCCCCATGGTGCCAGCTCCAACCACCGCCACGTTGCTCATGTCCGCCCCTCCTCCTCGGGCCGTGTCGCCCGAGGGCTGAGCCAGATCAGCGCCACCGCCATCGCAATCGAGGCGGCGATCCCACCTTCAGGACCAAACGCCCCTCCGGTCACCCATTCTGACCGCCCGGAAAAGAACTCCAGGACAGGCATGTCAAACGTCAAGCCACTCACCGGCGCGTCCGCACCGAGCGCCAGCCCGCCGTTCCATCCAACGTGAACGCCCCAGGCGAGTGGCAGCCCGCCCGGCGTGAAGAACGCCGCGCTCAGCACGAGGGACGCGAGCCCGATGTTGACGAGACCCAGCGTCGAGACATCCGGGTTCCACAGATGTGCACCCGCAAACACGACCGCGAGCCCCACGCTGGCCCACACCTTCCCCAGCGGCTGCGCGAGGCGCTGCAATGGGAACCCGCGAAACAGCAGCTCTTCGGCGAGGGCTGCAACGAGTAGGCCAATGGCGACGGGAACGGCCACACCAAGGTAGGCCGCCAACGGCTCGCCGGTGGTCACCAACCGCGCACCGCCGACCAGCGTGACGGCCAGGGCTACCACCGCCATCCCCACCCCGATCACCGTGCCGCCCAGCAACGCCGTTGCACTCTTCGTTGCGTTGCGCCACCCCAACATGCCCCACGTCGCCCATCCTCTCCACACCAACACCCCATTGACCACTGTCGCCGCTACCACCACCGGGGCCGTCGCGATGGCCACACCCCATGTCCCGTCGATCCAGGACGGAGAAATCGGGACCGCCAGCAGGAGCGTCACTGCCACAACGGCTCCATAGAAGCCGAGCACGGCAGCGACTGCCCCAAAAAAACTGCGCGCGCTCAAAGGAGCGCGCGCAGCTTCTTGCTATAGCGCCGGACAACGAGTCCGGCAATCACGAGCTTCACAACGTCCAACAGCAGAAACGGCACCGAGCCGATGGCCAGCGCTGTCGACAGATCGCCGCTCAGCACCACGAGCTGTGCCACACCGCCCGCATGAATCACGACCAGACCGGCAACCATCGCCAGGGCCAACCACCCGATCGCTCGCCCCTTCCCGACCAGCACCCCCGCAACAGCCGCTGCCAGCGGATAGGCCAGGAGGTATCCACCCGTCGGACCGAAGAGCCGCGCAAGGCCGGGGACTCCGGTCGGAGCGAACACAGGCAACCCCACCGCACCGAGCATCAGGTAGAGCACCATGCTGGCCGCCCCCAGCCGCGGTCCGAGCAGCCCACCCACGATGAGCACAGCCGGCACCTGAAACGTGACGGGAACCGGTGTGCCAGGAATCGGAACAGCCGCTTGCGCACCCAAAGCGACCAGGAACGCGCCGGCCAATACGGCCAGCGACCGGCGCATCACCGTTGTCGTCGTGAGCGTCAGTCCTGCGGTCTGCGTCTCATTCATCAGTTTCGCTCCACGCTCAGGGCCACAGCATTGCCACCGCCCAGACACAGGGTTGCCATCCCCGTGTGGGCGCCACGATCCTGCATCCCGTACAGCAACGTGGTGAGGATCCGCGCGCCGCTGGCACCGATCGGATGCCCGAGCGCGACGGCCCCACCGTTCACATTCACACGATCCCAATCCCAACCGAGCGCTTGACCATCCGCCAGCGCCTGCACCGCGAACGCTTCGTTTGCCTCGATCAGATCGTACGACCCGATGTCGCGGGCCGTCTTCGCCATGAGATTCTCCACAGCCTTGATCGGCGCGAAGAACAGATCCTTCGGCGGACCACCCCCCATGGCATAGCCGGTGACACGGGCGATGACGCCGAGTCCCTGCGCTGCCGCAAAGGCCTGCGACGTGACGACCACCGCGCTGGCCCCGTCATTGAGACCTGGCGCATTCCCGGCCGTCACGGTGCCCTCCTTCTGGAACACCGGTCGGAGCTTGCCCAGCGCCTCGAGAGACGTGTCCTTCCGCGGTCCCTCGTCGGTGTCGACCACGGTCACCGTTCCCTTCCGCCCAGGGACCTCGACCGCGACGATCTCTTCCTTGAACTTCCCACCTTCGATGGCCGCCACGGCCTTCTGGTGGCTCTCGAACGCGAACTGATCCTGCTCTTCCCGCGTGACGCCGGCCTTCTCCGCCGTGTATTCGGCGTAGGCCCCCATGACATTGTCACCGAACGAGCACCAGAGGCCGTCGTACTGGACACCATCGACCAGCTGCTGGTTACCGTATTTGACTCCACCACGCATGCCGAACACGTAGAACGGCGCGTTGGACATCGACTCCATGCCGCCTGCGACAACACACTGAGCGTCACCGGCTTTGATGGCCTGACTCGCGAGCATCACGGCCTTGAGACCCGACCCACACACCTTGTTGATGGTGAGCGCCGGCACGGTATCGGGTATCGCCCCGTGGATCGCGGCCTGGCGTGCAGGCGCCTGCCCGGCACCACCCTGCACAACCATCCCCATGATGACCTCCTCCACGGCAGACACATCCACGCCGGCACGACTCACCGCTTCGCGAATCGCGATCGCGCCGAGCGTGGTCCCGGGCACCGTACTCAAACCACCCATGAACCGCCCGACGGGAGTTCTGGTGGCGCTCACGATGACGGGGGTTGTCTCCTTGCTCACGGCAGGCATCCTCCCCTCGGTCCCACCCCAGGATTGATGGCCAAGACTGCTGTGAATGTACCGGGGTGCTCGAGGGGGCTCAAGCGAGTGTTCAGTTTTCAGTCTTCAGGGTTCAGTCCTCGGTTTTTCGGTCGTCAAACAGCACACTGACAACCGTGAACTGACAACTGATAACTGACACGTCTCAACTGACTTCTAGCGCCCTAGATGTGATCAACCCCTGAAGCCGGGCCTCAAAACCCTCGACGCTCACGACATCCTGCTTCTTGCCGGCCCCACGCGCCCGCACAGCGACGGTGCCCTGCTCCACCTCGCGTTTTCCGACGACGGCCATGAACGGCACCTTCATGACTTCGGCCTCGCGGATCCGGTAGTTGAGCGTCTCGCTCCGGTCGTCCACGGACACGCGAACCCCTGCCCGACGGAGGCGATCACCCATGTCGCGGGCCGCGGCCGCTTGGTCGTCGGTGATGGGAATGACCCGCACCTGTTCCGGCGCGAGCCAGACCGGAAACGCGCCCGCAAAATGCTCGATGAGGCACCCGACGAATCGCTCGACCGTGCCCAAGATGGCCCGATGAATCATCACCGGCTGGTGCGGCCGGTTGTCGGCCCCCGTGTACTCGAGCTCGAAGCGTGCGGGCATCTGGTAGTCGAGCTGGATTGTGGTGCCCTGCCACTCACGCCCAATCGCGTCGCGGAGCTTGATGTCGATCTTGGGCCCGTAGAAGGCCCCACCCCCAACATCCATGCCGAACGTGAGTTTGCGCCGTTCAAGAGCACGCTGGAGCGCCTGTTCCGCCACTTCCCACGCCGCATCGTCCCCCATCTTCTTGTCCGGCCTCGTCGCCAGATCGATTCGGTATTCGAACCCGAACGTCTTGTGGAGCACGACGTCGGTGAGATCGAGCATATCGAAGATCTCGTCCTCGATCTGATCCTCACGGCAAAACACGTGCGCGTCATCCATGGTCAGACCGCGCACGCGGAGAAGACCGTGCAGTGTGCCGGACAGTTCGTTCCGGTATACGTTGCCGACCTCAGACAGGCGAACGGGCAAATCCCGGTACGATCGCTGGCGTGCCGCGTAGATCAGCGTATGCAGCGGGCAGTTCATCGGCTTCACCCGATACTGCACGTGCTCGGACTCTCCGGTGCCTGCACCCATCGCTGGGAACTGCTGGTCCTCATACAGCGGCAGGTGCCCCGATCGGACGAACAGATCTTCACGGGTGACGTGCGGGGTATAGACGAAATCGTACCCCCGGCGTCGCAGCTCGTCTTCGATGAACCGCCGCAACTCGAACTGCAGGACGGCTCCCTTCGGGTGCCACAGGATCAAGCCTGGGCCCACGACCTCCTGAATGCTGAACAGGTCGAGCTGCTTGCCCAGCATGCGATGGTCGCGGCGCTCCGCCTCCTCGAGGCGACGCAGGTACTCCTCGAGATCTGCCTTCTTGAACCACGCTGTCCCATAGATTCGCTGCAGCATCTGGCGGTCGGAGTCGCCGCGCCAGTAGGCACCCGCGGCGTGAAGCAGCTTGAAGTGCTTGAGCCGACCGGTGCTGGGCAAATGGGGCCCTCGACAGAGATCCACAAAGGGCCCATCGGAATAGACCGAAATGGTCTCGTCGTCTCCGAGCTCCTCGAGACGCTCGAGCTTGAGGGGGTCGTCCCGGAAGCGATCTCGAGCGTTGTCCCGATCCACTTCCTCGCGGCTGAAGGCATGATCCGCCTGCGCGACTTCCCGCATCTTGGCCTCGATCGCCTCGAGGTCCTCCGGCGTAAAGGGGCGCGGCACCTCGAAGTCGTAGTAGAATCCGTCTTCGATGGCAGGACCGAACCCGATGTGTGCCTCTGGGAACAGCTCGCGCACCGCCGTGGCAAGCACATGGGCCGCCGAGTGTCGCAGCACCGTGAGCGCCGCAGGGTCTTTGTCAGTGAGAATCTCGACCGCCGTGTCGTCGGTGAGCGGGCGGTGAAGATCCCAGACGTCCCCATTCACCCGGGCGGCGACGGCCGCCTGGGCAAGACGAGGTCCGATGGCCTCCGCGATGTCTCGCGCTGTGGTCCCAGCGGGTTCCGAGCGGACGGAGCCGTCGGGCAACGTCACATGAATCGTGTCAGGCATGGGAGATGGTGACGGGACGAGTGTCGTACGTTCCTGGTGATTATGACGTTCAGTATACCAAACGAATACGATCAATCTTATAATTGTAGCAGAGACGGGAGATGGAGGCTACGGGAGGAATGACCCTGGTTCGAATCTGCAACAACGATCGTGACTGGCTCGGTCTCACCGTGTCGGCCGTGGCGGGACTCGGCATCGGCGTGATCGCCGGTATCACGTTCGGCGACTCGCTGGGCCGTTTCGGGGGCGAGCGCTTCGGACGCGTGCTCCGACACCTCCGCCGACCCGTCACCGATGAACCGCTCGATGAACCCGAGGTGGCGCGCCAAGCGGTGCTCGACGCCTTGGCACAGCACCCGGGCACGAGGGGGCTCGAGATCGACGTGCGCGCACTGGGTGACGGGATCGTCGAGCTCACCGGGACAGCCCCCGACGAAGACGCCCGCGAGCTGGCTGGGACGGCCGCTCGGGCCGCAGCGGGTACGACCGTGGTCGTCAACCGCTTGCTGGTCGCAGACGGGAAGCGCTCCACGCGACAAGCCCCGTCCTCGGCGAGTTGAGCCGGCGGCGCACCCCGTCCCCTCGCTCACGCCGATCCCACGTCTCATGACTCAGCAGGGACTCGCCCCGAAATACGATCCGTCGTCGATCGAAGCCGCCGTCTATCGCCGGTGGCTCGACACCGACGCGTTCGCCGCATCCGTCGATTCTGACCGCGAGCCGTACGTCATCGTCATCCCGCCACCCAACGTGACGTCGGTGCTCCACATGGGGCACGGTCTCAACAACACCGTCCAGGACGTGCTGATCCGGTATCAGCGCATGCGGGGCCGGGAGACCCTGTGGCTCCCGGGAACCGACCACGCCGGCATCGCCACGCAGAACGTCGTGGAACGAATGATCGCGCAGGACGGCAAGCGGCGTCAGGATTTGGGCCGCGAGGCCTTCGTCGAACGGGTGTGGGAGCACGTGCACCAGACCGGCGAGTCGATCATCGAACAGCTCAAAGCACTGGGCTGTTCCTGCGACTGGTCACGCACCCGCTTCACGCTGGACGACGCCTATTCCACCGCCGTCCGGCGAGTGTTCGTGCAGCTCCACGACGAGGGGCTCATCTACCGCGGACACCGGGTGATCCACTGGTGCCCGCGCTGTCTCACGTCGCTGTCGGACGAGGAGGCGGAGTTTCGGGATCGAGACGACTACCTGTATTACATCACATACCCGTTTGTAGACGGCGAGACGACCGAGGACCCCACGCGTTCAGGGGTGGTGGTCGCCACCACCCGCCCTGAAACGATGTTCGGCGACGTGTGTCTCGTGTTTCACCCGGAAGACGAGCGATTTCAGGGCCTCGAGGGCCGCCTCGTCGAGATCCCACTCTCCGGAGTCGAGATCCCGATCGACCGGAGCACGGCCGTCGAGCAGGACTTCGGCACCGGCATGCTCAAGGTGACACCGGCGCACGACGCCAACGACTTCGACATCGCGGCATCCCTCCCAACGGACTATGAGACGCCCGACACAATGACACCCGACGCGCACATGGCCCAGGTGCCACGCGTGCCGGAGTCGCTTCGCGGCGTCGACCGCGACGAGGCCAGAAAACGCATCGTGGAAGCGCTCGAGCAGGAGGGGTTGCTCGAGAAGGTCGAGCCCTACCGGCACGCCGTTCGCCTCTGCTATCGCTGCCACACCGTCGTGGAGCCGCGCCTGTCCGACCAATGGTTCGTGCGGATGCGGCCGCTCGCCGAGCGCGCCCTCGCGGCGTACCACGCCGGACACCTGCGGTTCGTACCCGAGCGCTGGGGCAAGGTCTACGAGAACTGGCTCACGGAGATCCGCGACTGGAACATCTCCCGTCAGCTGTGGTGGGGACATCGGATTCCGGCCTGGTACTGCGACGCCTGTGACCACATCACGGTGGCGTTTGACGAGCCCACTGGATGCGAACAGTGCGGTGGCGCGCTGCGGCAGGACGAGGATGTTCTCGACACATGGTTTTCGTCATGGCTGTGGCCGTTCGCCACGATGGGATGGCCGGACGAGACGGCAGACCTGGCGCGCTTCTATCCCGGGCACACGCTGGTGACCGGACCCGACATCATCTTCTTCTGGGTCGCACGCATGGTGATGGCCGGCTACCACTTCGTGGGCGAGCGACCGTTCGACACCGTGTACTTGAACGGGATCGTGCGCGATCCCCTGCACCGCGCGTTCTCGAAGTCGTTGGGCAACGGCATCGATCCCCTGGAAGTGGTCGAGCGGTACGGAGCGGACGCGCTTCGATTCACCATCGTCGCCGGAGCCGCCTCCGGCACCGACGTGGTCATGGATCGGAACCACATGGACTCGACGTTCGCCGCGGGCCGGAACTTCGCAAACAAGCTGTGGAACGCGGCACGGCTCGTCCTGCAAAACGTGACCGACGAGCCGGAGCCCATCGATCGTCTCGATCCCGCACAATTCGAGCTGGCAGACCGGTGGATTCTGTCCCGCTGCCAGCGTGTCGTGGCGGAGACCACGGACGCGCTCGAGCGATTTCGGCTCAATGATGCCGCCAACCACGTCTACCACTTCGTGTGGGACGAGCTGGCCGACTGGTATCTCGAGCAGGTCAAGCCACGCCTCTACGGCCACGCCGACGGGGGCAACGTTGCCCGTGCCATTCTCATCGACGTGTTCGAGACGGCGCTCCACCTTCTTCACCCGATCATGCCGTTCATTTCGGAAGAACTGTGGGCGCACCTGCCTGGCACGCCCGAGACGGTGCTGGCCGGCTGCGCGTGGCCAAGCCCGGACGAGCGTCTCATCGACGCGGAGGCTGAGCGGCAGTTCGCCGTCGTCCAGGCCGTTGTGACCGGCGTTCGGACGGTGCGCGCGGAATACCGTGTGCCGCCCGGGGCGACGCTCACGGCAACGGTGGCACCCGCCACAGCGGAGGCCCTCCAGGCGATCAACGCCGAGCAAGTGACCATTCAACGACTTGGCAAGCTGTCCGAGCTCGCCGTGAGCGACAGCGCAGAAGGTGTGGGCGGTCACGCCGTCCTGCCCGACGGAACGTCGCTGCTGGTTCCGCTTGGCGACGCGATTGACGTCGCCAAGGAATGCGAACGACTGCGGGACGAGATGAACCGCCTGGACGCGCAAATCGGGCGCGTCGCCAAGAAGCTCGCCAATGACCAGTTCGTGAGTCGCGCTCCCGCCCAAGTGGTCGAGCGTGAACGGGAGAAGGAGCGCACATGGCGCGAACAGCGCGAGGCGCTCGCCGCCAAGCTCGCCGCCTTGGGCTGCTGACGGCGGCGGCGACCGCCTGCGCGGTCATGCAGGAACCGCCGGGCGGACCGCCGGACTTCGACCCGCCCGTCCTCACGAGTGTGACGCCCGACTCGGGGGCCGTCGTCCCAGACCTCGACGCCCCGATGCGGTTCCAGTTCGATGAGGTGATCAGCGAACGATCGGGCGGCGAACTGGACAGACTGATCCAGTTCTCCCCACGTGTCGAGGCGCTCGATGTCTCATGGAAGCGGGATGCTATCGAAGTGCGCCCCAAGGGCGGGTGGCGCCAAGGTCTCATCTACCACGTCGTCATCCTGCCGGGCGTCACCGACCTGCAGACCAACCGGACGGATGAGGGTCGGACCATTCTCTTCTCGACCGGCGATTCCCTGCCCGATACGCGACTCGCGGGCACGGTACTCGACTGGGAAGACGGTCGCGTCGGCCAGGGCGCGCTCGTGGAGGCCTCACTCCTCCCCGACTCGCTGGTCTACGTGACGGTCGCCGATTCCGTCGGGACCTTCGAGTTGCGATCGATCCCGCTGGGTGACTACTGGGTGACCGCGACGATCGACGGAAACGCCAACCGCTCGCGCGATCCTCGTGAGTCCTTTGACTCCGTGTCGGTCTCGCTCGACGCATCCGCCACCTTCGAGTTCTGGGCGTTTGCGCGCGACACGACGGGGCCGCAGATCCGGCAAGTGGCGCCGGCGGACAGCGTCACCGTTCGGATTGAGTTCACACAAAAGCTGGCACCGGGCGATCCCGATTCGGGCGCCGTGCGGGTGTTTGTGCTGCCCGACACCATCGCCGTTCCGATCACGCTGGTTCGCACCGAGGCAGCATACGACTCGCTGCGGGCAGCGGCGCGCCAAGCCGCCGGCGATTCCGCAGCGGCAGTCACCGACTCCCTTCGCGCGGCGGGCGACACCGCTCAGGCGGCCGCCGCACCCGACACGGCGCTGGCTCGAGTGGCTCCGGCTCCGCAACCGGGTGGTGCCGGCATTGCCGCGCCCGGCGCCACTCCCGCGTCCGCTGCCGCCGACACGTCTGCTGCTGCCAGGCTCCTGATTCAGCGCCCCACCCTCTCGGCGGTCTGGTACGCCTATGTCAGCACGCCGCTCGAAGCCGGCGGGCGATACCTGGTCGTGGCGATCGCCCGCAATGTGTCGGGCGCCGAAGCGGAATCCCATCTGCCACTCGTCGTGCCTGTCCCGGCAGACTCCACGTGACGGACGACCGTCGCAGGCTGCCGGCCGTCAACACGCTGCTCGCGGAGGTGCAGTCAGCCGCAGCAGTGGACGGGATCCCCCGCGCCGTCGTGGTCGACGCGATTCGAGCGGCGCTCATGGAGGCGCGGCAGCAGGGGGGCGAGCCGCCCCCGGTCGGATGGGTGCCCGCCATCATTCAGCGGATTCAAGACAAGACGCGACCCTCGCTCACACGGGTCGTCAACGCCACCGGGGTGGTGCTGCACACCAATTTAGGTCGCGCCCCACTCGCTGAGGCTGCGTGCGACGCGGTGGCGGACGCGCTCCGCTACAGCACGTTGGAGCTCGACCGCGACAGCGGAGTCCGCGGCTCCCGGCAAGATCACGTCCGCGAGCTGTTGACGGCACTCACGGGCGCCGAAGACGCTCTCGTGGTCAACAATGCCGCAGCCGCCCTGATGTTGGTCCTGCAAGCGCACGCCGCAGGCGGCGAGACCATCGTGTCCCGAGGCGAGTTGGTGGAAATCGGTGGGGCATTCCGCATTCCCGAGATTCTGCGGCGCAGCAATACGATTCTCGTCGAAGTCGGAACGACCAACCGCACGCGACTGCGAGACTATGAGCTCGCGGTCAGCCCACGCACGCAAGCCATTCTCAAGGTGCACCGCTCCAATTTCCGGGTGGAGGGGTTCGTCTCGGAAACGGACGTGAAAGAACTCGTGGCGCTCAGCCGGCGGCGCGGTGTACCGGTGGTCCACGACGTGGGCAGCGGGCTCATGCTGTCACTCGAGGCCTTCGGCCTTCGGGGTGAGCCACTCGTCACCGATACGATCGCAGCCGGCGCGGTTGCGGTGTTCTCGGCAGACAAGCTGTTGGGCGGGCCGCAGGCCGGAATCATTGCCGGCCCCACGGCGATGATCAGCGAGACCAGTCGGCATCCTCTCGCTCGGGCGCTGAGGCCAGGCAAGGCGACGGTCGCGGCACTCGAGGCGACGCTGCGTCTGTACCGCGATCCGGGCCAAGCGCTTTCTGCAATCCCGACCCTCGCGATGCTCACCGTCGACCCACAGGACCTCAAGCGGCGGGCACGCCGACTGGCTCGTAAGATCCCGGGCGCGACGACCGAACCGGGAAGCTCGGCGGTCGGCGGTGGAGCGTTTCCTGAGTGTGCCCTGTCAACCACGCTCGTGTCGCTGCCGGTCACAGCGTGCGATCCCTTCATCGCGGCACTCCGGCGCCACGAGCCACCAGTCATCGCCAGAGCGTCGGATGCTCGCGTCGTCTTCGACGTGCGCACGATTCGCGATGACGAGTTCGCCATCGTCGCATCGGCGGTGGATGCCGCGCAGCGGCAGGCGGGTGGGGCAGAGACTTCGCCAGTGGTGTAACTTGTGTGGTCACGTGACGTTCGTCGGGCTTCTTGTTGTAGGAGGGAGTCGGTGAAGGCATTCGGCGTGCTGGCAATCTGGACAGTGATAGGGACGATCGTGCCCCCGCTTGCAGCGCAGGACTCGGTCGTGGTAGAGCCAATTCGGTTTGGCGAGACGGTCTCCGGATACGTCACGAGCGACGATTTCACGTTGCAGGACAACTCGCGCTACGAGCGATTCGGTTTTATGGGTGACGCCGGAGACGAGGTGACGCTGCTTCTGACATCCGCCGACTTCAACGCCAACATGCTGCTCAGCGACTCATCGGACGCCATTCTCGCCAACAACGACAACGGCGGAGGAGAGTGCAACGCGCACATCAACGCCACCCTTCCCGAGACCGGGTTTTACATCGTCTACGTCAACACCACCCTGCCGGGCGAAGTGGGGCAGTTCCAGCTCACCCTCATGAGAGGCACGCATCCGCCGCAAAGCGAGACGGGGTGCATGGGGTTCGTCGATCATGCAGGCATCCTCGGTATCGGTGACACGGTCGCGGGGGCCCTGGCGGCCGACGATCGCCTGCTGAGTGACTCCTCGTACTTCCAAGTGTGGCTGCTCGACAATCCTGCCAGCGTCCCATTCACCGTAGACATGGAGACCAGCGCGTTCGACGGTGTGATGTTGCTCATCCGTGGTCTTCGCGAGGTGGTAACGCTCGATGACGACGGCGCGGGTGGATGCAATCCCCGACTGACAAACATGCCGCAGGACCAGCACCCGTATCGGCTGGTGGTGTTCTCGCGCGGCAAGATGCGGGTCGGTGACTACACGCTCCGCGCAACCGAGGGGGTCTCTCCGCTCGTCGATCAACCGGCTTGTCACATGGGGGGGGAGTAGAACACCGGACATGCGGGTCGCCGTACTCGCCTCGGGGGGCGGGACCAACCTTCAGGCACTGCTCGACACGTGCCGGGCTGATGCGCCGGCCCACGTGGCACTCGTCATCAGTAACAAACCGACCGCAGGTGCGTTGCAGCGAGCGCGAGCGGCGGATGTCGAGACGGCCGTTCTCGATGATCCGGCAGACGGCCCCGCTCTCGTGCGACTCCTCGCCGACCACAAGATCGATCTGGTCGTGCTCGCCGGCTATCTCAAGCTCGTACCGCCCGAAGTCGTGGCCGCCTTTGAGGATCGGATGATCAACATACACCCGGCGCTGCTTCCGGCGTTCGGGGGACCCGGGATGTACGGACGTCGCGTGCACGAAGCCGTGTTGACATCGGGTGCCACCGTCTCGGGTTGCACGGTCCATCTGGTCAACGCGGAGTACGACAAGGGACGCATCGTCGCCCAGTGGCCGGTACCGGTAGGCGCCGCCGACACGCCGGAGTCTCTGGCCGCCCGCGTCCTGCAGGTCGAGCACCAGGTGCTTCCGGCGGTGGTGCTCGCCGCGGCCCGGGCCGGTGGTGTTGCACGACTGGTGGCCTCGGGAGTGAATTTCGATTTACGTGTCGACGCCGCACCGGTCACGGACCGGCTGACGCCGGCATAACACGCACTGTCGTATAGGGAGGGAAGGAATGCCGCGCGCGTTGATCTCTGTCTCGGACAAGCGGGGTGTCGGTCCTTTCGCGAGGAGCCTGAGTGGCCTCGGATGGGAAATCGTCTCGACCGGCGGAACGGCGCACGTCATCTCGCAGGCCGGCGTTCCCATCATACCCATCGAGGACGTCACGGGCTTTCCCGAGATCATGGACGGGCGCGTGAAGACGCTGCACCCGGCGGTGCACGCGTCCCTGCTGGCTCGGCGGAACGCCACGGACCATATGCAGGAGCTGGCTGAGCGACACTTCACGCCGATCGATCTGGTGGCCGTCAACCTCTATCCGTTCCGCGAGACGATTGGCCGGGCCGACGTCAAGTTCGACGAAGCCATCGAACAAATAGACATCGGCGGCCCCTCCATGCTGCGGTCGGCCGCGAAGAACAGCCAGTTCGTGCTGCCAATCGTCGATCCGAACGATTACGACCGAGTCCTCAAGCTCTTGGCAGAGAACAAAGTCTCGCCGGAGCTTCGCGTCGAGCTTGCAGCGAAGGTGTTCGCACACACCGCGTCGTACGACGCGGCGATCGCGCAGTTCCTCGGCAAGGATGAGGAGACGTTCCCGGCGATGATGGGTCTCGCGCTCGAGCGAGCCCAAGCGCTCCGGTATGGAGAGAATCCCTTCCAGCGGGCTGCACTCTACGTGACGGGAGAAGGGCGCGGCTTCGATGCGCTCCGGCAGCTGCACGGCAAAGAGCTCTCGTTCAACAATCTGCTCGACGTGGAAGCCGCGACGTCGTCCGTGGCCCCCTGGCCGGACCGGCCAGTCTGCGCGGTGATCAAGCACACGACGCCCTGCGGCATCGCGCTCGGTACGAGTGCCGAAGAGGCCTACCGTCGCGCCTTGGCCACCGATCCCAAGTCGGCGTTCGGATCGGTCGTCGCGTTCAACACGATCGTGGATGTCGTCGCCGCCGAGGCTATGCGCGACCTCTTCGTTGAAGTCGTGGTCGCTCCGCGCTTCCACGATGAAGCGCTGGCGGTGTTTCAGAAGAAGAAGAACCTTCGCGTCGTGGAACTGCCGCTGCCCGACAGCCGTCCGGCCCTGGATTTCAAACGCGTGCGGGGCGGTTTCCTGGTGCAGGACCGGTTTGCGTCGTTGGCGGACGAAAGCGAATGGCGGGTGGCGACTAAACGGCCACCGTCCGAGGCGGAGTGGCGCGACCTCCGATTCGGATGGCCCGCTGTGGCAAGCGTGAAGTCCAATGCAATTCTTCTGGCCCGCGACGAAGCCGCCATCGGCATTGGCGCCGGCCAGATGAGCCGAGTAGACGCAACCTTCATTGCCGTGCACAAAGCGCGGGACGCAGGACACGATCCGGCCCGCAGCGTGCTCGCATCCGATGCGTTCTTCCCGTTCGCCGACGGGATCGAGCAGGCCGCCGAGGCCGGCGTGACCGCCATCATCCAACCGGGTGGCTCGGTCCGCGACGACGAAGTGAAGGCGGCAGCCGACGCACACGACATGGCCATGGTGATGACGGCGAGGCGGCTGTTTCGACATTAGAGACAGACGACTGGGGCGACGAGGACGACATTGACGACTGCCGCCCTGCCGCTTCTGCCGCCTAGCCCCCGAGGGCGAAGAAGGGCGATGGCGACGATGAACAACAATGACTGACGCGCAGCCAGAGAAGATCGTACCCGTAGAGGGACGCGAGCGACCGCCGTACGGGATGGCCGCGGTGGTCTTCCTGACCATTCTCGCTGTCTATGTGCTGACGATCGCACCCACGACCCAGTTTTGGGATACGTCGGAATACATCGCCGCCGCGAAGGTCGTGGGAATTCCGCACCCGCCGGGCAGTCCGCTCTTCGTGCTCCTCGCCAACGTGTGGGGAATGATCCCGATCGTCGGGCACTACGCGCTCAGGATCAACCTGTTTGCCGCCGTGACCAGCGCCTTGGCCTCGGGATTGCTCTTCCTGGTCGCCGATCGGTTTCTCCGCAACATCATTGCCGAGCCGCGCTGGGCGCGACTGGCCGCCGCCGCTGCCGGAGTCCTGGTCGGCGCCACGTCGTTCACCGTGTGGAACCAGTCGGTCGTCAACGCGAAGGTCTACACGGTGAGCCTGCTGTCGATCGCACTTGTGCTGTGGCTCGCGGTGCATTGGGGGGACGAGCCCCCGGGCGAACGGCGCGATCACTGGCTCATCCTCATCATCTACGTCACGGCCCTGAGCGCGACCAACCACCTCATGGGACTGCTCGCGGGACCGGCGGTCTTGGTGTACGTGCTGTACACGGACCCGCGCGCCATTCTGCGCTGGCGCGTCTGGGTTGCCGGCCTGCTCGTCGTGGCAGTCGGGGTGAGCGTGTGGCTGGTGCTCCCAATTCGGGCCGGGTTTTATCCGGCCATCAACGAAGGTGAGCCCACGACCTGGGAAGCGCTGCTGGCCGTGCTGCGACGCGACCAGTATCAAAAGGGGCCGCTCATTCCGAGGCAGGCCGATCTCTACTGGCAGTACGCCAACTACCTCCAATATTTCGTATGGCAGTTCGCCCACGACCTGGATACCCCGTTGCGGAAGGCGTTCGCATTCCTCTTCGGTGGGCTGGGCCTCATCGGCGCCGTGTGGCAGTGGCAACGCGACCGCCGCGGATCGGTGGCGATGATCTCGCTCATGTTCACGGTCATCGTGCTGCTCGTGTTCTACCTCGATTTCAAGTACGGCTTTTCGATCCGCAGCGGAGAGAACCTGCTCCGAGAGGTGCGAGAGCGCGATTACTTCTTCATCGCCTCGTTCCAACTGTGGGGCGTCTGGGTGGCGGTCGGACTCGGGACGGTCCTGCACGCCTTTGCCACCGTGTTCCGGGATCGGTTTGGAGAGCGGCAGGCCTGGCAGGTGGCCGCTCCGGTCCTGGCCATCGCCCTCGTGCCGCTCTGGGCCAACAGCCAAACGGCATCGCGGGCCGGTGAGACCCTGCCCCGCGATTTTGCTTGGGACCTGCTTCAGTCCGTCGAGCCCTACGGGATCGTGATTGCGACCGGCGACAACGACACGTTTCCGCTCTGGTACATGCAGGAAGTCGAAGGCGTTCGGCAGGACGTGCTGATCGCCAACACGTCGCTCATGAACACCCTGTGGCATGCCCGACAGCTCAAGCGACGGAGCGTGTTCCCGTTTGACACCGCAACGGCTATCGAGCCATATCGCGACCAGGAGTGGACCGCACCGACCACCGAGGCGCTGTCCATCAGTTACGAGGAGATCGACGCACTTCCTCCCATCTTCCGTATCCAGGAGCGGAGTGTGTTTCAGGCAGGGGGAGTGAGCATTACGCTCGAGCCACAGGTGCTCCGCCGCACTGACCTCGTGACGTTGCAGCTCATCCAAGACAACATCGGTAAGCGACCGGTCTACTTCTCACGCACGACCGGAAACTACGCCGACCGGTTGGGGCTCACTCCGTACCTGCTGGGTCAGGGGATCGTTCGCAAGTTGATGCCCGAGCCCATCGAGGATTCGGACAACATCAAATGGATGGGGACTCTGAGTTGGGTCGACCAGGCCCGCACGGAAGCGCTCCTGTTCGACCACTACCATGTTGAGGCCGCCGCTCGACCGCGACCACAGGGATGGGTGGACGAGCCCTCAGAGGGAATCCTTTCGCTCTACGCCCTGTTGTATGCGACCTACGCGCAGTTCCTGGCGGAAGAACAGACCGACTCGACGGCGCTCGATCCCCTGGATGCAGAGCGGCTCCGGTATGGGTCGGACATCGCGCAGCGCATCTTCGAGCAAACGAGCTTCTTCGCTCGGCTCCAGCCCTAGAACCGCACTTCCGCTCCAACGAGCACGTGTCGACCTGGCGCCGGCTCATAGTAGCGGCGCCCGCTCGCATTCACGACGACCGAGCCGCTGTAGGCGCGGTCGAACACATTGAGCATTGCCAGAAAGGGTCCGGCCTCGACTCGACCCAGCACTCCACGCCATCCCGCCCGAACCGTCGTCACCCACGATGCGCCGACTTCCTCGGTGTTGGCATCGTCGACGTGATAGGCCGACGTAAACGTCTGTTCCAGAACACCCCAGACACCGCCGCGAGGGCGGCCACCACGTACGACCACCTGGAGTCGACTGTGCGGCACACCCGGCACAGTGTTGCCATCCAGCGTGTCGGCCTCCGCGCGATAGGTGACGTAGGTGTTGTCCGACCACGTGTACGCCGCCGCCACCGCGACGAGCGACCCGACCGCATCCACCCCGAGCTCAATGCCCCGGCTCCGAATGGACGCCGCGTTGCGAAAGAACCGTCGGCCGGGCTGCACAGGATCTTCGAACGGGATGAGCGCATTGCTCACGGCGACGTGATATCCAACCAGCTCATACCGCACCACACGGTTCGCCCGCCCACGCACGCCGAGCTCGACGCTGCGCGCACGTTGCGGCTCGAGTACCGGATTGAGTCCTCCCCCTCCGTCGGGTCGATTCACAAGCTCCGTGGTGGTGGGCGTCTCGAACGCTGAGCTAACGTTGATCCACGGGGTGGCGTAGTCCCACAGTCGGGCGACGACTCCGGCCGTACCCGAGACGGCCTGCATCGTCCGCCCGCCCGACTGGTCGCCATCCGAGAACAGGCGGTCGTCGACCCGGAATCCCACCGCATCGAACCGAGCACCAGCCGAGAGCGTTACGTCCGGTCCAAGCGCGAGCGCCGCCTGCAGAAACGGTCCGACTTCGCTCACGCGTTCGTACTGGCGCAACGTCGTCTCCGCACCGGCGAGCGATCGGTTCATCCGGTCGTCACGCTGCTGCTGCGCGTCCAATCCCACGGTCACCACCGGCACGAGCGGCACGTGATCGAGTCGCCACGTGCCGACGGCTCGCACCCCGACTGCCCACCGTCCCAGGTCGATGACTCCGAACGTGAGGCGATTATCGATGTCCCGTCGCAGGCCGAAGACGGCCAGGTCATAGGTGGCCTTGTCGCTCCGGCGTGTGACGGCGACACCCCCCTGCCCTTGCCACACCACTTTCGACGCATCGACCGCGAGATTGCGTGGCGCCGCCTGCGAGGGAAGCAAGTCTAGCTCGCTTCTCGTCAGGGACCCCGGGTTCAGGGCCTCCGGACTGTGCGCGGCATGCACCACCACACTCACGTGCGTGCGCTCCCCAACCGGCTGGCGCATTCGTACCGAGGCGCGCCGCATCTCCGACGCGGAATGCCGTCGAAAGCCGCTGTTGGTGGTCCACGATGCCGAGGCAAATGCCGCGCCGGCCCCCAACGGAGCCTCAATGACTACCCCGGCCTTGCGAAAGGCAAACGATCCACTGCTCAGCCGGAGCCGGCTGCGGAATTGCTCGGGCTGCTCTGTGCCGGACCACACGCTGATGACACCTCCCGACGCGTTGCCATAGAGACTCGAGGACGCACCACGCAGAATCTCGACTCGTGCCACGTCCTGCAGGTCGATATTGGTGAGTTGCCCCTGTCCGTCGGGCAGCGTCTGCGGAATGCCATCCAACAACACCTTGACCCCACGCACACCGAACGCTGACCTCGCCCCGAAACCGCGGATCGTGACGCGCTCATCCAGCGCATCATTGTACCGGTCGGCCACGTACACCCCCGGCACCGTGAACAGTGCCTCCGCCAATCCATCGGTGGCGCGCCCGAGGGTCATGGTCGAATGGGTGAGTGTCGTAACCGCCTGAGGTGTCGACCCCAGCGGCGCCACACCACGCGTAACGGTGACCGTCAACGGCTCGAGGACGACGGGAGCGAGTGAGTCCGGTGGAAGGCTGTCCCGCGGAGGTTCTTGCGCCAGCGCAACGGTACCTGACGAGACGAGCACGCCCAGGACACGGCATCCGGCGCACACGAGCGATGGTCGCAATCGCATGGTGCGCCGACGATGGTCCGTCAGCCCGAGCCGCGCGACGAGCTCCCGCC
>JBDHAN010000014.1:0-38063 GCA_039588055.1 Gemmatimonadota bacterium | reverse complement strand
TCACGTGCGACTTCTTCGTCTGCGCTCCCAGCCTGCAGCGAATACGTGCCTGGCAGGTCAATCAGCTTCACTCGCTTGTCGGCGAGCTCGAATCCACCCTCTGCCCGCGCGACGGTCTTCCCAGGCCAGTTGCCCGTATGCTGCCGAAGGCCGGTGAGGGCGTTGAAGACAGTACTCTTTCCGGTGTTTGGATTGCCGGCGAGAGCGACCAGGAAGTCCCATTCATCCGGGCTCACGCCCAATTGGACGAGCGCTTGTGCTCGAGATACCCCGCACCCGGCACACGGGTCGATGGCCGTCATACGGTTTCGACGGATGTCGAACCGGCGCCCGGCTCCATCCGCACCATGGTTGCCTGATCCCGACGGAGCGCGATCAACGCGTCCCGGATCCGGTAGGCAACCGCGCCCTGAATGGCCCCACGGAGCTCAGCGCGAACCGGTGTCCCCGGAACCAGCCCGAGGTCGAGCAGACGCCGGCGTTGCGGTCCCGGACAGGTGGGAGCGATATCCCGCACTACCCCCGATTCACCGGGCTGCAAGTCCGACAACGACGCCTGGGCAACCGCGGGCGCGGTTCGGTCAGGACCTTTTCGGGCAACAGTGATGTTGGCGGCGACGACCGGCTCGAGGTCGTGCTCTTCTCCGTCAGCCAAGAGACGGACATTGGTAGGTGTCACCTCGACGAGTTGGACCGCCGTGCCGAGTGCCAACCCATGTGCGACCAGACGCTCATACACCTCGCGGGGCTCGTCCTCGAGATGGACGATCGACGCGGTTTCGCCCGGGTCGAGCGCTGCAACGGCCACGCCGGTCCGAGGGGGTAGTCGCCCCGACGCCGTCGGAATGGGATCGCCGTGGGGGTCGTAGACCGGGTGACCCATAGAGGCCGACAGCCGTTCGACCTTTCCCAGGGGCGTCGTGTGCTCGCGCTGCTCGGCCTCCTCGTGCCAGTCGACCGGAGCCACACTGGTGCGATCGGCGAGATACCGTTCCCACAGCCGGTGGCTTCTGAGAATGCGGCGGGCCTCCGCTCGTCCAAGCTCGGTGAGGGAGAGTTCCTGGCCCTCCGGCTGCACGAGCCTGAGGCCCTCGAGTTGCGCAACAACATCCACCGCCTTGCCTCTACCGATCTCCAGCGCTCCGGCGACGCTGTCGAGCGTGCCCTGCTGACCGCGGTAGTCCAGATCATGGAGATGCTTGAGTGCATCCTCGACGCGGACACGGGAGGTGAGACGCAGCATCCTCGAAATCCGTGCCGCGATCCCCTTACGCGGCCACAACAGCACTCCCAGCAGTACCACGAATGTGGCGAATACCGCGAGGGCTACTCCCGGGTCCACCATTCAGACTTCTCTCCTCTCTCCATCGACCACGCGGAAGCGTCCCGCGTGCGATGACTCTTCTCGCAAATCTAGCCCACGCCACCACTGCGGCGAACCTGCACCACGCAAACTCGTGACTCTCCTCACGCCGCCGTATCTTTCAATAGCAACGATGTTCATCCTCTCCCGCAACCGTCGGTGGGTTCAGATGGAGCCGTTCAAGATCAAATCCGTCGAGTCGATTCCCTTTACTACGCGCGACCAGCGCGCATCTGCACTCCAGGAATCCGGCTACAACGTCTTTCACATCCCCGCGCATCTCATCACCATTGATCTCCTCACCGACTCTGGAACATCGGCAATGTCGGACCATCAGTGGGCCGCGCTCATGCTGGGGGATGAGTCGTATGCGGGCAGCCGAAACTACTTCCGCTTCGAAAAGACGATCCAGCGCATCACCGGATACCGACACATTATCCCTACGCATCAGGGTCGCGTCGCCGAAAACTTGCTCTTCACAGCACTGGTGAACGACGGAGATCACGTTCCCAACAACATCCACTTTGATACCACCAGGGCGAACATCGAGCACAACAGTGGCGTCGCCGTTGATTGTGTCATCGACGACGCATACGACCCAATCAAGAACGTGTGGTAAAAAGGGAACATGGACATGGTAAAATTGGATCGCGTCCTTGCCGACGTCGGTCGCGAGCGGATTCCTTTTGTCCTTCTTACGATCACCAACAATTCAGGGGGCGGTCAACCCGTAAGCCTGGAGAACGCCGAACGCGTTTCTGAGTGGTGTCAACGGCAACGCATTCCCTTCTTCTATGATGCGTGCCGCTTCGCGGAAAACGCCTACTTCAACAAGGTGCGCAGTGCCCTCGAGGTAGACATCACCGATCTTGCGCGGCAGTTCTTCAGCCTCGCAGACGGATGCACGATGTCGGCCAAGAAGGACGGACTCGTGAACATCGGCGGATTTCTCGCCCTCAACGACGACGAGTTGGCTGAACGGATCACCAATATGCTGATCCTCATTGAGGGTTTCCCGACCTACGGCGGACTGGCCGGGCGCGATCTCGAAGCCATCGCTCAGGGGTTGGAAGAGGTCCTCGACGAGCGCTACCTCGCTCACCGGATTGGCCAGGTGAAGGCGTTTGCCGACAAGCTGGAAAGCGCCAACGTGCCGATCGTCCTTCCCGTTGGAGGACACGCCGTCTATCTCGATGCTCGACGGTTCCTACCTCACCTTCCCCAAGAGCAGTTCCCAGCACAGGCGCTCACGTGTGCACTTTATCTCGAGGGTGGGATTCGAGGAGTCGAAATTGGTGGGTTGATGTTCGAAGTGAATGGCGAATGGCCGGAGCTCGAGCTCGTGAGGCTTGCGGTACCTCGCCGAGTCTATACCAAGAGTCATCTCGATTACGTAGCTGAAGTGTGCGCATCACTCCATGCGGCTCGTGAGAGCATCGGCGGGCTGCGCATCACGCACGAAGCCCCCGTGCTGCGTCATTTTACAGCACGACTGGAACCGGTGGGGACATGATGAAGGGATCCATCGTGTGACTGCGGACATGCCACCCAACGACTCGCGCGATATCGCTGATCACGATGACGGTGCCACTCCCATCAAGCCCATACATCGACGGTATGGTCCGCGACCGCCACGCAAGCTCAAGGACGTGGATGCAAGCGAGCGGGCCACCAAGATCAAGGCGTTCACATGGGCGCTGGTAGTCACCATTATCGCCCTCGCGGCGTCGAGTATGGCCGGGTCAATCGCGGGCGCCTCTGGAGGCGTGATGATACTTCTCCGAATTGGCGCGATCGGCGCCGGGGTGGCCGTGTACTACATGACGCTGGCTTCCGGACGAGGGATGGGCAGAGTCTTTCAGCAGATCTACCATCCGTCGGGGAGAACTACGCCAGAGAAGCGCGAGTATTCCTACGCGCAATCCCTCGAAGCGCGCGGCGCCTACCGGGAGGCTATTCACGCCTACGAAAATGCGGTCCTTCAGTTTGGCCAGGACCCGGAGCCGTACATACGCATCGCGCGCATCTACCGCGATCAACTGAAGGCTTTCCACGAGGCGGCGCAATGGCTCAGGCGGGCACGGTCCGATGCCGATATCGATGCCGGACGCGAGCTGGTCGTGACGCAGGAACTCGTTGAGCTCTATCGTGACAAGTTGGATGCCCCAAATCGGGCTATTCCTGAGCTCGCTCGTATCGTCGAGCGCTTTGGAGAGCACCCCGCCGCCGCTGCCGCACGAAAGGAGCTCGATGCCTTACGCCGGCAACTCTGGTCGTCCGACGCGCCGGATAACTCGGCTACCTGAGCGTTCGATCCACGGCTTCAGCAACCCGCCTGAGCTGATCCATCAAACGGGCAAACTGCTCGACATCCAACGTCTGTGCACCGTCGGACAATGCCGTGTCGGGATCCACGTCGACTTCCACCATGACGGCGTCGGCACCAGCTGCAACTGCAGCCCGAGCCATGGGTGTGACATAGTTCTTCCATCCGGTTCCGTGGCTTGGATCGACGACGACCGGCAAGTGCGTGCGAGCGTTCAGCGCAGGAACGGCATTCAAGTCCATGGTGTTGCGCGTTGCCGTTTCAAACGTACGGATGCCACGTTCGCACAGGAGAATGTCGACGTTCCCGCAGGCAGCCAGGTACTCGGCGGCCGCGAGCAATTCGTCGATGGTCGCGGCCGGTCCTCGCTTGAGCAGCACTGGTCGTCGCGCCCGACCCAGTTCCCGCAATAACGGGAAGTTCTGCATGTTTCGCGCACCGACCTGCAGAATGTCACAGTAGTGGGCTGCAAGGTGGATTTGAGACGGTTCCATCACTTCCGACACGACGAGGAGTTGATGTGCGTCTGCGGCTGCGCGGAGGAGGTACAACCCTTCCTCACCGACGCCCTGAAAACTGTATGGGCTGGTCCGTGGCTTGTATGCGCCACCCCGAAGAATGCGCGCGCCAATCCTTGCCACGGCTTCCGCGATCCGATAGAGCGTGTCCTGATCCTTGACCGAACAGGGCCCCGCAATCACCACGAGTTCGCGGCCCCCGATCGTCACCCCCTGACCCAACTCGATCTCACTGTTCTTCGGGGAGAAGTTCCGGCTCACGAGATGGCAGCCATCCTCCGTCGTCGAGACATCTGCGATACCCGCAAGCCCCTCGACGAGTGCTGGCGCCGGCTCGAACCCCGCCCCTGACACGCCGAGGATGATCCGCTCCATTCCGGAACGCCGCACGAGGCATCCGGCTTCCGTGAGCCGATGCACCACGTCCGCAACTTGGGCGTCGGAGGCTTTTGTATCCATGATGACGATCATGTGCGGTTCTGCTCCAGTTTGCGGACCGACACGACACCTTCCAAGAGCGTCTCTACCAGTCGCTCAACGTGGTCGGCCGCTTCAGCTATTGTCTCCGCGGAATGGGTCACTTGGGATTTCGCCGAGAATACCGATGCCGCCTCCTTTATGATGGCGCTGCCGACGATCACCCCGTCGGCGCACGCTGCGACCCGGGCGGCATCCTCTGCCGTCGACACGCCGAATCCCACCGCGATAGGCGCGTCGCAGGCGCTCCGCGCACGGGCGACCTCCACCTCCAATTCCGTGCCGACCCCACCGTCAGGTCCGGTGACTCCTCGACGGCTAATGAGGTAGAGAAAGCCAGTTGATGCGCGCCCTGCAGCGGCGAGCCGGCTCGCCGACGTTCCCGGGGCAGCCAGGAACACTGTGTCGAGACCCTTCGACTGCGCGTGTACGACAAAGGATGCCGCATCTTCAGGCAGAAGGTCCGGAACAAGCACACCCGCAGCTCCGGCGGCGAATGCATCATCGCAGAAGCGCTCGGAACCGTATGCCAGAATTGGGTTCCACGAGGTCATGAGCACCAGTGGCACTCGTTCTCCTGCCGTGATGGCCGACACCGATTCAAGTACGGCGCGGACCGTCGTTCCCGATGCCAACGCCCGCGCATAGGCCGCCCGTATGATCGGCCCGTCTGCGAGTGGATCGCTGAACGGAATGCCCAGTTCGAGAATGTCGGCTCCACCGCGTACCGCTGCGCGCGCGAGATCCACCGTCACAGCCGGGTTCGGGTCGCCAGCGGCAAGATAGGCGATCAAGGCCGCGCGTCCCTCGCTGCGACACCGGTCGAACGCTTGGCCAAGCGCCCGCTGCGACATCACGCCGTGCCTCCAACTGGACCGTGCTCCGTCAGGTCCTTGTCGCCCCGGCCCGACAGGTTAACGAGGAGCACGCGTCCAGGACCGAGCTTGCGCCCCCACGAGAGCGCGAAGGCAATGGCGTGGCTTGACTCCAATGCGGGGATGATTCCCTCGAGACGTGCAAGCGCCGCATATCCCTCTAGCGCTTCGTCGTCTGACACAGCCTCGTACCGCGCCAGCCCCTGCGACTGAAGCCACGCGTGCTCAGGTCCCACGCCGGGATAGTCGAGTCCTGCCGCAAGTGAATGCGTCGCACCGATTTGCCCGTCTTCGTTCTGAAGAACGAGAGAGTATGAGCCGTGTAAGACTCCTGGCGTTCCTGCCACCAGCGAAGCCGCGTGCCGCCCGCTCTCGAGTCCCTCGCCGGCCGCCTCGACGCCGACCATCGGCACGCCATCACCGACGAACGAGTGAAACAGCCCAATGGCATTGCTTCCCCCACCAACGCACGCCACCAGTCCGTCAGGAAGACGGCCTTCGGCCGCCATGATCTGCGTGCGGGCCTCGCGCCCTATGACGCTCTGAAGCGTGCGCACCATGACCGGGAACGGATGCGGTCCCACTGCAGACCCGATCACATAGTGCGTGTCAACATGCGACCCCATCCAGTCGCGGATCGCCTCACTCGTGGCCTCCTTGAGCGTCTTCGACCCACTCGCGACCGGAAGGACTTCCGTGCCCAGGAGCTTCATGCGGAGCACATTGAGTCGCTGACGTTCCATGTCGATTGTTCCCATGTACACCTGGCATGGGAGTCCAACGAGTGCCGCAGCCGTGGCCGTTGCAACGCCGTGTTGTCCCGCACCTGTTTCGGCAATGAGCCGCGTCTTGCCGAGTGCTCGGGCGAGAAGTGCTTGCCCGAGGGCATTGTTAAGCTTGTGGCTTCCCGTGTGAGCGAGATCTTCCCGCTTGAGGTAGATGGTTGCCCCGCCGGCCTCTTCTGACAGACGCCGCGCCCGATAGAGTGGCGTGGGTCGCCCAACATAGGTGGCCAGCAGGTCATTCAGTTCATCGCGAAATGCTCGATCTTGCCACAGGCGCTCGAAGGCGTCGGTCAGCCCGTCCAGCGCGGGCACGAGCGTCTCCGGCACGTAGCGCCCGCCGAAATCGCCAAAGCGTCCATTGTGTCCAACGTCCGCCATCAGTCGTTTGCCCCACTGTGACGCTGTCGTGCGTCAGCCTCACGAACTGCCGCAAGAAATGCCGCCACCTTTTCCGGATCCTTGATCCCTGGCTCGAGCTCGACACCCGAGGACACGTCCACCGCCGCAGGCCGGAGTTGTGCAACGACATCGCCCACATTGTCCGGCGTGAGCCCACCGGCCACGATCACTCGGTCCCGATGCCACGGCAGGTCGCGCACCTCGTTCCACCCGAAGCGTTCGCCCGTGCCTCCCATGCGCCCTTCTACTGCCGGTGCGTCCAGTAGGAACCACTGCGCTGGATACGACGCATGTCGTTCGATGTCTTCCGCAGCGTTCACGTGCACTGCCTTTATCAATGGCATGTCGAGCGCGCGAGCGACTCCAGCAGGCTCGTTTCCGGAGAGCTGGACCCGATCGATCGGACATTGCGCGACCGCGTCGCGAACGGTATCGACCGGCTGATCCGCGAACACGCCGACACGGCTCACGAACGGCTGCACCCTGCGAAGAATGTCGGCCGCAATGTCAGGCGCGACCCGCCGAGGGCTCTCGGCAAACACCACACCGATTGCGTCGGCGCCGTGCCGGACGGCAAGCTGTGCGTCGGTGGCGCTCGTGACACCACAGATCTTGACCCGTGTGCGCTTGAAACCGGTCATCGCGGCACGCTCGCGAGTTCCTTGGTCAACACCCGCCGCGCCTGCCGGTCGAGCCGCATCAGCGATTCACCGACCAACACTCCGTGCGCTCCGGCGTCACGGACACGGGCGACATCGACCGCCGTGCGGATACCACTTTCGCTCACGATTGAGACGTCGGACGGGACCAACCGTGCGAGTCGCTCCGTGACGCCGACATCAGTGGTCAGTAGCTCGAGATCACGGTTGTTGATGCCCAAGAACGTCGCGCCGCAACCCAGTGCTGTGTCGAGGTCCGATTCGTCATGAACCTCAACCAGAGCGTTCAGGCCCAGGTGGTGAGCGACACCCAGCAGATGTTCGATCTCACGGCGCTCGAGCATGCGCACAATGAGCAGTACGGCGGCCGCGCCAGCAGCCTTCGCCTCATAGAGATCCAGCTCATCGACGAGGAAGTCTTTTCGCAGCACCGGTACCGTGACTGTAGCAGCCGCGGCGGCAAGATCGTCAAGCGACCCCCCGAAGTCCTGGGCATCGGTCAGCACAGAAACCGCCCTCGCTCCAGCCGATTGGTAGAGCTGGACGCTAGCGACGATGTCCTCGTCAACAGCGATGGCTCCTCCTGACGGGCTCCGCCGTTTGAACTCAGCGATCACGGTGACCATGTCACCAGCCCGGACGTCGTCCGCGAACGTCGCTGGGGATGTGTCAAGGAAATCACGACGCTCGAGTTCGGCCATGCGGTTGGGCGCATCGATGTCAGCCAGTCGCCGTTCCCGGACGGCTCTCGCCTTTACCATGAGGTAACCCACTACTGGCGTTGCCCCCACCCAGGAATTCCTCCCTGTACCACGTCCTGCTGTGCTCGCCTGCCCCCTTCGCGCACGCGCAGTCGCTCCGAGTACTCGAGGAGTGCGTCGAGTCGCGTGAGAGCCGCTCCAGAATCCACGCTCGTCATTGCACGCGTCACACCTTCCCGCATGTCTTCTGCAGCACCCGCCACCATCAACGCCGCCCCCGCGTTGAGGAGCGCAACGTCGCGCGGGCCGCCCGGCTCACCTTCCAACACGGCCCGCAGAATCCGGGCGTTCGTTTCGGCATCGGCGCCTTTCAGGCTCTCACCGGGTTTCGTGCTCAAGCCCATGTCTTCCGGCGAGATCGCGTACTCGATCACACTGTGGCCGGTCCACTCCGCCACTCGACTTGGGCCCGTGATGGTCAACTCGTCGAGTCCGTCACTGCCGTGCACGACAACGGCCCGTTCGACTCCGAGATTGCCGAGCACCTCGGCGATCACGGGCGCGAGGTTCGGGTCGAACACACCAACGATCTGAGCCGTGGCACCTGCGGGATTACACAGGGGCCCCAAGACGTTGAACACGGTGCGAACAGCCAACTCCCGCCTGATCGGCGCCGCGTGCCGCATCGCCGAGTGAAAAGTCGGCGCGAAGAGAAACGTGATACCGACCTCATCCAGGGCGCCGACCACTTCCGGCCCAGCCATGTCGATCTGGACGCCGAGCGCTTCGAGCACATCAGCCGACCCGGTCTGACTGGAGATGGCGCGGTTACCATGTTTGGCAACCTTCTGGCCCGCACCTGCAACAATGAACGCAGCCGTCGTCGAGATGTTGAAGGTCGACGCTCCGTCACCCCCGGTGCCGCACGTATCCACCAGCCGCTCATAGCTGTGCGGCACGGGCAGCGCACGACTCCGGATAGCCTCCGCGCAGCCGGTAATCTCGTCGACCGTCTCGCCCTTCGATCGGAGCCCTAGGAGAAATGCACCGATTTGGGCGGGCGTTGCCTGACCGTCCATGATCGTTGCCATCGCGGACGCTGCCACATCACGTGACAGCGTCTCGCCAGCGGCCAGTTGCGCGAGCGCGTCGCGAAATTGGAATCCCATCTGCCTCGTCATGCTGTGTTCTCCGAACCCTTCGTGGCGCGGCGCTTGAGAGCGTGCCAGCCGGCCGTGGGGTGGGTAGCCAGGCGAAGAAAGTTGGCGAGCACGGTTTCGCCATCGGGTGTCAGGATCGACTCGGGATGGAACTGCACTCCCTCGACCGGCAGGGTACGATGCCTGACTCCCATTACCACACCGTTGGCGCTCTTTGCGGTCAGCTCGAGCTCTGGCGGGATCGTGTCTTCAACGACCGCGAGCGAGTGATACAGGCCAACCTCCACGGGATTCGGAACGTTGGTGAAGACGCCCGCCGAGTCGTGCTCGACCTGTGCAGTCTTGCCGTGCATGGGCTGCGGCGCTCGCTCAACGGCTGCACCGTATACCGCCCCGATCACCTGATGACCAAGGCACACGCCCAACACGGGAATCTCTGCCGCAGCCACATCCCGAACGATTGCCGGCGTATTGCCGGACTCGTTGGGGCCACACGGTCCAGGCGAGACCACCAGCCCAGCTGGCCGCATTGCAAGCACGTCACTGCCTGTCACCACATCGTTGCGGTGCACGTCGACCGTTGCACCAAGGACTTGAAGAGCCTGCACCAAGTTGTAGGTGAACGAGTCGTAGTTGTCGATCACAAGAATCATGATCGACCCCCCGCACTCATCGTACGCCTGTCCGTTCCAGCCAGTGCAATTGCCGAAAGGAGCGCTCGTGCCTTCGCCGTCGTCTCGTCAAGCTCACGCTCTGGTTTGGAATCGGCGACGATGCCCGCCCCGACTTGGACAAGCGCTTCTCGTCCGCGCACCACGATCGTCCGGATGGCAATGCAGGTGTCAAGGCTCTTCGCCCCGAACCCCACGTATCCCACCGCACCCGCATAGGGTCCGCGACGGGCTGCCTCCAATTCCTCGATGATCTCCATCGCGCGGATCTTTGGAGCACCCGACACCGTCCCAGCAGGGAAACACGAGCGCAGAGCATCGAGCGCGCCAAGCTCAGGTCGCAGTCGTCCAGTCACGGTCGACACGAGATGCATCACATGACTGAACCGCTCGACCTGCATCAGCGATTGCACGTGAACGCTACCTGCTTGGCACACCCGACCGAGATCATTGCGTCCGAGATCGACGAGCATCACGTGCTCCGATCGCTCTTTAGGATCGGCAGCCAACTCGTGCTCCAGTGCGGCATCTGTGTCGGGGTCGCTACTGCGCGGCCGGGTGCCGGCGATCGGCGAGACTTGTGCCACGTCTCCGGCCGTGCGCAGCAGCATCTCGGGGCTCGCGCCGACGAGCGCGATCTCCGGAAACTCGAGAAAGAACATGTACGGACTGGGGCTTAACATCCGGAGCGTGCGGTACAATCGAAACGGATCACCGCTCACTGGCAGCGTGAGCCGTCGACTCAACACGACTTGAATGGCATCACCTGCAAGGATGTACTCCCGGGCTTGCGCTACCGCCTCGAGAAACCGTGCGTCGTCCGGTGACTTGTCTGCAGCCGCGAGGAGGTCTTCGATCGCGTCCGGAAACTCCGTTACGTCCAGGGGTGGAGGGGTCGGCGATCGACGGAGTGTGGCAATCACTTCGTCTACGCGGGCCGCGGCTCGGTGGTACCCGTCTTCGCGCGGCACGTCGGGTGGAATGACCGACACCACGAGAAGGCGCTGCTGCAGGTGGTCGAACACGACCATCGTGCGGTACCGAGCGAGAAGTGCTACCGGAAACGGGCGATCCTCCCCGAGGGTGCTTGGAAGGCGCTCGAGAAACCGGACGAGGTCGTATCCCAGTATGCCGACAGCACCTCCGACGAATCCCGGAAGGTCAGCGCGAGCATCCTCATACACCCCCGCATCACCTACGAGTTGGCGGATCGCCTCCAACGGATCGCCCTCGTAGTCACGAAGACCACTCTCTGTCTCGACGGTACCTCGGTCGAGATCGGCCCGCAGGATGGCGTCGGGACGGACCCCGATGAAGGAGTATCGCCCCAGTCGTCCATCGTGCTCGGCGCTTTCGAGAAGACACGCCGCGCCTCCACGCCGGAGTTTGAGGAATGCCGAAATCGGGGTCTCGGTATCGGCCGGGAATGCCCGGTACACTGGGACCACGACCCCAGGCGGCGCGGCCTGCGCTTCGTCCAACGTCGGCTGTGGTGTGTTCGCGAACATCTGCTCGTTCTTTCGACCTCACCCAAAGATGGATGGTCCGTTTTGACGCAAACGGCGACGGGCGCGCTTCCCATCGAGGGATCGGCGCGCCCGTCGCCTTAATTGTCCGGAGGGTCTCTCGTTCTACCCGATCAGACTCCGGAGCGTGCGCACCACTCCCAGGGGTCGGCGCCACCACCAGGCCCACCAGCCATTACCCGAGAAGAAAGTCGTGCGCGTCATGGACTCCAATGCTACACCGCGGCAGGAAGGGCGGTCAAGAGGCAGGGGAATCCGGCGTACCCCGGGCTCGGGCTCGCAAGACGACGAATACGGCCGCAAAGAGAGCTCCGGACACCAGCAGTCCCCAGGAATACACGTTCCAGAATCCAGCGACCGGCACGCCCGAGAGTCGCAGCACGATGGCGACTACCACTCCACCACAAATAGCAGCCATGGCTTCCGGAACCCCCGGTCGCCGCGTGTACAGCCCGGCCACGACAGGCACGAAAAGGCTCACCCCCAACAGCGAGTAGAAGACGCTGAGCGATCCGATGACCGACGGCAACACGATTGCGAGGGCGACTCCCAGTGCACCGCCGCCAACAGCGGCGCCCCGAGCGACCCGCAGCACGGCCCTATCACTCGCATTGGGCCGCACAAAGCGACGATACAAGTCCTCAGACAAGGACGTGGACAGCATGAACAGGATCGCATCCGCCGAGCTCAACTCCGCTGAAAACACGGCCGCGAGCCCAATACCGCCCAGGGCTGCAGGCAGTCCCGCCATCAGGACCGTTGGAAGCGCCAACTCGGGGTTCGCGAGCCCGGTGTCATACACCCGCGCAAGCATGCCGAGGAGCGGAGGAAAGAACGCGAAAACGAGCAGTGCCGCACCACTCAGGCCGACACCCAGTCGCACAGTCCGCTCATCGCGAGCACCATAGACCTTCTGGAGCAACCCCGGGGAGACGATGAACGCGGGCGCCAGCAAGGCCAGATAGACCCAGCCGGATCTTCCCCCTTCCCAGAACCCAAAATAGTGCTCCTGGCCGGCCGGGGCCGCCGCCTGCAGCGCCGACCAGCCCCCCGCATCCACCAGCACCCACGGCAAGGCAATCGCAAATCCCACGAGAAGCACGACCAGCTCCACCAGGTTCACCCACGCCGACGTGAGCAACCCACCGGCGGCGAAGTAGATGGTCATCACCCCACCACCAATGAGACACCCGACGACCTTTGGCACCCCGGCCACCACGTTCAGCACCCAGGCCACGGCGATCAGCTGTCCTGCAAGGATGGCGAGCGTCCCGAGCCAGAGAAGGACTGCAATGACGGCTCGGACGGAGCGTCCGTAGCGCTGTTCGAGGTAGTCGCCAACCGTATAGAGGTCGTGATCGCGCGCGATTCGCCAGATCTTGGGCCCGATCCAGATCGCCAGCACCAGAGTGCCGATCCCGGCCGACCCTACCCACCACCACGCACTCAATCCGTCCCGGTATCCCAAACCGGCGGCACCGACCGTCGAGCCTGCGCCGATGTTGGCCGCAAGGATAGTCGAGAACACGAGCAGAGGACCCAGGCGCCTCCCGGCCACGAAGAAGGCGCCGCTCGTGCCGACGCGGCGCCCAATCAAGAGCCCGACGACCATGAGCCCCACTGAATACGCGAGGAGCAGGAGCAGGTTGAAATTCATCGGCTGCCAGGCGAGAAGTCCGCCGCGGCGGGAAGGCCCTCCAAGCTCGTGGCCGCTCGCACGGCGCGGAGGATTGCCGTGGTGACCACATCCGCGGCGAGTGCCCCAATCGTCAGAACATTTGCATCGCCCTCGTAGCCACCGACCGCCAACGCGAACATCGTGTCACCATCCAAAGGGGTATGAGCCGGCACGACGGCTCGTGCGACTCCGTCCTGCGCCATCTGCGCAACCTTGGTCGATTGCGACTTGGTGAGCGTGGCGTTCGTGGCGACAACGCCGATGGAGGTGTTCTGCCCTGGCGCATAGCCAATCGTGACTCCCGAGCGAATCAACTGACGTGCGTCGGCGAAGCCCGCACCATCCTCGGTGCGCACACCAGCGACGATCTTGCCCGTCCCGGGGTCGATCACGTCCCCGACAGGATTGACCGCGACGAGCGCTGCGACGATAAGACCGTCCGGAAGCGTGACCGATGCCGACCCAATGCCTCCCCGCATCGCGCGACCCGGGCCGGCAAACTTTCCGACAGAGGCTCCTGCGCCTGCGCCGACACTCCCCTCGACTACCGGGCCAGCCGTTGCCATCTCCGCTGCCACGTACCCGCACGCCGCATCGGGACGGACGGACGGATCTTCGCCCACCATCAGGTCGAACAGGATCGCGCCAACCACAATCGGCACGCGCACATTTCCGACCTGAAAACCCACGTTCCGCTCTTCCAGGAAGCGCATGACCCCGCCCGCGGCGTCGAGCCCGAAGGCGCTGCCTCCTGCGAGGACGACGGCGTGTACCTGCTCGACCGTGTTGACTGGATCGAGGAGTGCTACCTCCCGCGTGCCCGGAGCACCACCACGGACGTCAACGCCACCCACCGCCCCGGACGGGACAAGCACCACCGTGCACCCCGTCGGTCGTTCACGGAGCGTATGGTGTCCGACCGTGATACCGGACACGGCGGTGAGTCCGGGCTCGACCGGCGCGGGTCCTGTCTGCCCCACCGCACAGTCCATCGTGGTCAGTGACGTCGCAATCGCGATCGCCGCGCTTAGGCTGCTCCTTCGCATCAGATCACCCTCTCATTGTCGGCTGTCAGCTCTCAGCCGTCAGCTGCTGCCGCTCTGCCGCAAGTACCATCTGCGCTCCAGGAGTGTCAAGCACAGCATTGCCTGGTTGCGCTTATGATCCTACACTGCGGGGACTTCGGAGGTAGCCCCGGGGGGAGCATGAAGAACATCGCGTTCGCGATTGCACTCTTGATGGTCGCGACCCCAAGTGCCGCGCAGCTGGTGTGCCCGGCGGCGGCTAACCCCGACGCCAACGAGGGCTGGGCGCTCTATCGCGACGGGTCAATCGATGCCGCCCACGATGCGTTCGATCGCGGGCACGAACGCTGTCCACTTCATCTCGAGTCCCGAGTGGGACTCGGCTATGTGGCGCTTCGCCTGGAGCAATTGATCGAGGCACGGGGCTGGTTCCTCGGCGTTGCGGCGGACCATCCAGATGACGTCGATGCGCTGTTCGGCCTCGGCCTCGTTGCTTGGCAACGCGGGAACGACCGCGACGCCCGCGACTTCTTCAACCGGGTGCTCGCGCTCGATCCGGGTCGGGACGACGCCCGTGAGTACCTCGCGCAGATCCGCAGGCCGCCACTGCGACCGCCCCTCGTTCTGCCGGTATCGCTGCAGTATTGGTCACGAGTGAACAGCAGCCATTTTGAGGTCCGTAGCGGCTCTGGGTGGTCACCATTTTACATCAAGGGCATCAACTTGGGAGCCGCGCTACCCGGCAAGCACCCGAGTCAGTTTCCAGACTCACTGACCTATTGGGAGTGGATCACGCAAATCAGCGCCATGGGCGCAAACGCGATTCGCGTTTACAGCATTCACCCTCCGCACTTTTACCAAGCGCTGGCTCGCTACAATCGCACAAATCCAAGCAACCCCCTGTGGCTCGTGCACGGCGTGTGGACCGGACTCCCACCGGACTATGATTTCGATGACCCCACGTGGAGCGAGGCGTTTCGCACGGAAGCCCGCCGAGTCGTCAATCTGCTGCACGGGCGAGCCGACATTCCTCGGCGCGCCGGTCACGCGTCGGGATACTACACGGCTGATGTGTCACGCTGGACGCTCGCATACATCGTCGGTCGTGAGTGGGAACCGTTTGCGGTTCAGGCCTACGACAGCGTGAACGCACGCGTCACGGACTATGCCGGTCGATTCCTGTCAATGACCCGTGGTACCGCTACCGAAGCATGGCTTGCCGCATTTTGTGATTCGATGATCGCCTACGAACACGACACGTACCGCACGCAGCGGCCCATCGCCTACACCAGTTGGCCGACTTTGGACCCGCTGCATCATCCGACCGAAACAACGGTTACGGAGGAGCTCGCCATTCGCACGGCGCTCGGTGACGAGATCGACCGAATCCCTAAGGAATATGACAACGACGTCGTCTCGTTGGACCCGAGCCTGGTCAGAGCAACGGATCAATACAAAGCCGGCTACTTCGCCTCGTATCACGCATATCCCTACTACCCGGATTTCATCGCTCTGGACGGCGGGTACGAGCAGTACCTTCGACGACTGAAGTCACACCACGCAGGGATGCCGGTCGTCATCGCCGAATACGGCGTCCCGGCAAGCTACGGCATTGCGCATTTCGAGCCGAACAGCTGGCACCACGGCGGACATACGGAAACCGGCAAAGCGACCGTCGACGCCGAGTTGACACAGCTCATTGCTGAGACGGGGATGGCCGGTGGGATGTTGTTCGCGTGGATTGACGAGTGGTTCAAGAAGAACTGGGTGGTGATCGACCTGGAGCTTCCACTCGAGCGGGTCCGGATGTGGCTGTCGCGATTGAACGCTGAACAGCAGTACGGGATCATCGCGACCGACCCTGAGCCCCGGTTGGCCGGACAGACCCTGCGTGATCGACTCCCGGCGTGGCGCAACGTCCCCCCGCTCTATGCCGATCACCTCCGTGCGCTAACCGACGAGGCAAACCTGTGGCTCCTGATCGAACCCGAGTCGGGACGCACGTTCGACACGGTATTCGTGGGGCTGGACGTAGTCGACACCCAGGCCGGGAGCTTTCGCTGGCCCAACAAGCGTGGCAAGCGGCTTGTTACCGGGGTTGAGTTCGTCGTTGTGGCAACTTCCAGCGAAGTCCGGGTCCTTGCCGATCCCAACGCCAACCCATACCGCGTCCGCTTTCGGCCACCGCTGAGCTTGCCTGAGGTGGCGCGCAGTTTCGGGAGCGACCTTCCCGGATTCTTCGAGGGATCGTTCGATCAGGTCTACAATCTTCCGATGGAGCGAAAACAGAGGGACGACGGTCGCTTCGATTCCTTGCGCGTGGTCATCAATCGCCGACGGTTTGGGCGCGATTCCACGGAATACGCCGCAAGCGGCTACGATCGCGGCGTGCTTCCACCCGGACCTTTCCCAGACGGTGCCTGGGAGCGCGACTCGGCGAGCGGTGCGATAGAGATTCGTATACCTTGGGGGCTGATCAATGTCGCCGATCCCAGCGACCGGCAGGTTTTGATCGGAACCGGGACGTCGACAGAGAAGTTCCAGACCGTACGAGTCAGTGCCATTCGGGTGGTGCTGGCTGCGCGGGATAGCGAAGGTGCGTGGCGGCAATGGCCACAAGATAGCCGCGATGAGGCAGCGGCCTTCACATGGCCCACGTGGAACGAGCCGCGCTGGCGCGCTCGGGTTCGGCCTGGCTTCGTTGCCATGCGAGAGGTGTTCGCGGACATCGACAGGGAGGGATATCCGCGATGAGCAGCTTCAGGAAAGCGACGCTCACTGTGCTCGCCCTGATCGCGCTGGCGAGTGCCGCGATGGCGCAGAACCCCGCTGACGAAGCGTGGAATCGCGGTGACACCGATACGGCTCGCCGCTTGTACAGAGAGCGCCTTGCCGCCGACTCGTCGGACATCAGGGCGCTCCACCGCATGGCACTGCTGTACGCGTGGGACAACGACTTCCCGCCGAGCCTCGCGCTGTTCGACAAACTGCTCTCGATCTCACCCGAAAATGTCGACGCGCGAGTCGACCGCGCCCGGGTCATGGCCTGGGCAGGACGCTTCGAGGAATCGATTGCCTCGCTCGAAGTCGCGGTCGAGCGGCACCCTGGCAATCGACAGGCGTTACTCGGACTCGCCCTCGTGCTGGCGTGGGACAACCAGCTTGATTCTGCCACCGCCATCTACGGTCAGTTGATCGCAGCTGACTCGTCCGACGTGCGAGGTTGGGAGGGGTTTGCGCGCACCGTGGCTTGGCACGGAGACCTGATCGACGCCGAGCAACAGTGGCGTGATGCGCTTTCGCGAGATCAGGACAGTCCGGAACTGCTCATCGGGCTCTCGCAGACGCTTCGGTGGCAGGGAAGGCCGGACGCCGCTCGCGAGGTGCTCGATCGGGTTCCACTCGAGGCGAAAGAGCAACGTGGGTACCTCGACGAGGCCCGTGCGATCGCCCTCGGGGTCGACCCCCGTATCACTCCTCGCATGATCGTGGAGATCGACTCCGATGACAACACGATCGCCACGTTGGTGCTCCGAGGCGACTTTCCACCTGGTGCACGCTACCGGGTGGGACTGGACACCTATGTGCGCTATGCCAACTGGGACGTACCGGCTTTCGACAGCCGCAGTGCGTGGGGCGCCGTGGTCACCGGTCAGCTGTTTGTCGAGCCCGGCTGGATTGTAGGAGCCGGAATTGGCGCATCGGGATCGAACGGGTCGGCGGCGTCGATAGAGCCTGCGCTTCGCGCCCGCGTGAGCAGTCCAAGCCGACATCGCGTCGGCGGCACGCTCACATTCAATCGATCCGCGCTCGACGCAACCGCACTCCTCATCGAGAACGGCGTCACATACACCGAAGGGGGAATCAGCCTCCGCGCCCAACCAGCGTCCCTCTGGCTGGTGGAAGCAGGCGGGTCGGTCGCCGGCTTCCAAGGGAGTGAGTCCAATCGCCGGGTCACCGGATTCTTGGCGGCGACACGTCGGATCTCACCGTCGTGGGCGGGGGCGATCCGAGCGCGGCTCTTTGGATTTCAGAAGAATCTGACAGACGGATACTTCGACCCCGATCTCTACAGCCACAACGAGCTGATCGGCCGGTGGCGGCCGTTTCGTGGTCCCCTCCACCTTACGGTCGAGCTGGCTCCCGGTCTCGAGAAGGTTGGCAAGGACGGAACGTTCCACGGCACCATCCGCACCCTGGTCCGGGGAGCAATCGATGTGGCTCCAGGCCGGCAGGTCGGTGTCTCGGCACTCTACTCCAATGCAGGTCTCCAGTCGTTCGCCACGGGTCAAGAGGGGTATCGCTACTTCTCCGTGTCGCTATTCGGCTCATGGGTGTTTTGACTCGGCCCAAAAAGGTCGACAGGAATCAGGCGTTCCTGTATGATGCTGGCTGACGACGGCCGCACCAATCGCCGCAGGATCGACTCACAAGGGTAGGGTCGAGAATGTCCGACGAACAGACTGTGGAAAACACTCCAGCGACGGTCCTCGTTGTCGATGACGATCCCCAAACAGCAACGGCAGTAAGCGCGGCGCTCGCGTCCCAGAACGTCGAGGTCCGGGTTGCCACGTCCGCCGTCGGTGCCAAGAGCGCGCTTGCCGCCGGCGACGTATCACTCATCGTTCTCAATATCGTGCTTCCCGATGCCGATGGTCGGTTGCTGCTCATGCAATTTGAGCAGGACCCGATGGCCGCCGGCATTCCTGTCATCATCGTGCTCGGGTTCTTTGGGCCGCAGCCGCGCGACGAGTGCTTGCGACTCGGCGCGATCGCTGTTCTCGACAAGCCGCTCAATCCCGACCAGCTGCGGGCGACTGCCGAAGAGCCACTGCAACAGGTCGTCACCGTGGGGCGCGATCCCCACCATGACCGCGTCACCGGGCTCATCAGCCGGGCTGCGTTTGCGGAGGCCTTCACTCGGCAGTTGGCCGACGCGAGTGCAGGTGCCGCTGATCTCTCGATCGCGCGCCTCGACTTCGACGCCTCGGTCGGCGGCCAGCTCGTGCCCGATCTGTCACTCGACGACGAGATGCTCAAGGCCATTGGAGCCCGGTTGGCACAGGAGCTTCCTACTAACGCGATCGTGGTACGGTGGCAGGAAGACGAGTTCGTCGTGCTGATGCCTAATACTGACACTGCACATGCTGTCGACGAGCTCCAGGAGACGCAGCACACATTCAACTCCACACCGTTCGAGCGACCCAATGGCGCGACGATGCAGGTCACCTTCTCGGGAGGGGTCGTCCCCGTGGAGCCGGAGACGCTGATGGACGAAGCGGTGGCGACTGCTGACCATCTCTTGATTCGCGCCAGGACGGCGGGACAGTCACAACTCTTGTCGCCGGAGGATCCGGTGCAGGAGGCCGAGCCCACCATTCTCGTTGCCGAAGACGACCGTGTCGCCGCGGCACTGGTCAAGCACCGGCTGGCCCGTGCTGGGTTCGAGGTCGTCCACCATGACAACGGGGCCACGGCGCTCGACGATGCGATGGGCCGGAATGTTGCGCTGTTTGTGCTCGATATCCGCATGCCCGCCATGGACGGGCTCGAGCTCCTCAAGCGCTTGCGTGAGTCTCCGAAATACGACCAGACACCAATTCTCATGCTGACCAGCTTGGGACGCGAAGAGGACATTGTCCGCGCGTTCGACCTCGGGGCGAGCGACTATGTGACAAAACCGTTCTCGCCCGTCGAGCTGCTGGCTCGCGTCCACCGTCTGCTCCGTCGCGCTGGCGCAAACGCACAGTGACGACGACCTACGGCAACCGATGATGCAATGCCACTGAGCGCTCTCGCGCTCATGCAGCGCGATCTCCCCTTTGACTACGGTCTCGGGGAGCAGATGCTGCTCTTTCTCGCCATCGGCATCGGAATGCTGCTGTTGTGTGCCATTGCGTTCGCAGCTTCCGTCGTGGTGTTGCGCTTTCAGCATGATCGAAGAGACGCACGGTGGCGAGATCTCGAAGCACGGTGGGAAGCCGCGATCTTCGATGTGATTGCCGGCGATGCGGAGCCCGAGGCGCTGTGGAACCTGGTGGCGGATGACGAGCAACTCTACTGCGTCGATTACATTCTTCGATTTGCGCGGCGGGTCACCGGCGAGGAGCGTCGGCGGCTCGCCACGTTGGCCCAGCCGTTCCTGCCGCCCATTGCAGAACGTGTGCAGGCTCGCGATCCGCAGCGGCGCGCGCGGGCCGTCCAGACACTGGGCGAGCTCGGTCTTGCTCGGTACGTCAATGAGGTCATCGTCGCACTGGACGATCCGTCTCCGTTGGTCGCGATGGTCGCTGCCAGGGCACTTGCGCGAGAAGAGCATGCGGGCTATCTGGAGCCGGTTCTCTCGCACCTTCACCGTTTCACGAACTGGAGTCCCAACTTTCTGGCCTCGATGCTGTCGTTCGTCGGCCCAAGTGCCGCACCGGCGCTCCGGTCCGAGCTTGCCGACGCACGCCGACTGCCGGAGGTGCGTGCTGTCGTCGCCACGGCGCTGACCAATCTCAACGACTACGATGCCGCCAATGTCGCTGCACCCATCCTCGAGGAAGAGACGAATCGCGAGCTCGTCACGGCCGTCTTGCGCCTCTTGTCCCGCATTGGCCGTGAGGAGCAACTGCCACTCGTCCGCAAGGCAGCGCAATCGACCGACTTTGTAATTCGCGCAGCGGCTGCGACCGCACTCGGAAGCCTCGGACAGGCTCAAGACATGCAAGTGCTCCGAGAGGCTTGCGAGGACGATTCAAAGTGGGTTGCCCTACATGCCGCCCGTGCCCTGCGGGACGCAGGCGAAGTCGAAAGCCTCTACGAGTTGGCCGAATCTGAACGGGCGAGGGCGACACTTGCCCTCCAGGTGCTCTCGGAAAAGGGCGTTTGATGCGGGATGCCCTGATCGCTCTGCTCTTCGTGTTCAACGGAGTCGTACTCGTGTACTTCGTCACGCTCAACAGCGTGTACCTCTTCACGAGCATTGTTGCGTTTCGCGATATCCGAAAGTACATCAGACGTCTCGAGTCGCTTGACATCACGGAATTGCTGTCGTCGGAGGGATCACTCCCCGTCACGATCATCGCACCAGCGTACAACGAAGCCACAACCTGTGTCGCGTCGGTCCGGTCCCTCCTAACCTTGGAGTATCCACAATACGAGATTCTCCTCGTGAACGACGGGTCGCGCGACAACACCGTCGAGCGTCTGATGGAGGCCTTCGAGCTCAAGCCCGCGGCGAGGCTTCCCACGGCGGATCTGGCGACGGCGAGGGTCTGGCAGGTGTACCAGAGCCAGCGGAGCCCGAATCTCTGGGTGATCGACAAGGAAAACGGCGGTAAGGCAGATGCGCTGAACGCTGGCCTCAATCACTGTGTCACCCCGCTCTTCTGCGCGGTAGATGCCGACAGCCTTCTCGAGCGCGACGCACTGACCCGAGTGGTACGGCCGTTTCTAGAAGACGCGCGGACAGTCGCAACCGGTGGTGTGATTCGGATCGCCAACGGTTGCGTCGTTGAGAACGGCATCGTGATGAAGGTGGGATTTCCGAAGAACTTATTTGCCCGGTTTCAGGTGCTCGAGTATCTGCGGTCGTTTCTAGCGGGCCGGATGGGTTGGTCGGCACTCGACGCCACGCTCATCATTTCGGGGGCGTTCGGCGTCTTCCGCCGCTCGGTCGTGGTGGACGCCGGTGGTTACGCTTCAAAACAGACGACTGGGGCAACCGTCGGAGAAGACATGGAGCTGGTTGTCCGACTCCACCGCCACTGCCGCGAGCAAAAGATCCCGTACCGAATCGGGTTCGTTCCGGATCCCGTTGCGTGGACCGAGTGCCCGGAGTCCCTCCGTACGCTAGCGCGGCAGCGTGATCGCTGGCAACGGGGGATGGCCGAGACACTCATGCGCCATCGACGGATGCTCCTCAATCCGCGCTACGGACGAGTGGGCATGTTTGCCTACCCGTACTTCTTCTTGCTCGAGACGTGGGGCGTCGGGATTGAGATTGCTGGCTACTTCGCGTTCATTCTGACCCTCGTGCTGGGCATTGCTGCGCCGCTATACATCGTAGGGTTCTTCATGGCGGCCCTGGCGTTTGGCATGGTCCTCTCCATTGCAGCTGTCGCCCTCGAAGAGCTCGGATTCCGTCGATATCCCCGTCTCAAGCACCTCCTGCTCCTCTTTGGGCTGGCGGGATTGGAGAACTTCGGCTATCGCCAGCTCATCTCCTTTTGGCGTCTCCATGGCATGTATTCGGCGCTTCGTGGAGTCGGCACCTGGGGCGAGCAAGAGCGCAAGGGATTCTCAGGCACGCCCGACGATGCGGTGGTTCCCCATACCGCGTCATCCAGCGAAGTTGGAGACGATGCCTGACGATCCGACCAAGCTCGATGAGTGGAGGTTGATCGCGAAGGTCAGCCACGATCTGCGCACCCCTCTGAACGGGGTGTTGGGACTGTCCGAGCTCATGCTGGACTCCGAGCTCAGTTCCGAACAACGACGGTCAATGGAGTTGATCCAGATCTCCGCGGAGTCACTCCTCACCATCACCAGCGACCTACTGGACTTCAGCAGGCTCCGAGGTGAGCGAGTAGAGCTCGACAACATCGCGTTTGACTTGATTGGCCTCATTGATTCGACGGCACGCCTTCTTGCAGTCCGGGCGTTCGAACGCGGCATAGAGATCAGTTACGATGTCGCAGAAGATGTGCCACGCACCGTGCGGGGTGATCCCGGCCGGTTGCGGCAGATTCTCACCAACCTCATCGGCAATGCCGTCAAGTTCACGCATGAGGGAGGTGTGTCCGTCACGGTCGTGCTCGACAGCATGCGGCCAGCAGGTGCTCAGCTGCGCTTCGTGGTCCGCGACACCGGCATAGGCATTCCGGCCGACAAGCTCGACGCCATCTTCGACGAGTACGCACAGGTCGATGCTTCGACCTCACGCAAGTACGGCGGCTCAGGACTCGGACTCTCGATTTCACGGCGCCTCGCACGAAGAATGGGTGGAGACGTCGAGGTCACAAGCCAATTGGGCAAGGGCAGTGAGTTCACGTTTACCGCCATCCTCGAGCCGGCCGACGAGAAGGCGGCCGCAGCAGAGCGTGCACAGGTAACCTTGAGTGGCGCGCGGGCCCTGGTGTTGGACGACAACCCAAGCATCCGGGAGCTCGTGCAGCAAACCCTCGAAGCCGCCGGCCTGGCCGTGGACGGCGTCGAGGGCGTCGACGACGGCATCGAGGCGCTGCAGAAAGCTGCCGATCAAGGTGAGCCATACCGACTGCTCATCATGGATGCATGGATCTCCCGCAGAGACGGGTACGAGATCGCACGGACCGTTCGGGACGATCCGGTCTTCGCCGATACGCGAATCATGATGCTCACGTCCGCCGGCCGCCGCGGGGACGGCCGGCGTTGCCGTGACGTCGGTATTCAGGCGTATCTGACCAAGCCCGTGTCTGGAGATGAGCTCCTGGATGCCGTGGCCGTCATGCTCGGAGCCGTTGTCAGGCCCACAGCCACACTCGTCACGCGGCATGTGCTGGAGGAGTCGCGCCGCCGCCTCTGCATTCTCATCGCCGAGGACAACGTTGTGAATCAGCAGGTTGCGACCGCTGTCCTCCGCAGGCGCGGACACACGGTGGATATCGTGGACACGGGTGCGGCCGCCGTCGAGGCCATCGCACAGACGGATTATGACGTCGTCCTCATGGACATCGAGATGCCGGAGATGGATGGGCTCGAAGCCACCGCAGCGATCCGCCAGCGACCGGATGCAGCCCAGCTGCCCATCGTGGCACTGACGGCTCACGCCATTGGCGGTGAGCAGGAGCGCTACCGAGCCGCTGGCATGGATGACTGTCTTACGAAGCCGTTCCGACCGCAGGAGCTCATTCAACTGGTCGAACACCTTGGCGGCGCCACCCCTGGAGCGCGGACGGCGGATCAACCGCCGCGACCACCCCCGACTCCTGTCAACCTCACCGAGTTCCGCCGTGCCATGCGCGAGGCCGGGATGGAAGAGACCGTCGAGACCATCCTCGGAGTCTTCCTGGAGGACGCCACCGAACGCCTGACGGCACTGGAGTCGGCAGTTCAGGCGGGTGACGCTGACGGAATCCGGATGGCAGCCCACGCCTTTCGATCGGCTGCAGCGACGGTTCGGGCCACAAACCTCGCGGAGCTGCTACACCAAGTGGAAATCGCCGGCCAGGCCAACGACCTGGGGCGTGCCGCCGACCTGCTCCAGCAAGTGCGAGAGGAGAAAGCCGCCGTCGTGGATTTTCTCAACCAGACGACGGTGTATTAGCGCTCCGCAGAACTGCGTTTCATCGAGTCAGAGGCAACTCGTCAACAAAAGTGCCTCACGCCGCACCGGTGTGGCTGCGGAGTGGCACCCAGGCCGTCACCGTCGTTCCTCCCTTGGGCCCCGAGCCGAGCGTCACGCGACCTCCAAGCGCGCCGGCACGCTCGCGCATACCGATCAGACCAAGCGACTTTCCACTTTCCAACTCGTCACCCCTCAATCCCTGGCCGTCGTCCTTCACCTCGAGAGAAACCTGCCGATCGGTTCGTTCGATTCGGACGTCGACGTGCTGGGCCTCAGCATGGCGAACGACGTTGGTGAGAGCCTCCTGGAGAATTCGAAAGAGTGCTGTAGACTGATCCTTGTCGAGGACAGCGCCCTCCAACCGGACCGTCACCTTGGTCTTGATCCCGGACCGTCGCTCGACGTCTTGTGTGAGCCACTCCACGGCTGCACCAAGGCCCAGGTCGTCCAACACCGATGGCCGTAGGCGCGCCGACAGCTCGCGTACAGAATCAATCGTCTCGTCAACGAGCTGCTGCAGGGCCTCGGCTCGCTCGTGTGCGCGCTTCCAAGTCTTGGGAAACCGCTGCACCAACCACGAAAGGTCCATCTTGATGCCGGTCAACGCCTGCCCAAATTCGTCATGAATTTCCCGCGCAATGGTGGTGCGCTCATCCTCACGAACGGCCTGCAGGCGAGCGGCCAGTAGGCGTAACTGCTCTCGCGATCGTCGGACCGCCTCTTCCGTCTCGAGTCGCTCGGTGACGTCCCGCGTGTAGGTCAACAAGTGCGATCGTTCTTCGAGGTCGATGATCTCTGCCGACACGAGGCAGGTTCGAACATCGCCGTCTTTCGTGCGAAGGCGCAGCGATTCCTCGCGTACTCGCCGCTCGCTGAGCACGTGACTAACCCATGCATCGCGGGCTGCTTCACTTTCCCAGATTCCCAGCTCCACCGTTGTTCGGTCGAGCGCCTCAGGGACCTCGTATCCCGAGAGCGTGGTGAACGCTTCGTTGACGGCGACTAAGCTGCCATCCTCGAGTGACGTGATCGTGATTGCGTCCGGGCAAAGGTCAAAGGCCTTCGACGTCCGTTCCTCCGACGAGCGAAGGGCCTCCTCGATGCGCTTGCGCTCAGTAATGTCGATTTGAATGCCAAACATGGCGATCGGCTGCCCATGCTCATTTAGCCGAATGCGCCCGACATCAGTAATCCAACGCTCCGTACCGTCGGGCAGGATGATACGAAACTCCATGTTCAAGTCACTCCGCTGCTCGACGGCCCACTGAATTGCGCTTTCGACACGTGCCTTGTCGTCCGGGTGTACGCACGAAAGCCACCGCTCATTGGACGGCCGATCAGACTTCGGGTCGAGCCCCAACAATTTGAAGTTCTCGTCGGACCACACGACCGTGTTCGTCTGGATATCCCACTCCCACGCACCCGCGTCGGCGGCGCTCAGCGCTTGGCGGAATCGTTCCTCGCGTTCTTGGAGCGCCATGGCAGCATCTTCACGTTGTGTCCGCACCCGGAGAGTCTCGATGCCATGTACCAGTTCTCGGGTCGCATCTTCGAGCAACTGGACCTCGTCGGTGTCAAACGCGCTTGCCTCGTGCGCGTAAACATTCAGCGCGCCGAGGGGTTGATCATCGAGAATCAACGGCAGTGCAATCGACGATTGGTGCCCTCGCCGCTCCGCATCCGCACGCCACGGCGCGAATTGCGGATCGCTCTGAATGTCCCGACAAACGACAGTGCGGCCGGTGCGCACGGCGCTTCCCGTCGGTCCCTGACCACGCGCATCATCGGCCCACGTGATGGCCAGCGTCTCGAAGTATCCCGCTTCATGACCCTCCCATGCCACGGGTTCGATGGTCTTTGCTGTGTCGTTCTTTGCCATTCCGACCCACGCCATGCGATAGCCCCCGACGTCCACAAGCGCCCTGCAGACATCTTGAAGCAGGGACTCTTCGTCCCCGGCATGGATGACGGCTTCGTTACAGCGGCTCCCCACTCGGAGCGCCCGATTCGCTCGCCATAGTGCTTCTTCCGCACGCTTGCGCTGCGTGACGTCGGTGATCGCACCGATCCAATACGGGGACCCACCATCAGTATCTGTGATCAGCTTGGCACTGAGTTCGGCCCAAACGACCGAGCTGTCAGCGCGGATGTAGCGTTTTTCCACCAAGAACGTCGACTGCGCACCCGAAAGCGCAGCTTCGAGGTTCGCGTCGTCCGCTGCGGCATCGTCGGGATGAGTCACATCCTGCAGTCGCATGTTCTTCAACTGCGCTTCGTTATAACCGAGTAACTCGCAAAAGCGTTGATTCGCATTCATGAACCTCCCGTCGGGCTCGGCCTGCACTATGCTAATCGCAGCCTGCTCATACACCGCTCTGAACCGTTCCTCGCTTCTCTGCAACTCGCGCTCTGCCTTCTTGCGAGCTGAAATGTCTTGAACGATCGCCAACGTGCACGGCTTCCCATCGACTACTACTGGATTCACGTTGAGAGAGGCCTCGTAAAACCCGCCGTCCTTGCGCTTGAACCGCACTTCCTCGTTTCGCACAAAACCTTGCTGCTCGAGAAGCTCGCGAACACGCGGAATGTCGGCAGTGTCGTAGTAGAGGTCATCGACCTTCGTCGTCGGCGTTATGTCACCGCGCTCACGGTCGCTCGGCTCGAGGATGGCATCGTTAAACGCCAGGATTGTACCATCCTGGGTACCCACGCCGATTCCGACCGGTGACGCCTCAAAGAGGGCACGGTACTTTTCTTCACTCTCTCTTAGAGCCTGTGCCGCTCGACGGCGGTCCGTCGTGTTGCGCATGAAGGCGGCAACTGCTGGTCCGTCAGTGGCGTCAAGCAAGACGACCGCGATGTCGAGGTCGATGACTCGGCCTTCGCGCGTTCGGTGTTGTGTCTCGAATTGTTCAGCACCCTCCCGTCCGAGTCTCTCCACCAGCGCCGTGAATTCTTCGCGTGTGAATCCCGCGTCAAGCTCGCCGATCGACATGTTCTGCAGCTGTTCGCACGAGTAACCGCTCATGGCCACGTAGGCCGGATTCACGTCCCTAATGTCACCTTTTGTGTCCGTAAGGAGGTATCCGTCTAGCGTTGTCTCGAGCAGCTGCTGGTTCGTCTCAACTTGGCGCCGAAGCGCGGCCTGTGTTTCATAGAGCTCTGTGAGATCCTGGGCGAAACCAACCATGTGGACCGCACCGTCGGGGTCATCTCGCAGCAACTCGCCCCGCACATGGATCTCGCCTTCCGATCCGTCCGGCCGAACGACACGGTGATGCAGCTCCATGGGCTCACCCGTCTCCAGCGTCTTGGCGACGGCACGATCCACTCGCTCGGCATCGTCCGGGTGAAACCGAGTACGAAACACCTCCATCGACGGTGCGGCATCCCCAAGCGCGTACATTCGCCGGAATTCCGGGGACCACGCTACCGTATTCTCCTCGACGTGCCAATCCCAGCTGCCGAGTCTGGCGAGACGCTGCGCTCGTGCGAGCTGTTGGGCGCTTCGCTCAAGCGCTCGCTGCGACGCACGCCGCTCAGTAATGTCGGTGATAGTCCCAACGATCCGTCCGGCCTGAGAGCCCTGGAATGCCGATACCCCGCCGCGGCCCGCAACCCACGTGACCTTGCCTTCGGGACGCGTTATCCGATGGTCAATCTCAAACGGGACGCCGCGCTCAATCGTGTCTCGAAGCGCGCGTTCGACCATGACGCGATCCTGGTCATGCACGAGGTCGAGATAAGAGGGGAATCGCCCGTCCAAGCTGGCCCGCCGCCGTCCCACGATCGCATCGACATTGTCTGACCACACGACACCGTCGCTCTCGTTGTCCCATTCCCACGTGCCGACGTGCCCCGCCTCGAGTGCCAAGCGAAGTCGTGCAGCAGTCGCGCGACGGTCCTCATCGGCAACGACAGCGAGATGCGTGAACAGCGCAACAGCGGCAAGCCCCCCCGCAATACCCATCCAGAGCGGGAAGGACGTCGGCAAGCGATCCGGCAGCAACTCGGCAGTTTCTGCTAACCCGAGACCGGCTGCCGCAAGCACACTCACGAGCGCTACAGCCACCGCCTGTCGCCGACCGAGGAAGAACCCCGCCATGAGCACGACGACTGGATACCCGATGAGTGAAGGTGCGTGAATGCCACCGAACAACACCGCTGTGAGCGTCACGATTAACCACGACAGCGCCGTAAATCCGACGGACACGACCTTGACGTGCCCAGACCGGATTAGCCACAGTCCGATCCACGCACCCACAAGCAGTAGGCCCTCCAGCGTCAGCACCAAAGCAGGCGCTGGCGTGGTCAGCGCTGTCGTTGCAATGACGGCTACCATGATGACCACCGATCCTACCAGAATCGCGTGAAGCATGTTCGCGGTCCGCTGGCGCTCAGAGTCATCAACCTGCGGCGGCGTAAAGAACCGTTCGAGAAGTGACGGAGATCTTTTCATTTGCAGCTCACTCCCGATGGAGCGCTAGAATTAGGATTCGCATGTGACTCGCTGTGTGCGGTGCCGATTCCCGGATCCTTCACCGGAGAGAATCTTCCTCGTCTTTGCGTCGGAGCTGTTTTTCGGCCAGCTCGAAAGACCGGTATACGGTGTTCACCAGCTCATGCATTCGGTAGAGCGTCGTACGACTCGGTATGCCTCGAGCCAACATCACGAGCTCCCGAACCTCTTCGCCCAACTCGGTGAATGGCTGCTCTGCAAGCAGGTTCGCCACGTCGTTGGCGACGCTCCGGATTTGGTCCGTGACTTTGCGGAGCTGGCGCTCGGGGTTCCACTCGCCCAGCGCCCCGCTACCATCCCGAAACACACCACTCTTACGGGCAGTGGCCTGCTCGACCAGCGCCCGGGCGTGATCCCATTTGCGTTTGGCCTCGTCGAGGATCGCCAAGCGGGCTCTCAGGCGAGGGCTCATTTTGGATGGGCTGCCGTCCACGTGCGGGACCTCCAGACTGGGGCACCCGTGCTCCAAATGCCCCTTGTTCGTTTCACTGTCGAACACGAACAAAATGTATTCGGTTTCAAGCTATGAAATCCCGGCCAGAGCGCCAAACGACGACTGGCCCTCGGGCCTTCACTCACCCATCTTTGGGGCCGGATCGTTCATGTCTGTAACCTGCGAGGAGGTAGCGACCCTGCTCCGACAGCCCCGACGTCGCCGGTCTCTTGTGTCCGCCGCTGCAAGGGGCATGTGATGTCGGCGCGAAGCACCCATTTCCACTGGTTGGCGTTCTGGCTGCTGCTGTTGCTACTTGCGGTATTCGGGCCCTTTCTACTCTGGATCGGGGAACCCGCGACTCCGCTCAACGTGCTCATCGTGGACAAGACGGTGCCCACTACCGCATACCGCGAGCACCGCGGATTGGTGTGGGTGCTCAACCACCTCAAGTACCGCGACTCAATTGTGTCGGGGCCCTTCAAGGCATCCAGAGACTATGTCGGCTTCTTTCCGAAGGGCGGACTCGAGTTCCAGACGGTCCCCGTCCCTACCACCGTGCGGGACCTGGACCTCTTGTATTTGGCCGACACCTACGGCGTGTACGACAGCGACCTGCTGGACAACAGTCAAACCGGGAATCGATCTGAGCTGATCTACGGAGGGCTCGGCGTTCCAGAGCTGGAATCGCTCGAGCCGATCTTCGACACCGATGCGACGGTGATTGCAGAGTTCAACACGCTGGCGAGTCCTACACCAATGCCAGTTCGGGAGCGACTGGAAGCACTTCTCGGACTGCGCTGGACGGGATGGACCGGTCGGCACTTCTCCTCAACCGACCGAGAGGCCGAGGTCCCCGTGTGGCTCGTGGAGAACTGGGAGCGGCAGATTGGCCGTGAGTGGACTTTTCGGGAGCCAGGGTTCGCTCTCGTTCACGAAGACGGGCGCGTTGTCGTGCTCGTGGAAGGCCGCGACGTTGCCCACGATGGCCTGCGCATTGAGTTTCTCGAGAGCCTAGTCGACGAGATCGGCATCACCAATTCAACACCCTACGCATACTGGTTCGATCTCGTCGAATCGCAGTCCGACGTCACCGTGCTCGCCGAGTACGAATTTGCGCTCACCGAGTCGGGCCGACGGACGCTCCGGGCGCACGGGTTGCCGGAGCGATTCCCCGCCGTACTCGTTCGCGGTGTCGGCCCGTCGCGCCGATATTACTTCGCCGGCGACTTTGCAGACATGAGACGGGTCCCTCGTATCTATCGCGTGCGGGGCGTGTCGTGGCTCCGGCGGCTTGGGGTCCAAGGCGAGGCCGGGTTCTTCTGGAACGTGTATGTGCCGCTCATGCGCTGGATCCTCGTCCAGCAGGCCGCGGGCTCCATCGAGTGATCCCCCAAGACCATGCGACGGGACACGGCGTGAAGCGCATGAACGTGTTCGAGCGCTACCTGAGCCTCTGGGTGGCCCTCTGCATGGTGCTGGGCGTCGGAATCGGCAAGGTCTTCCCCCAGGTGGTCGGCCTCTTCCGCGGTCTCGAGTTCGGAGAAGGGAGCCACATCAATGCGCCTATCGCGGTACTGATTTGGCTCATGATCTACCCGATGATGCTCAAGATCGACTTTGCGTCGATCAGAAACGTCGGGAGGCGACCCAACGGGCTCTTCGTCACGCTGTTTGTGAACTGGCTGGTGAAGCCGTTCTCGATGGCGTTTTTTGGTTGGCTATTCTTTCGCCACTTGTTTCTGCCGCTCATCGGTGAGGAGCTCGCAAGTCAATACATCGCGGGCGTCATCATCCTCGCTGCGGCACCGTGCACCGCGATGGTGTTCGTGTGGTCGTATCTCTCGGATGGCGACCCAGCCTATACGCTGGTGCAGGTCTCCGTGAACGACCTCATCATGCTCGTGGCCTTCGCGCCCATCGTGAAGTTCTTGGTGTCGGGTGCGTCCGGTCTCCAGGTGCCATTTGAAGTGTTGCTGTATTCGGTCGTCATCTTCGTGGTCATCCCGCTGGCTGCTGGGTCGGTCAGCCGTCGTGTTCTTGTTGACCGCAAGGGCGTCGAGTGGTTCAACACACGCTACGTATCAATCTTCGCACCGGTCACGGTACTGGCACTCCTGACCACGCTCGTCCTCATCTTCGCTTTCCAAGCGGAGAACATCACGGCCAGGTGGTTCCATGTGCTGCTCATCGCGATTCCGATTCTGATCCAGGTCTACTTCAACTCGTCGCTGACATACGGTCTGATGCGCCTGTTCAAGGTGAACTACGCCGTGGCGGCTCCGGGTGCACTGATCGGCGCATCCAACTTCTTTGAGCTGGCGGTGGCCACCGCGATCGCGCTGTACGGAGCCGATTCGGGAGCCGCGTTGGCGACGGTGGTCGGCGTGCTGGTCGAGGTGCCGGTCATGCTCTCGGTGTGCCGCGTGTGCGTAGCGACGAAGCACTGGTTTGACGGAGAGGAGCCGTGAGCTCAGCGAACCGCGGGGCATTTGACAACTAATTTCCCTCAATACCTTCCTGGCAGAAAGCAAGCCGAGATGAGAATCTCCCATCGCATCGCCCAACTCGCCGAGTCCGCCACGCTCGCCGTCTCCGCGAAGGCGGCCCTGCTGCGCGAGCAGGGGATCGACGTCGTGAGCATGGCCGCGGGCGAACCGGATTTCGACACTCCCGACCACATCAAGAACGCCGCCATTGCGGCGATCCGGGAAGGCCAGACGAAGTACTCCAAGCCAGCCTCGGGGCTGCCGGCGGTGAAGCGAGCCGCCTGCGACAAGCTGAAGCGGGAGAACGGCCTCTCGTATGACCCGTCGCAGATCATCATCACCGCAGGTGCCAAGAATGCGGTACAGATGACGTTCATGTCCGTGCTCGAGCCGGGAGACGAAGTCATCATCCCAGTTCCGTATTGGGTTTCGTATCCCGAGCAGGTGAAGCTTGCGGGTGCTACCCCAGTGTTCGTGCACGGAGATGAGGTGCACAGTTTCGAGTTGACGGTGGGGCAACTCGAGGCCGCGATCACCGAGCGGACCCGCATGCTGGTGCTCAATTCCCCGAACAATCCGGGCGGGTTCACCTACAGTCCGCACAAGATCCAGCAGATTGCCGAGTTTCTCGAGAAACACGACCTCCTCGTGCTGTCCGACGAGATTTATGACCGGCTCACCTACGGGGGTGTCGAGCACACGAGCATCGCGGCGACCGGTCCCGACGCCTATGGCAAGACGGTGACCGTCAGCGGTGGCTCCAAGACCTATGCCATGACAGGCTGGCGGATCGGCTTTGCGGCGGGTCCCACGCACATCATCGATGCGATGGCCAAGCTGCAGACGCAGCGGACCAGCGGGGCGGCGACGTTCACGCAGCTCGCCCTCGTGGAGGCACTCCAGGGCGACCAGTCATGCGTGGCCGCCATGCGTGCGGAGTTCGAGCGGCGGGCCGCACACATGCACACGCGCTTATGCACCATGCCAGGCGTAACCTGTGTCAAACCGACTGGTGCGTTCTACTGCTTCCCGAATGTCCTTGGCGCGTACGAACCACTCGGTGTCTCCGGCTCGGTGGATTTCGCCGAGAGATTGCTCGAGGAGGCGCACGTTGCGGTCGTCCCCGGCATCGCCTTCGGCAATGACGCGCACGTCCGCATCTCGTTCGCCAACAGCATAGAAGAGATCGACAAGGGGCTGGATCGGATCGAGGGGTTTCTGGGGAGCAGGGTCTAGTCGATAGAGGAGAGACGGTCTGAAACGGGCAAAGACGGTCCAGGACGATCAATGTTCTGCGTGGTGCCGCTGCCCGCTCTGCCCCCTCTGCCCGGCGCCGGATGCAACCGGACCCGCCGTTGCGGGCCCGGTTCGGAGCCGGGACCGCAGGGTTCCATCCGGCGATTGCGGGCCTCCATCCGGCGATTGCAGGCTTCCATCCGGCGATTGCAGGCTTCCATCCGGCGATTGCAGGCTTCCATCTGGCGATTGCAGGCTTCCATCTGGCGATTGTGGGCTTACGTCCGCCGATTGTAAGCTTACATCTGGTGATTGTAAGCCTGCCTCCGGCAGTTGCAGGCGGCCGCACGCCACTCTCGGTGCTCCCCCGAGCTGGCGGTACACCATTGTCTCACAAAGAGATACATACGCCGGACCTCGGCGCGGGCGGGCCGTGCCGATCCTCGGGCGCATGCCGTACCGATCGAGACATCCTGGCATCTCCAGCCAGGCGCGGAGTGCAAACGGGCCCGTTTCGCAGAGGCGCCGGGCGGATTCGAACCGCCGAATAGAGGTTTTGCAGTTCCCTCTGAGTCTTTGCTTCTAGCTGCTATCCTTTGCTAATCGTTGCCGTAGCGGGCACTCTTGGCACCTTGCCTTTGCACACCCTTGCATCTCTTTGCATCTGTTTGCCACGAAACCCTTCCAAGAAGCTTCCCAGCCAGTCGCCTTCTTGGAGGATGCGGTGAACTCGCGACCCCCAAAGCAGCTTTGCGGACGACAGACGGAGAGCGTCTTCACGCGGTATGCCGTCGTCGACTCTGGACGCGACCGTGGAGGTCACTCCCCTTGCCCAGAGGCAAAGCTAGCTGCATCATGGCTAGCAGCACGGCTGGTTGGCTTTGGGGGAGTATATGCGCGTTGGCATTCTGGATCTGCTCGGCAAGGAGCCGCCCAAGAACGCGTACTCACGCGTTTGGCGGGCCAACGCGACCAGCATCATGCCGCAGGTCGTTGCGGTCTGGTGTGAACAGGAGGGGCACGATGTCAGCATGGCCTACTATTCAGGTCACGAACGCATTGCAGGAGCGTTGCCAGACGACCTAGATCTCCTCTTCATCAGTGCCTTTTCACAGGCCGCACTCGTGGCCTATGCGTTCAGCCAATACTTCCGTTCAAAGGGCGTCGTCACGGTGCTCGGCCTCATGCTCGATCATATCCGGAAGACGCCCAGAAGTATTTCGACTACGTGGTCGGCTTGTGTGACAAGGAGCTGGTTCGCGACATCCTGCAAGACTGTTCCTCCTATCCATCGCTTGGGCAGCATATTGCCGCCAAGGGCCAACCGTCGGATCTCCCCGGCCTAGAGGAGCGATGGAAATTCCTCGAGCCGGCCATGGAGCAGGCGAAGATGATACGGGCCGTGCCGATGATCGGGAGTCTCGGGTGTCCATACACCTGCAGTTTCTGCGTTGACGCCGTGGTTCCCTACCAACCGCTCGACTTCGAGACGCTCACAACGGATCTCCGCTTTTTCCTGGACCGCAGACTTCCCCGTTCCTTCATCGTGTGGCATGACCCGAACTTCGGTGTGCGGTTCAACCATTATCTGGATGCGATCCAGCAGGCTGTCCCGTCGGGGAGCATCAAGTTCGTCGCGGAAAGCTCACTGTCGCTCTTGGGAGAGGAGAACGTGAAGCGGCTGCGCCACAGTGGATTCGTGAGCATCCTACCCGGTATCGAATCATGGTACGACATCGGCGAGAAGTCTCGCCTGCGTAAGGTGACCGGGATGGCGAGAGTCCGGCGAGTCGCGGATCAACTGAACATGGTGCACTCGTACATCCCCTACGTACAGGGCAACCTCATCTTCGGCTTGGATGCGGACGAGGGGGCCGAACCGTTCGAGCTTGCCAAACGATTCTTCGACCTGGCGCCCGGCATTTATCCGCACCTGGCTGTCCTATCTGCGTTCGGGCGCAATGCGGTGTCCAACCTTGAGTACCAGCGCGCCGACCGCGTGATCGCCGTGCCGTTCCATTTTCTCGACCTCCTGCAGTCGATGAACGTCAAGCCCAAGCATTACACCTGGACGGAGTTCTACGATCATGTGTGCGACGTCTTTGCCTATGCGTTTTCCGCTCGTGCCATGGCTCGGCGGTTCGCCGCCAATGAGAACACGCTGATCCGCTTCGAACAGTTGTTCCGGGGCCTGACCGCAGAAATAGGGAATCGAGTACGTGTTCACCGGAATATGCGTCAGTGGCTCGACGAGCCGGATTTCCGCGCGTTCTTCGAGGGCGAGACGCACCGGATCCCGCAACGGTTCGTCGATATCATTCGGCAGAAGATGGGGTGGTTGTGGGAGTGGCTGCCGGAGGGCGCCCTTGACTATGATCCCAACGCATTTCTGGAGTCCGGCACCGGGCACCCGCTCACCGTGCTGACAGCCCCGCATGGGACCCCACACTCCCCGAAACTCAATGAATCTGCGCTAAGCTCGAGCGAGCGCTGATGGTGCTAACAGCCTGTCTCGCGGGTGCCTTCGAGTGACTCCACGGTTCTCATCGAACCCGGCGTTCGTGGACTCTTAATCAGTAGGTTCTAGGATCGATTTGTCGGCGGGGTGCTGCGCACAACACTCGCCGTCTTCGATGTCGGGCGCCGCCCTGTCGAGCTGCATGTAGTGCACCCAGTCCCGCAAGTACAAGGTGTCGGCCCGGTCAGCCACCAACGCCTCCATGTCGTCCGGAATGAACACGCCGCCGAGCACTCCCATGCCGCCCGCGGCGATCGTATCCCTCGTGGAGTTGTCGTATTCCACGGTCACGCGGTACAGGTGATCTGTGAACACGCGCACGCCGAAGCGGCGGTACAGATGACCGATGGGAGACCGGTCCAGGCGCCCGTCCTTGTGAGCCACCGGCACGCCCTCCCAAATGGTTCTTCCCGTCGTCATATCCTGGAACAGCACGCGCACCCCGTAGTCGTGCAGATGGCTGCCTACCGCGACGAGACGACCGCCGACCGCGGGGCTCCCCTCCCACGAGTAGGACGTGCGTCCCGGCGGGATGTCGAACGACCGGTCGTTGTGGGGAAACGCGACGTCGACGTGGAACGGAATGAAGTCAAAGAGCGGCCATGGCCGCCCGGCCTCGACGTAATTGAGATGTACCTCGACAGTGACACCCGTGATGTCTTGCTCCGTCGGATTGTGCATCGTCATGGACACTGCGACCTCGTCCCCAGTACGGAACGGATAACCGAAGAGGAGGCACGGCAGCTTTTCTGAGGGCGTATCCTTACCGATTGCCAACACACGCCGCGCGATCGGTAAGAACAGCTCTCGGTGATTGGGGTCGACGACGTTCAGGTGATGCAGGAGGCGCGGGGACAGCTCAAGCCCCTGGGCATCGGTGATCCTGAACGCGAATCCGCAGACCGAGATGTCGGCGGGAATCCGAAGCACCCTTGGAGTCGGAGAGATCGTTCCCGGATGCGCATGTCCCCGCTGGCGCGCCGCCGACGGGACGTCAATCGGCCCGATGGTAATCGTGAGACGGTTCTGGTGACGGTCGTGGTCCAGCTGCATGAGCTGGTCCTGTGCGCCGAGTGCCCAACCGGGGCCCAAGATCAGCGCTGCGAAGACTGCGAATGAGAGCCTAGGAGGTATTCTGCACATCGGTCCGGTCCAACTAGGAAGGTAACTGGAAGAGCCTGCCTCGTTGAGCGCCACTACAGGCAGAAGCCGCGACGACACCTGCGAAGAGCAGCCACCGCCAGGAAACGGGGGAGTTGTTCGAGACGCGGGAGGCCATCTGGATCATGGTGACTCAATCGCCTACCTTGCGGCCGGGGACATCACGCCCGTTCTGATTCATGACCACTCCGGTCACCGCACCCGAATCGTCTCTGGTAAACGCGAACTCCACGGGGGCTACCCTCGAATAGAACGTGGTTCCGGACTCAGCATAGATCCGAGACTTCTCCTCGCCCGTCGGCTGAATCCACAACCTGCCGCCTTCGAACGTCACGACGACCGAAAACCGCGACGAGAACTGATACTCGCCGGCATACGACTCGAGCACAGCCGCATCGACCTCGACTTCCGCGCGCTCCGATACGGGACCCCTGCATTCCCTTCCAGACTCGATTTCGTTCGTAATCCGATTGAACTCCATCGCATAGTTCGACACGTTGGCGTACTTCATTTCTCGCGCCATGCCGTATGCTTTGCTGTAGTGCGCTCTCGACTCCTCCGATCGACACAAGACACGGAACGCGTCTCCGAGGTGGTTGAACACACGTGCCGATCCCGGGTGGAGCACGGCATTGCGTTCGAGCTCCCGCACGGCGTCGTTCCAGCGGCCCTGTTGTGCATGCGTCCGCGCGGCCACGTCCGCCACGTTCTCGTGCGGCACCACACGATATCCGAACCGATCGCTCAGCTCGGCGTGATGCGCAGCGATCTGCTCCCACCCTTCCCCACCGGGTTGTGATGCCAACTCCTGGAGGTCGGCAAGTTCCCAACCATCGAACAGCCAGGTCAGGCCGTCGCGCAGCGCGACATGTGGATCGGCCGCGCCAATGGAGAAACCTCTGTCTCCAGCGTACGACGCGTTCATCGATCTATCTGCACTTACCGCTATGGTGCCGAACGATTCCGGGACACCTGCGAGCGTCTCCACATCTCCGACGAGGACCGTGAACGCGGCCGCGCGGTACTCGGCCTCGACCCATGGCCGCAGCTCGTCAGTGATGAACGTCGAAAAAGCTAATCGTTGTGCGGGCGTCGGCGCCGTGGTGTGCACGACGATTATCCCGGGGCCCTGCCCGCGATCTGCAAGCGAACGCGCGACGCCGGAGGCTTGATGCAACGATGGTTCGCCGTCGAGCACGAACATCACGGGATACTGAGTCGACGTCGATAAC
>JBDHAN010000013.1:36829-55510 GCA_039588055.1 Gemmatimonadota bacterium | reverse complement strand
GCTCGTTTGAGCACGATGCGCTCAAGCCGTTCGGGGCAGCACGATTTCATCGGTCTGCATCGCGGAGAGAAACGGCGCTCTCGTGGGCGGCGTCACGGCTCGGCGTCACGGTGCCGGGTCTCAGGTTTGCGGCCTTCACCGTGCCGGAACACCATGGCCGTCTAACCGTGGTCGATGGGCCATTCCTTCGTGTTGCCCGACGAGCCGGGAGACCCGTGCACGTGTGGACGGTTGACGATCCACAGCACGCGGGAAGACTGCGCAATGCCGGCGTTGCGGGTATCATTACCAACTATCCATCTCGGATGCGGAACCTCTAGCTGAACAGGTGAGCGACTTCATGAAGAACCTCCCGAGAGTCCGGCTCGCGACGGTAGCGGTTTCAGCCGCGCTGTCTCTTTCGTGCACCGCCTCGGCGCTAACTCGACAGGAATCGCCGCAATGTGCACCCGACAACGTCGGCCTGACGCTTCCCGACGGCTTCTGCGCGTTGCTCGTTGCTGACGACATCGGACGGGCGCGGCACATCACGGTGGCTGCCAACGGCGACGTCTTGGTTGCGGTGGGTCGCAGCAGAGGGGCGGAGCGGGAGGTGGTTGAGGGTGGGGTTGTGGTGCTGCGAGATACGACCGGTGACGGCAAGGCGGATGTGATGGCCCGGTTTGCCAGCGGCGCCGGGGACGATGTCGAGTTCCACAATGAGTTTCTCTATTTCTCCACGAACGATGCGGTCATGCGCTACGCGTGGCCTGAGGGTGCTCTTGAGCCCGCTGGGCCGCCGGACACGGTGGTGAGCGAGCTGCCGGCTACCCGCAGTCACCGCGCGAAGAGCATTGCCTTGGGCGGTGACGGCTCGTTGTTCGTCAACGTGGGATCTCCGTCCAACTCCTGTCAGGAGCCCGATCGCACCGAGGGAGCGATGGGAAAAGACCCGTGTGACGAACTCGACACACGCGCTGGTATTTGGCGCTTTCGAGCCGACGGGTTGGGGCAGCGACAGGCCGACGGCGAGCGCTACGCCACTGGGCTGCGCAATACCGTGGCGCTCGCGTCTCGACAGCAGGACGGCGGTCTCTATGGCGTCGTCCACGGGCGCGACCAACTGTCACAGCTCTGGTCCGGATCCTTCTCCGTAGAGGACGGTGCGGAGAAACCGGCCGAGGAATTCGTGTTGATCGAACAAGGCAGCGACTTCGGATGGCCTTACTGCTTCTATGATCCGGCCACGAAGACCAAGGTCCTGGCTCCCGAGTACGGCGGCGACGGTGAAGAGGTCGGCCGGTGCGCCGACATGAACGACCCGCTCATTGGGTTTCCGGCGCACTGGGCGCCCAACGGACTGCACTTCTATGGCGGTGACCAGTTCCCGGCGGCGTTCCGCGGTGGAGCGTTCATTGCGTTTCACGGTTCCTGGAACCGGGCGCCGATGCCGCAGGGCGGCTACAACGTCGTCTTTGCGCCGTTTGAGGGCAGTGAGCCGACGGGGACGTGGACGGTGTTTGCCGACGGGTTCGCGGGCGGTGACGTAAGCCCCAGAGGTGCCGAGCACCGGCCGGTCGGGATTGCCGAGGGTCCTGATGGCTCACTGTACGTGAGTGATGATGCGGGCGGACGGATCTACCGGATCGTGTACATCGGCAACCGGTGACCGCCCGAACAGCCGAAAGCTGAAAGCCGAGGGCTGACGGCTTTCGCTAGCCCAGCAACTCACGCACCGCGGGGCTCAACAACTCCAACGCTTCCTCCAACTCCGTCCGCTCATTGCCGTAGCCCAGGCGAAGATGCTGCGGTAGGAGGAAGTGCTCGCCCGGCACCAACAGGATGTCGTGCTGGCGTCGAACCCGATCGACCAGCTCGAGTGCCGACAGCGAATGGGCGTACCGCACCAGGCAAATGGCGCCGCACTCGGGGCGTTGCCACTCGAACAAGCCGTTGAAGCTCCGGAGCCATTCGTCGAGCAGCGGGAAGTTCGTGGTGAGGATGCTGCGCGTTCGAGCGAAGACGGCCTCCCGGTGGCGGACGGCGAGCATCGCCAGGTAGTCGGGTGCCGGACCTGGGCCGATGACGGTGTAGTCATGGCGACGGAACACGGCATCCTTGAACTCGGGGGTTGAGACGACCCATCCAATGCGGAGTCCCGGGAGTCCGTATGCCTTGGAGAGCCCGTTCACGACAATCGCCCGCTCGTAGCCTCCCCAGTATGATTTCGTCTCTCGGCCGTTCAGTTCGGCACCCTGATACACCTCGTCGGCGAGGAGCCATGCGCCCGTTTCCCGGACGCGATCCAGGATCGCCTGACGAGCCGAATCGGTGAGCACGTGGCCCGTCGGGTTGTTGGGGTTGGTGACGACGACGAGCTTGGTTTCGGGCCTGATCGCCGCCGCGATCTCGTCTGCCTTCGGCTCCCAGCCCAGATCCGGGTGCAGCCACAGTTCGGAGACCCGAGCGCCGAAGTTCTGCACCAGGCCGTGTGCCTGCATGTAGGTCGGCGTGACGACGACGACGTGGTCACCAGGCTCGACGAGCGTCCAACACACGATGAAGTTTGCTTCGGAGCTCCCGACCGTGACGGTGACATGGTCGGCTGTCGCGCCTTCGTACAGCTCGGCGATACCCTCTCGAAGTTGGACCGTCCCATCCGAGTAGTTGTATCCCATCCTCTGCTCGGTGAGATCCTCCGTCCGCTGTCCTGCGAGCTCGAGCAGCTCGGCGATCGACAACGGATAGACGCCGCTTTCCGAGAGATTGAACCGGACCCGCTTTTCCCAGGTACTCTGCCAGCGCTCGAGCTCAAAAGGGACGAAGGTCATACGCGTCAGATCCTCGCCAGGTAGGTGATCTTGATGACGGCGCCACGGTCGGAGAGATCCCACAGCGATCCGTTCACGCCACGCTCTTCGTTGATCACGATAAACACGTCGCTCCCAGGCCGATGGATCCAATTGAGGCGGATGTTGGCGGACACTTGGTTGTCGAGACTGTTGTACTGCAGCAAGGCATTGAGAAACAATCGTGTCGAAAACGCATACGCCAAACGGAGGGAGCCGATGTCGGCTGCAAATGCCCCGGCCGGCAGGTCCACGTCGTTGCGAGTGTAGCTCAACGACATCGCAAGGTGCGGGTCTGGGGTAACCGATAGCGATGTCGAGACGCTCAGAATGTGGCCGTCGTAGATGCTCTGCAGTTGACCGTTCGATTCGAGCACGATGGGTCGGTTCGACGCGGTGTTCCCGAACCAGCCGATGTTCCAGGTGTCGTAGTCGCCGGAGGGAACCTCGACGTCTTCCAAGTCGAAACTCTCGTCGAGGCGCGTGAAGCCCCGCTGATAGAAGAGCACCACGCTCTCACCACTGTTCCACTGCGGGTTTATGCCGAACCCGGCCTGCCAGTCCTGCAGCAAGTTGTCGGTGCGCGTGACATGATCGCCGGCAACGAAAGCGTCAATGCGTCGCAAACCGAGGGTCGGCGGGCGCGCGGTAGCTCGGACGAATCCGGTTGAGCGGCGGATATCGTCCCGCGTGATAAACCCCATGTCCGCGGTTGCGTCAGGCGCGATATAGATATGCTCGCCGGCGGCGCCCCACCGGTCGGTCTCGAAAGTGAACCCGACGCGGTATGCCGTGCCGTCTCCACCGTCACCAGCCGCCGCGGTGCGCGCCACGAATCCCTGAACATTGAGGGGACCTATCGGCCAGAAGGATCCGTCCAAACCGGCTGCCGTGTTCCATTCGCTCGAGGAGCGTCGGTCGGTGACCATTGCACCGACGTAGCTGCTCGCTCCGATATCCCGCTTCACTCGTGCGACGGCGAAGTTCTCATGCGATCGGCCAAACGCGGCATCCGTCACCAGATTCAGCAGTCCCACCGTCTGTCCGCCCACCCGCCCCGTGAGCCGCGCGCCTCCAATGACGGGAACCTCGCGAGCATCGTCCTCGTCGTCGTTGATGCCGATCTGACGGGAAAAGAAGAGGAGAAACGGCGGCGTTGGCTCGAAGAATCCCCTGCTCCCAAACTCGAAGATACCGGCGTTCTCGAGGAAGAAATCCCGCTTTTCGGGAAGGAACAACGAGAAACGCGTCAGATTGACCTGCTCGTCGTCCACCTCGACCTGTGCGAAGTCGGTGTTGAGTGTAGCGTCCAAGAGGAGCCCGGGGTGAACTTCGTACTTGAGGTCCAGCCCGGCTTCGAATGTGGGCTCCGTGTCGATTCCCTCGAGCTCGGTCTGTTCCTGCGTTGCCCCACCCAGCACGTAAGGCTTGACCTCGAGATTGACTCCCGAGCGCGGCAGGTCATGGAGATCCTCGAGGTGACCAGCACGACTCACCCGCGTGAATCCCTCGTTGGCCCTCGACCATGCGCTCCAGAGCACCTCTTCGTTCTTCTGCCGAATGACGCGGTAGATATTGAATCCCCAGATTCGGTCATCGGACGGGTAGCGCAGCGTGCGGAACGGGATCGCAAACTCGGCGCTCCAGCCTTCGTCGGTGCGCTGAGCCCGGACCTCCCACACACCGCGCCAATCGACATTGAACCCGCGGCCCTCGTCTGTGATGAGTGCGTCGAACTGCGCTCCATTGGGATTCGTCGCAAACACGAAAGCATTGCGATGATCGTGGAACGGATCGAACACGAGGGCGATGGCATCGTCACCGGTAAACAGCGGCGTGCCATCGAAGGTAATTTCCATGATTCGATCGCGTTGCAGGATGCGCGAGATGATCTTGTCGGGCTCCTCGGATCGGGCCGCGACACCGACATACAGCGTCGTGCGATCGTACGCGATGCGGACCTCCGTCCGCTCAGTGGCCGGCTGCCCTTCGAACGGCTCTCGCTGTTTGAGCCCTGTGGCCACCTGTGATGTTCGCCACACGTCCTCGTCGAGTCGGCCATCGACGTCGATCGCCGCGGAATCGGCAAGGCGAACCGCAGTGACCGTTGGGCGGTCGATCTCCTGCCCAACTGCGGACGATCCTGCGATCCCGCTGATGCACACCAGAACAACGACGGGCCGCCACCCGCGCTGGCGGAGGCTGGACCGAGACGGGTGGCCGCTCATTGCCGTCGGACCTCGAGCGCCCTATGGCGGGCCCTGAGTGGGGTGAATTGCGGCACGGGCCTGGGGCTTGCCCTCGAGCCGGTTGTCGTAGTACCGCGTCGTCGGGTACGCGAAATCGATGTCGCCGTGCTGGGCAAACGCTCGTAGAATGTCTTCCCAAACCGCTTCTGCCGTGCTCCGTCGCTTCCTCGGCTCGCAGAGATAGCGCAGCGTGAGACAGACCCCAATGTCCACCACCGACGTGTACACGATCGGCGTGAGCGTCGAGTAGAAGATCATGAAGCGGCGTGAGACTTCGCGGATCCGTTTCTCGGCGGCGGCCGTGAGATGGGCAGCGTGTTGCTCAGCGATGGTCGCGAGGATGTCCTTCGCCTTCTGCCAGTCGCTCTCGAAGGTCACCACCACCGGGATCTCATTCCAGATGTGCTGGAATCCTTTGGTGAAATTGGCCAGGACCTCGGTGAGCACTTGTCCGTTGGGAACGTGAATGATCCGGCCGGTACTCTGGTCTGCGTCCACCCAATTCCCGATCTCGAGCAGCGTGAATTGAAAGATCCGGAGGTCGATCACGTCGCCGGCGTGGGGACCGATCTGGATGCGGTCACCGACCTCGAACGGTCGTCGCCACAACACGAATCCCCATCCCGCCAGATTGACCAGGAGGTCCTTGAGCGCGATGGCGATACCTGCGGAGACGAGCCCCAGGAAGGTTGCGATCGACTGGAATCCCTCGAACCAGATGCGCCCGACGAGGAGGATCCCGACTGGCACGACGATGTACGAGGTGATCTTCTGCCAGCGATAGCGGTTCCGAACGTCCTCAATCCTCCGGAAAACCACGGCCAGCACGATTCGGCGGATGACCCACAGGACGAGTACCGCGATCAGCGACGCCACGATCCGGTCGAGCGTCGCCGGACTCAACCCGAGTGTCTCTTGAAGCCAGGAGCTGGCAGTAGTGATCCAGCGGCTGATGGTGTCCATGCGCAGTCCGGAAGTGTTGGTGATGGATCGTCGTAAACTGGCGGCTACGGCTTCCGCTGGCCAGTCGCCCGGTCCCGGCTACGCGAGGTGGGCGATATCGGCGGGCTCAGCGAACCAGAAATCTGGGTGGCTCTGTTCGAGCGTGGCGCGGGCGAAGGGACCCCATTGGACGGCACCGGTAGCGACCCCGGCTGCGCGGCCGGCGTCGATGTCGTGGGGCGAGTCTCCGATGAATACCGTGGCCGCGGCACTGCTCCTGATGTTCGTAAGGGCGCAGATGACCGGCTGGGGATCGGGTTTGTGGCGCTGGACATCATCAGCCGTGACAACGACATCGAAGAGGCCGTCGAAGCCGCACAGGGCCAACCCACGTTCCGCGCCATACCGCTTCTTGCTGGTCACGATGCCAAGCCGGACTCCGCGTCTTCGAAGGGTCTGGACCGCTTCGAGTACACCGGGGAACTGCCTCACCATCGCATCGTGGTGGGCCAGGTTGTGATCGCGGTAGGTTGCGACCATGGCATCGATCTCTGCCTGGTCATCCGTGAACTTCTTGAACTGAATCCACAAAGGAGTCCCGAGCCCGGCGATCCACACGTCGTCTGGCGGCGCAACGCCTCGGTGGGTCTCGAGGGTGTGTCGGTAGGACGACAGGATGAGCTCGGTCGAGTCGATGAGCGTTCCGTCGAGGTCAAAGAGACAGGTGTCGAATCGGGGTTCGGGCATAGGGCGCAATATACCGGGTGTGCTCAACGTCTTTGGCTCCCGGGACGTACATGGAGACAGACCGGTGTTGCCGCTATCTTATATCGCCTTGGCCGTCCCCCCAGCGGCCAATCCGAGTCATGGAGAAAGATTTGAGAATCAGCCTGCGATTCTGCCTATCGATGGCGGTTGGTATTGGTGTACTGCTGTCGCCCAGTGCAGTCGGGCAGGAGCACATCGCAACCAGAGTCAACGGCTCCGACCCCGTCATTGACGGACGGCTGGACGACGGCAGTTGGCGTGCAACCGTGCCACTCACGGACTTCCTGCAGCGGAACCCCATCGAGGGAGCGGCGCCGAGCGAGTCGACGGAAGTCCGGTTTGTCTACTCAGCGAATGATCTCTTCGTCGCCTTTCGAGGCTACGATCGCGAACCCAGCCAGGTCTACGGCTCGCTGCACCGGCGCGATCAGCGTCGGGCAGCCGACTACTTCACCCTCTTCATCGATACGTACCTCGACAAGCGCACCGCATTCGAATTCAGCATTAACCCGTCCGGAGCCCGGCGCGACGTCCTGATCTACGGAGATGGCGCAGGCCGGGATGACTCCTGGGATCCTGTGTTCGATTGGGCGACGACGATCGATTCCCTGGGGTGGACCGTCGAGATGCGGATCCCCTTCTCGCAGCTTCGGTTCCCGCCCAGCGACTCACTGGCGTTCGGTCTGCGGGTCCGCCGAAGCATCAACCGCCGCAACGAGGAGCTCAACTGGCCCTTCGTCCCCCGCGATCAGGCGGGGGAGGTCTCGAACTATGGACAGCTGGTTGGGATAACGGGTGTCCCCGCGCCACGCCGACTCGAGGTACTGCCCTACGTGGCCGGCAGCTCGGCATTCGAGCCATCCGAGGATGGCAACCCGTTCGCGACGGGCCGGCAATCCCAGGTCCGCACCGGTGGCGACCTCAAGTTCGGCGTGACGAGCGGACTCACCCTCGATTTGACCGTGAACCCGGATTTCGGACAGGTCGAAGCGGATCCGGCAGTCGTGAACCTCACGGCGTTTGAGACCTTCTTCCCCGAGCGTCGTCCGTTCTTCGTGGAGGGGACCAACCTGTTCCAGTTCGGGCTCCAACCACAGGAGCGGAGCGAGTTTGGCGGCGGGAGGCGGGGGCAGGAAGGGCTGGTGTACACACGGCGGATCGGTCGTGCGCCCCAAATCAGTGCCGATGATCAGGGTGGCTATGCAGAGGACCTTCGACAGACGACCATTTTGGGCGCTGCCAAGTTGAGCGGGCTCATCGGCGGCGGCTGGTCGGTAGGCCTGGCGCAGGCTGTCACGGGTAAGGAACAGGCGGCCATTGTCGACGCGGCCGGTGTTGCTGGGCGCTCCCCGGTCGAGCCGCTTACGAGCTACACCGTGCTGCGCGCCCAACATGTCTTGCCATCGGGACGCTTGGCATACGGCCTGATCGGCACTGGGACGGTTCGCCGGCTCGACGAGTCGGCGTTCGACGAGTTGCACCAGCGGGCCTTCAGTGGCGGGTTTGACCTGGTGGCGCGGTTCGGACGGGACCAGTACGAATTTGCCACTGCGGTGACCGGCTCTCGGGTGGAGGGTTCGGAAGCGTCCATCACGGACACCCAGCGTCGCTCGTCACGCTACTTCCAGCGGTCGGATCAGACGCACTCGATCCTCGATTCGTCGCGCACGTCGCTTTCGGGCGTGGCGGGGTATGCCCGCCTCGCAAAGGTCGTGGGGTTCGTCACGTTTGACCTCCGCTACGGCACGCGGAGCCCAGGGTTCGAGACCAACGACTTTGGGTTCCTCCGGCGTGCCGACATTCACCAGCAGAGCGCCGAACTCGAGCTCCGCTGGTTGGAGCCTGGTCCCGTGTTTCGGCAGTTCGAGTGGCGCGTTCAGGAACAGGCCGAATGGACGTGGGGTGGAGAGCGCGGTCGGACCAGCGTCGAGACGCGGGCGTCGGCAGACTTCCTCAACTACTGGAACGTCAACGTCAGTGTGGAACGAGGGCTGTCGAGTCTCAGCACCGGTTTGCTGCGTGGCGGCGCCGGCTTTACCGTGCCTGGTCAGTGGGAATTCCGCGCCGGAGGCCGAACGGACTTCCGCCGCCCGATCTCGTTCAACGCCGGCGCTGACGTGACCCTCGAGGATGAGAGTGGGGCCCGTCGATGGGGTGCGAATGCCTCGGTCCGATGGCGCCCGCCCGGGAGTCTCTCTTTCAGCCTCGATGGGAGAGCGAGATGGGGCACCACGGATCGCCAGTACGTGACGTCCGAGACCGTGGGCGACTCGACCTACTACGTCTTAGGGTTCATCGATCGCCGCGAGATCTCGCTTACGCTGCGAGCGGATGTGGTGTTGTCCCCCCGTATGTCGTTCGAGTTCTATGCACAACCTTTTGTGTCAGCGGGTCGCTACCCGAGCTTGAGTCTCGCAGCTGATCCGAAGGCGGCGGCCTACGCGGATCGGCTAGATCGACTGGAGACCGACCGCCTCACGCGTCCGGGTGGCGAGGGACCCGTCGAGGTGGACTTGGACCAGGACGGATCGGTCGATTTCAACTTCGATGAGCCGGACTTCCGTGTCGTGTCGCTTCGCACGAATGCGGTCCTCCGGTGGGAGTTCCGGCCTGGTTCGACGCTGTTTCTCGTGTGGCAGCAGAACCGTCGGGGAAGGCGCGACACCGGCGATCTTGATGCTGCGTCTGCCTTGTGGGACGCGTTCGAGGAGCCCGGCACCAACGTATTTGCCGTAAAGATCGCCTATTGGTTCGGTCTGTAGCGGAGGGCTGTTCGATCACAACTGTTGATTCACGTCTGGGAGCTGTCGATGCGAACTCTGTGTAGAAACGTCGCCACTGTTGGGCTGGCATCGGTGATCGGTGTCGGAACGTTGCAGGGCCAGGGCGTGCCGTCGCTCGACCAACTCAAAGAAGAAGTGCTCCAGGAGGTCATCTCCATGCAGAAGCTTTCGCAGGAGATGGTCGACATGGTGTTCAGCCTTTCCGAGCTCGGCTTTCAGGAGCACCAGACCGCGGCATATCTGACCGGAATCCTGAGGCGCGAGGGATTCCAGGTCGACATGGGATGTGCGGGCATGCCCACTTGCTACGTCGCCTCGTGGGGTAACGGCAAGCCGGTCATCGGGATCATGGGAGACATCGACGGACTACCCGAGACGTCGCAGCGACCGGGCGTCGCGTATCATGATCCGCTCATTCCTGGCGGCCCCGGTCACGGCGAAGGTCATAACAGTGCGCCGGCCGTGGATATCGTAGCGGCCATTGCGGTCAAGCGGGTGATGGAGCAATACGGACTTCCGGGCCAGGTGCGCGTGATCCCGGGGGTCGCTGAGGAGCTGGTGGCGAGCCGGACCTACATGGTGATGGCCGACATGTTCAACGACATGGATGCTATGCTCTCGACCCATGTGAGCAGTCGCATGTCGACGACGTACGGCATCTCAGGGTCGGGTCTCGTCTCCACGATATTCACGTTCAGTGGCAAGAGCGCCCATGGTGCCGGTTCACCGTGGGCAGGACGAAGTGCGCTGGATGCCGTCGAGCTCATGAACGCGGGCTGGAACTTCCGCCGCGAGCATCTCCGTCTGCACCAGCGATCCCATTATGTGATCGTCAACGGCGGGAACCAGCCCAACGTCGTGCCGTCAGAAGCGTCCGTGTGGTACTACTTCCGGGAGCTTGACTACCCTCGTATCAAGGAGTTGCACGAGCTGGGGCAGACGATGGCACACGCTGCCACTATGATGACCAGCACGACGGTAGAGGAGCGGATCCTGGGATCCGCGTGGCCGCAGACCTACAACAAGCCGATGGCTGAGCGCATGCATCGGAATATGGAGGCGGTAGGGATGCCGCCATGGACTCCTGACGATGTGACGTTGGCCAAGGCGGTGCAGCGCGAAATGGAGCGCGACACGACGGGGCTCCCGACCAAAGTCGATTCGCTGCGGGAGGCGGACCAAGGCATGGGTGGTGGCAGCGATGACATTGCCGAGGTGTCATGGATCATGCCGACGGTGCGACTGCGATATCCGGCGAACATTCCAGGGACCACCGGCCATCACTGGTCCAGCGCGATCGCCATGGCGACCCCGATCGCCCATAAGGGGGCGAACTACGGAAGTCGCGTGATCGCGATGACGGCAATCGAGCTCATCGCCGATGCGAGCTTTCTCGAGGAGGCGCAACGATACCATCGCGAGGTCCAGACGTCCGACATTCAGTGGACGTCGCTCATTCCTGAGGGGACGCCGCCGCCGATTCACTTGAATGCCGAGAAGATGGACGGCTTCCGTCCGGCGCTGGACGCGCTGCGGTACGATCCGAGTCGGTACGAGACCTACCTGGAGCAACTCGGGGTCGATTATCCCACGATTCGGAAGGAGCGATGACGTCGTGAAACGCTCGCCAAGGGATGGCGTCGTGTCCCACCTGACTCGGTTCCTCGTGGTTGCTGTGCTCGGGGCATTCGTCCCGCTGAGTGCCGGCGCCCAGCAGTATGACCTGTTGATCGTCGGCGGCCAGGTCATCGATGGTACGGGAAACCCGTGGCGGTACGCTGACGTCGGGGTCCGTGACGGCCGCATCGTGGCCGTGGGAGATCTCTCCGGGACTTCAGCCGACCGCGTCATCGACGCGCGAGGCAAGGTGGTCGCGCCCGGATTCATCGACATCCACTCGCATGCCGACGGGCCGAACTACGGGTCACAGGGTTTGCGCTCCACCAATCCCGTGCGACGAGCCGCGCCGAACTTGGTCATGCAGGGCATCACGACAGTGGTCGTCAACCAGGATGGACGGTCCCCTCCGTCAATCGCCGAGCAGAAGGCCGAGCTCGAGCGGCTCGGCATCGGCCTCAACGCGGCACTGCTGGTGGGTCATGGTGCTGTCAGGCGCCAGGTACTTGGCCGCGATCACCAGCGAGCCTCGACCGGCGAAGAGGTCGAACGCATGGGTGTGCTCGTTCGAGAGGCGATGCTCGCTGGCGCCTGGGGAATGTCGGCCGGGCTGGAGTATGTGCCGGGTCGCTGGAGCACGACCGACGAAGTCGTCGCGATGGTCGAGGAGATCGTCCCGTTCGGCGGCGTCTACATCTCCCACGAGCGCAGTGAAGGCGCGGATCCGATGTGGTACTGGCCCAGCCAGTTCGAGGGCCGGCCGCCATCCCTCATCGATGCGGTGCGTGAGACCATCGAGATCGGGGAGCGGACCGGCGCGACGGTCGTGGCTTCGCACATCAAGGCGAAGGGCGCCAACTACTGGGGGACGAGCGCGGTCGTCATTCGCCTTATCGTGGAAGCTCGACATCGCGGCGTGTCGATCTTCGGCGACCAGTATCCCTACAACACCACGGGAAGCGATGGCAGTACAGTCTTGATTCCGCGGTGGGTCGCTGCCGTCGAGCGATCCGGTGACGCGCCAGACCATGGCGCGGCGCTGCGAGCGGTGCTGGCTGAGGACTCGCTGGTGCCGCGTCTTCGGATGGACATTGCCCATGAGGTTCAGCGCCGCGGTGGCCCGCGGAACATCCTTGTCATGGAGTATCCGGACGACGCCGTGGTGGGGAAGAGTCTCGGCGAGCTCGCGACCGCGCGGCACGTTTCGCCCATCGACATGGCGATCGCGCTCCAACTCGAGGGCGATGGTCGCCGGCCCGGTGGAGGCGCCCTCAGGGGATTCTCGCTCTCCGAAGTCGACATCGAGGCATATGCACAACAGGAGTGGATGGTGACCGCCACCGACGGGTGGGTGAGTCTGCCGGAGGATGGCCTCACCCATGCGCGGGTGTACGGCACCTTTCCCCGCAAGATCAAGCACTACGCGATGAACCGTGGCTTGCTCACCGTCGAGGATGCCATTCGATCGGCGACGTCATTGCCTGCGGCGATCATGGGGTTCAGCGATCGTGGGCTCGTGCACGAGGGGTACGTGGCGGACCTGGTCGTGCTGGACCTGAACACGCTCGAGGACAACGCCACGTTCTTCGATCCTCACCAGTATCCCAGTGGGGTGGAGTACGTGGTTGTCGGTGGAGCGTTTGCCGTCGATGGCGGTTCGCCGACGGGATCGTTTCTCGGGACGGTGCTGATACGCGAGAACGCGAACCCGTGAGAGGACGCATGACCATGTTTCGGAGGTGTTCGTGACGATTTGCGGGAGCGTGCTGCGGATTGCGTGGGGACTACCGTTCCTGGTGTGGGTGAGTGGTCCCGATACGCTTGCCGCCCAAATCCACGGTGCGTACGAAGACGCCGTCGGGGATGCGCGAACCGTGGTGCTCGAGTTTATGGAGACGCACTCAGTTCCGGGCCTCGCGCTGGCGGTGGGACGCGGATCGCAGGTCGTCTGGACCGAGGGATTCGGCTACGCGAATCTCAGCGACAGCACTCCGGTCACGCCCGAGACCATGTTTCGAATCGGGAGCATCTCCATGGCGCTGACCGCTGCAGGCGTTGGGGTCTTGATGGAGCGCCATCAACTGTCACTCCGAACGTCGATCCGCCGGTACGTGCCATCGTTTCCTCCCAAGCGGCACGAAATCTCGGTGGGACAGGTTGCGGGACACATGGGTGGCATCCGGCACTACCGGGATGATGAGTTTTACAGCACTCGGCACTACGACAGCGTGCTCGAGGGGTTGGAAGTCTTTGCGGACGACAGCCTGGATTACGAACCGGGCACGCGATTCTCGTTCTCGAGCTACGGGTGGAACCTGCTAAGCGCCGCGATCGAGTCGGCGGCCAAGCAGGACTTCCTGGCCTTCATGCAACGGGAGGTGTTCGACGCGCTGGGACTGACGGGGACCCAGGCCGAGCAAGTCGGGGTCGGGTTCCCGAATCGAACGGAGTTCTACCAGCTGAACGACGTCCAAGAGGTCGAAGAGGCCCCTTTTGTCGACAACTCCTACAAGTGGGCGAGTGGCGGCTTTCTCTCGACGCCGGCCGATCTCGTGCGATTCGGCGTGGCGCATCTCGGATCGGAGTTCCTGCAGCCCAAGACGGTGAAGCGCCTCTGGACGTCCCAGCGGACCAATGATGGTGTGGAGACGGGATATGGCATCGGCTGGTGGACCGGGCGCGACGCGAGCGGCCGGCGCGTCGTGAGCCATAGCGGGAGTTCAGTGGGTAGTCGCGCGATCCTCCTCATCTACCCGGATGATCGAGTCGTGGTCTCGGTAGCGGCCAACCGCGCCGGCGTACAGTTCCGTGGGATGCCGCAGCAAATCGCGGAACTGTTTCTCAAGTAGGGAAACTCGCTCATACGGGCGCTCCGAGCTCGGCCCGCAGGCATCGGGCCACGGCCGAACTCGATCGATCTACTGCCCGATCGGGGTTCCCGGGGGCATCGGCCGCGGTGCGCTGCGTGGCGCGCCCTCCGCTTGCCGGTTGATGAATCGCTCCACATCGGCCCACACAAGCGACTCGTGTGCCTGCTGCTCGGGGAGCCGTGGCTCTCGCGCTTGAATCACATCGAGCACACGGCGGAGTCCCCATTCCGCGGTCGCTCTGGTCTCGACTGTCGCATCCTGGCTGGCCGCGAGGTCGAGGAGCTCATCCACGATCACCCGTTGGACCATCCGACGCAGCGCTGCATGGTCGGTGCGTCCGGAGGGGCTCCATGTGCGCTCGATGGCGCGCGCGACCACCTCCTCCGGTGAAGGCACGTCGGACTGTCGGTCATGGAGTGCCACCAGCCGCGCCATGCGCCGCCGGTCGAGCAGATTACCGAGCACCATCGACGTGAGGGTGCGCGCGGTACCGATCTGATCGAATGCCGGAGCGGCATCCGACGGGAAGAACCATTCGTTCGTCCCGAACCCGAATGCGCGCGGCGTGAGGAGGCGGAGGATGGGCTCACCGATGGCGAGCTCCTCCGGCTGCACGGCGTTGAGCACGAGCTCGAGCGCTCGGCGCTGTCGGGCGGGTTCGATGATGGTGGTCGGCGGAATCGTGTCGCTGCGCACCGCGTAGCGGAATTCCATGCCCCCGACCGCCTTGATCGCCGCCTCGAGGGCATAGCGGTGGTGCAGGTAGACGGGCACGAGGCGGTAGTTGAGCCAGACCATGGGCTCACCTGTAGCGATCACGTTTTCGTCGAATCGCTCGAGTAGATGGCGCCGCACATCGGCCACGCGCTCCAGCTCCTCAACGGCGTCGGCTCCATTGATCCACTGCGTGACCTCGGGATACGAGCTCCACGTCGCGTTGTCACCATCGGTGTTGAACTTGATGCCGCGGCGGAGTGCTTCATCGACAATGGCGTCAAGGCCTGCGTCCTCGTCACGAGCGAATTCGGTGTATGCATAGCGAATGGCCACCGAATCGTAGGCGCCGGGACCGGCGCGATACGCGTCTGACAAATCGATTTGTCCGTTTGTCAGCCGAATGAGCGGAGCAGGGTAGTCCATCACCGAGGCGCGGCCGTAACTGGCGGCGACAAAGTTGTGCGCGAGGCCAAGCGTGTGGCCCACCTCGTGCGCTGCGTGCTGGCGCCGTCGCGCCATGGCAAACGCCTCCCCGCTGACGTTCGGATCCAGCGACGCCAGCCACGTTCCAAGAGCACCCGTGGCGGGCTCGCCCGATGCTGGCACCGTGCCCGACCAAATGTTGAAGTCCGTCAGTGACCGATAGGAGTCCATGCGCACCGCCGCTTTGATGATTTCTCCGGTGCGCGGGTCCACGAAGGATGGACCGATGGAGAATCCGGGGTCGCTGCGGTGTACCCACTGGATCACGTTGTAGCGCGCGTCCATCGCGTCCATGTCGGGTGGCATGTCGTCCACGCGGAACGCGTTGACGAACCCAGCCGCTTCGAACACTGCGTTCCACCACGTGGCGCCCTCGCGGAAGGCCGTGCGGTAGGGCTCTGGGATGCCCGGGTCGAGGTAGTACACGATCGGCTGGAGGGGTTCGGACCGAGTCGTGGCTGCGTCGGCCTTCTGGAGGCGATGTCGCGCAACGTACCTGCCTTCGTAGCGCTGTTCCAGACCACGTGAAAAGTCATAGAAGGACACGGCGGAGTTGCCGATCCTCGGGTCGCCCACCCTCGGCGTGAACCCGGAATCCGGCAACTGCACCAAGGAATGGTGTTGTCGTACGGTGACGGCGCCGCCCTCCGGAGCGTGGGCGCGAACGATACCGCCAGGCGACTCGGACGCGAACGTGAGTGAGACCTCGATCTCGGTATTCGTCGGGAACCCCTTCGTTCGCGGGAGGTGAACACGGCTTCGCTCCCGATCGAGCGAGAACGACCCCTGATCTGCGGCCCGAAGACGTCGCCCCACGCCCATGTGATCGCTGAGGAGGTGTTTGGTGGCGTCCACCAGCACCCGTCCGTCGCGCTCCGCGACGACCGGGAATGCGGCGATGGTCGAGACGGAGAATGACTCCTCGACAGAACGCACCAACGCAGGGTTGTCGGTGTCTACGGCCCGGAAGCGCGGGTTGGTGAAGATCAGGAACACCGTTGGACCCGTGCGTTCGAACTTCGCGATGGCCTCGTTGCCGATCATGCCGCGATCGAGTCCCAGCCGGGTGCTTCCCATGCCGGTCGCGAGTGAGGTGAGGTAGAGAAACTGGGATCTCGAGCAGCAGGCGTCCACCGCTCTCATCCCAGTACATTGGGAAGTAGCCGTCGAGCTTTTCGAAGTCGCGTGTGTAGTCGCGGATCGACTGCTGGCCCTCGAGGCGGACAGGAACGATGAGGAGGACGCAGAAGAGAGCGGTGATGAGCGCTCGCATGTGGATTCTCCGGACGAGAGTGACGATTGAACGGGGTAACATCGCCAGACCGCATCGGCGATGGAAGCGGGCTTAACAGCCAGACGTCAACCTGTGTCTATGGTGACAGGGAAGTCGATGTGTGTTTCTCGAGGGATTTGGCTCCTCGTTGGGTTCGGAGCCGTCATGGCCCTGACGCCGGTCACAGCGCACACACAGCGTGCGCGACTGCGGGCGGGTCGACAGGCCGTCGGCCGGCCGGCGGTAGAGATCGGGATTCGCGGAGGCTATGACTTCGACGTGACAGCGCCCTCGGCCGGGGTTCAGCTGAGGCTGCCAATCGGACCGACGGCTGAGCTGGTGCCAAGTGGCGACTACTACTTCACCGGCAGCCAGACGGCGTGGCAGGCGAATCTGGATCTCGCCGTGCGCACGGGGTTTCTCCAGGTTGTCTATGCGGGCGTGGGTGCTGCACTCGCCCACCGATCGTTCGTGACCGACGAGGTCATGCTGCCCGAAGACACTAAGCTAGCGCTCAACCTGTTCGCGGGCGCATCGGTGCCGCGGTTCTTCCCCGGCCGGTGGCGACCGTACCTCGAGACGCGCTGGACCGTCGCAAGCGGCTATGACAGTCAGTTCGTCGCGCTGATCGGACTCAACGTCCGGCTGGGGAGTGCCCGGCGGTAGCTGACGGCTACGTCGTGACAATCGGCAGTCTGCGCACCGGCGATCCGGTGAGCGCAAGCAGCGCGTTGCAGACGGCTGGTGCAATCAAGGGCAACACTGTCTCGCCGATCCGTTTGCGGCGTCCGGCCGACCATAACTCGCTGCACAGAAGACACTTACGCGGTCCTCACTGGCTCTGCCTCGAGCCGGGCCCTGGTGCCGCCTTAGTTTGTCAGACGGGACGCCGGCACTACCTTGGGCCTCGAATATCGACTGAAGTCGGTGTGCCAATGGATGGACTGGTCGTTCCCTTGCTTCTCGCGACCATCGGGCTGCTCATTGCCGTGCTCGTCGTATTGCTCATGCGGCGCAGCGCGACGCCCGGTGTGATACAGCAGCAGCTCATAGAGCTGCGGAGTCGGTTGGAGGCACTGGTGAGCTCGCAGTATGCGCTCCCCCAGGCGGTGGCTGAGGGAACGGCGACGCAGGCTCGGTCGCTCGCAGACGTCCGCGAGCGTCTGGCGCGCCTGTCCGAGGCGACCGAGCGGCTCGAAACGCTGGGACGGACCGTGGCCGATGTGCAGGAGCTCCTGCGAGTCCCACACCTACGGGGCACGCTCGGTGAGTTCTGGCTGGAGGAGCTCTTGCGCCAGGTCTTCCCCGAGAACCTGTACGAGATGCAATACACCTTCCGGTCGGGAGAGACCGTGGACGCCGTCATCCGTGTCGGGGACCGGCTGGTGCCGGTCGATTCCAAGTTCCCGCTGGATGCGTGCCGTCGTATGCTGGCGGCGGAGGGGGACGACCTGGACCGCGAGCGGCGGGCTTTCGTGCGCTCCATGCGGGATCGCGTCGATGAAATCGCCGATAAGTACATCCGGCCCGACGAGGGAACGCTGGATTTCGCGTTGATGTATGTGCCGTCGGAACGGGTGTACTACGAGGCGGTCGCAGGCAAGACGGACGCAGACGACCCGCATGGTCCAATCGGGTATGCCTTGAGTCGTCGCGTGATACCGGTGTCGCCGCACACATTCTACGCCTACCTGGCGGCAATCCTTCACGGGTTGCGGGGGCTGCATGTCGAGCAGCGAGCCCAGGAGCTCGTCGGTGAGCTGGCCGGGCTGCGGCTCCAGTTGGAGCGCTTCCATCGAGCCTACGGTCTCGTGGGTCGCCACCTCGAGCACGCAGCGAAGCAATATGCTGAGGCCGAGCGCCAATTCGTGCGGGTGGACGAGCGACTTCACGCACTCACGGCGATCGAGGGTGAGACGGCGGCAGGCCGTGTCGCTTCTCCGACACAGCCCGAGGACGAAAGGAATCTTTAAGAGTCGCTTCACGGTGGGCTCACGCTGGAGGTCGTACTCCTACCCGTTGCGTTTACCGAGGGTCGACCGCCGCCGTGGGCGGGAAGAGGGCGATCGTCGGGCCGGCGCTCCGAGAGCAGGGAAGTGGCCAGCGGTGGCTAATCGTTTTCAATGGTGTTCGGAGGAATCCTCATGAGCG
>JBDHAN010000013.1:0-36802 GCA_039588055.1 Gemmatimonadota bacterium | reverse complement strand
CGAGCGTGAAGGCCAAGAACCCCGCTGAGCCGGAGTTTCACCAGGCTGTTCACGAGGTTGCCGAATCTGTGCAGCTCGTGTACGAGCGGCATCCCGAGTACCGGACCGGCAAGGTACTCGAGCGCATCATCGAGCCGGAGCGAGCCATTCTGTTCCGAGTTCCGTGGGTAGACGACCAGGGACAGGTGCAGATCAACCGCGGTTTCCGAATCGAGATGAACAGCGCCATCGGACCATACAAGGGTGGGTTGCGGTTCCACCCGTCCGTGAACCTGGGCATTCTCAAGTTTCTTGCGTTTGAGCAGGTGTTCAAGAATGCGCTTACTACGCTACCGATGGGTGGTGGCAAGGGTGGGTCCGACTTCGATCCCAAGGGCAAGAGCGATGGCGAGGTCATGCGCTTCTGCCAGAGCTTCATGACAGAGCTGTTTCGGCATATCGGTCCCAATACCGACGTTCCCGCCGGTGACATCGGCGTCGGTGGTCGGGAGGTCGGCTACCTGTTCGGGCAGTACAAACGCGTGCGAAACGAATTCACTGGTGTGCTGACCGGCAAAGGGCTGAACTGGGGTGGCTCGCTGATCAGGCCCGAGGCCACGGGGTATGGTGCCGTCTACTTTGCGGCGGAAATGCTGGCGACCCGTGGAGAGACGCTGGAGGGCAAGACGTGTCTGGTGTCCGGCAGCGGCAACGTCGCGCAATACACGACTGAGAAGGTGATCGAGCTCGGCGGCAACGTGGTCACCATGTCCGACTCGTCGGGTTACATCCATGATCCCGATGGCATCGACCGTGAGAAGCTCGCGTTCGTGAAGGACCTCAAGAACATGCGGCGCGGTCGAATGCACGAATATGCGGACAAATACCAGGGTGCCACGTACACCGAGACCACGAGTGACCAGAGCGCCAACCCGCTGTGGAACCACGAGGCCCAGTGTGCGTTCCCATCGGCCACACAGAATGAGATCAATGCCGAAGACGCGAAGAATCTCCTCGACCGCGGAGTGTACGTCGTGTCTGAGGGCGCCAACATGCCAACGGTGCCGGAAGGAGTGGACCTCTTCATATCGAAGGGCATCCTATACGGTCCTGGGAAGGCGGCCAACGCGGGCGGTGTTGCGGTATCGGGTCTGGAGATGGCCCAGAACAGCATGCGCTATGGGTGGACCAGAGAAGAGGTCGACAATCGCCTCCGAATCATCATGAAATCGATCCATCAGGCGTGCGTGGACACGGCCGATCGGTTCGGCGTCACGGGGAACTACGTCATCGGGGCGAACATCGCGGGCTACCTGAAGGTGGCCGATTCCATGATCGACCAGGGCGTGGTATAGCGACATCCGCAGCAGCTCCCCGGTGACAGCGGGCGGAGTGATGCGCTAGGATTCCCAGTGGCACCTCCGGCGGGGAGCCTCGTGGTCCCCGCCGATCGCATACCGTCGTCGGGGGATCCGCATGAGCTCACCGAGTCGAACGGAACGGGCACGTCAGGTCTTCGGTGTCCGGCAGAGCCGGTTCCAGCGCTTGATGTCCTATCATGTGCAGGACATCCTGCTCGTCACCAGCCTGTACGACTCGTTCATACTCGCCGAGGACGGCAACCTGGGCGAGCTCATCCTCACCGAATTCCTCGATCTCAACCTCCGGCACACGCCGGAGCTGACGCACGTCTCGACTGGCAGCCAGGCCTTGGCCCTGGCTTCAGGGCAGCGCCGCTACGATCTCATTGTCTCGAGTCTCAATCTGGGCGACATGTCGGTGCTCGAGCTCATTGACCGGCTTCGCGCGACGGGTCTCGACACGCCGGTCGTGCTGTTGGCCTACGACGCACGGGAGCTCAATGACTTTCTGGCAACGACGACCGTGTCCGACATCGAGCGGATCTTCCTGTGGCAGGGGGATGTAAAGATTCTCCTGGCGATCGTCAAATATCTCGAAGATCGCATGAACCTCGCGCACGACACGGGCGAAGTTGGGGTTCCTGCCATCGTGCTGGTTGAGGACAACGTTCGCTACTACTCGTCGTTCTTACCGGTCATCTACAGCGAGCTCATGTTGCACGCCCAGAAGTTGATGCCCGAGGGCGTCAACCGGGCGCACAAACTCATGCGTATCCGCGCGCGCCCGAAGATTCTCCTCTGTCAGACGTATGAGGAGGCGTGGGGCTTTGTCACGCAGTATCCGGACGAAATCCTGGGCCTGATTTCCGATATCGAGTTCCCTCGCGGTGGAGAGTTCGATCCCCTGGCCGGCGTGGAGCTCGCACGACAGGTTCGTGCGCTTCGGCATGACATCCCGATCATGTTGCAGTCGAGCCGGCCTGAGAACGAGGAGTTGGCGCGGCTGGCGGGGGCGTCGTTCCTGCTCAAGGAGTCCCCGATGCTCCTGCAGGAGTTGCGCGAGTTCATGGCGACCTCGTTCGGCTTCGGGGATTTTGTGTTTCGGCTCCCGGAAGGCGGGGAAGTCGATCGTGCCACCGATTTGCAGAGCTTGGCGGAGAAGCTCCGGACCGTATCAGCCGAGTCCATCGCCTTCCACGCCTCGGGAAACCACTTCTCGCGTTGGCTCAAGACCCGCACGGAATTCGTGCTCGCCGAGCATCTACGACCGCGGAAACTGAGCGACTACGCGAGCGTCGAGGACCTTCGCCAGCATCTTATTCGTGCAATCGAAGACTACCGCTGGGAACAGAGCAGCGGCGTCGTTGTCGATTTCGATCGAAGTCGCTTCGATGGCTCAGTGCCGTTTACGCGGGTGGGGTCGGGGTCGTTGGGAGGGAAGGCCAGGGGGTTGGCGTTCGTGAACTCGCTACTTCGTGATGCGAACGTCGCGAGGGAGTTCCCCGATGTCCGTATCGCTGTGCCCCCGTCGATCGTGCTGGGCACCGACATCTTCGACGAGTTCCTGGACCGTAACCGTCTGCGAGATTTCGCGATCGAGTGCTCGGACGACAAGGAGTTGCTCACGCGGTTCCTCGCAGGGCGGATTCCCCGGCATGTGGAGCGCGACCTTTCGGTGTTCCTGCGACATATGCGGTATCCGCTCGCCGTGCGATCGTCGAGCCTCTTGGAGGACAACCAATATCAGCCGTTTGCCGGCATCTACGATACGTTCATGCTGCCGAACAACCACGGCGACCTCGACATTCGACTCACCCAACTCGTTGCGGCAATCATCCGCGTGTACGTGTCGACGTTCTCGTCTCATGCGAAGGCGTACCTCGAGGCGTCGCCGTTTCGGTTGGAAGAAGAGAAGATGGCGGTGATCGTCCAGCAGCTGGTAGGCTCGCAACACGGCAGTCTGTTCTATCCCGACTTCGCTGGGGTCGCGCGATCGCACAACTTCTACCCGATGGCGCCGTGCAAATCCGAGGACGGGATCGCTGCGGTCGCGTTAGGACTCGGACGTGCGGTGATGGACGGCGAGCGCTGCCTCCGCTTCTGCCCACGCTATCCGCAGCACGTCCTCCAGTTCTCGTCGGTGCAGGACTTCATCGGCCAGTCACAGCGGCAGTTTTGGGCCCTCGACTTGGGCGGGGACACCGAGGGTGCACACGACCCGAATGACGCGCGGTTGGTGCGCATGGACCTGAATCGCGCCGAGCAAGACGGAACACTGCAGGCCGTCGGGTCCACATACTCTCCGGACGACTACGCGGTATACGATGGCCTGGCCCGATCCGGGGTTCGCCTCGTGAGCTTTGCGCCGATTCTCAAACACGAACTGTTCCCGCTGGCGGATCTGCTCGACGCGCTCCTGGACATTGGCGAACAAGGTACGAGCACGCCGGTGGAGATCGAGTTTGCCGTCAACCTGTCACCGCAATCCGGGTCGCGGCGGGAGCTGGGTTTCGTGCAGATGCGGCCGGTCGCCGTGTCTCGAGAGTTCGATGAGCTGCGGATCGGTGACGTGCGCACCGATGACATCGTGGTGGAGAGCCCGTGCGTGCTCGGACACGGTCGCATCGATGACATTCGTGATGTCGTGATCGTGGACTATCACAGCTTCGAGCGGGCGCAGAGCCGAGAGGCGGCGTCACACGTGGCGCGACTCAATCGGGAGCTTCAGGCAAAGGGACGTCCCTATATCCTGATTGGGGTCGGCCGGTGGGGCTCGGCAGATCCCTGGCTGGGGATCCCGGTGAAGTGGGACCAGATTGCCGGCACGCGCGTCATCGTAGAATCGGGCTTCAAGGATCTCTTGATCTCCCCCTCCCAGGGAACACACTTCTTTCAGAACCTGACCTCCAGCAATGTCGGGTATTTCACGGTCAACGCGGAAGTCGAGGAGGGATTCGTCGACTGGGACTGGTTCAGTCACCAGCCAGCCGTGAAAGAGCTGGGAAGTGTGCGGCACCTGCGGTTCGATGAGCCGCTTGTGGTGAAGATGAACGGGAAGCGGAACCGCGGGGTGATCTTCAAGCCGGGCGTGAGCGACAAGAACGTGACCGACGACGCGCCACCGCTCGTAGCCGGCTGGTGATGCGAACGGGCTGACGACGATAGCAAAGCGGGGGACCCGTCGGGCTCCCCGTTCGTCGTCTCGCGGGGGTGTGCATCGCTACCTCTTGTACTTCACCGAACACCCCGAGGGCCGGGTCTTCGGAACACTCACGTCACTGCCCGCCCTCGCCTCTCCTCAAGGGCCGGATTCCTGAGCCGCTACGAGTGGACGCTGCGTACGGTTCGCACGTCGCAGGAGGTCGAAGGGAGTCACGCTGTGGTCTGTACTTTCGGCCTCAGGTGGTGCAGCATGTCGGCCGTCATCGCTTGAAGATCGAACGTGGGCTTCCAGGCCCATTCCTCACGCGCCGCGCTGTCGTCGATGGAGTTGGGCCACGAGTCGGCAATGGCCTGCCGCATTGGATCGATATCGTAGCTCATGGTGAACTCGGGCACGTGACGCCGGATCTCGGCGGACAACTCTTCTGGCGTGAAGTTCATCGCGCTCACGTTGAAAGCGTTTCGATGCTGAAGTGCTGCGGTATCGGCTTCCATGACCGCGATAGCCGCCGTAATCGCGTCCGGCATATACATCATGTCGAGGCGGGTGTCGCCCCGCAGAAAACAGGTATATCGGCCGTTGCGCAGCGCTTCGTAGAAGATCTCGACTACATAGTCCGTCGTGCCGCCTCCGGGCGGCGCGACGTGCGAGACGAGTCCCGGATAGCGAACGCCTCTGATATCGACCCCGAATCGTCGGTGGTAGTAGTCGCATAGGAGCTCACCGGCCACTTTCGTGACGCCATACATGCTCGTGGGTCGCTGAATGGTGTCCTGCGGGGTGTGGTCGCGGGGTGTCGAGGGGCCAAATGCACCGATCGAGCTCGGCACGAACACGCTGCACTGGTGCTCTCTCGCGACCTGAAGCACGCGATAGAGCCCGCCCATGTTCACGTCCCACGCAACATCGGGCTTCTGCTCTGCGACGGCGGAAAGCACCGCGGCCAGATGATAGATCGTATCAATGTCGTATCGCGTAACCGTCCGGTGCAGCTGCTCCTGCGACGTGCAGTCGAGGTGGACGTAGAGGCCATCCCCATCGTCCGGCCGCGGCGGCGTTCGGATGTCTGACGACACGACGCTGTCCGCGCCGTGCTTCGCTCGCAGGGCTGGCACCAGCTCGGCGCCGATCTGTCCGAGCGAGCCTGTAACCAGTATTCGCGTCACCGCGCCTCCATTCCGATCGCCCCAATGGCGCGGAAATCGTATCGCTCCCGCGCCATTCAAACAAGAGCGTGCTTAGGGAAGCAGCTTTCGTTCCTTCGCAGCGGTCTCGAGTTCTCCGTGGAATCGCGGGTCGGCGATGCGGATGAGCGCTTCGGCGCGCTCCCGCAAGTTCTTCCCGAAGAGATTGGCGATCCCATGCTCGGTTACCACGTAGTGAACGTCGGCCCGGCTCGTCACAACACCGGCCCCCTGCTTGAGGAACGGCACAATCCGCGACATCTCCCCCCGCTTGGCCGTCGCCGGAAGGGCGATGATGGGTCGGCCGCCTTTGGAGTGGGCCGCACCACGGATGAAGTCGACTTGCCCACCGAAACCCGAATAGATGTAGGGGCCGATGGAGTCCGAACACACCTGGCCGGTAAGGTCCACCTCGAGGGCCGAGTTCACGGCCACCATGTTGTCGATCTGGCTGACCACCTCGGGATCGTTCACATGGCTCACGGGGTGGGCCTCGATGAGCGGGTTGTTGTCGAGAAAGTCGTAGAGCTCCTCGGACCCCAGCGCAAAGGTGCAGACGACCTTGCCGGGGTGGACCGTCTTGTGCGCACCTGTCACCACGCCACGCTGGATGGCGCGCATGGCACCGTCTGAGATCATCTCGGTATGCACGCCCAACTCCAGACCCGAATCCATGGACTCGTACACCGAGTCCGGAATGCCTCCGATTCCCATCTGTACCGTCGACTCGGGAGTGATGAGTTGAATAACGTGCGCGGCGATGGCTCTTTCGATGTCGGTTGCCGGTTTCGATTCGAGTGTTGGGAGTGGTTCTGTGCACTCGACGATCGCCTGGACGCGCCCCACGTGGAGGAACGAGTCGCCAAGCACCCGCGGCATTTTCTCGTTCACTTGCACGATCACGGTCTTCGCCATCTGTACGGCCGCCGTCGACGCAAGTACCTCCACTCCAAGGCTCAAGAACCCGTGCTCGTCGGGTGGCGATACCTGAATCATGGCCACATCGAGCGGCACGATTCGCTCTCGAAAGAGCCGCGGGATCTGATGCAGGAAGATGGGCACGTAATCCGCACGCCCGTCATTGACGGCCTCTCGGTCGGCTGGGCCGACAAAGAGCGAGTTGTGGCGGAAATGTCCCTCCATGCCGGGCGCGGACAGCGGATCTTCGCCGAGGAGCAAGACGTGATTGAGTTGGACGTTCTCCAGGCTGTCACGGCGCGCGGCGAGCGCATGGACGAGCGCCTGCGGAATGGCGGCATTGCCCCCGTAGTAGACTCGGTCACCGCTTTCGATCACCTGCACGGCATCGGCAGCGCTCTGCAGCTTGCCTTTGTAGTCGTCGAGCCAGTTCATGGGCCGCGCTCCTCGACCGCATCCATGATGCTGTGGAGATCGGCCGTGGACAGGCGTTGCGCGGCTGCCACCTGACGGTTCACGACTTTGCCGCCATACAGATACACGCCGGCTGCCAGACCAGGGTTGTCGCGGAGCGCTTGGTCGACACCCTTGTCCGCCAGTTCACCGACGGGTGCGAGCACAACGTCCGACAGCGTGCGGGATGCCGTTCGGGCAATGTTGGCCGTGATGTTGGGCACGCAGTAATGCACAACCTCGTGCACGACATACGTCGGGTGATCTAGGGTGGTGGGTCGACTCGTTTCCACACATCCACCCTGATCGATCGAGAGATCGATGATGACGCTGCCCGCCCGCATGGACTTGACCATGTCCTCGGTCACGAGAAACGGCGAACGGGCGCCGGGAATGAGAATGGCGCCGATCACCACGTCGGCGATGGCCGTGAACTGCTCCAACCGTTCGGCCGACGCGACTTGTGTCACGATGTTGGGAGAGATCTGACGATTGACCTTCCGGAGCTTTTGCAGGTCCTCGTCGAGCACGATGACGTGCGCCCCGATCGCCAGGGCCCGGCGCGCCGCCGTGCGGCCGACCATGCCGGCACCCAGGACGAGCACGGTGGGTGGCGCGATCCCGGGCACCGATCCCATGAGAATGCCCCGACCCCCGAACTCGTTCTGGAGGTAGTGCGCGGCCGTGAATACCGCCATTTCGCCGGCCATCTCGCTGAACGGCACCAAGATGGAGCGGCGTCCTTCCGCATCTTCGATCAGCTCGTATCCGATAGCGGTTACCTTGAGCTTGCGGAGCGCCTGGACGATCATCTGCGGTGCAACAGCCATGTGCAGGAATCCGCCGATCACCGAGCCAGGACGGACGAACTCGAGTTCGTCGCTCGACACGAGTCCCACTCGGCACACCAGGTCGGCGCGCCTGTGAGCTTCTTCACTGCTGTACACGATTTGAGCGCCGGCTTCCTCGTATTCCCGATCGGGAAAGCGGGCTTCCGCTCCAGCCCCTTTCTCGACGACGATGGTATGGCCGCGCCGGACGAAGCGCCGCACGGCGCGCGGTGTGAGGCCGACGCGATGTTCATGTCGATGCGTCTCCCTCGGGACTCCTATGATCATGGTCCAGTCTCCTTGACCGATTGGCTCGGCGCCTGAATCTTCGAAGGCCGTCGGTCGCGTAAGTGGGTCCTCGTGCGGGAGCAGATGTCCGTCAGATGCGAGCCGTCAGTTTTGATCTCACGATTCCTCGGTATGTGCTGGGCCGCACGCTGGGCCGCGTGTCTGATGCTGCGGTCTTCGGCGCCCTGAGCGGTGTGCGGCTCGTCGAGGTAAGACTCCCCGATCTGCCGGGTCCTCGTTGGGTGGAGCTCGAGGTGATGGCGTGCGGCATCTGTGGGACGGACGTGGGCACCCTCACGTATCAGGCGAGTCCCATCCTTGAGCCGTTCGCCTCGTTCCCCGCGGTTCTGGGTCACGAGATTCTTGCCCGCGTCGTGCGCACTGGCGACGGCGTGACGCGCGTCGAGTCGGGGCAGCGAGTCGCCGTAGATCCGCTGCTGTCCTGCGGTGTGCGGGGGCATGGTTCCGAGCACTGGTGTTCCCCGTGTAACGCCGGCATGCCAGCGATGTGTCAGCGTGCCGGGGAGCGCGGGCTTGTCGAGGTGGCCGGTGAGCCACTCAGGCCGGGAATCACCGTTGGCTATCATCGGGATCTTCCCGGCGGATGGAGTGAGCGGTTGATCGCGCATGAAGACCAACTCTTCCCGGTGGCCGAATCGCTGGGCGACCGCGTGGCGGTTTTGATCGAGCCGCTTTCCGTTGGCGTGCACGCCGTGCTCCGCGCTCCGCCGGATCCGACCGAACCGGTGCTCGTCATTGGCAGCGGACCGATCGCGTTCGCGACGCTGTGGGCGCTCCGGGCGCTCGGGCACGAGAATGCGATCGTGATTCAGGCGAAGCGTGAGCGAGAACGCACGCTCGCGGAACGGCTGGGCGCCACCACTGCGGTAATGCCGGGAGAGGAAGCTCGGACGGCGCTGCTGCAGACAGGTGCCATCGCGTACCGACCCCTCGTGAGCCCCGAAGTGTATGCGGGCGGGGGGTTTCCGCTCATCTACGATTGCGTCGGAAGTGGCCGCTCCGTGGACCAGTCGCTTCGGTACGCGGCCCCCGGCGGTCGGGTCATCCTGCTCGGCTGCGCGGCCGTGATCCGGAAGATCGACCTCACGCTCCTGTGGGCGCGGGAGCTGTCGATCAAGGGCTTCGTCGGGTACGGTCTGGAATCGTGGAATGGCGAAACGCTGCACACGTTTGCGATTACGCAGCGTCTCTTGCAGACCGCCGGCCCCTCGGTGGCCGACATGGTGACCCATGTGTTTCCGCTCGACCACTACCGCACCGCCCTCGCCGCCGCCCGACATCACCGTCGCAGCGACGCCATCAAAGTCCTGATCACCCCGACGGGTTCATTGCCTCGTTGAGCGTCCGCTCGCCCCAGGCATATGCCTCCTGGTTGAGGGCGAGCATAGCACAGTCCTTCTTGAGCGCCTCCTCCATCGTCGCGTTGAAGCTCTCTCGCGGAAAGAGGTTTGTTGCCGTCTGCAGCGCTCCCAACGCCACGACGTTCTTCACCATCTTCTTGCCGAGGTCGACGGCGATTTCGGTGAAGGGGACGCCGAAGACGTGGATGCTTGGATCGAGCTGCGGCACCTGTTTGATCACGGACGAGTCGTAGATAATCGTGCCGCCGGGAGCCACCGTCGGGCCGAATTTCTCGAGACTTGGCGCGTTGAACACCACGAGCACGTGCGGTTCCGGACACGCCGGTGAAAGGACTTCGGTGCGCGCGACGTGCACGTCGGCGTACGACGTGCCTCCCCGGGACTCCGGCCCGTAGCTCGGAATGTAGGTCGAGTCGAACCCCTCATTGATGGCGGTCCGGGTCGTGAGGAGCGCAATAGTCTGCGCGCCGTCCCCGCCGGCCCCCGCAAACTTGATGGCGATGTCGTCCTCGTCGAGATGAGCGGGGAACCCGGTGCCGAACTTCGGGATCGGGTTCGTCGTGCCACCGATCACCTCAGTGACCGAGTCCGGGTCAAACACTGGTGGCCCGAGATCGAACCAGGGCTCGACTTCCACATCCTTCTTCACGCCGAGCGGGAATATCGGCACCATGCTGTCCTTGACCCACTGTTCAGCCTCGACCGGCGTCATGCGAAGGTGGATTGGACACTCCGAGAGAACCTCGACGAAGGAAAGACCCCGCTTTTCGACTTGAAGACGGAGTGCCTTCCTGATGGCCTTCTTCGCCCGCACCCGTTGCTTATTGTCGAAGAGCGCTACCCGCTCCACGTAAATCGGGCCGTCCATCTGCCCAACCGTCTCGGCCATTCGCAGCGGGTCGCCGGTGAGACGACCGCGACCGGTAGGTGTCGTGGTGGTTCGCTGATTCCTGAGGGTCGTAGGCGCCATCTGCCCACCCGTCATGCCGTAGATTGCATTGTTGATGAACACGAAGGTCATCGGCAGACCCATTTGTACGGCCTGAATGATCTCCGCGAGCCCGATCGCGGCCAGGTCACCATCCCCCTGATAGCTGACGACGATCGAGTTGGGGTTGGCCATCTTGTGTCCGATGGCTACGGCCGGTGCGCGACCGTGGGCGGCCTGCGAGTTCCCGACGTCCAGGTAGTAATACATGAAGACCGCGCATCCGACCGGAGAGATCGCAACTGTTCGGTCTTGGACGCCCAACTCCTCGATGGACTCGGCGAGGAACTTGTGTGCCAGGCCGTGGCCGCAGCCGGGGCAGTAGTGGGTCGTAAGTCCCTTGAGACCGTGGCCGCCCGCGTGGCGCTCGAAGTGCTCGTAGAACGCGCTAGACATGACTCACCTCCGCCAGGTCGCTCACCGCCTCGACGATCGCCTGCTGTGACGGCAGCACGCCTCCCATCCGCCGGACATGGTGAATGGGTGGAACCCGAGCGCCATTGGCGTAGCTCAACGCCAGGCGGAGCTCGTCTTCCAGCTGGCCGGGGCCCGCTTCGACGACTACGACCCCACGCGCCTGTTCCAAGAACGGGATGAGTGCGGTGATTGGGAACGGCCACAGGGTGATCGGTCGAAAGAGGCCAGCCTTGATGCCCTGCTGGCGCAGTGCTCGGATGGCACCCTTTGCCATTCGCGCCGGGGTGTTGCAGGCGAGCACGATCCACTCGGCGTCGTCGCAGTGGAACTGATCCGCGCGCTGTTCCTGCTCGGTCATGCTGGCGTATTTGGCGTTCAAGTGCACGTTCCGCGCTTCGAGGCCGGCTTCGTTGAGATCGATGGAGGTGTTGATCCGACCGCGGTGTGCGGCGTCTCCGTACACCGCCCAGCCCGGGAGCCCCGGTTTCGTGACGGACTCTGGAAGTGTGACGCGGCCCGTCATCTGCCCCATATAGCCATCGCAGACGATGATGACCGGGCTCCGGTACTCGAAGGCCAAGTCGAACGACTGCATGGTCAAATCGAGCATCTCTTGGGGGGTCGATGGGGCCAGCACGATCGCGTGCGTGTTGCCGTGGCCCAGTCCGCGGCATACGAGTTTGATGTCGCTTTGCTCCGGAGCGATGTTGCCGAGTCCTGGGCCGCCCCGCATGACATTGATGAAGACCCCGGGGATCTCGGAGCCAATCATGTAGGAAATGCCCTCCAACATGAGGCTGAACCCGGGTGAGGACGTGAAGGTCATGCACCTGAGCCCGGCCCCGCCGCAGCCATACATCATGTTGACCGTCGCCACCTCGCTCACGGCCTGCACGAAGATGCCGTCCAGCTGGGGCAGCAGCTTGGCCATGAGTTCCGCCCCCTCCGTCGACGGCGTGATCGGGTAGCCGAAGAAGTGTCGGCAACCCGCAAGCAGTGCCCCAATGGCCGCAGCGTGGTTGCCCTTGAGCACCATCGGCTCGAGTTGTGGCAACGGCGTGGTGGTGTCGGGAATCGACTCTGGTTCCGGTCTCGCGGAGGCCTCGCGATCGAAGAATGTGTAGGGATCCGACACGACCATGTCGATGCCGTCGACCGCCTGTGGCTCGGGCATGAGTCCGTACGGTTCCGGGCAGGCCGTGATGCAGAGCCCGCAGCCATTGCACGCCTCGAGGTTGACCTTGACTGGAGTGAAACCCGTCACGGGGTCGATTTCGGTTCCGACTTCGATGCAGTGCTTGGGACACGCTTCGATACAGCGCCCACAGGCTTTACAGAGATGCGGGAACAGGAAGGGTTTCGGCCGGACCTTGATCTTTGCGGTTACCATGCGTCCATCATCCTCCGGCGGTAGACCTCGAAGATTCGCAGTTCGCGGGGCCCCCTTCCAAGATAGCCGAATAGCCGAACGAGATCATCGAAATCGGCCGGTGTGTCGGTGACGATGCCGCCGCCGGCTTCGCCCCCGCCGCTGCGCGGCCGGCTCGATAAGCATGACATGTCGGCCGCTCGTTTGCGCACCCCTCCGCACGCGCGACCGGAAAGGTGGTCAGGCGGGCGTAAGCTGCCTGTGAAAGTTCTTTAAGGCCTTCTTATAGAGGAACTTGCGGGCTCGAGGGTGACCGCGGTCATTCTCCCCGTGGCCGGTGAACGGCGGCATATCGGGCGACCGTTCGAGCCCGGTCCTCAGCGTCCCCAAAGATCTTCTCGCCGTCGAAACGGCCGTTCTCGATGAAGACTTCCGAGATGTCGCGTCCGGCAGCCGTGCTGCCGGCCAAGTGTACGCCTGGTACGCTCGTCTCCAAGGTGGTGCTGTCGAGCCGAGGACGGCCGGTGACCGGATCGAACGCGATGCTGATCCGCTCGAAGAGGCCGAAGTCCGGATGGAAGCCGGTCAGGGCGTACACGCGGTCGGCGGCGATCCCGATCTCAGACCCGTTCGCGGTTCTCACGATCACCTGATGTGGCTCGATCCTCGTCACTTCTGCCCCGAGGTGCGCGGAGATCTCTCCCGCCGCGATACGGTTTTCGATGTCCGGCCGAAGCCAGTATTTGACCCCTCGAGGGAATGCCGATCCCCGATACACGAGGGTCACTCGCGCCCCTGCCCGGTACAGCTGCAGAGATGCTTCCACCGCCGAGTTCTTACCGCCGATCACCACGATGTCGAGTCCGAAGCCCAGATGTGCCTCGTCGAAGTAGTGGCTCACGTGCGGTAATCCCTCGCCGGGCACCCCCATGGTGTTTGGGTGGTCGAAGTAGCCCGTCGCCACTACCAGTCGGTCGCAGGCGATCTGTTCGTCGCCCGTCCGCGTGCGGACGTGGCATCGGATCAGATCGTCCTCACGCGAGGCCGAGAGGAGTTTCGTGTAGGTGCGAACCCGGAGGCCCTCTGCGCGGGCGACCCCGCGGTAGTATTTGAGCGCTTCTTCTCGGGTTGGCTTCGCTCCACCACATACGAGTGGGTGGCCTCCGATCTCGAGGCGCTCCGGGGTGGTGAAGAATGTCATCCCGATGGGGTACTGCACGATCGAGTTTGCCAGAGCCCCCGCGTCGACCACGAGCGGGTCGAGGCCTCGGCGGCGCGCCGAGATCGCGCAGGCAAGGCCAATGGGTCCGGCGCCGACGATGACGGCGGCTTCGGGCGGGGTGGGGTGCTTCATTTCGCGTTCACGCTCTCGTAGCTTGCGTCGTGGCTCGCAATCTAACGTGCGCTCTGCGCGGAGTGCGATGACGTCGCGAATCATGGTGTTAGGCGGGTACGGGAGGACCGGCTGCAGGATCGCGGAGCTTCTCGTCCGTGAGACCGACGCCCACGTGGTCATAGCTGGCCGCCGGCCGGCCGAGGCGCGGTCGGTTGCTGATCGGATCGCAGGCACGAAGCACGCGGAGCGGGTCACCGCCCAATTGGCTGATGCGGAAGATCCGGCGCTGCTGGAGCAACGGTTCCGCGAAGTGGATCTTGTGATCGTGGCGTCCAGTACGTCGCGGCACGTTGACGCGGTGTCGAGTGCCGCGCTTGCTGCCGGCATTGACTACCTCGATATCCAGCACTCGGCGAGCAAGCTTCGCTACCTGGAGTCGATCGCTGGCGACATTGCGGAGCGGGGCTCGTGCTTTATCACCGAGGCGGGGCTGCATCCAGGGATGCCGGCCGCCCTTATTTGTTTTGCCGCGGGCTTCATGAACCGCATTCAACGCGTCAGCGTCGCGAGCGTGATGCAGGTCGATTGGCGCGAACTCCGGATTAGTTCTGCGACGACGGAGGAGTTCGCCCGCGAGATCTCGTCCTATCGGCCTATGACGCTCCAGCAGGGCGAGTGGGTCGCGTGGCCGTGGTGGAGGGCGCGACGCTTTGCGTTCGGTGCGCCGTTCGGGATACGCCAGGCGAGCCCAATGGTCCTTGCCGAGCTGAGGCAGCTCCCGGGGCGGTTTCCGTCGCTCGACGAGGCGGGGTTTTACGTTGGAGGATTCAACCGATTCGTAGATTACGTGGCCATGCCGTTGGCGTGGGGGGTCCAGCGCGTCAGCGGGGATCGATTCACACGCCACATGGGGAAACTCCTCGCGTGGGGCCTCAGGAAGTTCAGCCGGCCTCCGTACGGAACCGTGCTCGTGATCGAAGCCAAAGGCTGGAAGAAAGGTCGGATGGTGGCGCTCCGCGGTACCGTCCGTCATGATGACGCATACACGCTCACGGCGATCGCCGTGGTTGCGTGCGTGTTGCAGTATCTGAAGGGGGGGATCCGGAAGCCAGGTCTATGGTATCAGGCGCTGGCTGTGGATCCACGCCGATTCCTGACCGACGTGGAGCGACTTGGGGCGTCCGTGGAGTACGATCTGGACGTGGAGACCTAGTCACGATGAGGCCCGGGCGTCGAGTTGGCTGAGTGGCGGTTGGCATTGACTCGTGGGTGGGAGAAGGGGAGACAAGGGCATGACGCAGCGCGTGGTGATTCTTGGGGCAGCTGGTCGGGACTTTCACAACTTCAATGTATTCTTCCGCGACAATCCGGACTACGAGGTTGTCGCGTTCACGGCCACACAGATACCGGACATTGACGACCGACGATATCCTGCGGAGCTAGCGGGGGAGCGGTATCCGGATGGCATATCCATCGAGGCGGAGCGGGACCTGTCGCGCATCATCCGCGACGAGAAGATCGACTTGGCCGTGTTCAGTTACAGCGACGTGTCTCACGAGCAGGTGATGCACGTTGGCTCGAGAGCCATGGCTGCCGGAGCGAATTTCCTTATTCTGGGGCCGCGCCAGACCATGCTCGGAGCCAAGGTGCCGGTCGTGGCGGTCTGTGCGGCACGAACGGGAGCCGGGAAGAGCCAGACGAGTCGCCGTGTCGCGGCCATTCTCCGAGAGCAGGGGAAGCGCGTCGTTGCGGTGCGACACCCGATGCCGTACGGTGACCTGGTGGCCCAGGCCGTTCAGCGCTTTGCCGTCTTCGAAGATCTCGACAAGCACAGTGTCACCATCGAGGAGCGTGAGGAATACGAACCGCACCTGCGCGCAGGGTCGGTGGTGTACGCGGGAGTCGACTACGAGCGGATCCTGAGGCAGGCCGAGCAGGAAGCGGACGTGATCGTCTGGGACGGCGGCAACAACGACCTGCCATTCTACACGCCCGATTTGCTCATCGTCGTCGTCGATCCCCATCGGCCCGGCCATGCGGCGCGGTACCACCCGGGTGAGATCAATGTGCGAATGGCCGACGTGATCGTCATCAACAAGATGGGCACGGCCAGTTTCGACGACATCGAGCTGGCGCGTGAAACGGCGCTCGAGCTCAATCCCGACGCGGTGGTCATCGACGCTGCAAGTCCGATCTTTGTCGACGACGATTCCTACATTCGCGGAAAGCGGGTCCTCGTCGTCGAGGACGGTCCGACCCTGACGCATGGAGACATGGCGTATGGTGCGGGGTGGGTCGCGGCCAGGCGATTCGGCGCGGCGGAGATTGTGGATCCGCGGCCCTATGCGGTCGGTTCCATCAAGGAGACGTTCGACCGTTACCCTTCGACCGGTGCCGTTCTACCGGCCATGGGCTATGGCGAGGCGCAGACCCAGGAGCTGGCGGAGACGATTCGGCGCGTGCCGGCAGACCTCGTCGTGGTGGCAACGCCGATCGACCTTCGTCATCTAGTCGAATTCGACAAGCCAGCGGTCCGAGTTCGGTACGAGCTTCAGGAAATCGGCCGTCCGACGCTGACCGATGTGCTGGCGTCGTTTGACGGTACGGCCGCGGCGGAGGAATAGGGGCGCAGGCCACAGATCTACGTGGCATTGGAAGGAGTACAGTAGTGACGCAGAAGAAAGGCACAATCGGTATCCTCACCGGGGGAGGTGACGTTCCCGGATTGAACCCAGCGATCCGAGCCGTCACCATCCGTGCCCTGCGCGAGGGGTATCGCGTCCTGGGTATTCGACGGGGATGGGCGGGAATGATCGATCTCGTCCCCGATCCCGACGTGGACAACAGCACGCATGTGCAGGTTCTGACGGAAGAGGTGGTCAACCGGGCGGGTCGCACCGGCGGGACATTCATCCACACGTCGCGGACCCGACCCAGTCGTCTCCCTCAGGCGTTGGTGCCCGATCACCTCAAGGACACCTACACCGACGAGATCAACGACCTCACGCCGTCGGTGCTCAAGAACCTCGAGTTCTTGGGGATCGACTACTTGGTTCCCATCGGCGGCGACGATACCCTGAGCTACGCGGAGCGCCTCCACGAGCAGGGAGTGAAGGTCGTCGCCGTACCGAAGACCATGGACAACGATGTCCCCGGCACGGATTACTGCATTGGGTTCAGCACCTGCGTCACCCGCACCATCGAGATGACGCACAGCCTGCGCACAACGGCGGGGTCCCACGAACGGTTTCTCGTGATCGAGGTGTTCGGACGCTACTCCGGCTACACGGCGCTCATCCCCACCATGGCCGGTGCGGCCGATCGGTGCGTGATTCCTGAACATCCGTTCGACATCGAGCACTTGTGTGAGCTGCTCATGTACGACCGGACCCGGCATCCATCCAAGTATGCGGTAGTGCTCGTCTCCGAGGGTGCTACGATGGTCGACGAGCGCGACATGTCGTTCGAGGGTGATGAGAAAGACCAGTACGGCCATCGGAAGTTGGGAGGCATCGGGGACAAAGTGGCGGCGCTCCTCAAGGACCGTTCGGCCAAGCACAACGCCGGTCGCCGGGTCAACGTCGTGAGTCAGCGACTGGGCTACCTCGTACGCTGTGGCGATCCCGACGCCTTGGACTCCATCGTTCCCATGGCGTTTGGGAACCTGGCGCTCGACTTGGTGCTGTCCGGAACGTCTGGACGGCTCGTGAGTCTCAGAAACGGCGTCTACGACAGCGTGCCGATCGATGTGGTGACGGGCCGCAAGAAAGTCATCGATACCTCGAAGTATTACAATAGCGAGCGATTGCGGCCGCGCTACGAGACGTTCATCCGACAACCTCTTTTCATCATGACGAGCGATGTCTGACTCTCTACGAACAGCCGTCGAGGAGCTCTGGCCGGAGTTGGAGTGGATCCAGGACGAGACGCTCCGCGATCAGGTGACATCGACATGGATCACCGCCTTCCAGCGCAGTCCACTGGATCCGGACGACCTGCACAAGATTCCGTTCACGCTCCTGGTGCCAAATTGTCCGGCTACGTTCATGGAGCATAAGCGTTGCGTTGTCCATATCGCGCGGTCTGGCGCCGAGGCCATGCAGCGCTTTCTCGGATCGTCGCTGTCGATCGATCTCGACACCGTGATCGCCGGTGCCATCCTCGCCGATGTCGGCAAGCTCCTCGAGTACGAGAAGGTCGGAGGGGTCACACGTCAGAGCGAGCGTGGCAAGGCGCTCCGTCATCCGTTCACGGGTGTCGCGCTCGCGCTCGAGTGCGGTGTGCCCGAGGAGGTGTGTCACCTCATTGCGACACACGCCGGTGAGGGTGATCTCGTCAAGCGAACAACCGAGGCGTACATCGTCCATCACGCCGACTTCATGAGTTACTTGCCTTTCAAGAACCTCGCCGGGTAACGAGGAGCCCGACATGTCGGACACGATCACCGCGACAATGGCCCGGTGGGCCGCCGATCTCAGCTTTGAGGCGATCGGAACGCAGGCGGTTCACGAGGCCAAACGATATCTGCTGGATTCCCTCGGGTGCGCGTTCGGAGGGTACCGGCAGGAAGATGCCCGAATCGCGCTCGAGGTGTTGGACGAAACGGCCGGATCCGGGCCGGCGACCATCATAGGGAGCGGCAAGCAGGTGGACGCGGTGTCGGCATCGCTCGCCAACGCGTTGATGGTCCGTGTTATGGACTACAACGACATCTACTGGCGGCAGGATCCATCACACCCATCGGACATCATTCCGGCTGCCATGGCGTGCGGTGAGCGCGCAGGTGGTGCTGGGCGAGACCTCATTCTGGGCATCGTGCTGGGTCACGAGTTCGAAATGCGGCTTTGCGAGGCCGCCGTTCCAGGCATCCGCGAGCGCGGGTGGCACCACGCGACGCTCACGGCATTCGTCTCCCCGATCGTGGCGGGCCGCATGCTGGGGCTGTCCTGGGACCAGATCCAACATGCCATCGGCATCTCGGCATCGCGGCACGCGACACTCGGAGCGGTGACGGCCGGTACGCTCACCATGATGAAGAACACTGTCGATCCCATGGCGACGCAAAGTGGTGTCTTCGCAGCACTGCTTGCTGAGCGGGGATATACGGGACCGGAGCATGTGATCGACGGGAAGGAAGGGCTGGCGCACTGTCTGGGTCCCGAATGGAAGCTCGACGTCTTGGTCGACGGGCTGGGCGATTCATGGCGGATCGAGCGCTGCGGGATGAAGGCGTTCCCTACTGAAGCCCTCACACATGCGCCGATTTCGGCTGTGCTGGACATCGTGCAGCAACATGATCTCACTGCCGAGCAGGTAGTGAAGGTGCACATCCGCTCGCTCGCTCGCGCCGCCGACATCCTCGCTGACCCCAGCAAATATGATCCACAATCCAAGGAGACGGCTGACCATAGTCTCCCCTACGTGATCGCCGCCGCACTCGCAGACCGGCAGGTTACTCCGGCGCAGTTCGAGCCGGAGAAGATCATGGACGACCGAATTCGTGCACAGCTTCGGAAAGTGGAGGTCGTCGCCGACCCGGAGATCGAGAAAGTCTTCCCGAAGCTCCAGCGCGTGATCGTGACGATCGAGACCACAGATGGTCGTGAATTGACGAAGTCCCTGGATTATCCCAAGGGTGATCCCCGCAACCCTCTGACAGACAGCGAGGTAGAAGAGAAGTTCGACGCCCTCGTGGCACCTGTTCTTTCGGCCGGTGGACGCTCGAAACTGAAACAGGCGGTGTGGAACCTCGAAGCTCTCAGCTCGGTCTCAGAGCTCATGATGTGCTGCATCGCTGACAACTGATGACTGATAACTGACCCAATGGGCCAGACGATCGTTGAGCAGATTGCCCGCCAGCACATGACGGCTGGGCCCGACCGGCCGCTGCGACCGGGAGATGTGGTGTCGCTCAGACCGCGGCACGTGATGACGCATGACAACACGGCGGCGGTGATGCAGAAGTTCCGGGCGATCGGGGCGGCGGCGATCCACGATGCTCGCCAGCCTGTGTTTACGCTCGACCACGATATCCAGAATACGTCGGACGCCAACGTCACTAAGTATCAGAACATCGAGGCGTTCGCTCGCGAGCAGGGAGTCGACTTCTATCCCGCTGGGAGCGGTATCGGCCATCAGATCATGGTGGCGCAGGGATACGTCGTTCCGGGCTCGCTCGTCGTAGCGTCCGATTCCCACTCGAACATGTACGGGGCGCTCGGCGCCCTCGGAACGCCGGTCGTGCGCACCGACGCGGCGGCTATTTGGGCCACGGGTGAGTTCTGGTGGCTGATTCCGCGCACCGTGCAGGTGCTGCTGCACGGCGAGTTGCAGGCGGGCGCGACCGGCAAAGACGTGATCGTGACCCTCTGCGGGCTCTACAACCAGGACGAGGTGCTCAACGCGGTGGTCGAGTTCGGAGGCAGCGGGGTCGCGAGTCTCAGCGCCGACGCCCGCATGACCATCGCAAATATGACGACCGAGTGGGGTGCGCTCGTCGGGTGGTTCCCGGTCGACGAAGTCACGGTCGAGTACCTGGCGCGGCGGAAGGCGCTGCTCGACGCGGCTGGCCTCTCACGATTCAGCGATGACGACCTCCGGCAGTGGGGTGCCACGCCCCCGGTGCCTGATGCGGATGCCGACTATGCGGCACGCATCGAACTGGACCTCGCTGACGTGAGCCCGCATGTGTCGGGGCCGGATTCCGTGAAGATCATGCGGTCGGCGGCCGATATCGAGGCGGATCACATAACGATTCAGAAGGCGTATCTCGTGTCCTGCGTGAACAGCCGTCTGGAGGACCTGGTGGCTGCGGCGAACGTGATGAAGGGGAAGCGCGTCGCGCCCGGTGTGGAGTTCTACGTGTCGGCTGCAAGCAAGGAGGTCGAGCACGACGCACAGAAAGCCGACGCGTGGGGAGTGCTCCTCGAGGCCGGGGCCAAACCGCTCCCGCCGGGCTGCGGACCGTGCATCGGGCTGGGGGCAGGCCTCCTGGAACCTGGAGAAGTCGGCATCTCGGCGACGAACCGGAATTTCAAAGGCCGCATGGGGTCGCGAGAGGCGCAGTGCTATTTGGCGAGCCCGGAGGTCGTGGCCGCATCGGCTGTCGCTGGCTACATCACCGCACATCGTTCTGTGGCTGCGCGAGCTCCGGAGCGGCGGTACACACAGGCTTCTCAGCCGTCGGCGATGCAGGAGACCGTCGCAATCGTCGATGGGTTCCCCGAACGCCTTTCGGGCCGGTTGGTGTTCGTTCCGCACGACAATCTCAATACCGATGGCATTTACGGAAAGGACTACACGTACCGGGAGGACATGACGCCGGAGGATATGGCCCGAGTGGTGATGGAGAACTATGACCCTGCATTCGCGTCCCGCGTCGGGGCGGGTGACGTACTCGTGGGCGGCTGGAACTTTGGCACGGGGTCGTCGCGCGAGCAGGCTGCAACATCGTTGAAGGCGAAGGGCATTCCGCTGGTGATTGCCGGGAGTTTCTCCCAGACGTACCTGCGAAACGCCTACAACAACGGCTACGTATGCCTCGAATGTCCCGCGTTGGTGACACGGCTCAAGGCGCTGCTGAGAGACGCCATTGCTGAAGGGGAACTGACCATCATCCCCGGCGACGAGCTGGCGGTCGACTTTGTTGAGAGCACTGTAGTTTTTCGGAACGAGGCATTTGGCTTTCCGCCGCTCGGGTCCGTGCCGCAGGGGTTGGTGGTGGCCGGCGGAATCGAGTCACAGGTGAAGCGGCGATTGGGACTCGAGTAGCGAGGGTTGAATACGGGGGAGGCGAATCTTCGGACGGGAGGCTGAGGCGAGATGGCGAAGTATACGGTCGTATCCATGCCGGGAGACGGGATCGGTCAGACCGTGCTGCCGGAGGCAATACGGGTCCTCGATGCCGTGGGGTTCGATGCGGACTACGTGCACGCCGACATCGGGTGGGAGTTCTGGATCGACGAAGGGAACCCACTCCCCGAGCGGACGATCGACTTGCTCACTGAACACAAGCTCGGGCTGTTCGGAGCGATCACGTCCAAGCCCAAGGCCGAGGCAAAGAAAGAACTTCGACCCGAGCTGCAGGGACAGGGCCACGAGTACTTCAGCCCGATCGTGGGAATGCGGCAGATCTTTACGCTCGACGTGTGTATTCGACCGTGCCGCTCCTTCCTCGGGAACCCCCTCAACTTCATTCGCCAGACGCCGGGTGGCGGCTTCGAGGAGCCCGCGGTCAATGCGGTTGTCTTCCGACAGAACACGGAAGGACTCTACGCGGGAATCGAGTGGACCAATCCACCGCAGGTGGTCCGAAACGCACTCGGCATGCATCCCAAATACAAGCGGTTCGCAAAAACTCCCGGGTCGGACTTGGCAATGTCTGTGCGCCTCTTCACCCGCAACGCCTGTCGTCGGATCGTGACAGCGGCCTTCGAGTATGCCAAGCAGCACGGATACCGATCGGTCACAATCTGCGAGAAGCCCAACGTGCTCCGTGAAACCTCCGGGATGATGGAGGAGGTGGCACGCGAGGTGCACGAGCAGTATCCCGACATCGAGCGCTGGTCGACCAACATTGACGCCCAGCTGATGTGGCTCACCAAGAACCCCGAAAACTACGGCGTCCTCGTTGCGGGGAACCTCTTCGGGGACATCATCTCGGATGCGTTCGCCGGTCTCGTGGGCGGTTTGGGGTTCGCCTGTAGCGGTAACATCGGAGATGAGGTCGCGGTCTTCGAGCCGACACACGGGTCGGCACCGAAGTATGCTGAGCTCGATCCTCCTATCGTCAACCCGATCGCGATGATCCTGAGCGGCGCGATGATGCTGGACCACATCGGCGAGGGTGAGGCGGCTGATCGGGTGCGCGGCGCAGTGGCGGCCGTGGTGCAGGGTGGTGCTGTGCGCACCTATGACATGATGAGGCTTCCGGGTGGACCCAAGGCCGTCGGCCAAGGCGCGGCCACGACCACGCAGATGACGGACGCCATCATCGCAGCCCTCGACTGAGGGAGGCTCTATGGCGGGGCGAGCCGAGGCAGGACGCCGTGGCGACGACGTGCGATCCGATCTCCACGTCGAGGTTGAGCTACGGAAATCGGGAGGGCGGGCCGTCGACGTCGAATCCAAGGTGGCGGCCTACTACCTGGACTCGATCGTGGAGACTGTGGATGTCGTCCTCGACGCGTTCGACGTACAACATGTCCGCGTCGCGGTAGACGACCAGGGAGCGCTTCCGTTCGTCATCGAGGCGCGCGTCGAGACGGCGCTCCAGAGAGCCGGGGTCACGAGCGGCGGTGACGCCCGGCCGGCGAGGCGTGTCGAAATCGGAGCGCCCTCCGCACGTGACCGGTTGAGACGCTCACGTCTCTATCTTCCCGGTAACGAGCCCAAGTTCTTCGTGAATGCCGGTCTCCACCAGCCTGACGCCGTCATCCTCGATCTCGAGGACTCGGTCCATGCCTCCGAGAAAGATGCCGCTCGTACCGTGGTTCGAAACGCGCTCAGATGTGTGGACTTCGGTGGTGCGGAACGCATGGTGCGCATAAATCAACTGCCCGTGGGGCTCGAGGATCTGGAAGCGGTCGTCCCCGAGTCGCCGCAGCTGATTCTGCTTCCGAAAGCAGAGCACGCTGATGACATGAAGGCCGTGGACGAGCGCATCCGCACCATCCAGGCACGGGAAAGCCTCGAGGGCGCAGTGTGGATGATGCCGATTCTCGAGACCGCGCTCGGGATCGAGCGGGCGTTCGAGATCGCGACGGCCACGGACTCGACGGTTGCACTCACCATCGGCCTCGAGGACTACACGGCAGATTTGGGCGTGACCAAGACGGTGGAGGGTCAGGAATCGCTGTTTGCACGAACACGCCTCGTGAATGCGGCGAAGGCCGCGGGACTACAGGCCATCGACTCGGTGTTTGGCGATGTCGGTGATATGGAGGGTCTCCGGTCGTGGGCGCGCCAGTCTCAGGCGCTCGGATTCGAGGGAATGGGCTGCATTCACCCACGCCAAATCACTCCGATTCATGAGGAGTTTGCCCCGAGTGACGCGGAGGTTGCTAAGGCAGTCCGCATCGTTGCCGCCTTCGAAGAGGCGCAGGCGAAGGGACTCGGCGTCGTGAGTCTCGGAACGAAGATGATCGATCCGCCCGTGGTGCTTCGCGCGCAGCGAGTTGTCGAGCGCGCAATGCGCACAGGGCTTATTCCGGATGGTCGGCGCGGAGAAGCTCCATGACGCGCAAGAGCAGTCTTGTTGAAAACGGTGTCGGACGACGCGTGCCGACCATCGTGAATGGTCGAGAGCAGGTGCCGTTTGCGAGCGTCCATGCCCACCGCGCGGAGGGAGCCAAACGCGGGCCACCGATCCGGTCGGCCAGCGATTATCCGAGTGACGGCGACAAACGTGTGCCAGATCTTGCGACGGCGCTCGAGCGCTGCGGGCTGAGCGACGGGATGGTCATCTCCTCACACCATCACTTCCGCAACGGCGACACGATGGCTGTTGCGGCACTGGAAGCTGCCGCTGCTCTCGGCATCAAGGACTTGATGTGGTTCCCCAGCGCGTCATTTCCCTGCCACGCACCGGTTATCGATCTCATGGACCGGGGCGTGGTGCATCACATCGAAGGAAGCATGAACGGTCCCCTGGGTGAGTACTGCTCGCAGGGGAAGATGCGAGGCCTCGGCGTGCTTCGCTCGCATGGTGGCAGGTGGCAGGCGATTCAGGACGGCGAAGTAAAGATCGATGTGGCCGTGATCGCCGCTCCCACTGCCGATCCGTTCGGCAACTGTGATGGATCACATGGTCCTTCGGCCTGCGGATCGCTGGGTTTCGCCCTGGCCGACTCCGTGTACGCCGATCACGTGATTGTCGTGACGGACAACGTCGTGCCGTTCCCCTGCGTTCCGTGGCAGATCCAGGGTAACAACGTGGATTATGTCGTGCAGGTGGATTCCATCGGCGATGTGACGCAAATCGTGTCGGGCACGACGCAGATCACGCGGAGTCCCGATCGACTGCTGATCGCGGAATACGTTGCCCGCTTCATCCGCGACGCGGGAATCATGCAAGACGGCTTCTCGTTTCAGGCGGGAGCCGGCGGCATCGCACTCGCGTTCGTCCAGTTTCTCAAGCAGATGATGCAGGATGCAGGTGTGCGCGCCCGCTTTGTCCGTGGGGGATCGACGCAGTATCTGGTTGAGTTGCTGACCGAAGGTCTCGCGGATTACATCTTGGATGGTCAAACGTTCGACCTCGCGGGCGTGGCGTCGATCGCTGCGGATCCGCGACATGTCGCGACCTCACCGTTTACGTCCTACAACCATCACGGGAAGGGCAACTTCGCCTCAATGGTGGACGCGTCGGTGTTGGGTGCCACGGAGGTGGACGTCAACTTCAACGCGAACGTGGCGACGCATTCCGACGGGGTGCTGTTGCACGGGATTGGCGGTTGGCAGAACTGTCTCTTTGCCAAGTGCACCATCCTGGCAGTCCCGGCATTCCGAGATCGAATTCCTGTGATCGTCGACGAGGTCACGACGGTGACGGGACCGAGCGAGCTCATCGATGTTGTCGTCACCGAGCGAGGCATCGCCATCAACCCCCGCCGTCAGGATCTGGTCGAGCGGCTTCGCGGATCGACCCTGCCGATCCGACCAATCCAGGAACTCAAGCGGGACGTGGAAGACATTCTCGGCGGGCGCCCGGCTCGCCCGCAGCTGACCGACGAGCCCGTCGCGGTGGTCAAGTGGGTGGATGGGACCGTACTCGATACGATCTGGAAGCTCCCGTAGGGGTCTCTTCGCGGGAGCGACAAACCGTCAAACGACAACTGGGAGACAAACATGATCGAGCTCGTTTGTCGCGACGACCTCAATCCCATCTGTCCGCATTGTGACAGCGACATCCGGTCGATTTGGTTTCGAGAGCTGACCGGCGTGTTGGGACGGCGGTACCTTTATTTCTGCGGCGCCTGCAACCGCGTGCTTGGGGTCTCGCACCGGAAGGGGTTCTTCATGGGTTAGCGCCGACGCGTCTTAAGCCGGCCTTCATTTCTTCTTCACGCTCTTCAGCGTTCTTTGAATGGGCGTCCCCGTCTCGACCGTATCCAGGTGTGGAGGTGGATCGACATGGCAGGAATCGTTGGGTATGGCGCGTTCGTTCCGCGCAACCGGATCACGTCCGAAGAGATCGCCCGACAGTGGGGTAAGGACCCTGCCGCGATTCAACGCGGGCTCTTGCTGCGCGAGAAATCGGTCCCCGGGCTGGACGAAGACACGATTACGATTTCTGTCGCGGCGGGCCGTGCCGCGATTGAGCGTGCGGGGATCGACCCGCAACGTATTGGCGCGATCTACATTGGATCGGAGTCTCATCCCTATGCCGTGAAGCCGTCCGGAACCGTTGTCGCCGAGGCGTTGGGGATCGGCCCAGAGGTTCACGTGGCGGACTTCGAGTTCGCGTGCAAAGCGGGGACCGAAGCGATGTTCGTCGCTCTGGGACTCGTCGAGTCGGGGCGCGTCGAGTACGCAATGGGCATCGGCGCCGATACGTCACAGGGCGCTCCCAACGACGCGCTCGAGTTTTCGGCGTCCGCCGGCGGCGCAGCATACCTGTTCGGAACCAAGCACTTGCTCGCCGATGTCGTCGATACCTACAGCTATACCAGTGATACGCCCGACTTCTGGCGGCGGGAAGGGGAATTTTACCCGCGACACGGTGGCAGGTTCACTGGGGAGCCCGCCTACTTCCGGCACGTCAGCAGCGCAACCAAGGGCATCCTCGAGAAGACGGGCCTCAAGCCGGCCGATTTTCGCTTTGTCGTGTTCCACATGCCGAACGGGAAGTTCCCGCTCACGGTCGGAAAGAAGTTGGGGTTCACGCCGGAACAGCTCGAAGTCGGATGGCTGGTGCCAACGATGGGCAATACCTACTCCGGGTCCTCACCGACCGGTCTGGCTGCGATTCTCGACGTCGCGGATCCTGGTGACACTATCCTGATCACGTCATTTGGATCGGGGGCGGGCAGTGATTCGTTTGTGCTCGAGGCCACCGACGTCTTGCCCGATCGCCGTGCGCGTGCCCCCACGGTGCGATCGATGTTGGACGGCCCTCGGCGGTACTTGACGTACGGTCAGTATGCGAAGTACCGGGAAAAGATCATTGTCAACACGTAGCGGCATGACAGAACAGCGAGGTCGAGATGCGTGATGTAGCAATCGTCGCCGCCGGCATGACACCCTTCGGGGAGCTCTGGCAGTCGAGCCTGCGCGACCTCTTCGTAGATGCCGCCCGTGAGGCGCTGGAGTCGGTCGACGTGAAGCGTGTCGACGCGATCTACGTGGGAAACATGTCCGGCGGGCAATTTGTCGGCCAGGAACATCTGGGGCCGTTGGTGGCCGATCATCTCGGTATGGCCGGTGTGCCGTCGGCGCGAGTGGAATCGGCGTGCGCGTCAGGCGGTGTCGCCTTGCGCACGGCCTTTCTCGACGTGGCGTCGGGCATGAGCGATTTGGTGCTGGCCGCGGGTATCGAGAAGATGAACGACGGTGTCGACGTGACCAACGTGCTGGCGACGGCCGCGGATCAGGAAACCGAGGTCTACCAGGGTGTCACGTTCCCGGGACTCTACGCCATGATTGCGCGGGCGCACATGGATGCCCACGGGACGACGGAGGAGGACCTGGCTGCGGTCTCGGTCAAGAACCATCGCCACGGTGCCATGAATCCGAAAGCGCAATTTGGGCACGAAGTGACGATGGAACAGGTGATGAACTCCTCGTTGGTCGCAAGCCCGCTGCGACTGCTGCATTGCTCACCGGTGAGTGATGGAGCGGCTGCCGTGCTCCTGTGCCCGCTGGAACGTGCCCGCGAGTTCACCGATCGCCCGGTCAAGATTCGGGGGAGTGGGTTTGCCACGGGTTCCATGGCGCTCGCTGATCGGCCGGATCCGGCGTTCCTCGACGCGGTGAGTCACGCGGCGAGCCGCGCCTACGAGATGTCTGGCGTCAGTCCGGCCGACGTCGATGTCGCGGAAGTGCACGATTGCTTCTCGATCGCCGAGCTCTGTGCGCTGGAGGCACTCTGCTTCACGGAACGGGGAGGCGCGTGTGAGCTCACTCGTGCCGGCGAAACCACGCTGGGTGGACGGATCCCCGTCAATACGAGCGGCGGGCTCAAGTCAAAAGGGCATCCGGTCGGGGCAACCGGGGTCGCCCAGACCATCGAGGTGTTCGAACAGCTGCGAGGTGATGCCGGGGCGCGGCAGGTGAAGGATGCCACGATCGGCCTGGCGCAGAACATGGGTGGATCGGGCGCAAGCTCGCTCGTCCACATCTTCGAGAGGGTGTGACGATGCCGAGTCCCAGATATTGGCGGGAGATCCCGAGCCGGTACCGCTTGGAGGCCGGGCAGTGCCGTGGGTGCAACGCCGTGTCCTACCCAGCGCGGCAAGTCTGTCACAAGTGCGGCGGCCGCGAGTTCGAACCCACGACTCTCTCGCGGCACGCGAAGGTGGTGACGTCGACCGTCATCCACGTGGCGCCCGACGACTTCCAGATGGAAGCCCCGTATCCGCTGGCGATCGTCGAAACGCCTGAAGGCGCACGATTGATGGTGCAGATTGCCGACTGCGACCCGGATGATGTTACCCCCGGCATGGAGGTGAGCTTGGAGTTCCGACTGTATCGGAAAGAAGGGCTCAGTGGCATTCTGTGCTACGGGCACAAAGGGGTGCCCGTGGGCTAACGGATCCGCCGGGCGAAACGGAGGGCGTGGCATGCAGCGAGTACAAGTCTGGGCCGAACTCAGTGACGAGACCCATCACGCCTACGAGTCCGAGGCCCGCCGGCGTGGAGTGACGCTCGAAACGTTGGTCGAGCAGACGGTCAACTGTCTGTTGCAAGAGCTGGAACGTGAGGAGAACGAGGGTACCGGCTTCATCGTGCCGTCCTGACAGAGAGACCGCGAACGAGGTGGATGTTGCGCTCCGCGGGGCGCCGAGCGCTCGCGGTCACCCTCGTGATCCGCGCATGGGGTGATCAGGCCATGGGTCAAGCTCGCCGCACGGTTGTCGCCCTTCCCGAGCCTGCGCGCGAGGGGACGGTCTCCGTTGAGACAGCCTTGGCCGCACGCGAGTCGCAGCGCGAGTTCGAATCAGCCGCTCTGACGCTCACTGAAGTTGGGCAGCTGCTCTGGGCAGCACAGGGTCACACGAGCGGAGGACGCCGAACTGCGCCGTCCGCCGGAGCCCTCTATCCCGTTGAGCTCTACGCTGTGGTCGGGAAGGCCGAGGGGCTCGATCCCGGGATCTATCACTATCGACCGAGGCAGCACGATCTGGTGCTCGTCGAAGCGGGCGACCAGCGTGTAGCGATCGCGGTTGCGGCCTTCCAAGACTGGGTCAAAGATGCACCGGTCACGATCGCGATCGCCGCGGTGATCGAACGGACCGCCGTCACGTATGGCTCGCGAGCACGACGGTATGTTCACATGGAAGTCGGAGGTGTTGCCGAGAACGTCTATCTCCAGGCAACCGCACTGGGTCTCGGCACGACATTCGTGGCGGCGTTCACCGATAGCACCCTGGCCCGATGGCTCTCGCTGCCCCGCGGACAATCACCGTTTGGCCTCATGCCAATTGGGAGAGAGTAGGCGCGCGCTGTCACAGGAACCGCAGTCGACTCTTGCCGCTTTCCACCATCGGTCCCCAGATTAGGCGCGTCATGTCCACCACATCCATCGCGAGCGGCCTCTCTTCGAGCCAGCGGGCGACGCTGAGCGCGGTCTGTGAGACCCTCCTTCCCGCAATCTCGATCGAGAACGACCCCCACGGGTTCTACGCGACTGGCGCGCGGGCCGCAGGAACGGTGAATCGTGTTGAACAGCTGATTGCCGCGATTCGTGATCCGCGGGACCGCGCCCGCTTACGACAGCTACTGACGGTTCTCGGCTCCGCGGCGCTCAACCTGGTGCTGTCGGGGCGATTCGCTCCGTTCATCCACATGGATCGACACGATCGGGAGGCCGTGCTCAGGAGTTGGGCGCACTCGCGTCTTCCGCTTCGCCGAGCCGGATTCCAGGCTCTCAAGCGCCTGACTCACGTTGCGTATCTCACGTGGCCGATCGAAGAACGCACAAATCCGGCGTGGCGAGCCGTCGGACATCCGGGTCCGCTGCCACAGCCGTCCACCCAGGTGGCACCACTCGCAGCGCTGTGCCTGGATCGTGAGACCACGCTCGACTGCGACGTCGTGGTCGTCGGTTCCGGGGCCGGAGGTGGTGTGGTAGCCGGCCTCTTGGCCGAGGCGGGGAAAGACGTCGTCGTGCTCGAGCGAGGGCCAAATCCGGGATCTCGAGAGCTCACGCAGATCGAAGGAGACATGTTGAGCTCGCTGTATCTCGATGGCGGTCTCCTCATGACGCAGAGTGGCTCGATGCCGATCCTCGCCGGGAGCTGCGTGGGCGGGGGGACGACCATCAACTACACCACCTCGTTCCCGCTCCCCGACGCGACCCGTGAGGAGTGGGACCGTGTGAGCGGTCTCTCGCTCTTCACCGGCACACGTTTCGGAGATTCGCTGGATCGGGTTGCCGCGAGGCTCAACGTCGGGACGCGGTGGACGACGCCCGGTCGCCGTGACGCGCTCCTCGAGCGGGGCTGCCGGACGCTGGGTTGGCACGTCGACCTGATGCCGCGAAACGTGACGGACTGCGTCGAAGGGCTGGAGTGTGGCTACTGTGGGTATGGATGTCGACACGGAGCCAAGAACTCGACGGCGAAAACGTATCTGACCGATGCTGTGGCGCGCGGCGCGCGACTCATTCCCCACTGCGACGCCGACCGTGTGCTGTCGGACGCGGGCAGGGCGACCGGCGTCTCCGCCTCGGTCCGGGATCGAGAGGGACATGTCCACTGCCTCACCGTCAGAGCCGGGGTCGTTGTCGTCGCCGCCGGCGCCATCTACACGCCGGCCATCCTGCGACGGTCCGGACTGACGAACCGCAACATCGGGCGCGGACTCAGGCTTCACCCTGCGACGGCCGTGTTGGGGGTGTACCCCGATCGGGTCGAGCCCTGGAGTGGCTCGCTCCAGACACGCTACTCCGACCAGTTCGCCGATCTTGAGGGAGGGTACGGCGTCAAGTTCGAGACCGCACCGGCGCATTTCGCCCTTGTTGGCAGTGCCTTCGGGTGGGAGAGCGCGCGGCAGTTCCGCGACGACGTGGTCCGACTCGGGCACGTGAGCTTGGTCGGCGTGCTGCTTCGAGATCGGGATGCCGGACGGGTTGCCGTTGGGCGCGATGGACAGCCGCGGGTCCACTACGAGTTGTCCAATTTTGACGAGCGGAATCTTCGCCGGGCATTCGGCGGAGCGGCGGACGTGTTGGCTGCCTCGGGGGCCACAGAGATCTTCACCTTGCACACCCCTCCGGTGCGGGTCCGCACGGGGGACCCGGGATGGCAGGAACGATTCAAGAGTGCGGCTGACGCCCGCGGTTACCGTCGCTGCCGCATGTCCTACATCTCGTTTCATCAGATGGGGAGCGCGGCCATCGGTAGCGATCCCAAGCGGTCGGTGCTGGACGAGCAGGGGGAGGTCCACGAACTCAGAGGGTTGTTCGTCGCGGACGGCAGCGCATGTCCAACGTCGAGCGGGGTCAATCCGATGGTCACGATCATGGCGATTGCTGACCACGTGGGCCGTGGCATCGCGGAAGGCCTGTAGCCCTAGTACCTCTGACCCGTGTGCAAATCTGGCGGCCTGGTGCGTCATTGGAAGTGAAGCACCAACGCAAGGAGCGATCCGATGTCGAGTAACGCGAGGAACATGACCTGGACCACACAGGTCATCGGAATGGCGCTGGGGTTAGTTGCTGTGCTCACAACGGTGGCGAGCGCCCAGCAGCCTCTGCAGTCGACCGCCGCGCAGCGCGAGAGCGTGGCGATCACGGTGTACAACCAGAACTTCGGCCTGGTACGCGAGGTTCGGGACGTGACGCTCACCCGGGGCCAGGTGGCGCTCGAATTTCGGGACGTCGCCGCACAGATCCAGCCGGAGACCGTGCACATCAAGAGTCTTGGGCGGGACGGCCTCCTGCGGGTGCTGGAGCAGAACTACCAATATGACCTACTGAGCCCGCAGAAGCTGCTCGAGAAGTATGTCGGCCGGATGGTAAAGGTATACCGCTACAACGAACGCACGGGCCGGGACGAGGAATACGTTGCCGAGGTACTGTCGGTCAACAACGGTCCAATCCTCCGCATCGGTGATGAGATCACGTTCAACTTCCCTGGCCGCTTTTCCTTTCCCGAGATTCCCGACAATCTCATCGCGAAGCCGACGCTCGTGTGGCTGCTTGACAGTCGCCAATCGGACCAGCGATTGGAAGTGTCGTATCTCACCGGCAATCTGAATTGGAAGGCAGACTACGTCTTCGTCATCAATGAGGATGACACCGAAGGCGATCTAACGGGTTGGGTGACACTGACGAATCAGAGTGGTGCTACCTACGAGAATGCACAACTCAAGCTGGTTGCCGGCGACGTACAGCGTGTCACGGCTCAGCCGCGCGGCCGGATGATGGTTGAGGCCGCGCGTGCCATGGAAGCCGATGCTGCGCAGTTCCAGGAGGAGTCGTTCTTCGAGTACCACTTGTACACCCTGCAGCGGCCCACAACGCTGCGGCAGAACGAGCAGAAGCAGGTCACGCTCCTCGAGGGTGAAGGTGTCGGGATCGAGAAGAAACTCATCTTTTACGGATTTCCGTACTACTATCGGGGTTCCTATGGGCAGGTGATGTCCAATCAAAAGGTGGGGGTGTATCTCGATTTCCAAAACACCGAGGAGAACAACCTCGGTGTGCCGTTGCCCAAGGGGATCGTCCGTGTCTACAAGGCAGACGCGTCCGGATCGCAGCAGTTCATTGGCGAGGACCAGATCGATCATACGCCACGGGATGAACGGGTGCGGATCAAGATGGGTGAGGCGTTCGATGTCGTCGGTGACCGACGGCAGATGGAATACCGCGTGATCAGCAGTTGTGTCTCCGAGAGTGCCTGGGAAGTCACGCTTCGGAATCACAAGGATGAGGATGCACCGGTGCAGATCGTCGAGCCGGTCGGAGGCGACTGGGAGATCTTGTCATCCAGCCACGCGGCCACTCGGGTCGATGCCTTTACGTTCACCTTCAACGTCGACGTACCAGCGCGCGATGAGGTGACGGTGGAATATCGAATCAGGGTGAGGTGGTGCTAGTCAGACGAAAGTCGAGACGAGTACGAACGAGTGGGGTCGCGTGAGGTCAGGAGAGCAGGGAGGGCGATGACGGCGACGAAGCATGCCTGAGGTCGCGACGGCCCTGGTGACGGATCAGACGGCGATCTTCGCGTGGCTCGCGGGGATCGTCGCGCTGATCTTCTGGCTGAGCGGGTTGCCGCAGCTCAAGAAGCTGTTTGACCGAACGCCGGCGGTCATCTACGCCTACTTCGTTCCCGCGCTGACGACGACCCTGGGGATCACTCCGGCGGCATCGGACACCTATGGGTGGATGGTGCGATACCTGCTGCCAACCGCCCTTTTTCTCCTCATGATCTCGGTCGACCTCAAGAGTCTCCTACGACTCGGGCCGACTGCGCTGTTCATGCTCGTGGCGGGAACTGCCGGCATTCTCATTGGCGCCCCCATCGCCCTCATCCTATTTGGTCCCTTCCTTCCCGACGAGGCATGGAAAGGCTTGGCCGCTCTCTCGGGAAGCTGGATCGGCGGCTCCGCCAACATGATGGCGATCGCCGGCAGTGTGGGGACGCCTGACTCCCTTTTGGGACCGATCATCGTGGTCGACACGGTGGTCGGGTATGGGTGGATGGGCGTCCTGCTCTTCTTCAGCGCATGGCAGCATCGGTTCGACCGGAAGACGAATGCGCGTGTCGGTGTGCTCGAGGAAACGAATCGTCGGCTGGCGAATATGAACGCGCACCGTCATCCCATGGAGCTGTGGCACGCGGCGGTCATCATCGGTGGCGGCATGGCGGTCGCCGTGCTCTGTGTCGCGGCAGGCCAGCAACTGCCCGCACTCGGCGATCCGACGATCATTAGCCACACAACGTGGGCCGTGCTCATCGTGGTGACTGGCGGGCTGGTGCTGTCCTTCACGCCCGTGAGCCGACTGGAGGAAGTGGGGGCGTCGCGGGTGGGCTATCTCGCATTGTACATGATGATGGCGGCAGTGGGGGCCCAAGCCGACTTCAAGGCCGTCATCGAAGCCCCTGCCTTCCTTGGTGCCGGCATCGTATGGATCGGCGTGCACGTGGCGATCCTCTACCTCGCAGCTCGGTTGGTGCGCGCGCCACTCTTCTTCCTAGCGACCGGCAGCATGGCGAACATCGGTGGTCCGGCATCAGCCCCCGTGGTTGCCGGCGTCTATCATCCAGCCATGGCGCCTGTTGGACTCCTGATGGCTGTCGGTGGATATGTGCTCGGGATCTACGGCGGGCTCTTGTGTGCGTGGGTATTGAGTCTCATCGGGGGGTGAGCCTGGGTGAATCCCCCGGTTGTCGCTCAGAGATATGGCGCCGCCAACCGGGCCATCCCATCTCGCAGCCTGACCGGGAGACTTCGCCCGTTCACGTCGCGTGAGGTGATTTCCCGCGAACGTGCGAGCTTGTATTCGATGAGTGCGCCCAAGGAGCGTGCAAGCTCCGTGTCGTAGCACTCCACGCCAAACTCGAAATTGAGCCGGAGGCTCCGCGGATCCCAATTGGTCGATCCGACGAGTGCCCAGCCGTCATCCACCAGCATGACTTTCGAGTGGTCGAATGGGGGAGGAGAACAGAAGACTCGGCAACCCCTCTTCAGAACCTGCCACAGCTGCGCGGTCGAGGCCCACTGCACGAATATCAGGTTGTTCTTCTCAGGCAGCACGATCCGCACGTCGACACCTCGCAGGGCGGCGACATCCAGTGCGCTGATGAGTCCAGCATCGGGCAAGAAGTAGGGGGTGAGGATCCGAACCGAGCGGCGCGCGCACGCCAGCGCTCCGAGGAACACCAAGCGCGCCTTCTCGAAATCCTCGTCCGGTCCGTCGTTGATGCCCCGTGCAACCACGCCACCGCGCCCGTCAATCCGCGGAAACCACTCGTCACCGGTAAGAGGCTCATTGGTCGTGAAGACCCAGTCGTAGGCAAAGGTGTGCATCAAGTGCGCTACGACGGGCCCGTCGATACGGAAATGGAGATCTTGGACAGGGTGGCTCGGCGTACGCTCGAGATAGGACCCCTCTCGGATGTTCATGCCGCCAGTGAACCCGACGCGCCCGTCAACGACCAAGATCTTCCGGTGGTTGCGGAGATTCATGTACGGCATGCGCCAGGGGAGCACCGTGCGGCCGAACAGCGCCACTCGGATCTTGCGGCGGCGCAGCTCTCCGACCGTAGAAGGGCGGGAATAGCGCGCGCCGACGGTGTCGATGAGCACCCGCACGGTGACGCCGCGCTGGACGGCGCGCTGAAGTGCGTCCTGAAACTGCCTGCCAGCGTAGTCGTTGTCGAAGATGTATGTGCTGAGCGCGACCGTGTTCGTGGCGGCGTCGATTGCCTCGAGCATGGCCGGGTATGCCTCTTCGCCGTTCACGAGCGGGGTGACGATGTTCCCCCCCACCATGGGGCTTGCGGCAACCTTGTCGACCAGCTCGGCCAGCGTGTGCAGGTGAGAGACGGATTGGGGCAGGGTGACGTGTTCTGTCGGGGCAGGCGGGGCCGCCGGGAACCGACCTGAGCTGAGCACGGGGTGCTGCGATCGTTGCTCGACCGCTTGGCGCTTGATTCGGTTGATCCCGAGGAGCGCATACAGCACGGCTCCCACGATGGGCGCGAGCCAAATGAGACCGACCCAGCCGACCGCCGCACGGCTGTCGCGCTTGTAGAGCACGACATGGCCTGACGCGATCACCGACAGCAGCACGGTGAGGATCGCGACGACGAGGTTCCAGACGTTGCCGAAGAGATCGCCAAGAATGAGCACGTCCTAAGGTATGCCATCGAGTGAGCCCCTGCACGACCCAGAGTCCCGCGAAGCGTGACGCCAGTTCGCCGCTTGGTGGCACACCGAAACCTGGCTTGATCGGGGCCCGTAGTGGCGCACCAGAGGCTGACAACCTTTTGTGCTCGAAACCTGTCTAAACCATGGATCCAAGACCGGAGCGCACCATGTCACAACGGGGAGTCCTCATTCGCCGAGCCGCCGGGGCGGCTGGCTTCGCAAGCCTTCTGGTCGTTACTGCGGCGTCGGCCCAGTGGCGCACCCTTGCCGATCATGAGTGGTGTCGGGACCAGAGTGATCGGGATCGTGGGTGGCATTGCGAGGTCCGGGAAATGACGATGCCGAGCCAGGGACAACTGGACGTGAATGCGCGTCCCAACGGTGGCATCAGCGTCACCGGCTCGGCGCGGAGCGACGTCCACGTGCTGGCACGCTGTACCGCGTGGGCAGGAACCGACAGGAGGGCACGCGAAATCGTCGGCCGGATACGCGTCCGGATGGACGGCGGATCCATCGACCCTGACGGCCCTGACACGGGCCGGAACGAGTCGTGGTCAGTGAGCTTCCGCGCGGAAACCCCGGCCAACATGGACCTGTCACTGGAATCCACCAACGGTGGTATCGGTATCTCTGACGTCGCGGGCGACATCGAGTTCAGCACCACCAACGGCGGAGTGAGTTTGGAGGGTTTGGCCGGGACTGTGAGCGGTCGCACGACAAACGGTGGCGTGACCATCGTGCTCGCCGGATCTGAGTGGGAGGGAGACGGGATGGACGTCCGCACCACGAATGGAAGCGTGAGGCTCCACGTGCCGGACGGCTATTCGGCCCATCTCGAGGCCAGCACCAGGAACGGCGGCCTCCATTTCGACTTTCCGATCACGGTCCAGGGCCGGCTCGATCGCACGATCGAGTTGGACATGGGACAAGGCGGCAAGTCGATCCGCGTGGGTACGACCAACGGCGGCGTGCACGTATCGCGGCCGTAGCTGTCCGAGATCGGTTTACGGGTGCCCGAGACCCTGGGAGTAATCCCAGGGTCTCGGTGTGTGAAGGCTAGGGAGTGCCGGTCTCGTCCGTTCGGGCGACCTCG
>JBDHAN010000012.1:0-83417 GCA_039588055.1 Gemmatimonadota bacterium | reverse complement strand
TGGTAACCCGAAGAGATGGATTCGCCCTTCGTCTGGCACGCTGATGTTCATCATCATGCGGATTGTCGTTGTCTTGCCGGCGCCGTTGGGACCGAGAAGTCCGTAGACCGCACCGCGCGGTACAGTGAGGGAGAGCTCACGCACCGCCGTGTGTCCTGAGAAACGTTTTGTGATGTTCTCGATGTCGATGACGAGATCATTCAACTGTGTGCTCGGAGTCGATGGTCCGTTGACCTAGGCCGCTATCAGCCTGCGAAGGATACAGTGACCAACGACCATCACCAACCTGCAACAACGCAGCTCGGGGGAGCTGGGCGGGCAGTTAGGGCGACTCACCTGCCGTCGTCTCGCCGCGCCTCATCGCGAGCCTCACCATCACGCCTACCAGCAAGATGGTGAGCCCCGTGAGCACCGTTGTTGCAGAGAGCGAAAACGCCAGCAGAACGCACGCCACGAGTCCTACGGCTGGGAGAGCATCCGGGAAGAGCTTGGCCTCGCGTGGCATCTTGAGCGCAGCCCAGTTGGCAATGCTGTAGTAGACCAGAATCGTGAACGCTGCTGCTGCTGCAACGGGTTGGAGCGACCCCGTCAGGGTGACGCCGAGTGCCAGCGCGCCGATCGCTGCGACGGCCCTGTGCGGTACGCCGAACCGGGGATGCACGCCGCTCAGGAACTGCGGCAGGTCTCCTCGGCGCGCCATCGCAAAGCCCATCCGCGAGAGTCCGAGGAGCTGCGACAGAATCACCCCCAGCATGGCCCCCACGCCACCGACCGTTATGGCAAGCGCAAGCGGCTGGCCAGAGGCCGCTTGGGCCGCTACGTCGAGCGGCGCTCCCGAGGCCGCCAACGCCGGTGCACCAACAACCCCCACCGCCACAACGGCCACCGCGACGTAGAGCACGAGCGTAACGGCAATGGTCACCAGGATGGCGCGCGGAATCGTCCGTTTGGGATCACGCACTTCTTCTCCGAGCGTGGCAATTCTCGCATACCCCGTGTACGCGAAGAACATGAGGGCCGCGGCTTCCAAGAGACCCGACCATCCACCGACCGCGAACGGCCTGAACGCCGTCGCATCCATGCGGGTGGCACCCACCATCAGAAAGACCACGAGACACGACACCGAGAGGGCCACGATCATCAAATTGACCGTACTCGATCGCCGCACCCCCGTATAGTTGAGCACCGTGAAGAGGACCACCGCCACGGCAGCAATGGCACGTCCTGACACGTCGGGCATCGTGCCTTCCACGTATGCGCCGATCCCCAGGGCAACGGTCCCAACTCCAGCCGTCTTCCCCGCGAGAAACATCCAGCCCGCAACGAACCCCGGCCAGGGGCCCAACACCCGATAGCCGTACTCGTAGGTGCCACCGGAGACCGGGTAGGTGGCTGCGAGCTGTGCAGAACTCAGCGCGTTGGCCGTCGCTGCAACGCCGGCAATGACCACGGCGAGCGCGACTGCCGGCCCCGCAATGCCCGCCGCAATGCCAAGTACGACGAAGATGCCGGCGCCGACGATAGCGCCGACACCTATACCGATGGCATCCAGCAGTCCGAGGGTGCGCGGCAGTTGGCCAGCCCGATTACTTATCACACGGCAGCCGGAGAGTGGGAGGGCGCGCGACCGTTCAGGGGCGGGGGCGGGGGCGGGGGCGGACGAAGACGGCGTGGTCTCGGACCGCGACTTCGTAGGTCACGAGTGGCTCCTCAGCCGGGGGCTCTACGGCTGATCCCGAACGAACGTCGAACTGGGCGCCGTGGAGACTGCATTCGATCACGTAGTCGTCCACCATGTCCCCGTCAGACAGAGGAAAGTCGGCGTGACTACAGCGATCCGCCGCCGCGAAGACTTCGTCTGCCACACGGATGACACACAGCGCCTCACCGCTTCGCAGGCGAACGGCTACGGGCACCCCGTCCTTCAGGTCCTCAAAGACCGCTGCCTGCTCAAAGTCGCTCGTACTCATTCGGTCGAGACGGCACCACCAGCACCGACGAGCGCTTCGTGGAGCGTGTGCCACGGGAGGTTCGCGCACTTGACCCGTGCAGGGAACTGCCGCACCCCCCCGAGGGCAACAAGCTTCCCGAGTTTCGACGTTTCGGGGCGTGAATCGGGTCCAGCGGTTACCATCGCGTGGAACGCGTGGAACAGCTCCTCGGCCTCGTCTTTGGTCTTGCCTTTGACCGCCGCCGTCATCAAAGAGGCCGAGGCTTGGGAGATCGCGCAACCGGACCCTTGAAACGCAACGTCCTCGAGGGTCCCGTCCTTCACGCGGAGATACACGGTGATCTCGTCCCCGCACAGTGGGTTCGTGCCTTCAGCGCTTCGGTTGGCGTCCGGCATCGCACGGAAATTTCGAGGGCTACGATTGTGATCTAGAACCACTTGCTGGTAGAGCTCACGCAGATCGGGCATCAGCCGAAGACCTCTCGGACCTTTTGAACACCATGCGCTAGGGCCTGAACTTCCTCGACCGTATTGTAGAAGGCAAAGGACGCTCGTGCCGTCGCCGGCACCCCCAAACGTTCCATGACCGGCTGCGTACAGTGATGTCCCGTGCGAATCGCGATGCCTTCCTGGTCCAGGATCGTGCCGACGTCATGCGCGTGGACGCCGTCCATCACAAATGACACGACGCTGGCTTTCTCCTCGGCCGTTCCAGTAATCCGCACGCCGGGAATGGCGTCCAGTGTCGCCGTCGCACGTTCCAGTAACTCGTGCTCATGTGATTGAATCCACTCCCACGACAAGCCACGCACGTAGTCGACGGCCACACCGAGCCCGATAGCGCCGGCGATATGTGGAGTGCCGGCCTCGAACTTGGCGGGAAGCGGTGCGTACGTCGTCTTCTCGAAGCTGACTGAACGAATCATCTCGCCGCCGCCCTCGTACGGCGGCATTGCATCGAGAAACGCTGCCTTGCCATACAACACGCCGATCCCCGTCGGGCCGAACATCTTGTGTCCGGACAATGCATAGAAGTCGGCGTCGATGTCACGAACGTCGATTGGCTGATGCGGCGCCGCCTGGGCGCCATCAATCAGCACCGGCACACCGGCATCATGCGCGAGGCGCACTATCTCCTTCACCGGGTTGATCGTGCCCAGAGAGTTCGAGATGTGGACAACGGCTACGAGCTTGGTTCGCTCGGTCAACAGTCCGGCATACGCGTCAAGGTCGAGCTCCCCGGCATCCGACATCGGGATGACACGGATCCGAGCCCCGGTCGCCTCACAAGCCAGTTGCCAGGGGACGATGTTCGAGTGGTGCTCCATGGTCGAGAGAACGATCTCGTCGCCGGCCCTGAGGTTCGTGAGGCCATACGTCCGTGCCACGAGGTTGATCGCCTCAGTCGTGCCCCGCACGAACACGATCTCATGGGGGTCGGCAGCATTGAGGAAGCGCTGGAGCTTGCCGCGGGCTCCCTCGTACGCAAGCGTTGCTTCCTGACTGAGCGCGTAAACGCCCCGGTGGATATTCGCGTTCTGCGTCCGATAGAACGCGCTCAGCGCATCGATCACAGCCTGTGGTTTCTGGCTCGTGGCGGCGTTGTCCAGGTACACGAGCGGCTTCCCGTTGGCGTTGCTCGCAAGGACGGGGAAGTCAGCCCGGACTGTCTGCACGTCCCGGATGGGACGTGTCGCCACCAGGGGCGTGGAAACCTGGCGCACGCGAACCCTACCTTTCCGCTTGGGCGGCCTCCACCAGCCAACCCTGCACGACGCGGTCGAGTGCAGACCGTAGCGGCTCGGACGAAACGTTGTTCAGGATCTCCGAGCCGAAACCGTAGGTCAGCATCCTGCGCGCTTGGGCCGCAGTCAGTCCACGACTCTGGAGGTAGAACAGGTGTTCATCGTCAATGGGCCCAAGGGTCGCGCCGTGGGTACACTTGACGTCGTCGGCATAGATCTCGAGTTGCGGCTGGCTGTCCGCTCGGGCACGCTTGGACAACAAGAGGTTGTTGTTCGTTTGCTTCGAGTCGGTCTTCTGCGCACCCGGCCTCACGATGATACGGCCGTTGAAGATGCCGCGCGCCCGGTCGTCAAACACACCATTGAAGTACTCCCAGCTGGTGCAGTTCGGTTGGGCATGCTCGAGAACCGTGTGGTAATCCGTATGCTGGCGGTTCCGCAACATCGAAAGACCATCAACCGTGCAGTCGGCTCCCTCACCGTCGAGCGTCGCGTGAATATCATGACGTGAGAGTAGCCCACCAAAGGAAAACCCGACCATCGAGTACGTGCTGTTTCTCCCTTGGTGCGCGTGCGTGGCGGCTGTGTGGTACGCCTCGGCGCTCTCGCGCTGCACCCGGTACGAGTCGAGGTTCGCGTCCTCGCCTATGACCGCTTCCGTCACGGTATTCGTCCAATAGACCCCCTGTCCAACCGAGACGTAGCTCTCGATGATTGAGCCTTTCGCACCACGATCCAGAATCACGAGGTTCCTCGGGTACGAGACCAGCGGTTCCCCGACACCGGGCGTTGCCACGAAGACAAACTGGACCGTGCGGTCGAGTGCCGTACCCTCGGGTACATACAGAAACGCGCCATCGCTCATAAACGCCGTGTTGAGCGCCGCCAAAGGGTTGTGCGCCTGCGTCGCGTGGCGCGCCAAATGTGCCTCGATAAGCGACGACCTGTTGGCCAGTGCTTCTCGCAGGCTGCCGACGATGACCCCATCAGGCAGACCCTGTACAGAGGACAGATCCGATGCGTAGTGCCCGTTCACGAACACGACGAGATCCTGATCGTTGCCACCCAGGCGCAGCTGACTCACGTCCGAGGCGATCAGCGCTTCCGTCGCATCCTCGGCCCGCGCGAAAGACGTGCGGGCAATCTGCTTGACGTCGGTGAACCGCCACTCTTCTTGTCGCGTCGTGGGAAACCCGGCGTCCTGAAATCGGGCGATCGCCCCAGCTCGCCGCTCCTTGAGCCAATCTGGATCACCGGAGGCGCCGTTGTGCGAGAACGCGCGGAATGTGTCCACATAGGGTGTCGCGGCTGCTCGCATCTCTTCCGCTACCGACTGGGACCGTTGCGTCGAGCTCATGCGACCGCTGCTCCCTCGGTGACCCAGTCATAACCCTTGGCCTCGAGCTCGAGCGCCAGTTTCATATCGCCCGACATCACCACCTTGCCCCCCACCAGAACGTGGACATGGTCCGGAGTGATGTAATTCAGGATGCGCTCATAGTGGGTGACGATGACGAACGCGCGGTCCGGGGCCCGAAATGCGTTCACGGCCTCGGCCACTGCCTTGACAGCATCGATATCGAGACCGGAGTCCGTCTCATCGAGGATCGCGAGCTTGGGCTCCAGAACGGCGAGCTGAATGATCTCGTTTCGCTTCTTCTCGCCACCGGAGAATCCGTCGTTCACCGCACGATGGATCAGACTGTCGTCCCAGCCCAATGATTCGAGCTTCGCCTCCAACTGTTCGGCAAAGTCGAGCGTATCGAGTTCTTCCAGGCCCTGTTCCTTCCGGATGGCGTTCACCGCCGACTGCAGGAAGTAGGCGTTCGTAATGCCCCGGATGGCCACGGGATACTGAAAGGCCAGAAAGAGTCCAGCGCGGGCCCGTTCGTCAGCGTCCATGTCGAGCAGATCCTGCCCGTCGAACGTTGCCGAGCCTCCCGTCACATCGTAGCTAGGGTGTCCGGCAAGCACCTGCGCAAACGTGCTCTTGCCGGACCCGTTGGGCCCCATGATGGCATGGACTTCACCCGGTTTCACGGAAAGGTCGATCCCTTTAAGGATCTCCGTGCCATCGATCGCTGCGTGCAGGTCTTTCACTTCAAGCATGTTGGTCAGTTTCTCAGTTGTCAGTTGTCAGTTGTCAGTTAGCCGACGCTGCCTTCGAGGCTCACCGCCAGCAGCCTGGTCGCTTCGACCGCGAATTCCATCGGCAATTCCCGGAACACCTCTTTGCAGAAGCCATTCACGATCAGCGAGACCGCGTCCTCCTCCGGAATACCGCGCTGTTTGCAGTAGAAGATCTGATCTTCGCCCACTTTCGATGTGGTTGCCTCGTGCTCCATGATCGCACTCGGGTTGCGCACATCGATGTACGGGAACGTGTGCGCGCCGCACTGGTCACCGATCAGCATCGAGTCGCACTGTGAGTAATTCCGTGCGCCCGTGGCACCCTTCATAATCTTGACCTGACCGCGATACGTGTTCTGGCTGCGGCCCGCTGAGATGCCCTTTGAGATGATCGTGCTCCGTGTGTTCTTGCCGATGTGGATCATCTTGGTGCCGGTGTCGGCCTGCTGGTGGTTGTTCGTCACCGCCACCGAATAGAACTCGCCGATCGAGTTGTCCCCCTCCAGGATGCAGCTCGGGTATTTCCACGTGATTGCCGAGCCCGTCTCCACCTGCGTCCACGAGACCTTGGAGTTGTTGCCCATGCAGCGGCCGCGCTTGGTCACGAAGTTGTAAATCCCCCCTTTGCCTTCCTCATCTCCGGGATACCAGTTCTGAATCGTGGAGTACTTGATCGCTGCCTTCTCGTGGGCGACCAACTCGACCACGGCAGCATGCAACTGATTCTGGTCCCGCATCGGCGCCGAGCAGCCTTCCAGGTAGCGCACCGAACTTCCTTCGTCAGCGATAATCAGCGTCCGCTCGAACTGTCCAGTCGAGAGCGCGTTGATGCGGAAGTACGTCGAGAGCTCGAGCGGACATTTCACACCCTTTGGCACATACACAAAAGAGCCGTCGGTAAACACGGCTGAATTGAGCGCGGCAAAGAAATTGTCATTGGCCGGGACAACCGACCCGATGTACTGCTTCACCAATTCCGGATGCTCCTGGATCGCCTCGGAGATCGGGAGGAAGATGACGCCGTGTTTCTTGAGCTCTTCCTTAAACGTCGTTGCGACCGAAACGCTGTCGAAGATCGCGTCCACCGCAACGCCGGTGAGGCGCTTCTGCTCCACGAGCGGAATGCCGAGCTTTGCGAAGGTCTCGAGCAGCTTTGGATCGACGTCGTCTAAGCTCTCGGGCGATTTTTCCTGTTTCGGGGCCGCATAGTAGTGGATCGCCTGATAGTCGATGGGCGGATATGTAACGTTGGGCCACGTCGGTTCGACCATTGTGAGCCAGTGCCGATATGCGGCCAGTCGCCATTCGAGCATCCACTCGGGCTCAGCCTTCTTCTCCGAGATCAGCCGAATGATGTCCTCATTGAGACCTTTGGGAGCCAGCTCGGACTCGATATCGGTACTCCAGCCGTATTTGTACGGCTGCTTAACGTGTTGGTCGATCGCCGACGACGACATTACGACTCCTCGTCAGATGGCATGTCGGACTCCTTCGACTCAAGCGAGATGGAGTACTGACACGCATTACATCCGTCTGGGATATACGAATCGCGCTGCAAATCGCTCTGCAGCACCTCGCGAAGAAACTCAACCTCCGCTGCGCAAATCTCCGGAAATTGCTCGGCGGCCGTCCGCACCGCACAATTATGCTCGGCCAACTTCACTTGGTCCGCTTCAACCGACCACGCGGCCATGAACCCCTGTTGCGATAGTAACTCGACGACAGCCGCGACTTTCTCTTCGAGGCTCGCATCCGCGAGGGTACGACGCAGGCGCTCAGCGTGGGCGCGAAACCGCTGCACGAACAGCGCTTTCACCGCCTCCCGGCCACTGTTCTGCGCAATGAAGGCGAGCACATCGGTCAACGCCTCACCGTACTGCGTCGGAAAGAGCGCGTCGCCGTCGGTGGTCAGTCGAAACGTGTAGGTGGGAGCCCCGGTGCCTCGCTGTTCGCGGGCGTACCCCACCAACCCTTCCGCCTCGAGTTCCTTTAGATGGCGGCGCACGGCGTTGGCAGAGACCGCAAACGCGTCCGCAAGCTCTTTCGCGGTCAGCGGCTGCGCCCGCTTGAGCTCGAGGAGGATGTCTCCGCGCAGTCCTTTGTGGCCGGCGAGGCCGGGAATCGAGGCTGTCATTTCGGACGGGAATCCTAACCGCTGAGCCCTATTTTCGCAACTAATTCAACGAATTTGTTTGTTAATAGATGGGCACGGTTCCCAGGCCGACGCCAGCCCGCCATAATGCGTTGTCGTACAAACGCTTGCGGACCTTGCCATTCGAGGGATTGCTGTCGCCACGAATATAGCCGCGGCTGATGGGTATATGAAATGGTGATTAGCCAAGGTCCGCCCTTGCCAGACGGGACAGCCCAACGATGCCACACACCGCGCTCACCACCGCCGAGCACCCGATTGCCCCGGCCCCGGGGAAGACGGGACCGGTCTATGTGCTGCGGGATCGGTTAGGCAGGTGTTTGGGCACCATCCTCGTTCCATGCGTGGAACTGGTGTTTGGCAGAAACGCGCCGACGTTTCTCCTCAAGCGCCGGCGAGCTTCGACGAATGACACGTCGGAGGACGGGCAAACCGAGGACTGAAAACGTCAGGGCCGGTTCTCGTCCCTTGCCTTACACCGTTTCCCCGCGGACCGCAGCCACGTATCGTTCACGCATCACGCACACGCCTTTGAGAGGACCTGCCAATATGACGTCGCTCAAACCATGGATCACGCTCGTGGCCGCCGTCTGCGCCGCTGCTTGTACGAGCGCGGAAGGTGCTTGGAAGGGGACCATCACCGACAGCGCCGGCGTTACGATCGTGACGAACACGGACGAGGGTGTCTGGACGCCCGGGACCCGCTGGACGTTGGAGGAAGAACTCAAGATCGGCACCATTGAGGGTGCGCCCGAATATCAATTCGGGCAGATCGGTTTCATCGCCGTGGACTCCCACGAGCGCATCTTCGTGATGGACGCCCAGGCTCACCACATACGGGTGTTTTCTCCCAACGGAACGTACGAGCAAACGGTTGGGCAGCCTGGTGCTGGTCCCGGCGAGCTCGGTGCGCAGGCCATCACATTGTACATGGGGCCCGGCGACACGCTGCTCGTTCCTGATCTGGCCAACCAGCGTGTGAACCGGTATGCACCCGACGGTACATCGCTCGGCAGCTTTCCGTTGAGACTCGAGAATGGCATTCCGATGGCGATCAACGCCACGCGCACCGGGGTTATTGCCGAGCAGGTCCGCCCGCTCTCGCTGCCAGACCGCCCCGCCAAGGACAGCCTCGACGTGATCGTAACGCTTGGGACAGACGGCACGATCCTCGACACGCTCATGAGTTTTGAGCCCGGCGGGACCCTTGAGCTGGGCGGCAGTCAGCCCCGCATGACGCTCTTTTCTCCTGAGCCCATCTGGCAACTCGCCGACGACTTGCGGCTGTTCTTCGGTATCAGCGACAACTACCGCATCAGTGTCTACGACACCGCCGGCGCCCTGACGCAGATCATCACGATGCCGTTCACACAGGACCCCGTGACCGAGCGCGACCAGGAAATGGTGATGGAGTTCTTCGAGCAGCAGGTGCGCGACAACGTCCCCCCGGCGCTACACGAGCAGGCAATCGGACAGTTCCGTCAGATGACGCGCTTCGCGGACTTCTACCCCGCGTTTGCCAGCATCCAGATGGGACCGGAGGGCAGTATCTGGGTGCAGCACATCCAGTCGCCGTCAGCTCTGTCCGAGGAACAACTCGAGTCCTGGAACTTCCTCGAAGACATCGGCGCGCGTGAGTGGGACGTGCTTGACGCCGATGGTCGATTCATGGGTGTGATGACGATGCCACCTCGCTTCGCCCCTCGGGTCATCGTAGGGAACGATGTCTACGGTGTGTGGCGTGACGACGTGGACGTGCAGTACGTCGTCCGATTCACAATTGTGGGGGTCCCGGAGGCGTAGCTCCAGCCGCTTCGATCCGCCGGAGAACGTCTCGGTAAGCCTCCGGCGTATCGATGTCTTCCAGCACGGCCGGGTCGGGCACCGGCACGACCGACACACGGGAGGGGTCCGCGCGCACAACGCCGCGGGCCCCTTTCCCATCTGGAGCCTCCACCAACTCTGAGAAGACGGTGCGGCGAAACAGCACCGGATGGCCTCGCTTCCCTTCGAACTCCGGCAGGACGATCGCCGCATCTGAATCCCTGAAGCGGTCCAGCAGCTGGTTCACCGTGGCGAGGGCAATGTGCGGCCGATCGACATGCCACACGAGTACGCCGTCAACCGGATGGTTGACAATGGTCTCGAGGGCCAGGCGGATCGAGCCGATCGGGCCGGTAGAGGGTTGGGTATTCCGAACCACGTGAGAGCCGTGTAGGTCGATATTTGGCAATATCTTATCCGCATCCGGGCCCAGCACCACGACCCTGCGGTTGAGACCAGCTGCCTCGCACGCGACGACGACCGTCTCAAGGAATGTCGCCCCCCTGAGTCGCAGGAGCGCCTTGGGACGTCCCATCCGCTGTGAGCTGCCGGCCGCCAGGACGATGGCTGCGATCATCGCAACTCCATAGATTGGGGAGCCACTGACCGGCCGTCGAGGGGTTCATGGCAACACGTCCAGTGCGTCTCCTTGGAGATCCGATCCTGCGCGCGCGGTGCGAGCTCGTCAAGAAGCCCCGCTCCGCAGCGGTTCGCGTCGTGGCCGATGACCTCCAGGACACGCTCCGAGCACTCAAGCAGGAACACAGACGGGGCAGAGGCCTCGCCGCTCCTCAGATCGGCGCACCGATGCGGCTCATTTACCTGGAAACCGACCGTCCGTGGTTTCTCGTGAATCCAGAGATCATCGACATCGGACCCGAGGACTTTGCCGTGTGGGATGACTGCTTCAGCATCCCCGGGTTGCTGGTGCGGGTGCAGCGAGCTCATAGCGTTACGGTTTCCTACCACGACCTCGCCGGGAACACGCACACCATCGACGCCGAAGGAGATCTCGCCGAGCTACTCCAACACGAGATCGACCACCTCGACGGGGTGCTCATGATCGATCGCCCTGCAGGCCTGGACCCCTTCTGCTTGCGTGAGGAATGGGAAAAGCACTACGCGGCTGACGGTCGGTACGGCGAGCCGATCCCCCGGGAGACCGTTCACGCCTAGGCGAGCACCTCCAGGAATTCTCCAAGAGCTCTTTCGGTCGCCACCGGCAACCCCATGGGGCAATGTGGCCTACGACTCGGTAAACTTACCGCCGGGCTCAGAGGCACGCGGCGATGCGAGGCACGCATGGCGCGCCCAACACGGCTTTCGGAGTGTAACGTTTATGAAGATGTGTGTCACAAAGATGTCTCGAAGATGGCTTTATGGTGTTTCTTGTTGTAGGTCTATAAGGTGTTCTATTACAATAGCTTGTGTCTTTTCCACATCATCTGGACATTGTGTAGATATCTGTGCGAGCTAGCAAAAAGCCCGAAAGTGCCGAGCTGGTAGCCGACGCTCAGGCGTTGACCCGATTGGTATCTCGACTCCACAAGGCGGCCCACATCGCCTTCGACACGGAGTCGGCCTCATTCCATCGGTACGTCGACCGGGTGTACCTCATTCAGCTCAGCACGGAGCAGGAAACGGCACTGGTCGACCCGGTGGCGCTTGACGTGCTCACCGAGATCGGCACGATCCTGGAAGACCCCCAGATTGAGATCGTCTTTCACGACGCCGACTACGATCTGCGAGTTCTCGACCGTGATTACGGGTTCCGTGCCCAGAACCTCTTCGATACGCGTGTGGCGGCACAGCTGGCCGGAGAAGCGGCGGTCGGGCTGAGCTCGCTATTGCAGAAGCACCTCGGGATCGCGCTGAACAAGAAGTTCCAGCGGGCCGACTGGTCTGTGCGCCCTCTTTCGGCAGACATGCTCGCCTACGCCGCCGACGATACCCGCCACTTGCTCGCACTCCGCGACATCCTCACTGCACGCCTTGAGGACCTGGGGCGCCTGCACTGGGCCCAGGAGGAGTTCGTACGTTTGGAGGAGATCCGTTGGACCGGGCGCAAGCGGGAGGACGAAGACGGCTACCAGCGAATTCGGGGAGCCGGCACACTAACACGACGACAACTGGCAGTCCTTCGTGAAGTGCACCAATGGAGGGAGACCACCGCTCGCAACTCGGACCGTGCACCCTTTCGCATACTGGGAAACCCGTCGCTGGTCGATATTGCCCGCGGTGCACCACGGAGCATGAGAGCGCTGGGCCAGGTTTCGGGTGTCACGTCACAGATTCTGCGGCGACACGGGAAGGCTCTCTTGAACGCGGTCAGCGTTGGGGCGGGGGTGCCAAACGACGCGCTTCCGATGATCAAGCGAACCCGCGCGCCCACTCCCGACGCCGGCTACGAGGAGCGTCTCGACCGGCTCAAAGTGCTACGAGATGCCTGCGCCCGAGAGACGGCGTTGGATCCCGGCCTCGTCTGCCCCAATGGGACTCTGCAGGCGATCGCTCGGGCGGCCCCGGAGTCTTTGGACCAACTCTCAGAGGTAAGCGTGCTTCGCGTCTGGCAACGTGAGGTACTCGGCGGCCGCGCAATTCTCGCTGCAGTCGGGGCCGATTAACAGCCCCACGTGCACGCTGCCTTAGAAGCCCAGGTAGGCGCGAACCTTGGGATCGATTCGTTCGGGCGTCCAGTAGGGCTCCCACACCAACTCGATTCGCACATCCTCGACACCCTCTAGGGCGCGAATCGCGTCGTCGGCATCTCCCATGATCTGGGGTGCAGCCGGGCAAGCGGGAGAGGTCAACGTCATCTTCACGTCAACCTTGCCGTCCTCGATCTCGATGTCGTACACCAGCCCGAGATCGACAATGTTGAGCCCGGCCTCTGGATCCTTCACCTTTCGCAGCGCCTTCCGAGCCACTTCCTCGGTGAGCGGTGTGTTATCCGTCATCGGTTTCTCCGTTCCACGCTGTTGCCGATTTCCCAACCTACCCGGTGGCACTCGAGTTCAGCAATCACTCGGCGACTGGACCCCACCGCCGTGCGGCCCAGCCGTACACCCACTCCCCAAGTGGCATGACGCCGGGCACCCTCGTGAGGGCAGCGACAAACCCGCCACCCGGCAGGCAGCGCAATAACTCGCGTGCCGCAGCCGCGCCTGCGAACACTGAACCGTCCGCCCTGACGAAGTGTGCCGCCTCGTGCAGACGGGAAACTGGCTGCCCTGTCAATTTTACCGCCGTCGGGTCTTGGAGCGGAAGCAGCCGCACTGCCCCTCGGCGGTCCAGCCGCGCGACCCGGCCAACCCACTTCCGGCAGTAGCCACATCCCTCATCGAACACGAGCGTCGCCCCCTCCGGAGCAACAGCCGCCGTTCCTACGAAGCCGGCTACCCGCACGGGTCGACGTCCCCCTCGGGCTCGCACTGCTCCCGACGAAGGAGAACGGCAGCATCAGCCACCTCGCCCCGAATGCGTTTGAGCTGCGTGATCGAGTTGCGCGTGCGAGGCGCAAAGACCCGGTTCGTGAGAAGCAAGACGAAGATGTCTTGCTCCGGATCAATCCAGAGTGACGTGCCGGTGTAGCCGGTGTGCCCGTACGTGGCAGCAGACAGCCGCGACCCCGTATTCTCCGTCTTCGTCGTGTCGCGCATTTCCCATCCCAAGGCACGGTTCCCGGCGCCACGTCGGGTGAAGTGCCGCACGACCCCGCTTCGCAGGATCCCGCGTTCCAAGTTCCCAGCCCGCAGCATCGCCTGCGCGAAAAGGGCCAGATCCTTTCCCGTGCTGTAAAGCCCCGCGTGACCCGACACCCCCCCCAAGCGCACGGCATTCTGGTCGTGAAGTTCCCCGGCAATCACGTTGCCGCGCCACAGGCCCACCGGAACAATCAAGGATCTGAGCTCTCCGGGCGGTGCGTACAGCGTTCGTTCCATCCCAAGTGGCCCGAAGACTCGCTCGGCGGTGAATCCATTGAGCGACTGGCCCGTCACGCGCTCTATCACCCACCCGAGCAACATCCCATTGAGGTCGCTGTACACCATCCGTGTGCCGGGGTCCGTGCGGAGCGGCTCGTTGAGGACGAGCGCCCGCGCCGCTTCCTCCGAAGCGGCCCGTTCATGAAGCGGCAAGAAGGCGCGCAGCCCCGAACGGTGCTCGAGGAGATGCCGCACGGTAACCCGCTCTTTACCGATGCCGATAAACGCCGGCAGGTAGTGCTGGACCGGTCGATCGAGCGTCAGTCGACCTTCCTGCACGAGCACCATCGCCGCGGCCGTTCCAGCCACCACCTTCGTGAGTGACGCAAGATCGAAGAGACTCTCGTCCGGACTCGGGACGGCGCTCTCCCGTGACCAGGTGAAGTGGCCGTACCCGCGTGCCAACAGCACGCGTTGGCTCGTTCCCACCACCACGACGGCCCCCGGAAACACGCCGGCCGCGATGCCTGCTTCCACGGCCCGTTCGACCGAGTCAGCCGCAGACATCTGAAGCACGAGAGCGAATACAACTGCTAGCATACCATGGTATTGTAGTGGACTGGCGCTGACCTGCTCAACCGAGATGTCGAATGTTCGCAAACTTGAAACCCTGGGGCGCATTGCTGATCGCGATGGCGCTCGGAAACCCGGCGCTGGCACAGGTACCGGAAATCGACACCCTTGCCATCCGGGCCCACACGCGATTCCTGTCCCATGATTTGCTGGCCGGACGTGCAACCGGCGCGTTGGGAGCAGACGTTGCCGCCTTGTATATCGAGAGCCAATGCCGCTGGCTCGGTCTCGAGCCAGTCGGCGACGCATTCCAGCAACTCGTCCCACTCGAGGAGTCACGAGTGCTCCCGTCGACGCGCCTCGCGGCAATCAACGTGCGAGCCACGGTCGAGTTCCTGCACCCCGCCGACTTCGTCCCAAACGTTGGGACCAGAGAAACCTTGCGAGGCTTTGAAGGGCCTGCCGTCTTCGTCGGCACGGAAGACGCTGTCGCATCGGGCGCGCTTGTCGACCTCGAGCTTCGCAACAACGTCGCCGTCACCGTGGGACCGTTTCGGGGCCCCGCGGCCGACACGCTGGCCACGCGCGGCGCGACGGGTATGCTGCACCTCATCACCGAACCGGGCGCCTTCGATCTCTACCGCAAGAGCCGAGGCCTCGCCCGCCTGTACCATCGGGATTCCGACGTTCAGTCGTCCTTCCTCCCCGACCTGCCGTCCGTTCTCGTGGGCCCGCGGGCTGCGGCCGCCTTCCTGGCCTCGGCAACCGTGGCGGCCGATGGGTCTGTTGCGCCACAACCCCTCAGGTGGAGCGTGCAGTTTGAACCGGCTTATATACGGCGGCCGGTGCACGCCACGAATGTCGCGTGCCTGTTGCGCGGCTCCGAGCCTGCAACGTCCGACACCGCCGTCGTTCTCACCGCACACTACGATCACCTCGGCATCAGCGAGCCCAACGAGGTTGGTGACTCGATCTACAACGGTTTTTCCGACAACGCTGCCGGCGTCGGCATGGTCCTGGCGATCGCTCAGGCGCTGACGAGCCCGACAGCCAAGCAGCCTCGACATTCCGTCGTGTTCTTGTTCCTCACGGGCGAAGAACGTGGGCTCCTTGGTTCCGACTACTACGTCGCTCAGCCATTGTGGCCGCTCAGCCGAACCGTGGCGGTGATCAACCTCGACGCCGGGGCACCGCCGGGCCGCTCCGTCAGTTGGAGACTGGCTGGCGTGGACACCACGGGTCTTGGCGGGATGGCGCGACGCGCTGCCGCAGGGGCTGGCTGGCAGGTCGCCACATCACCCGCCCGCCCGAACTCCGATTACTTCCCCTTCCATCGAGAAGGGGTGGCGGCCGTCTTCATTGTTCCGGGATCCGAACCGTACGAAGGCATGAACGCGGAGCAGTCAAAGGCGCTTCGCGCGCGATGGGATCACTACCACCAGGCTGGCGACCACTGGTTCGACACGTTTCCATTTGTCGGACTGGGCCGCTACGCCGCGTACGCGCTCATGGTGCTCCAGGAAGTCGACCGGTCGCCGTAGGCTCCGCTGATGTGGCGGGCCCAGCAGCGCGCGCGCGGAGGCCACAAACGCTAGCATGTGGGTGCCGGCGCCTCTATCATTGGATCTCTCGGGAACATCAAAGAGCAGGTTCACCCTCGTGATCGACTCGACGAAGCGTGATGTGTGGCGTGGTCGGGAGGGACCGTCGGAGGCCGGGATTCCGTCGTGAGCACACTTTCCCGCGCCGTCATTCGGTACCGCATTCCCGTTATCGCCTTGTGGGTGGTGATCGCCGCCTTTGCGCTGCCACGCGCCTCGCGCGTCCACGAGGTTCTTCGGGTGGAAGGCGAGACGCTCCAGCCCGCGGAGTCCAAGCAGGGTGACGCCTTGATCAAACAGGCGTTTGACGTTCCTGTCACCAGCTTCTTCGTTGTCACGATCACGGGCCCGGTCCCAATCGACAGCCTGCCCTACCACGCGCTGCTCGATTCCCTCACCCTGACCGCAAGCCTCGAGCCGTACGTGAGCCGCGTCGTGTCGTATCTCACGGCCCCCGACACGAGCCTCCTGAGTCCGGACCGCCGCACGACGTTCTTCGTCGCAGCTGTCCGGCCAGACCTCGAACGAAGCCCGACAGACAACGTCCCCGCGTTTCGACAGGCCATTCACGGCACCGTCGACAGGATCAGCTGGGCTGCGAACTACGACGTCTACGTGACGGGTGGCCCGGCATTGGACTACGACATCCGAACGGTGAGCAAGGACGACACGCGTCGGGGAGAGCGCAACTCACTCCCCATCAGCGCAGCAATCCTCATTCTCGCATTCGGAGCGCTTGTTGCAGCTTTCCTCCCGCTCGTGGTCGGCGTCTTGGCGATTGTGTGCGCCTTGGGCCTCGTATCTATCGCGGCCGGATTCTATCCGATGTCGGTGTTTGTGTTGACGGTCGTGTCGATGATGGGGCTCGGCGTGGGCATCGACTACTCCCTGTTGATCGTCACGCGATTCCGAGAAGAGATGAATCGCGGCCACAGCGCACGCGGCGCTGCGGAGCGCACCATCATGACGGCAGGCAAAGCGGTGATCACGAGTGGGCTCACCGTGCTGCTGGGGTTTGCAGCCCTCCTGATCACGCCCGCCTCGGAAACACGGTCGGTAGGCTTGGGTGGTCTCTTCGTGGTAGGAAGCGCTGTGCTGCTCTCGATCACGCTCCTGCCGGCGGTTCTTTCGCTCCTCGGCAGGACGATCGATCGTCCACGCTGGCTGGCGCGACGGTTGACGTGGTACCATGCACCCACAGGTTGGGAGCGCTGGGCACGATGGCTCGGCCACCATCCGTGGCGCGCGCTCGTTCTCGGCGGCATTGTTATCGCCCTCATCACCTGGCCGCTGACAAACATCAAGATCGGTTTGCCGCGCGAGGGGTGGTTCCCCTCCAACACCGAGTCCAACGACGGCGTCAAGCTGCTCGATGAAATTGGATCACGTGGCGCCCTCCAACCCATTCGGGTGGTTGCACAGGCCCCCGAAGGACAGCGCATCGTGGGGACTGAACACCTCCGCGGTCTCAAGCGCTTCTCCGATTCGTTGCGCGCTGACCCCCATGTCAGCAACGTCCGGAGCCCGGTCGACCTCGAGGGTCGGATGTCCGTCCTCCGGCTTACGTTCCTCTACAGCGATGTGGACGCGGCCCGAGCACGCGCGCCCGAGTTTTTTGCCTCCTACCTCTCGACCGACAACCGCACGGCATTATTGGACGTCTTTCTCGCGGACACGACCTCACTTACCAGTTCGATGGATGTTGTCCGTCGCATCCGACGCATTCGCGACACCGGTGTTCCCGGCACCGATTCGCTAACGGTGTACGTCGCAGGCTTCCAAGCCGCGAGCGTCGATCTTCAGGACGCACTGCTCCGTCAGTTGCCGATGGTGGTCGTGCTGGTCGTCGGCGCCACCGTCATCATGCTCTTCGTCGCGTTTCAGTCGGTGCTGGTGCCGATCAAAGCGGTTCTCATGAACCTGCTTTCGGTTGCCGGCGCGTTTGGGATTCTGGTCTTCGTGTTCCAACAGGGGTTCGGGGTCGGCGTCTTCGGGCTCGCGGGACCGACGGAAGCGGTCTATGTGGCCGTGCCGGTCGTTGTGTTCGCGGTCGTGTTCGGACTCAGTATGGACTATGAGGTCTTTCTGCTATCGCGCATCAAGGAAGCTTTCGATCGAACGGGACGCAACGACCAGGCGACGATGGAAGGGCTGACCGCGACCGCATCGGTGATCACGAGTGCCGCAGCCATCATGATCGTCGTATTCGGAACCTTCGCCTTCTCACGAGTGCTCGCCGCCCAACTCCTCGGCTTTGGCCTCGCGGTCGCCGTGTTGTTGGACGCGACGCTGATTCGAATGGTCTTGGTGCCCGCGTTCATGCACATCGCCGGCCGCTGGAACTGGTGGCCGGGTGTGCTCAGGCTCAGCGGGAAGGGGGAGGGGGTCGAAGCGGAGGTCGCGGGGCAGGCTGAACCCGAGGTCCCGCCAGCTCCAACGCCAAACGGAGCCGAGGACCTCTCAGATCCCAGTGCCACGCCGGGACGCGATATCCCGTGACCGGATGCTTGAGCGGACGGTACTGCAGCCACTCGGGTCGCATGTCCAAATGACTGCCCGCACTCAACAAGGTGTCCCGGTCGGCGGACACGAGGTGCGCCCAGCGCTGACCCCGTAGCTCGAAGGGGTGGAGCCACAGCCCGCCCTCCAGCGCATGCACCACGCCCTCCCGCCACAAGGCGAATTGCCGCCAACTCGTCACTGACAGTCGACTCGCCCGTCTTGCGTCGCCGTACCGACTGGCGCTGCCGAGCCGACGTACAGATGGCACTGCTGCACACTGGCCGAATGTGATGTCGAGACCGACCAGCCGATGTTCGTCGCTTCATGAATCTGGAGCTGGACCCCGACCGTCCCAACGAATCCGCGACTGGAGAGCGACCCCAAGTCGGACGTGTACACGGTGAAGTCGTAGAAGTACGACTCCTCCAACACGGCGAGATTCCGCACATCTGCTCGCATGGCGGCGATGACACTCCGTTCGCGCACTCGATGCCAGCGCGGAACGGCAATCGCGGCCAACAGCGAGACGATCGTCATCGCCATCAGCAGCTCGACGAGCGAGAAGCCTGTTCGTCTGCGCTCGTGCACCGCGGGCCCTTGCGTCATGGTATGGGCATTATGCACTGACCATGCCGTTGGCTACAAGTCAGTGCTTCGCGTCCAGCCAATTGTCCCCGACACCGACATCGACGACCAGCGGCACTGCCAGCGTGGCCGCCCCCTCCATCTGTTGTCGAAGTATCCCGCTTGCCTCGTCCACCTCCGCATTTGGCGCCTCTACCACCAGCTCGTCGTGGACCTGCAGCAACAGGGCACTCTCGAGACCCGCCGCGTGCAGTGCCACCCAGACACTGATCATCGCCTGTTTGATGAGATCGGCCGCCGATCCCTGCAACGGCGAATTCATCGCCACTCGCTCGCCAAACGCCCGCACGTTGTACGTGCGGTCCTTGAGCTCCGGGATGTATCGGCGGCGGCCGAACAAGGTTTCGGCATAACCGAGGTCCTTCGCACGTTCGATGCAGCCGTCGAGATACGCCCGCACGCCGGCAAACCGCTCGAAGTAGAGATCGATGAATGCACGCGCCTCGTCCTGGTCGATGCCCAGCTGTCGACTCAGCGAGAACGCACCTTGACCGTAGATCGTCGCAAAGTTGATTGTCTTGGCCTGCGCGCGCATCTCCGACGTCACGGCCTCCACTTCGACGTCGAAGATGACGGCTGCCGTCTCACGATGGACATCTCCCCCACGCTGAAACGCTTCGAGAAACGCAGAATCCTGTGACAGGTGCGCTAGGAGCCGCAGTTCAATCTGCGAGTAGTCCGCAACGACGAAACGTCGCCCAGTCGCGGGGACGAAGCATCGACGGATCTCCTCCCCACGGGCTGTGCGAACGGGGATGTTCTGGAGATTTGGATCGAACGACGCCAGCCGACCCGTCGCCGCCCCTGTCTGGCTAAAACGGGTGTGAATTCGACCGGTCTGCGGACTTACCCATTGAGGAAGCACATCCACGTACGTCGACTGGAGCTTACTCACCTCGCGGTACTCCAGAAGGAGTCGCGGAAGCGCAAATCCGGTGTCTGCCAACTCTGCCAAGACGCTCGCGTCAGTCGAGGGGCCGGTCTTGGTCTTCTTCAAGACAGGAAGATTCAACTTCTCGAACAGGATGTGTCGCAGCTGCGCGGTGCTGTTAATGTTGAACTCGGAACCGGCTTCGCTGAAGATTTCCCGCTGGAGTCGTGCCAGTTCGTCGCCGAATTGCCCCGAGAGCGACGCCAGCCGCTGACCGTCTATCGCGATCCCGCGCGATTCCATGTCCACAAGCACGCCAATGAGGGGCACCTCGATCTCGCTCAGCAACGCCGTCAACGCATGCGCCGCGAGCTGTGGTGCAAAGAAGCTGCGCAGTTCGTGCATCGTCACCGCACCCGTTCCAAAACACTCCGCCACGCGCTCCATTGATACGTGGGCGACGGAACGCCCACTAGCGCCCTTCTCGATCAGGTCGGAGGGCACCGTGAGGCGAACGCCCAAATGCTCGAGCGCGCTCGCAGCGAGCGCGTGGCTCCGCCGTCCGGGATCGAGCAGGAAGCTCGCAAGGATTAAGTCGTCTTCCACGCCCGCGAGCTCAACCCCGTGGCGGCGTAGCACCAACCAGTCGTCCTTGATGTTGTGGCCTGTCTTCCGCACGGCCGGATCGGTCAGGAGGCCGACGAGCGGGCGAAGCTCTGCGCCGTCGAGTCCGGGGAGGTTGTGCACCGGCATCGTCTCCACCAGCTCGCCTTCGGGAGCAACGTGGCCGAACGGGAAGTACCATGCGCGGCCGTCCGCCAGCGCCAGCACGAGCCCCACCAGGTCCGCGCTCATCGGATCTGTTGTCGTCGCCGCGACACCCACGGCAACCAGCCCTCCCGTCCGAAGCGTCTCCACAATGGATGGAATGTCGTCTCCCGGACGTACGATGACGCACGCAGCCGCCGGAGGAGCGGTCGCGCGCGGCCGTGCGTCGATCTGCTGCACGAGCGAGTGGAACTCCAGCTCGGAATAGAGACGCTGCAGCCGCTCGAGGTCCGCCGGACGGGCTGCGAGATCGGCGAGCGCCACGCGCACCGGAACATCTCGCCGCAACGTCACCAGCTCGCGACTGAGGCGCGCATTCTCTGCTTGGTCCAGGAGCGCTTCCCTCGCGCGCTTACCTTTCACCTCAGCCGCGTGTGCGAGTACGGAATCCAGGTCGCCATACGCCGTGAGGAGCATGCGAGCCGTCTTCTCCCCGACGCCGCGCACCCCGGGAACGTTGTCAGATGCATCACCGACAAGGGCCAGAAAGTCGACGACCTGATGGGGAGCAACACCAAGACGTTCGTGCGCATTCGATAGATCGACCCACTGTTCATCGACGGCCGCGGGACCGCGTCGCCCAGGATTCAATAGCGCGACGCGCGGCCCGATCAGTTGGTAGAAGTCTTTGTCGCCGGAGACGATTACCGCTTGATACCCGGCTTCCGCTCCCTGCGCGGCCAGGGTACCGATCACATCGTCCGCCTCGTAGCCATCGACCTCCACCAAGGGCACACCGAAACACTCGAGAAGGTCTTCGATCCGCGCCAAAGAGCGATCGAAATCCTCCTGCAGTTCGTCGTCCAGCTTCTCACGGGTGGCCTTGTAGTCGGGAAAGACATCGGTCCGGAAAGACGAACCTGCGTCGTGGACCCACGCGACCAGCTCCGGGTGATGCTCGTCGGTGAGCCGGTGGAGGAAATTTGCGACTCCCCATACGGCTGACGTGTTCTCTCCGCGACTCGTGCGCAATGGTCGGCTTATCATCGCGAAGAAGGCCCGATAGATGAGGGCGTACCCGTCAATCAGGAAGAGGCGACCGGGGCCTTCGGAAGACATGCGGTCAAGATAGTGGCTCCGGCAGGACCCCGCCGAGCGGCAACCACGCCTATGCGAGGAGCGTCACGGCTGCGCTGACCACCAGGGGAACCGTCACGTTGTCATCCAGCGGACCTGACCACCGTTCCACCGCCGTTGCGAGAAGCCCAAGGCCCAGTGCGGTGGACCAGGGAAGCCGAAGAGCCATCAGCGCCGCGACGCCAACCACAAGGTGCGCCACGCTCCCTCTCAGTGTCTTCTGTCCGACTCCGCCTCCGTGCGATCCGACCAGCGACGCCGCTGGGTCGGCGAGCCCGCCCACCAAGATTCCGGCAGCGGGGGCCGGGGCCGGAAACAGGGTAGCGATCGCGTACCCAACCGAGAGCCACATGGCACCGCTCGGGCGCCGCCCCTCATGCGACCGATATACCGGGACGAGCTGGGCGAGCCTCGCGCGAACCCGAGGAACTCGGAGCCGCACGATCTCGAACACGAGCGCACCGATGGCCACGGCAACGACCGTCACGCGGAGCACCGTCCAAGAAGCAAGGGGAACGAGCACCAACACCCCTGCGGTGCATCCGTGCAGCACCCGCCGCAACGCGCTTCCGCTCACGGTTGGTCGACAGCTGCTTTGTCGGTTGGATAGAGGCCGCGATACAGATCCCAGTTTCTCAGGACCGTCCTCACGTACCCGCGCGTTTCACGGTACGTGATGCCCTCGACGAAACGAACGGGATCGGTCGCTTCGAGGGAGCGGCGCCACCGCGCAACGGCGCGACTGCCCGCATTGTACGCGGCGAGTGCAGCGATGACGTTTCCGTCATACGTCCGCAACAACGCCGCAAGGTGCACGGACCCGATATGCAGATTTGCCGCTGCCGATGTGAGGTACCGGCGGTCCCACGCAATGCCCTGCCGACCCGCGACCCATGATGCCGTCGCCGGCATGAGCTGCATGAGGCCATGCGCACCCGCGCGCGACACAATCGTCGGCCGGAACGCGGACTCCTGTCGGATCAGTGCGGCGACGAGGTACGGATCCAGTCCATGTTCGCGAGCCTCGTCTTCGATCAATTCTCTGAGCGGCCAAGGGAAGATGGCACGCAAGACCCACCAATCGTTGAGCGTGCGCACGTGGGCAGCACGCCACCCCAGCCGGAGACCCTCCTGCATCCACCCGCGCTCGATGAGGCCCTCCGCCAGGGCCAGCGCCTCGTCCCCCTCCGCAGCCGCCGACTCGAACCGACGTCGAACAACCTCCTCGGCTTCCTCGTCGAAGCCGACCTGAAGTAGCACGTCCACTCGCTGGAGCGTCAACTGCACCGCTCGCACCGTCGTGCGCACACCCGGTGTCGCAAATGCCGGCTTGGCCAATCCCGCGGCATCTCGTGCGATTGTGCCGTAGTAGCCGACCGAGTCCTCTCTGGCCAGGCGACGCCAGGCTTCCGACGCGGATGCGGAGTCGCCGGCGTGGGCGTCGAGGTCGGCAAGAAAGTATTGAGCGGCGCGTTGCTGTGCGCCCCCGGCGCTCACTTCATTCCAATACCACTCTCTTGCCGCCACCGTGTCGCCCTCGTCGAGCATATCGTTGGCGAGCGCCATCCGTGCGCGACTTGCCGTCTCCGACTCTGGCCACCGTCGAGCGATAGCACGCAACACGCTGTCGGCTTGTGCCGGCCGACCGCCCCGACGATGCCAAGCTGAGATCTGCTGAAGCGCCGCGGGCGCACTTGCGTGCGTCGGATGATGGGTCGCGAAGTCGCCGAGCGCCGTGTATCCACCAGCCGCGCGACCGACACGTGTGAGAAGTCGGGCGCGCCGGTACTCCGCCAGGGCCCCGTCGGAATCTGTCTCTCGCATTGCAACGCCGTAGACTTCGAGGGCCCGCGACCGCTGTCCCGCTGAGGAGAGGAGGTCGCCGAGACGCCTCAGCGTCGCGGAGGATGAATCACCCGATTGCAGCGCCGACTCGAGTCCACCAATCGCGTCCGAGAGGCGCCCCATCTGTCGATGAGCAGAGGCAACCACATATAGTTCGCGGCCGGTGGGAGGCAGCGTTAACTGCGATACAAACTCGAGGCCGATGCGTATGCCGACGGTGTCGCCCGACTCCATCGCCCGGAACGCAAACTCGCGGCCCCGCACGGTGTCGCTCAGAGCCGCGGCGAGGACGGTGGCATGAGTCCACTCTTCCGCCCGACCAAGAGCCACAAGCGCCCGGGCGCTGTCACCGGCAGCGAGGAAGACCGCTGCCCGCGTCCGCGACGCAAAGCGTTCTGCTTCTGGCGGAGCCCGTCTGAGGAGTGTCAGCGCTCGGGCGACGTCGTCGGTGAGACTTGCTTCACGAACCGCCAGCCACCCCGCGATTAGCGGCAATCGTACGCCAGCCTCACGGTAGTAGGCCGCGACCGTGTCGTCGCGGCGGCCCGCTCGCTCGAGCGCATCGCCGGCGCGGGCCAACAGGACGCCGCGTCTCTCACCACGCGCCTGCTGCGCGGACTGGGCGAAGATCTCGCCAGCCCCCGGGAAGTTGCCCGACTGATATTCCGCCACCCCGAGCAATACCGTAGCACGCTCATCTGCCGGGCCATCCGGCACTACGACAGCCGTAAGCAAGGTGCGGGCGCGCTCAGGACGTCCAAGCGCGAGCTCTTGTGCTGCAAGCTCAACGGAGTCGTCACGCACAGCGTCTCCACGCGCAACGGATCGCCTGAGCTCCACTGTTGAATGCCAACTCAAGGCCGCCGGTACACCCTGTGGTGCGTCGACGCTGAAGACGGCGTGCGCCCAGACCGTGACCGCGGTGAGCAGGGAAGCAATGGTATGCAACGTGTCAGCCGCCCCGTCGGTAGCGGTTTACGACCTGCATGAACTCCGCACGCGAAGCGTCGGTCAGCCGGAATCGTCCGAAGCCCGTGTCGTCGACGAAGTCCACCGTGAGCCGCTCGCTGATGTAGTGCCATCGGAAGTACCGGCCGGCACCCTGCAAGTCGGAGCTGGAATCGAAGATCTCGTCTGGAGGACCGATAGTGACGAACACTTCCCCCCTGTCACTGAGCCAGCCAGCAACGCCGGTCTCCTGGAAGCGGTCATTCGCCTCTTGCACCCGCTGGAAATAGAGGTCAAACGCCTCGTGCCCCGGGGTCAGCGGGTCGGGGTCGGTCGCCTCCCAGAATTCACGCCACAACTCGGCCCGTTCCTCCACGGGAGCATCGCGAAGCGTTCGCAGCGCGGTTTCAGTCGCGAAGTAGCGGAGCAGCGAGAGCGTTTCACCGAAGTTGCCGACCACCCACTGATCCGAGAAGCTCGACAACGTGGACGTGCGAACCGTGTCGGCCCCGTCGAGGAACGTGGCTTCCACGGAAACCACTCCAATTGGCCGCCGCCCGGGCGCGACCCCAACGACGACGGCTTGAAACGACCTCGAGCGGTCGAGTGTGACCGTATCCTGCCAGGCCTCACCCTGGTCTCGCGAAACCCCCCGCACGATCACGGCATCAGTCGGGGGCGCGCCGACCACCTCGAAGTAGAGGGTCAATGTGTCGATCCCGTACGGGACAGTCGCCTTGGGGTTCAAGACGAGATTCGGTGTGGCGGAACGATTCTCCCGGGCTACCACCTCGTACACGGGAATAACGGATGACAGGCGTGGCTCTCCAGTGAAGGTCGGCACCGTCAGCGAACCTGAGACCTGGACCAGCGAAGTCGCGTTTCGGTCCCGCACCGCGATGCTCACCTGCGCATGGCCGGGTGGCACATGCAGGAACTGCTGAAAGATGACGCTCTCGTCCCCACGTCGCGTTTCGGGGAAGTCGCGCACCCGAACGACTTCATCGGTCCGAGCGAAGGCCAGCGTTTCTCCGTCTCGCCGAAACGCGACTTCCACACGGTACCGGGCCTCGAACGTGTCGCCGCTCCGGCGGAAGGCTAGCATGTCGTTGGTCAGGGAGATTCCAACGAGGGCCATGGTCGAATCGGCCGACGCTCCCGCAAGAAATCGCACTCCACCGACAAACGGCATGGGCTCGCCAGCGGTCAGGAGCCCCATCTCAGCATAGACCGAGCCGGCATCGAACAGTGGCGGCACGAGGCGACCAGCATCAGGAGCGACGTCAGCCCCGGCACCGACCCGCTGCCACGAACCGCATGCGAGAAGGCTCATGCAGAGCACGAGCGCACGCCACGCTGCGCCCCGCGGCTGACGCTGCGGCCTCAAATCATGACTTGCCGTCTCTCTCGTGCGGCACTTACTTTCGCGCACTCTTATGTCCAAAGAAAACCTCTCTGGTCGAACGCTTGCCGGTTACCGACTACTCGAGCGCGTCGGCGAGGGCGGAACAGCCAGTGTATATCGCGCCGAACACCCCGAGCGTGGCGCTTGCGCAGTGAAGGTTCTGAAGGAACGCATGCGCTCGGACCCGACGGCCGTCAAGCGGTTCCTCCGTGAGGCGGGCTACGGATCGCGCGTCGAGCACCCGGGTGTCGTCTGCACCTACGACTACGGCGAAGAAGACAACCTGTACTACCTCGCGCTGGAGTGGGCCGCCGGGGAGCCGCTGTCCGAATTCGTACACCGCTCCGGCCGACTGGCTCCAGCGCTCACGGTCAAGCTGATCGGGCAGCTGGCGGGAGGGCTGGCGGTCGCGCACCAGGAAGGCATCATTCATCGGGACCTCAAGCCTGAGAACATCGTCTACGACCCCGAGACGCAGACGGTCAAGTTGCTCGACTTCGGCATTGCGCGAGATGCGCAAATGGATGACGCCGAGCGGCTGACGCGGACCGGATTCTTCGTCGGAACGCTCAACTACGTGGCGCCCGAGGCACTGTCGGGCGAACTGGTCAGTGAGTCAGCCGACATATACAGTCTCGCGACCATTGCGTATTACCTCCTGACCGGGATTCACCCCTACCCTGGGCGATCCCCTCGAGAACTCTTCCAGCAACTCCTGACGCAGGATCCGATCCCGCTCAACGAGGCTGTTCAAGGTGTGCGGTTCACCGAGATCCTCGAGGCGGCTATCATGGCCGCGCTGGCCCGCGACCCGTCGGCACGGCCCGCTACCGTTGAGGAGTTTGCGCAGAGACTCGAGGGGGCGCTTGAGGACGGTGGGCACGCGGCGCCTGCTCCTGGGCCGCCAACCGACGGCGGGGGGGGTGGTCTCCTGGGCAAGATGAAGTCGATGTTTCGCAAGAAGGTGGAGAATTAGAACAGTAACAGCACAGATAACCACTACACGCCACGCCCGTTCCATGGACACTGCGGCATACCGGTCCGATCTCGCCGAACTTCTCCGAACGCGCTCTCTCGAGACGGGGAGCTTCACGCTCGCGTCCGGGAAGGCCGCTAATTTCTACATCGATGCCCGCCGCACGACCATGTCCGGAAGCGGCCTTCGGCTCATAGGACCCCTTGGCCTATCCTTGATCCGGGAGGCCGGCTGGAGCCCGACGTTCGTGGGTGGACTGACCCTCGGAGCCGATCCCGTGGCGTACGCGGTTTCGCTCGCAAGCCTCGAAAGCCCTCCCTCCGTTGACGCTTTCACGGTCCGGAAGGAAGCCAAACACCACGGCGCCAAACGACAGATTGAAGGCTGCTTTGCAGCCGGCTCCCCAGTCGTGATCATTGAAGACGTTGTGACCACCGGCCAGTCCGCGTTGAAGGCCGTTGAGGTCGTTTCGGACGCTGGCGGGGTCATTTTGGGCATCCTCGCGCTCGTAGATCGCGAGGAAGGCGGCCGCCAGGCCATCGAAGATCGCGGTCACCAGCTTCGCTGCATGGTCACGCTCACCGATCTCGGACTCCCTCAGGACCTGCGGCGAGACCAGTCACGCGCCTGACCGCTCCTCACTCCCAACCGATCAAGTCCGTGGTCCGTCACCCTACGTTCGAGGGGACAGAAGCGGCGGAAGCGTACAGCATAGGGAACGATCAGGCGCGCGACGAAATCGTCCAGCGCGACCGAGAAAGGAAACCGGCGGCGAAACTCCGCGGCTGTGACGCCCAGCGCTGATCGGACGTGGCGGCCGAAGCTTTGGGGCGACGAGTATTCCAGCCGGTACGCCACGTCCGCGATCGACAGGCCCCTGGATTCCAGAAGCCCGGCAGCATATATGAGACGGATCGCGGCGAGGTAGCGTTTGGGAGACGGCACCCGGGCACGAAAGAAGCGCGACATGAACGTGCTGGGTTGCACGCCGATTCGTCGCGCCAGCTCACGCACCGTCGACACACTCGGCGCAAGACGAATCATTACCTCGAAGAAGCGATGACAATCGGCCGTCGCCCCATTGAGTGCTGGCAGGGTACGCGCCAGGATTCGCGCACCGAGGGGCGACGCGGGATCGGAGATAAACGCCCGAAGTCGATGCCACCCGTCACGGTCGGACAGGTCGACGATCCGGCGGACGCCACACGCGCCCATCTCCAGAAGGCGCTCGCTCGCCACACTGTCATGCTTCGATAGCACGGCAACGGTTTGCACGCTCGGGAACCCGGCCACGAGCGACGCGATCCCACCCATCTGACTCGACGTCACGCGCCGCGGGGAGACGAGCACGGCTTGCACAGGTCGCTCTTTCACGAAGCGCAGGGCATCATGGATGGTCTCTGCGTGCACGGGCAGAAAGCGGCCAGCCGCAGCAGCATCCAGCCGCGGACGCTCGCCGGGATGCAGCACCGTAGCCACCAAATCGCTCATTCCAGGGTTGTGCAACGCGCCTCCAGCTCGTCGGGACGGAACAAGCTGGCATGGCTGCCTCAACGAGGGCTCAACGCCAGCCCCCCTGCGCTCAACAGCGCGCTATGGCGTAGACCCCGACCCGAGTATCTTCCGTACCGGGGGTGGGGGAGTGCGACGGTCGCGGCCCGCAGTGCGGGTCGAGGAAAGTCCGAGCTCCACAGGGCAGACTGCCAGGTAACGCCTGGGCGCCGCAAGGCGACGGAAAGGGCCACAGAAAACAAACCGCCCGTCGAAAGACAGGTAAGGGTGAAAAGGTGGGGTAAGAGCCCACCGCGCGGTTGGTAACAGCCGCGGCACGGCAACCCCCAGTCGGAGCAAGGCCAAATAGGCGGTGAGGCTCAGCCCGAGCCATTTGAGCCGCGGGTAGGCCGCTCGAGATGGCGGGTGACCGCCATCCCAGATGGATGACCGTACGGCGCTTGCGCTGAACAGAACTCGGCTTACAGCTCCGCCACCCCTGGTTTCCAAATCCCACGCGGACTATCATTTCGCTGCGACTTACTTCCTCCTCAATGCCCGCGCACAGGACTGACACCGCCGGAGCTCCCGAGCTCCCTTATCCCGAAGACTGGGAGGCCGTTGCCGAGCTCCGCGTGTTTCGCACCACCGAGCAGCGGTGGCAGCGCCTGATCGGATGGCGGGCCGAGATGGGCCGCAAAGGCTGGAGGCTGCTTCAGGTGAACGCGGACCGCGGCGAAATGGTCGCCGTCTTTGGACGCACGAAGGAACAGCTGCTCCAACGAGAAGGGGAATCGTGATGAAGAGGCACCGCTTCGCCACCCTGACGTGCTGGATCGCCGCGTGTAGCCTGACGCTTTGGGCCATGGGTTGCAGCCCGACCGCTACCGGCTCACCGTCCGGAGCAGCCCCGGCATCGGGTCTCGCAACATATCGACCGTTTTCCGCCACCTACGACATCCGGTCGCACACGCTGCAGGAACAAGAGTTCGGCGGGCAGGTCAATAGCGTCGTCACTGGACTTCGTTGGCTCCTGAGCGCTTCAATTCGCGGGGCGACCAGCCCGTGGCAGCTAACCCTCACGATCGATTCAACTCCAGAGGTGACGGGCATAGCCCCGGGTCTCTCCGAACAGGATCTGGAGCGCGCTGCGGGAACGGTATTCACCGCGATGCTCACGCCAGAGGGCGAGGTGACGGACTTCCAGGGAGGCGACAGCTCCAGTGCCTTCCTCCAGCAGCAGGCTCGGTCGTTGGAGCGTTTCTTCCCCCGCCTCCCCACGGGGGGAGTCGCTCCGGGACAGGCGTGGTCCGACACGGCCGAGGTGTCTACCGGCGCAGCCGGCATGGATATTCAAATTGAAGCCGTCACCGAGAGCGTTGCCGGGACGTGGGTCGATCATCTCGGGCACCGAGCGCTGGAGATCAGAACCGTCTCGCACTATTCGCTCGTGGGTGGCGGATCCCAGGGAGGCACCGAGATCGACGTGGATGGGACGGGGACGAGCCACGGCGTGCTGTACCTCGGTGACGACGGGCGCTTCTTGGGCGGCACTTCAGCCGACACGACCAACATGGTAGCGACGGTGGCTGCAATGGGTGCCATGATCCCGATTCTGCAGGTATCGACTGACACCGTAGCGCTCGTGCGGTAGCACGTTGTTCCGCACCGTCGTCCTCGTGCTAGGTGTGGCCGGCCTTTGGATCCAGGCCGCTCATGCACAGGCCGTGCGTGCGCGTTCCGGTGACTATCTCTTTGCCGCGAGTGCCTCGGATGCCCGCGCCCTCTGGGTCAACCCAGCGGGTCTTGCGGCGTCGTTCGAGGCGTCGGTACTTGCCGAATTCGCCGTGGAGCGGCCGATCGCCGGGGACCTTCGGCTTGCACAATGGTCACTCGGACTCAACTCCCGTGGGCTCTCTCTCGGATACCAACGAGACCGTTTTCAAGGCAGTCTGAGCACGAGTGCACTCCGCTTTGGTCTGGCACTGCCATTTCCAAAGGGTGCCATCGGGGCCGCTATCACGCTCTACAAGGGGAACTTGGTCGACAGCACCACCGACCGCGGTATTGATCTCGGTGCGCGCTATCGGATTGTCCGACCCCTGGAGTTGGGGATGGTCCTGCGCAATATCGGCCGCCCTGTACTCCTGGACGCTCCTGGGCCGCTCACGGCAGTGGCAAGCGCGGCCTGGCATCTCCTTCCCAACCGAGTCGTCGTGGCAGGTGAGGCGATCGTCGCTGAGCGCCTCGGTGCGTCAGGCTATGACACGAGCTACCGAGGGGGACTTCAGGCCACCATCCAGTGGTCCGTTCCCATTACCGTGGTCGGTGCGATCGACCTCGGGGAGAGTCTGGCGCTCGACCAATGGCTGGTGGGGATCGCCATTGGGTCCCAAGACCGCGTAATGACAGCAGCCTCTGGAGGGGCTTTCGGGCCGAATGATCGCTTGGAGCGGTTGAGTGTGACTGGAATGGCGAGCCGGCAGCTGGGAATCCCCTAATCGCCACCCAAACCTGTGGACCTAGTGGTCGCAGGACCTAGTCGACCAGCCTGAGCGGCATCACCAAACAGAGATACGACGCCGGATCGTCCCACCCCACAGGCTCGACTGTGCCGGCTCGCTCTGGGGCCTTGAACGTCAGCCGCACCTCGTCGGTCGGCATGAACTTCAGGATCTCCAGGAGATACGTGGCATTGAAGCCAATCTCCAGTGGATCCCCATCAAACGTCACGGAAATCTCATCCTGCGCATCTCCCAGGTCCGGCGTGCTGACACTCAGCTTGAGTGAGCCACCGCTGAACTGGAGCCGCACGCGATGCGTCTGATCGCTGGCGACCGCACCGACGCGACGAAGCGCACTGGCCAGCGTCGCTTTCTCAACCGTGCAGGCACGGTCGTTCTCCTTCGGGATGACTTGCTCGTAGTTGGGATATGGACCTTCGATGAGCCTGGTGAACACCGCCGTACCGCCCGTGCGAAATCCCAGGTGATTGTCGCTCTTAGCAATCTCGACCTCGTCGGACGGACCGAAGAGTCTCCGAACTTGCTCCAGCGCCTTCGGCGGCACGATCAGCTCGGCCGACGTCCCACTTCCTGACACCGGCACTTCCATCTTCGCCAACCGATGGCCGTTGGTCGCTACCATCCGCATGATGTCCGACTGCAGCTCCCAAAGCACACCGTTCAGAATGGGTCGGCTTTCCTCGGTCGAGGAGGCAAAACTCACGTGATGAATGAGCTTCTGGAGATCGCTCGATGTCACCGTCCAACTTTCCTCGAAGTTGACGGGTGGGAAGTTCGGGAACTCCTCGCGCGGGATACCCATCAGCGTGAACCGTGACCGGCCACATTCCAGGTTGACCCGCTGGTCTCCGGTGCTGGATACACGAATCGCTGCACTGGGGAGTTCCCGAACGATCTCGAGGAGTTTCTTGGCCGGTATGGTTACCGCACCATCTTCATCCACTTCTGCGGGAACGACCATACTGACGGCAATGTCGAGGTCGGTGCCGGACAGCCGAACACCATCACTCGTTGCTTCGATCAGGATGTTCGAGAGAACGGGCAGCGTTGTCTTCGTCGGTACCGTGGCGGCGACCGCTGCCAGGCCCTCGTGAAGCCGCTCCCGTGTGATCGTCAACTTCATACTCTTTCCCTCACCACGTGGAAAGAAAACAACTACTAAGACTCTATCATACTACTATCTAGTAGTAGTAGTAGGGGATCTGGAAACCTTGATGAATTGTGCAACTGTCGATCATCCTCGTAGTTCGACGATTTTTCGCATGTGAGTCACGGGGAAGATGTGTGGAACGCAGGTGGATGGTTTCGAAGCACTCCCCAAAAACCGTAGCACCCAACACTGAAGATCAACATCTCCCCAATTCCTTTTCATCGCGCCGTCACCAATTCCCGACGCGCGTGTTCAACCCGGTCCCGAAAGCGCTCGTCGGACGCCATCGAGCGTTGAACCTTACCGAGGCTGTGAATGACGGTCGAATGATCTCGACCGCCGAACGCCTGACCGATCTCGACCAGCTGCATCCCGAGGAGCTCTCGCGCGAGGAACATGGCAACCTGGCGGGGCACCGTAAGCGTCTTCGTTCTAGCCTTCGACCGAAGTCCCTCTGGGGTAACGCCCCACCGCCTCGCCACGACTTCCTGAACCCGGTCGACACTTGGCAATGCTTCTGGCTCGCTTGACACCGCGCCAGTCGACTGTCGGATCTTGTCCGCAAGCGCGTCCCGGGCGAGCTCGATTGAAACTTCCCGGTGCTTGAGCGACGCAAAGAGCAGCAGCTTGATGATGCAGCCCTCGAGCTCGCGGACCGAACTGCGGATGTGCTCTGCGATGAACCGCAGAACATCATCTGGGATGGTGAGTTCGAGGTGGTCCTGCTCGGCCTTCTTACGGAGAATGGCGATTCGGTGCTCGAGGTCGGGCTGGCCGATGTCGGCTACCATGCCCCACTCGAAGCGGCTGACCAGACGGGATTCGAGGCCGGGAATCTCTTTCGGTGGACGGTCGGACGTCAGGACGATCTGTTTCTGCGCCTCGTGGAGAGCGTTGAAGGTGTGAAAGAACTCTTCCTGCGTCATCTCCTTGCCCTCGAGGAAATGCACGTCGTCGACCAGGAAGATGTCTACCTCTCCGCGGTACTTCCGGCGAAAGTCCGTCATCGTGCGGCTATGTATGCTCTCAATGACTTCATTGATGAACTGCTCCGCACCCATATACACGACGCGACTCTCCGCATTCCGTTCCAAGACGGCATGTGCAATCGCCTGCATCAGGTGCGTCTTGCCCAGTCCTGTTGCCCCGTAAATGAAAAGCGGATTGTAGGTCTTCCCCGGTGCCTCGGCGATCGCGTATGCGGCTGCCGAGGCGAGCTCATTGGACTTCCCAATCACGAACGTCTGGAAGGAGTAGCGCTCGTTGAGCGGCCGTGTGGCGCGAGAGCGACCCGAACCGGATCCCGGTGTCGGCGCGACGAAGAAGTCCATCTGCGGCCGGCGAGTCCGTTCTTCATGTACCCTGAAGATGATCTCCAGCTCGGATCCGAGCTGTTCTGCTGCGAGCCGGGTCAAGAGGTCGGCGTGCTTTGACTCGTTCCACTCGACGGCGAACTGATCGGGCGCCCCGAGCATGAGCCGTCCCTCTTCGTACGCTATTGGCTGAAGAGGCTCCAGCCACGTTCGCACGGTGGGATCAGGAAGCTCCGAGCGCGCCACTTCCAACAGGCGAGCCCACGCTTTTTGCGCTGACGACTCCATCGACAATATGCGGACAACAGGGTAGGAGGTTGAAAGGGCTACCGATGCTATCTCCAGAATGTGGAAAAGTCAACCTTGACCCTGTGCGCTACGTATTGCTAGGTTTCGAGCCGCTAAAAAAGGTCTTTCTCCAATGAAGCCAACATACAAGCCGCGTAATCGGCGACGCACCGCAAAACACGGATTTCGGGCCCGAATGCAGACCCGCTGGGGTCGGGCGGTGCTCAGCCGCCGCAGGAAGAAAGGGCGCAAACGCCTGGCCGTGCAGCTACCCTCGAAGCACGGAGGGCGCTGACGCCCGAGGGGGTCCCTCGGATTTGGCGCGTGACGCGCAGACCGGATATCACGGCGGTGCTGCAGCGGGGCCGCCGCCACCGTACGCCAAGATTGGACATTTCGTGGCGCCGCAACGAGTTGGGACATCCCCGGCTTGGGGTAATCGTGCCGCGGCACCACCATACGGCGGTCGACCGCAACCGGGTACGGCGCCGGATTCGAGAAATCATGCGGCGTCGAGCCCTGCCAGAGTTGGACCCCATCGACATCATCGTCCGAGCGCGACCACCGGCGTACAACGCGCAGTTCCATCAGCTCGCCGCAGACCTCGATCAATGGCTACGCTCGCTCTCCACGTGAGGCGTTGGCCGCGCTCGGTCGTGACGGTGCTCATTCGGGCGTATCAGGTTGCATCCTCTCCGTTCCCGTCGCCCTGCCGGTACACGCCGACCTGCTCCGCCTATGCACTGGAGGCGGTCCAGCGCTATGGCGCGGTCAGGGGAAGCTGGCTCGGCCTCAAGCGGATCCTCAGGTGTCACCCGTTTCGAGCGGGCGGCGCCGATCCCGTGCCATGAGGGGCGACTGAATGGACCGTCGCACGCTCATCGCGGTTGGGCTGATGCTGATCGTGGCTGTCTTGCCATCGATTCTGATGCCGCCCAAGCGGCCGCCTCCTGGGGCAGGTCTCGACAGCATAGCGGTTGTCGACAGCGCGCCGGCCGCTCTGGACAGCGCCCGCGTTGAGCCACCACCGGCCGCGCTCCCCAAGGTTGTGCAGCGGGACTCGGTCATCCCGACGCCAGAGGAGCAGGAGCTGGGTCGCGTCGTCTCCGTCGAGTCGCCGCTCTACCAACTCGGGTTCTCGACCCGCGGGGGACGTCTGACGCGTGCGGCGCTTCGGGAGTATCGGACCTTTGCTGCGGGGGACACCGGACGCGCCGAGATGATCCCGGAGGATTCCCGCTTCCTGGAGTTTCGACTCGTCGTGGGTAACGACACGATTCCACTGGCGGACTGGACGTTCGAGCCGTCGGTGCCGGAACTCCGAGTTGCCGGGCCGGGAGCGGACCTGACGTTCACTGCGCAGCGTGGTGTCGTAACGGTGTCGCTCACGTACAGCTTCGACCCTGAGCGCTACCACTTCAATGTGACGGGGCGCGTCAGCGGGGTTGACGCAAGCGGTTTCGTGCTGGTCGGCCTTGGCCCCCGGATTTCGCTGGTTGAGGCGGACAGCGTCGACGACTTCCGCAACTATGCCGTTGTCACCAAGGCGGGAAAGACCGACAAGCTCAATTTCCGATCGCTCGACCCCGGAGAATCACGGGAGCTTGCAGGGCCATTCGAATGGATCGCCGTCAAGTCCAAGTATTTTGTGGCGGCGCTGCTCACCATCGAAGAGAACCAGCTACAACTCGGGGGTGCGGTGGTCGTCGGGGGTCCAAAGCCAGGACGGCACGCGACAAGCGCCGATGTGTGGGCATCGCTCCCGGCACCGGGCGGGACCTTTGGCTTCTCCATGTATGTCGGGCCGCAGGAGTACCGACGCCTGGTGCGGATGGGGCACTCCCTCCCTGACGTGAACCCCTACGGCTGGATTCTCCGCCCGATCATACGACCGTTCGCAAACCTGATCGTTGTCGTTCTCCTGTGGATGCACGAGACGTTGAGCCTTGGGTACGGGTGGGTGCTCGTGCTGTTCGGGTTACTCGTGCGCGTTGTGCTGTGGCCGCTCAACCAGAAAGCGATGCGGGCCAGCATGGCGATGCAGGCGGTGCAGCCGGAATTGAAGGCGGTGCAGGAGCGCTACAAGCAGGACCCCCAGCGCATGCAGCAAGAGGTGATGAAGCTGTACAAAGAGCACAGCGTCAACCCGTTGGGGGGCTGTTGGCCGATGCTCATTCCGATGCCCGTGCTGTTCGCGCTGTTCTTCGTCTTCCGCGAAACCATCGAGTTCCGAGGCGTCCCGTTCCTCTGGCTGCCGGATCTCTCTCGCGCCGATCCGCTGTACATCATCCCCATCGTCATGGGACTCTCCATGTTCGGGGTCTCCAAGATCGGACAGATCGGGATTCCCCCGAACCCGCAGACGAAGATGATGATGTATGTGATGCCGTTCTTCCTCACCTTCATCTTCCTGCGCCTCTCGTCGGGGCTGAACCTGTATTACGCGGTGAGCAACATCGCCAGCATACCACAGCAGTGGTTCATCTCTCGTGAACGCCTGCGGCGGCTGGGAAAGCGGGAATGAGCGCTCCTGGAGCAACCAGAACTGCGAGACGTGCGATAGATTGAGTTGTTCCTGACCCACGGCGCGCCGTGCTTTCCGATCCCATTGCCGCTCTCGCCACACCACCTGGCCGCTCCGGTATTGCGCTTATCCGCGTCTCGGGCGCGGGTGCGATCGACGTCGTGCGGCGGGTCCTCAGTAGCTTCGAGGCTGCACCGTGGCGCACGGCGCGACTGGCCGATGCAACCCACCCTGACAGTGGCGAGCTGTTGGATCGCGTTCTCTACCTCACCTACCAAGCTCCAGCATCCTATACCGGTGAAGATGTGGTAGAGGTGTCGACCCATGGCGGGCTGCTGGTGCCGGCCGAAGTGTTGGGCGCACTGATCGCTGCAGGAGCACGACATGCGGCGCCGGGCGAATTCACGCGGCGCGCGTTGCAGAACGGGAAGCTGGATTTGCTGCAGGCAGAGGCGATCGCCGACTTGGTCGATGCGACTGCACCGGAGCAGCGTCGTGCCGCGCTGGGACAGCTCGACCGCGGGCTCACGCAGCGCATTGGACAACTCCGCGACCAAGTCCTGGAGCTGGAGGCGCTGATCGTCTACGACATCGACTTTCCAGAGGAAGACGGAGGGCCTGTGCCGGCTGCGCGTGTCGACGGTGCCGTCATGACGCTCGAGCGGAATCTCGAGCACCTGATGGGATCTGTCGCGGAGGGCCTGCGGCTGCGCGAGGGTGCGCTTGCCGTCATCGCCGGACGTCCGAACGCCGGAAAGTCATCGCTGTTCAACGCCCTACTGGGCGCGGAGCGCGCCATTGTGACTGAGGTTCCGGGCACCACGAGAGATGCAATCGAAGCTCCAGCAACTTGCGGAGGTTTCCCGTTTCGTCTGATCGACACGGCGGGCCTGCGCGACAGTGACGATGCGGTGGAGCGCTTAGGGGTCGAAGTGAGCCACCGGTATCTGGGGGCCGCTGACGTCGTCGTCTTTTGTGCTGAGGCCGGGCGCGCTCTCTCAGGCGAAGAGCAGACGTTCATGCGCGGAACGTCGGTGCCGACAGTGGTCGTGCGGACAAAAGCGGATTTGGTGATGCGCTGGGCGGTCCCGGTTGGGCAGCTGGGCGTTTCGGCGCTGAATGGGACCGGTCTCAAGGCGCTTCGCGCAAAGCTCGCGGGAATCGCGTTCACACGGCTGGCGGGGCAGGGAGATGTCGAGCCCGTGATCACTCGCGATCGGCATCGTGTGGCATTGGCTCGGGCGCTGGAGGAGATCAGGGAATTCCGAGAAGCGCGCGCTCAGGATCTCGAGGCAGAGCTGGCCGCTACCCACCTTCACGCTGCGGTGTCAGCGCTCGAAGATCTCGTCGGGGCGGTGTCGACCGAGGATGTGCTCGATCGGGTGTTTGGGACCTTTTGTATCGGGAAGTAGGGGTCGCGGGGCGTCAGGCGGTTTGTATGCCACGCGCGCGGCGTTCGTACTCGGTGCATTCGTAGGCGTCGGCCCTCAGCGCACTCGCAATGCCACGGTCGGCAACAAGGGCTTCCACCAGCCGGAGGCCCAAGTAGTAGCCGGAGCGCTCCGGGATCACTTTGCCTGCCACGAGACGCTGTGCGGCCGACACGCCTCCGGACAGGTATCGGAGGCGGTATCCCCCGAGGTAGTCCCACGCGTCGAACCCCCGTGCCACGGCTCGTGATGCGGCGACACAGAGCCCTTCGTTCACCATGAGCTCGCGAAGCGACGTGCGACTTCCTGATTCCCAGAAATCATACGTGCCTTTCATCTCACGTATGACTTGAGCCAGTTCGCTGGCGCTCAGCGGTGACGTATACCGCACCGTGTGAGCGATTTCGTGGGCAATCCAGGTCGGAATGAGCTCGGGCTGGAGGCCCAGCCCCAGCGACTCGTGGTTCGGACGTCCGGTGAAATGCTCGAGACATACAAAGGCGATACCGCGGCCGCCGACGACGAGCTCGCCAGCATTGGCGCCCCCGACCCCGACCATGAGGTAGACATCGAACGGCCGGTCGATGTCGAAGGCGCCCTGGCACCGCTGTATCGTCTCTTCTGCGACGGTGGTGAGATCGTGGCTATCGAGCATGGTGCGCAAGTCGCGGCGGTCTGCCCGCAGCGCGCGCTGCATGACTTCCTCGGCGTGGGGGCTATCCAAGTCGAGGATGTAGTTATGCCAGTATGCGGTAAGGATTGGCGAGTGGTCTTCGAGGTAGCGGCGATACGCCTCCAGAGGATCCGGCGCCTGTATCGCGGAAAGGAAATCCGGAACGAGGTTGATGAGCATGGAGGCGCCCTCAATTTGGGATGCAGCCACCATGATGACAAGTCTTTGCTCGCTAGCGAACCTCGAAGGGAACGATCGTCGATTGCACGAGGCGAGGGCGCACGCCGTCCTGCACGGTGAGACGAAGCTGATAGCGGCCTGCAGGGAGACGGCCCGGCTGGAGCACGATACGTTCCGGCACCATGTCAGCTCCCTGTGTCGCGCGATCGAACGAGAGGGAAAAGAGCTGTTGGCCGTCGACCGGCTCAAACGAGTACTGCACCTGATAGTGGCTCATGCCCCCGCGATCGATCGCGAGCCCGTAGATCTCCGTATAGAGTGCAAGCGGGTTGCCCGCCGCGAAGCGGCGATTGCCAGGCATGCTGCGGGCAACATCGTCTCGGCTGAAGGCGGTGTCGGCCGCAACGCCGACGATGAGACTCGACAGCGCGAGGGTGCCACGCCAGAAGTTCGGCACAGTGATCTCGCTGCGGAGTCGCCCCCGTCCGTCGTCTTGGCGGGTGTCGACACCGAGGGTGTAGGGCCCGGCGGGTAGCATGAGCACGTGTGGTGCCGGTCCCTGCACCCGCTGCACCTCGCCCCACTTGGCATCCCACGTTGCGGCAGCGCTGGTATCGGCCTCGACGCCGATATACACGGCCTGCTCGCCGGGCTGTGCGCCACGGAAGAATGCGGCCCACGCATGAACGTCGAGGTCCGCAATCAGTGAGGTCGCGTCGCGCTCGAGCATGACGACGGAATTGCGGAGCTCGGCATACTGTGTTGGATAGAGAATCATATCTCCGCCGCCACCGGCAGAGGCTCGAGCGAACACCAGTCGCCCGCGCGAGCCGCCAACGTCGTAATCCCATGCTTCGACGTCAGCGGCGTGATCGATGAGGCGGCGCGTCGGCTCTCCGAATCGTAGGTAAATGAGGCCCCGGCCGTCGAACCCGTACCGGCGGTAGCGTGTCACAGAGTCGGGTTCCGGAAGGTCTCGAACATCCACTCCAAGTCCTGCAGCCTGGATCTCGTCGTCAAAGCGGGAACGGCCTGGTATGATGCCGACGACCAGGCCGAACCCCTGCACGGCCTCGAGCACGCGACGGCTCTCGGAGGTCATGATCGTACGGCGTTCCACCGAATAGTGAAACCGTGACTGTGGGTGGAGTAAACGGTAATGAGACCGGGCATGACGGAGCCGCTGAAAATGCTCCACGATTCGATCGTTCGCGTCGGTGAGAAGGTCAGGTTCGCGCCGTGCCCAGAAGGTTCGGAAGAACGCTTCCCGTTCTCGAGGACGCGTGGTCGCATACAGGCTGTTCTCGTAAGGCCATGCGATTGGCGCGACCTGGCGCCAAAGCAGTTCCAGGGAATCCGTCGCAGACTGCGTCAGGGCTTGTTCGTAATAGCGGAGGCCGCGATCACGCTGTCCTGCCTCGAGCGCTGCCTGGGCCCGCACCGCCCACACTGTCCCGTTCTCCCGGCCCGCCGCTACCAGCGATGCAAGCTGTGTCTCCACCGCGTCGTACTCACCGGCCTCGGTGAGTAGCAGGGCTCGCCGCACCACCGCTTTCGGATGGTCTCCGTGTCGTTCGAGCAGCGCCGCGACCTCGCGAAGGTGCTTGCGGTTGTGATAGACCTCTTCCCAATAGGCCCACACATCGCGGTACTCGGGGTTGCGCTGTAGGACGCCCCGAATCCCGCGCCGCATGAGCGCTTCGCCGTCGGCGCTCCCGAGGAACTTGCCAACACGAATCTTCCAGTACCACGGCTCTGGGTCGGCGGGCGCCCGCGACGCCGCCGTGCGCAGCAGCTGCAGGGATCGCCATCGGCCGACCACGGGCCAGTCGAGGTAAACGCGCCCTAGCAGCGTCAACGCCCTGGAGTCGTCGGGACGCACCCGAAGGTGGTGCTCGAGGATCGAGCGGGCCTCTTTGAGCTGGCCCTGCACCAGCAGCGCCTCGGCCCGATCGTAGAGAGAGGTGTCCTGGACCGGTGCCGCGATAGCCAGCAAGCAGAGGAAGAGCGTCGTTATCCCATGACGTGTTCGAGGGACGCGTGCTGCGCGGGGGAGAATCCGTAGAGGACGATTTCCTCGAGTGCGCTGGTGTCCCCTGAGGCCCGAATCGCCTCGCGCATGATGGCGGCGGCGGCGTCGAAATCAAAGCCACCAACGCCGCTCCCGAGGACCGGGAACGCGATCGTGCGCACTCCATGACGGGTGGCAAGGGCGAGACTCGCAAATGTGCTTTCGCGAATCGAGCGCTCGGACACGGGCTCGTCACCCATCGCGGCGGCGTGAATGACCCAGCGGACACCGAGATTGCCGGCGGGGGTGATGGCGGCTTGGCCGACACGGATGGGTCCGTGTCGATCGCACTCCTTCTGAATGGTCGGCCCGCCCGCGCGCCGAATGGCCCCTGCGACGCCGGCGCCCAACTGGAGGTGATTGTTTGCCGCGTTGACCAACGCGTCGCCGTTGTAGGCGGTGATATCCCCTTGGCGAACGACGATGCGTGCAGGCACCGCCGAATCAGTCGTCACGCAACTGGCGGCTCATGTCGTCGAGCAGCCGTCGTTCGTCGGGGGTAAGACTATCGAGGCCTGTTTGTGAGATCTTGTCGAGCACACGGTCGAGCTCATCATATGGTGGGTGTTTGCGCGATTGCGAGACGACCGGTGCCTCAGTCGCGTCTCGTTCGCGCGTTCGCCGGGGGGGGACGACGTGGGCCAACCGCGGGCGCTGCAGACCCTCGCGCGCGCGCTCCCGAATGAGTCCTTCGCTCTTGAGAAACAAGAAGCCAAACGCAAAGCCGCCCAGGTGGGCGAGGTGCGCGACACCTTCTCGAGCGCCCAGCATGGCAGACACCAAACTCACGGTGGCGAGAAAGACGACCAGCCACTTCGCCTTGACCGGCATGGGGAGCGGAAACACGTAGATCGGTGCGTCCGGCCAGTACATGGCAAAGGCCAACGCCACGCCGAACACGGCACCCGACGCACCGTACACGACAGCGACTGGTGTGGTGAGCATGAGCCCGAACGACAGGATCGCCCCGCCCAGTCCGCACACCAGATAGTACACGGCGAATCGGCGGCCGCCCATCCGTTCCTCGACGGCCGGTCCAAAGAAGAACAGCATGAGCATGTTGAACGCGAGGTGGAGGAAGCTCCCATGCAGGAACATATAGGTGACGGGTGTCCACCAGTGACTCGCAGCGCGGTGCGGTTGAAAGCCGAAGAAGTCAACGAACCACGGGCCGGTAAACACGGTGATCGACAGGAAGTAGACCACCGCATTTGCGGCGAGCAGGCCTTTGACCCAGGGCGTGAGAGAGAACGGTGAGTGCGAGCGCATGAGTCCTACCCGTTACAAACCCGGGACCCGCGCTTTGTTCCGGTCCGCTGAGCGCTCGAGCGCAAAGTGGCAGATGCGGTCGCACAGCTCGGCAAACCCGATACCGCGCGCCGCGGCCGACTGCGGCAGGAGGCTCGTTGCTGTGAGCCCCGGCAAGGTGTTGACCTCGAGGCAAACGGGTGTTCCATCGTCTGCGAGGCGGAAATCAACGCGCGAGAAATCCCTCAGCTTGAGGCTTCGATGGGCGTACAGTGCGAGCTTGCGCATGAGGGTTTCCAGGTCGCGCGACACGTCAGCGGGGAAGATCTCCTCGGTCATCCCGGGCGTGTACTTGCACTCGTAGTCAAAGATGGCGTGACGTGGGATGATCTCGCCGACCGCGAGAGCTTCCGTCCCCAGAATGCCCACCGTGAACTCGCGACCCGGGGCAAACGCTTCGAGAATTACCTCGTCGTCGTAGCGCCCCGCCTCCTCGACAGCCTGCGGAAGGTCGTCCGGCCGATCGATGACAGAGAGGCCGACTGTCGAGCCCACTCTTGACGGCTTTACGATCAAGGGAAGTCCGAGTGCGGTGACTGCCTTCAGGTCCGCTGGCCACATCGCCCAGTCTGCTGTGGGGATGCCGGCGTACCGAAAGAGCCTCTTCGCGAGGTCTTTGTCCATCGCCAACGCGCTTCCGAGCGGACCGCTTCCCGCGTAAGGAACTCCTGCGCCATCCAGGAGTGACTGGATCTCTCCACCCTCGCCTTGTCGGCCGTGCAGCACCGGGAACACTAACGCAGCATGGGAGATCTCGGGGAGCGTCACGAGCGCCGGCCCGAGTTCTTGGCGCGCGAGGTCTGCCAATGCTTCCTCTGACGGTGGCTGCTTGCCCACTGTTGGCACGAGGTAATCACGCTCCTGCTCGGTGGCAAGCGTCCCGTGCACCGTGTCGACTACTGTCACCGTGTGACCGAGATCGCGAAGTGCGTCTACCACTTGCGCGGCCCCCGCAAACGCGACGTCGCGCTCGGGAGTCGAGCCGCCAGTGAGAACGGTGATGTCTGTCATGCGTCGCATATCGGGCTGCGAGGCAGCCAGGCCTCGATCATCGAATGCCGGCCATGTGATGAAGGACGTCGTACCGAGTCACGATTCCGGCGAGCGCTGTACCCCGGCGGACGAGCACGGCCGGCGTGTCACGAGAGAGCAACTCCGAGAGCTTTTCCATTGTGAGGTCGGCGTCGACGATAGGGTATGGTGTTTCCATGATCTCCCGGACCTGTCGGTCCAGTACCGACGGCTGTGCAATCGCCTGCGCCATCAGGTCGCCTTCGGTGAGCGATCCCACGCACGTGCCATCCTCCACGATGGGAAGCTGCGAAATGTCGAACGTCTCCATGAGGTTGAGTGCCTGTCGGCCGGTTTGGCTCGGGGCGACGGTAACGAGTTCTGCAATGTCGCTCGGCTTGGCGAGGAGCAGCTCACCTGCAGAGATGCGCTGCACGTCGAGCATCTGATTCTCCCGAAGCCACTCTTCGTTGAAGACTTTCGAGAGATATCGCTCTCCGGTATCGCAGAGGATGGCGACGACGCACGCATCAGGGTTGTCAACACGGCGGGCAACTTGGAGCGCCGCAGTGACGATCAACCCGGTCGACCCTCCGACGAACAATCCTTCTTCGCGCGTGATCCGACGTGCCATGTGAAACGAATCGCTGTCGCTGACGGTGATGAACTCGTCCAAGTAGTCGAAATGCAAGGTGTCGGGGATCTTGTCGCCGCCAATGCCCTCGACCTTGTACGGATGTCCTTCGCCGACCGCTCCTGTCCGCACGTACTCGGTGAAGACGGAACCTTCCGGCTCGGCCACGACAATCTGCACCGCGGCGTTTTGCTCCTTGAGGTAGCGGCCTGTGCCACTCAGCGTCCCGCCGGTTCCGGCACCGCCCACGAGGTGTGTGATAGTGCCATCCGTTTGCTCCCAGAGTTCGGGTCCGGTCGACCGATAATGTGATTCCGGATTGATCTGGTTGTAAAACTGATTGGCCAGGATCGCGTTTGGCGTTTGCTGCGCGATGGCCTTGGCTTTCATCACGTAGTTGTCGGGGTGGTCCGGCGGCACGGCGGTGGGGGTAATGATGACCTCCGCACCAAACGCGCGCAGCAGTCGCACCTTTTCTTGGGACATCTTGTCGGGCATGGTGAAGATGCAGCGGTAACCCTTGAGTGCAGCTGCGAGGGCGAGCGCGACGCCCGTGTTGCCCGAGGTTCCTTCGACAACGACGCCGCCCGGTTTCAGGGCGCCTTGCCGCTCGGCGTCTTCAATGATGGCGGCGCCAATACGATCCTTTACGGACCCACCGGGATTGAAGAATTCGGCCTTGCCGTACACCGGTGTCCGAATTCCCGCAGTGACCTTGTTGAGTCGGATGAGCGGTGTCCAACCCACGGTCTCGAGCACGTCGGCGTATGGACGACGGTGACGCTCCGACACGATCAGCCTCCGGTTTGGGAGCCGTCGGGGATGCGGAAGTGGACGGGCTGAAGGAAGGACGTTGCGATCGCGACGCCACTCCGTTGGGCGGGAGCGAACCGCATCATGTCCACGCCCTCCAACGCCGCATCGTCGAACTCGGGATAGCCGCTTCCCTCGGCCACCCGCGTGGAGTCCGGTACGATCTCGCCGTTCGCGGCCACGAACAATTGGAGCACCACTGTTCCCTCGATTCCCTGATCAAAGAGGGATGGCGGGTAGGAAACGGGGGATTCCGCGTTGACGGCCACAGGGGGTTCAAAGCCCCGTTGAGGGGTCTCCACGGGTTGATCTCCGTCTGAGGAGCGGCCACTACCACAGGCAGCACAGACAAGCACAAGGCCAGCGATCACTCGCATGGGTCACTCTCGGCCCGGCGTTTGAGTTCGGCGAGACGGTTCAAGGCCTCGAGCGGCGTCATGGACTCCGGCTCGACGGCCCGAAGCTCGTTCACCAATGGATGGTCCTGGGTGCGGAACAACTGGAGTTGATCTGCGTTGGAGGTCGGCGCCGCCGCCGCTCCGGCGACGTGATGCCCCGCTTCGAGCAGGGACAAAATGACACGCGCTCTCGCCACGACAGCCGGAGGCAGCCCGGCGAGCCGCCCGACGTGAATGCCGTAGGATCGGTCGGACCCGCCGGCCTCCAGCCGGTGCATGAAGATGATGTCCTCGCCGGATTCCCGAACAGCGACATTGAAGTTCCGGGCGTGCTGCAACTCTTCGGTCAGCTGGGTGAGCTCATGGTAATGAGTGGCGAACACGGTCTTGCATCCGACCACGTCATGAAGGTGTTCCGTCACGGCCCACGCGATGGCCACGCCGTCGAACGTTGCCGTGCCGCGCCCGATCTCGTCCAGCAACACCAGGCTCCGTTCCGTCGCGCAGTGCAGAATGGAGCTCGTCTCCGTCATTTCCACCATGAATGTGGATTGTCCACGCCCAAGGCTGTCGCTCGCGCCGACGCGTGTGAACACGCGGTCCACGACGCCGATCGTTGCAGTAGCTGCCGGCACGAAGCAGCCCACCTGAGCCAAGACGACGGCGTGGCCCGTCTGTCGCAGAATGGTGGACTTGCCCGCCATGTTGGGGCCGGTAAGGAGCATGACGCGTGCCGCAGGCTCGAGGAGAATGTCGTTCGGGATGAACTTGCCTGGCGGCAACGTGCGCTCCACCACCGGGTGGCGACAACCTCGGAGATCCAATTCCATTCCCTCGGTGATCTCTGGGCGAGCGTAGCCCTCGCGCGTGGCGGTCTCGGCGAATGCCGCAAACACGTCGAGCGTCGCTATGGCGCGTGCAACGCGACGCACACGGGTCAGCCGATCTGCCACGGCGGTGTACAGTTCGTCTAGCAGCGTTCGCTCTCGCTCGAGGGCATGTTCCTCCGCGCCGAGAACACGCTCCTCGTATTCCTTGAGCTCCGGCGTGATGTAGCGCTCGGCGTTGGTCAGCGTTTGGCGACGTTCGTAGTGAGCCGGGACCGATGCTCGATGCGCCTTCGTGATCTCGATGTAGTACCCGAAGACCTTGTTATAGCCGACCTTGAGTGACGCTATGCCGGTTCCTTCTCGCTCAGTTGCCTGGAGGCTGGCGATGTAACGCTTGCCGCCGTCGCGCAGCTCACGAGCCTCGTCGAGTTCGGGGTCAGCTCCCGGACGCACGGTGTCACCGTCGCCCAGTGTTGCCGGCGGGCGGTCGACGAGGAGCCGAGAGAAGAGACCCGTGAGGTCGTGAAGCAAGTCGAAGTCGGCGACAATGATCTCCAACGCCGCGCTCCTTTCGCGGGACGCCAACCCGCTAAGCGCACTATTCACGTCGGGCAGGCGCATGAGGGAATCTCGCAGACCGCCGAGATCTCTCGGGCTTGCACGGCGCATGGCGGCGCGGCTCATGAGCCGCTCGACGTCTCGGACACCGTCCAACGCCTCGCGCAGGCGCTCCCGGCCGCGATCGTCGTCGACGAGGACGTGCACGGCATCGAGGCGCTGGACGATGTCGTCGGCGTCTCGGAGCGGCGCTAATAACCACTGTCGGATGAGTCGCGCACCCATGGGTGTGACCGTGCGGTCGATGACTTCGAGCAGGGTGGCGCTCGTCTCGCCCGATCGGAGTGGCTCCACGAGCTCCAGGTTGCGGCGCGTCATCTCGTCGAGCGGCATCGTTGCGCTGCCGCGGCGCACCACCGGGTGTGCCAACTGTGGAAGGCCCGCAGGTTGGAGTTGCTCTGCGTAGCGCAGTAGGGCTCCGGCCGCTCCGACCGCCATGCGATCGCCGGCGGTGATCCCCAAGCCGTCGAGCGTGAGGAGGCCGAGGTGTCGCGCGAGGTCGTGCTCGGCTTGACCGGGGTCGAAGTCCCAGGACTCACGCACCGTGACCACGACCGCGTCGCTCGATGCCGGGGTGCTAATCCCCTCCGGGATCACGAGCTCCCGCGGGTCATATCGCGCGAGGACGGCCGGCAGGTCCTCGCCGCTAACCGTCTCCAGGACGAACTCGCCAGTAGAGAGATCTACGGCCGCAATGCCGTTGGGTTCGCCAGGTGCGACGGCAACGAGAAAGTTGTTGCGCGTTCCGTCGAGCCATTCATGCGCTGTAACAGCGCCGGGGCTCACGACTTCGACAACTTCGCGGCGAACGAGCCCCTTGGCGTGTTTCGGATCTTCGACCTGCTCACAGATGGCCACGCGATGCCCGCGCTCGACCAGCCGACGCAAGTACTCTCCCGCCGCCTTGACGGGGACGCCGGCAAGCGGAACGAATGCCGCCGCGCCGTTATTGCGTGTGGTCAGAGTGAGGCCTAACTCTCGTGCCGCGAGCTGGGCGTCCTCGTTGAACATCTCGTAGAAGTCACCCATCCTGAAAAACAGCACCGCGTCGGTGTGGCGCGCCTTGATCTCACGGTACTGTCGCATCAAGGGGGTATCGGTCGCGGGATCTGGCCGAGGTCGCTTCGTCACCGCTCCTCCACGACAAACGGCGAGCCACCGACCGCTCGCCGGATGGGAGCAACTTGCCGCTGCGCCTCCGCGCGGTTGGCATGGCGGCCGACTCGAACCTTGAAGAGACCGTCAGTGTCGCGCACTACGTGAGGCTGGTACCCAGCTGCAGCGAGTGATTGCATGACCTCGTCCGCAGCCGTCGCAGTCCCGACGGCGGCCACCTGAACACTGTAGACCTGACGACCAGGTGGTGGTGTGGCGGGGGCGACGCTGTCGGGGGTGGTGTCGGCGGCCGCAAGCACGGCCGCGCAGCGTTGCAGGTGATAGGCGGCCCGGTTGGCGAGCTCGACATCGACCACCGCCTCGTCACGCGCCTGCACCAACAGCTGGCACCCCTCGTCCGCACGTCCCAGCTCCAACAGGGCACGGGCCGTCCAGAAACTCGCCTCGGCGTGCAGCTCGCTGAGAGGATAGTCGCTCAGCACGCGCTCGCTTGATCGTAGCGCGCCGCCGGCGTCTCCGGCCGCGAATGCCACCTGCGCGAGTCGGAGAAACGCACTGTCGGCCCACGCCGACCGGGGGTACTCGATGCTCACTCGGCGGAAGTAGTTCATTGCCGAATCCACGTCACCGGCAACGACCCCAGCCGCATAGAGCAGCCCAGGATAGAGTGAGTCCCTCGGTGATACCGTGGCGAACGCTCCCTGGAGCAGCGAGCGCGCCGAGTCACTCTGCCCCTCGGTTGAGAGCTGAACAGCAGCAGCAAGGGTTGAGTCTTCCTGTGCCGGCAGCGATCCTGCCGGGAGGAGGAACGCGAGCAGGAGAAGACGCCTCATGCTGCCGCCTTTCGCGTGTGCAGTCGCAGCAACAGGTCGGTCAAGATGTCGGATTCGTCTGCGATCGTTGTCGACTTGAGGGCCCGGTCGGCATCGTACGCTTCCTGGACAGCGTCGTTCAGTCCGTCGAGTGTCCAGCCAGGGGCTGCATTGGCCCATGCCGCTGCCGCCTCTTTCCAGTCACCGAGATTCAGTGGCCGTGCTTTGCGAATCTGCTGGAACAGCGCTCCTGGGAGACGTCCTGGCGCGGTCCGACTTGCGAGCAGGGCCCGCGCCAACCGTACGCCGACCAAGTGAGTGCCGAGGAGTGCGACGAGTCGCACGCCACTCACCCCGGCAGTGTTCAGCACCGTGGGAAGAATGGCGATGGCTCGCGGCAGATCGCGAGCAATCGCGGCCAGGGCCCAGTCGTGCGGCGTTTCTCCCCGGCGGATGCCAACGAACTCCGCAACCTGCTGGACGTCGAGCGTTTCTCCCGACGTTGCTGCCGCCAGCTTCTCCATTTCCATCCTGAGGAGCGTCAGGTCGGCCCCAACTGAATCGATGAGATGGTGAACAGCGGCTGGCTCGAGCGAGATACCCAGCCGAACCGCGTCGCGCTCTACCCACTTGGGAAGCCGCTCGGCGCTCAGAGCGTCGACTTTCACGAGGTACGCGCCGCGGCCGAAGTCGGCATGAGGGTCGCCGCCAGCTGCGTGAGTCATGATGAGGATTGTGGTCGGTGACGGATTTGCCACGTATCTGGCAGCTGCCTGGTGGACCTTACTGTTCTTGCGCCACTGGTCGACGTTTCGGATGATCACGACTCGACGATCCGCGAGCATCGGAGGTGTATCGACCAGCGCTGTGAAGCTCTCTGGGTCGAGGTCGGTGGCCGAGCGCGCGTCGAGGTTGAAATCCCGCGTTGACGCATCGACCGCCTGCCCAACAAGACAATCTATGAGTTCCTGCTTGAGGAGGTCCTCGTTCCCGGTGAGGTAGTATACGGGCGCGAGCTTCCCGTCCCGAATCGCTCGATACGCAGTGTCAAAGTTGTGTGATCCCGCCATAACAGGCGGAAGTTACTGACTGCCGGAGGCGGGAGAAAGGCTGACGCGGGGCTCCTTACGGAGCGGTCGTCAGTGCGAAGAACCGCTGATCGGTTGCGCCGGGTGTCGGCCGGAGAGGCTTAAACGGCGGGACAGACAGGTCGGCGAAGCTCACGAACGGCACACCCGGGTTGGCGACGACGGCCGGCAACGGCTCGGTCACCGGAGCCTGCACGAGGATCGGCTCCGCGACCGTCTGCCTGTCGCTGCCCGTCCAAAACAGCAGTGCCACGCTGGCGGCGACCATGAGGCCAACCATGACGCTTGCCGGTCCAGGCGTGACCGGTTCCTCGAGAACGACATCAGCGTCTGCGAGGCGTCCCGCGAGCTTTTGCTGAAATTCCCGGGATGGCTCCAGGTCGTTGAAGGTGCGGAGAAGCGTGACCCCCCGTGCGACGCGGGCGTCATACTGCATACACGCTCGGCAGGACAGGAGGTGCCGGTCCAAACGGCGCCGAAGCACGGGGTCGACGATGACCCCGTCGCGGTAGCCGGAGTAATGTCTGAGGAAATCAGTGCAGTTCATGTGGTACCATCGGCGTAATACCTAACCGGGTCAACGAAGTTCCCCTGCAGGGGAGTGGCTATGGCACGGGCCGGGTCGCCACAGGTGCGGAGGGCGGCCCGGCCCGATTCACGGCCCCGGTCGTCGGTGGTACTAGTCGATATGTGGCCCGATGATCTGAGCGAAGCGATTCCGAGCCCGATTGAGCCGGCTTTTTACGGTGCCGAGATTGCAGTCGGTGATCTCGGCGATCTCCTCGTAGGTCTTCCCCTCGAGCTCGCGCAAGACAAACACGACCCGATGGTGCTCCGGCAGTTGCTCCACAGCCCACTCGACCAGCTGGCGGAGGTGCCGCCTGCGAAACATGTCCTCAGGTCGGTTGTGCTTGTCTTCGAACTGGAGCGGCCGGTGGTCGGCGTCCCAGTTCTTCTTGATCGTCTGAAAGTAGACCAGTGGACTGCGGCTACGGTTGCGGAGCTCGTTCTTCGACAGATTGGACGCAATCGTGTAGATCCACGTCGAGAACTTCTTGGTCTGGTCGAAGCGGTGGAGATGTCGGTGCACGCGGATGAAGACCTCCTGGACCAGGTCCTCCGCGCGCTCCCTGTCCCCAATGGTCCGATACACGAAATTGAGCAGCCGCTTCTGGTATCGCCCGACCAACTCGTCAAATGCCCGGGGGGTCCCTGCAAGGTACGCCGCGACCACACCCGAGTCGTCGAGTTCACGTAGCTCGGGCCGGTCGGGACGCGCCGCCTCCCGAGCCGTTGCGGGGAGAGCCCGCTGGCGGATTTCGATGCTTGCGGTCATGGGATTGCTCCTCGGCGTCCCGACGAAGTCGAAACGCCCTCCATCGGACAGAAATGGGTCGCTAAGAAACCCTCCTTTGTGACATCGAGAGGTCGCACGATCCGTTCCGCTCCCGGGCAACGAGATCCGAAAGCCGGCCAAGTTGTTTTATTACAACAACTTGAGTTGACACCGCCTGCTGTTGCCACCGCCGACCAGCGCCTCTCAAACGTCCCCGATCGAAGACACCGTCCCCTACAGATTCAGTCGGAATCCCGCCACGAAGAGGACTGCCGAGATGGTCTTGCCGTCCACAATCTCCCCATCTCGGATCATTCGGAGCACCTCGCTCATCGGCAGGGACCGTACTTGTATGAACTCGTCATGCTGGTGTTCGGGTCCCTCGACGGTCAGACCGGTGGCCAAGAATAGGTGAATCTGCTCGTCCGTGAATCCAGGGGTTGTGAAGAGTGTGGTCAGATGGTCGAGTCTCCCAGCCAGTGCACCGGTCTCTTCAAGAAGCTCCCGTCTTGCACAGGCCTCCGGTTCCTCGCCCGGCTCGAGGACGCCAGCGGGGATTTCCCAGATCACTCCTCCAGTGGCATACCGATACTGCTCGAGAAGGAGCACACTCGGGTCCCCTTCGTCAGGGTCGGAGAGAAGGGGGACAATCGCAGCCGCGCCAGGATGCCGGATGATTTCGAGCTCCAATGCGCCGCCCGTTGGCGTGCGAACCGAGTCTATGTCGAGTTTGACGAGTCGTCCGTCATACGCGCGGCGAGTGGCCTCACGCTCTGGCAGTGGGTTGGTCATCACAGGTGTCTCCGATGTTGTCGAGCGTCGCGCTGATCGGTGGGGATGGGCAGGTGTGACACTGTGCCCCGCCGCGTTCCGGGGCAGGAGCGCGAACGTGCGGTCAGGTCTCTCTGGTGAAGACGACGAGGACCTTTTGGCCGTCGAGGATCTGCACAGCGCGGTCGGCCCAGCCCATCCGGGCGCGCTCGTTGAGGAGGTCCGTGAGGGCTTCCTCGTCCTCGCGGGATTTACCCGACAGCCGAATGATCACAACTTGGTATTCTCTCATGGTATCTCGACGCTCGACGCTCCGGCGTGAACGGCTCTGCCGTACAATGTTCGCATGAGGGGCGAAACCGCGGAAGTGGCCTGAGGATAGCTGTGCGCTCACCACCATCTCCCATTGCAGCGAGCCGCATCGTCCGGTTGGTGTTTGGCACCGCGACGATTGTGCTCTTCGTGCTGGCGATCCTCATTCGCGGCGAACCCAGGCTCTTCGCGGCGGCGGCCGCGTGCGGGGCTGTTTGGTGGGCCTGGGACTTGATCCAGGAGCATTTGGTGCAGCCGCTCGGCGGATGGCTGACCACTACGTTGCTGGCCGGTGGTGCCGGCATTGACGACGCAGCCACGCGTCCGAAGCTGGACGACCTCATTCGGTTACTCGAGCGTCACATCGTGCAGGGAACGTCGCGCCAAGTGGACATCAACGCAGCGATCCGGCTGGAAGAGATTTATCGCACCGTCAAGAAAGACCCCGAGCGAGCCCGTGCGGTGATTGAAACGGTGCGCGCACGCTACCCCGGCGCCCCGGAGCTCGCCCGGTATGTCAACGAGAGCGACGGCGAGTTGGGAGCGGTCGACTCTTGAGGTAACGCGGTCGCGCAGGACGGGACTCCCGTCCTGCGACGGCGTGTGTAGATTTCCCCGCCCGGCCAGGTAGCTCAGTTGGTAGAGCAGCGGACTGAAAATCCGCGTGTCGGCGGTTCAATTCCGTCCCTGGCCATTCCCACCAGCGGCCTCACCTGCTGCGCGCACGGCGGCAGACATCAGGAGAGTGGTGATGGCCCACATCCCCGACGGATTCCTGAGTGCGCCGGTCATCGTAGGAACGACGGCGGTGAGTGCTATCGCGTTGTCCATAGCTGTGCGGCGTTCACGGCTCCGGCTGGAAGAGCGCGAGGCGCCGCTGCTGGGTGCGGCAACCGCATTCGTCTTTGCGGCGCAGATGCTGAACTTCCCGCTCGGGGCGGGTACCAGCGCCCACTTGCTGGGTGCGGTGCTCGTGGCTGTGCTCGTCGGACCCTGGTCGGGAATGCTCGTGATGTTCGCGGTCCTGCTGGTACAGTCCCTGCTTTTCCAGGACGGTGGAATCGCTGCACTCGGGGCGAACACGCTCAACGTAGCGGTGATCGCGGTCGGCGTCGGATTCCTGCTCTACCGCTGGGTGCTCGCGTTGGTCGGTGCGGGTTCGCGCCGACGCGTCGTTGCGGCCGGTGTAGCGGCGTTTCTCTCTGCCAATTTCGTGGGCATTGCCGTTGCCGTGGAGCTTGCTGTGTCCGACACCGTTCCACTGATCCCGGCGCTCGTGGCCGTCGGCGGGGGCCACCTGCTAGTCGGCATCGGCGAGGGGGTGCTGACCGGGGCGATTCTTGCGATGCTGCTCCGATCCCGACCGGAGCTTGTGACGACTGGGGCGACGACAAGTGCCGCGGTGCGTGGCTGGGCGTATTCGGCGGCACTGGCATCGGCGGTGCTCGCCGTGGTTGCCGTGTACATGGCTTCTGCCCGCCCCGACGTGCTGGAGGGTGCTGCTGAGCGACTCGGCATCGCGGACTCCGCGGGTTCGTACCTGACGGCACCGTTTGCGAATTATGTGGCTCCAGTCGGCGGTGCGTGGATTGCCGCCGTGCTCGGCGTGGGTCTCATCTTTCTCGTGGTGTGGATCTTTGCGCGGGTGGGAGCCAGGCGAAGGGCGCAGGTATGAGCTTTCACCACCTGGATCAATACGCGACGATTTCGTCGCCCGTGACCCGGGCGGTACCGGCTGTTCGCGTCCTGGGAACCGCGACGCTGGCGTGCGGAGCGGCGTTGCTTCCGCTTGGAGCGTGGGTGCCGCTACTCGTCCTCTTCGCGGTCGTCGTTCTGGTTGGCGGGCTTGCACGCCTCCCGCTGACGGCTGTCCTCGCCCGGATGTCTGGTCCAGCTGTGTTTGTGCTCCTCGCGTCAGCAGGTCTCCTCTTTCTGGTGCCGGGAGAGCCGGTAGCGCGGTTGGGTCCCGTCGCGGTGAGTGACGCCGGCTTCGAGCGATTCACGTTCGTCCTCGGTCGCGCTGTCGTCGCCCTGGGGGCAGCTGTGATTCTCGTGTCCACGACCACGTTCCCGCAGCTTCTGCAGGCGTTCAGACAACTTCGGATGCCCAACGTCGTCACGACCGCGTTGGCGCTGGCCTATCGTCTCGTGTACCTCCTGGTTGACGAGATGGAGCGGTTGCAGCGGGCCGCCAAGTCCCGCAACGCCGGGGCCGGACGAGCTACCCGCCGGCGATTGCTTGTGAGCGTCACGGCGGCCGGACTGTCTCGAGCCTTTGCACGCGGCGAGCGTACACATCGCGCGATGCTGGCACGTGGCTACCGTGGTGAGGCAGAGTCGTTGGATGCCACGCGCTGGGAGCTTCGCCAAAGCTTGATGCTCGGCACCATGGTGTTGTTCGTCGCCTCGATCGTCGTACTCGCCCACGCGAGGCCCTGATGGCGCTGCTCGAGATTCGCGACCTCTCCTTCGTGTATCCCGACGGCACGCCCGCTCTGGAGGGAATCACGCTCACCGTGGAACGTGGTGAGCGGGTGTCATTGCTGGGCCCAACGGGTTCGGGCAAGAGTACGCTTCTCCAACATCTGAACGGGCTACTAAGCGCAAGCGAGGGATACGCCGTTGTTGACGGGCAGGTCGTGGACGACGGGTCGGTGCGGGCGGTCCGGCGCAAGGTCGGTCTGGTCTTTCAGGATCCGAACGATCAGCTGTTTCTGCCCACCCTTCTCGAGGATGTGGCGTTCGGTCCGCTCAACGATGGCGTCCCGGCTCACGAGGCTGCTGAGCTGGCTCAGCGAACGCTGGACGAACTTGGCCTCCTGTCAGCGCAACGCCGTGCCGCCCATCACCTGAGCGGAGGGGAGCGACGGCTCGCGGCGCTGGCCACCGTGCTCGTGTCGCGACCGGAAGTGCTGGCGCTCGATGAACCAACGGGAGACCTCGACGCAAGGAGTCGCGCGCAGCTCATACGACTCCTCCGAAAGCGAGACGAGACGCTGGTGGTTGCCACCCATGACTTGGAAGCTGCCCATGCGCTGTGTGGTCGGGGCATCGTGCTTCACGGCGGATCGCTCGTGGCCGACCGACCGCTCGATGCCATCCTGAACGATTCGGAGTTCCTTGAGCGCTACGCCCTGGCCGCCTCGCTCGACGCCTGACGGTACGCGTTACGGACTTACGGGCTCCACGGCCAAGGTCGAGACGTGCACGTTCAGTGCATGGTTGATGCGGAGGCCTACGATACCCTCGGTGTCGCACTGTTCACGCGGCAGCCGTGCGACTGTTTCCCCGTTTACCATGAACGAGACGCTGTCTTTCGCGACGTCGATCTCCAGAATGTTCTTCGCCGTTCCCTCGCCCCCGTCGTGCGGTACGATTGCCTGGTGCGTCGTCCAAGGGTGAAGCTCCGAGGTCGCTGAGCCACGGCGTTGCTTGATGAGGAACTGGCCGTTCTTGCGGATGAGGAAGTACGTGTACCGCTGATCGGCACCCTGGAGGTCCTGGCCACCAGTGAACACGCCGAAGGCTTCGCGGCGCTCACCCGGGAAGAGGTAGGTCTCTGAGGACACACGATACTCACCTGTACCGACGCGGGCCGGATCGTAGAGGATCGCCGCCGGCCCGGTGGTGATGTGCCAGCCCGGAGGCATGTCGACGAAGTACAGCGCGGAGTCATTTGCACTGGGCCGGTCGAAGCGCACCTTCCAGTCAGCCGGCCGCGCACGATCCTGTGCGATCGCTGGTGTGGCGGCAAACGCCAGCACGACACCGAACATGAGGACTCGCATGGCACCTCGCTTTCGGGGGTTGAACGAGCCCGTGAGTTTAGTGGGGTCTTGCTAAAACCGCTAGCTGGCGCCCGAGCGCGGGAACATGTCACCCGTAGTGCGGCGTTCCTTGACCAGGCGGTGCCGCAACGTTCCCTTGGCCTGGAGGTCTTCATGAAACGTGTTTGTCAGATCATCCTCGCCGTTGGCGCCGTGGGACTCGTGGCATGTGCCGGTGACGGAACTGGCACCGGGCCTGACAATGGCACGAACAACGGGACTCCCACGCTGACGGCAGATGTGCAGCCGATTCTGACGCAGAACTGTGCGGTTTCAGGCTGCCACAGCGGTGCGTCTCCGGCACAAGGCATGAGCCTTGTCACCGGCCAGACCATTGCGAACACCGTCGACGTGGCATCGAACGAGCTCCCTACCATGGACCGCATCGAGCCGAGCGACCCGGACCAGAGCTACCTCGTGCAGAAGCTTCAGGGCACGCAGGCTGCGGTTGGAGGCAGTGGTGCGCAGATGCCACTCGGCGGCGCTGCGCTTTCTCAGGCGGAGATCAACACGATTCGGCAGTGGATCGCGGCCGGCGCGGTAGACAACTAGTTGGTCGAATTCAACGGATGTAATGATCGGAGGCGCTGAGATGTCGCGGAGCCAATGGCTGGGTGGTACGGCAATGTGGATGGTTCTCTTGTCGCCATTCGTCGAGACGCTTGCAGCGGAACCCTACCTTGCAGTGCGCACCGGCCTCAAGTGCGCGCAATGCCATGTCAACCGCACCGGAGGGGGCGGGCGCAACGCCTTCGGCAGCGCATGGGCACAGACACAACTTCCGATGCGGACGACAGCCTTCCGCAACCGGTCGTTGAACGACTGGGTCGCCATCGGCGTCGACCTGCGCACGCTCGGCACGTGGAACGCAGGGGTTGCGCCGGCGTTGGAGGGAACGACGGCCAGGACCACGCTCGAAATCACCGATGCACAGCTCCAGATCGAGGGGCGATTGATCGACAACAAATTGGCGTTCTACGTCGACCAGACGGTGGCACCCGACCGTGTCGTCGCCCGCGAAGCGTTCGCGCTATTCGAACGCCTCCCGCTCGACGGGTATGTCAAGGCCGGCAAGTTCCTCCTGCCGTACGGGTGGCGCATCTGGGATAACGCGGCGTTCATCCGCGAGGAAGCGGGCTTCACATACTTCACGCCTGATCTTGGCCTTGAGGTGGGCATAGAGCCCGGCCCGCTGTCTGTGTTCGTATCTCTCACAAACGGCAGCGTGAGTGGCCCCGAGGCCAACAGTGAGAAGATGATTACGTCGAGTGCCGTGCTCACCTTTCCACAATTTCGCGTTGGCGCGTCTGCGTCCCACAACAGCGGCGGTGGCCTCGCGACGAACATCGTGGGCGGCTACGCTGGGGTGACCCTGGGCCCATTGGTCGTGATGGGTGAGGTGGACGCGGTGTTCGACTCCTTTGACGACCCGACGGATAACGACCGCGACGAATTCCTGGCCTTTGTCGAGGGTGACCTGCTCGTTCACAAGGGCGTGAACATCAAGGTGTCCCACGGGTTCCACGATCCGACTGCAGGCCTTCGGTCAGCCGTGGCGCCGATTGTGGAAGACCAGCGGGCTCGAACCCGCCTGGGAGTCGAGGCCTTTCCCATCTCGTTTGTTCAGCTGTCGGCGTTCTATACTCGCCTGGACAATGCCGGAGAAGACGAAGATCTCGACCAGGTGAGCCTGGAACTACATCTGCATTTCTAGGGCGTGAGTGGTGAGTAGTAAGTGGTGAGTGGTGTGCAGTGAGCCGGGGCACCCCTTCCGCCCTACGGCCCTACCGCTCTGCCGCTGCCCCCTCTGCCCCCTCTGCTCCCTATGTGACATCTTATAAGGTCACAGACAGGCATTTTCACATCGTGTCGAGGGTGGAAGGAGTCCGAGGATGAGTGGAGGTATTCAGGTCCCGATCCCGGTCAACGAGCCGGTATGCGACTATGCCCCCCGGACGGCGGAGCGTGCGTCACTCAAGGCGAAGCTTGCCGAGCTGACGTCGCAGCAGATGGAGTTGCCGCTGATTATAGGTGGTGAGGAGGTGCGGACGGGGAAGAAGTACACGGCGGTCATGCCCCATAATCACCAACACGTGCTTGCAGAGTGGCACATGGCTGGGAAGAAGGAGGCACGACAGGCAGTCTCGGCGGCGCGGAAGGCGTGGAAGGACTGGTCCGAATGGCCGTGGGAAGATCGGGCAGCGGTGCTCCTTAAGGCGGCAGACCTGCTCGCGGGACCGTACCGGGACCTCGTGAATGCCGCTACCATGCTGTGTCAGAGCAAGACCGCCCATCAGGCCGAGATCGACGCCGCCTGTGAGTTGATCGACTTCTTCCGGTTCAACGCGTTCTTTGCCGAACAACTCTACAACGACCAACCCATGTCCGCTGACGGCATGTGGAACCGCATGGAGTACCGGCCGCTGGAAGGATTCGTCTACGCGATTACGCCGTTCAACTTCACGTCTATCGCGGGGAATCTGCCCACGGCACCAGCGCTCATGGGGAATACGGTGATCTGGAAGCCATCACGCCCCGCGGTGTACAGCGCCTACTTCCTGGCCAGGATGTTTGAGGAGGCGGGCTTCCCGCCGGGAGTGATCAACTTCGTTCCGGGTCATCCTGTGGGCGTGACAGACGCTGCGCTGTCGAGCACCGATTTCGCCGGGATTCACTATACGGGGTCGACCGGTGTCTTCCAGGGGTTCTACCGCACGATCGGCGAGCGAATTTCGACGTACAAGACCTACCCAAGGATCGTCGGCGAGACGGGGGGTAAGGATTTCATCGTCGCGCATGCGAGTGCGGACCCCGATGCCCTTCGAACTGCGATCGTGCGCGGCGCGTTCGAATACCAAGGTCAGAAATGCAGTGCTGCCTCGCGGGTCTACATCCCGGAAAAGCTGTGGCGAAAGGTGAGGAGTGACCTGCTGGAGGAAGTCTCGAACATTTCGATGGGAGACGTCGCAGACTTCCGGAACTACATGGGCGCGGTGATCGACGAAAAGGCATTCGACGACATTTCCACCTATGTGAAGAACGCCCGGAAATCCCGGGACGCTCGGGTGTTGGTCGGTGGCGACGCCGACAAGTCTAAGGGTTATTTCATTCGTCCGACCGTGGTTCAGGCAAAGCAGCCAGACTATGTGACCATGTGCGAGGAGATCTTTGGCCCTGTGGTGACCGTGTACGTCTATCCGGACAACAAGTGGAGCGAGACGCTCAGATTGGTCGACAACACATCGCCCTATGGACTGACTGGGGCAGTCTTTGCCACCGATCGGAAGGCCGTCCGCAAAGCACTCGTGACGCTCCGGCACTCGGCGGGCAACTTCTATGTGAACGACAAACCAACAGGTGCGGTCGTTGGTCAGCAACCATTTGGCGGTGCACGGGCGAGCGGGACCAATGACAAGGCCGGGTCGATGCTCAACCTAGTGCGCTGGGTGTCTGCCCGATCGATCAAGGAGACGTTCGTTCCGCCAACCGAGTACCGATATCCGTACATGGGGGCGAAATGAAGCGGATCCTGTGATCCAGGTCATAGCTTCCAGCGGTCGGTTGTAGATTCTTGTATGTCTAACTGACAGGACGGGTGTGAACCGTGTCGACATCGCGTATACTGCTCGCTGCTGCTTGCGCAGCCCTTGTCGCTGCAGCGTGCGAGCCCGCCTCTATTACCGAGGCCAGAAACCAACTCGCGCGCGGCGATGTACGCTTTGTCGAGTACGTCATCCCCGTCTCGCGCGACACGCTCACGGTGCTCGAGATCTTCGAGGACTTCGTGGACGCCGACCCCATAACGCTGGCGGACAACCTGCTCGCCGTGGCAACGGACGCACAGCTGTTCACGGTCGGGACGGGAGCGGAAGTGGGAGCTATCTCTGGAATTTTGGACCCGGCGGTTCTGAACTTCGTCACAGAGCAGTGGCGCGAGGTGACGACCACGAGCTTGAATCTGGGCGAGTTCGACTCGGCCGCTCGCGACGCAACGATCAACTCGGCGCTTGCCGCGCTGGATGTCTCGAACAGCGCCGATGCGCCGCTCACTCTCACCGATTTTGTGCTCGGCGTGGTGCAACTCGATGGATCCGGCCTTCCGCTGCGGGACATCGGTGGCAACCTCCTCTACGAAGAGGATGCGGGCACGCCAATCCTGGTGCTGGTGGCAGATCCAGGAGGGACGACGTGGGATATCGGGCGAACCACGACGCGGGTGGACACGCTCGCCGCGAGTGCGCTCGTGGATCGATTGGTGGACCTGGCGCTGGAGGGCACGCGGGTCGCGTTGGTCGGTGCGGGAACGGTGAGCGTGGGCGACAATACCGTCGGCACCGTGCTGGGTACTGACCAGCTGTTGATCACGATCACGCCGATCATCGGTCTCGATTTCACGATTCCGCAGACGGGGGTCAGCTTCGACAGCACGACGGTCCAGGATGGGCTGGATCTCGAGCTGAAGGAGATTGAGGACATCGAGGACTTGGTGGACTCCGCGGGTGTCACCCTCGAGGTGGAGAATGGCACACCCTTCGGCGTTGAAGCCTCAATTGCGATCGTCGAGGGCTCGTTCGCCGGCGATGTGTTTGCCGCACCAGGCGCCGTGTTGGTGGATCCGGTGGCTGTGGGTCCTGGAACGGTCGACGCAAACGGCCGGGTGACGCAGTCGGTTGTAGAACGCGATAGCGTCACGCTGGCGGGTGACGAAATTCGTCCATTCATGGGCCTCCAGTTTACTGCGGGAATCCGGGTCAGGCTGTTGCCGACGGCCAGCGGGCGTGGAGCGTTTTCATCCACCGATCGAGTCGTCGTACAGTCCGCGGCTCGCGTCCTCGTGCGGTCAGGGGGTGGGCAATGAGACGGAGCGTACTCATCCTGGCCGGGTTGTCGGTGCTGGCGGGCAGTGCTGTAGCGCAGGCGGTACCCGACGGCTCGCAAGCCGCGCGGTTGTCCATGGCATACCGCCGCACACCCCAACTTCGGGTCGATCCGTTCCGGCATGTCATGATCCCGCACTGGGGACTGGTTTTCTCGGGTGGTGCGCTGGCCGGCAACAATACGCTCAATTTCACGGATGTCCGCGCGCTCATCTTCTTGGCCGATCGCGACAGTCTGTTGATCAGTGACGCCGTCAACGCGTTCGGGCTCGTCCCGGCGGGAGCCGGCGTCCTGGGCGACATGGAAGCAGAAGGGGGCATTCATCTTGGTGGACCGTTCGGCCGCCACTTCTCGTTGGGCCTGTCCGCACAAGGTCGTGGCTACGGCTCGTTTGAGATTGACGACGGCGCCGTCGCGTTGTTGCGGGACGGCAATGCAGCCGACTCGATCTTTGAGCTCGGAGCGACGCAGGGTGCCGGGATCGGCACCGCCGAAGTGGGAGCCCATGCGGTCATTCGCCTCGGGCCGGTCGGATCGGAAGACGGAGTGCACGTGGCCCTTGGCTTCGGAGGCCGCTACATCCGCCCACTGGTGTATGGCAACGGGCAATCAGCCATTGCCGACAGTCGAGTCCTGGTGACGGGGGACACGATCGAGGCAGTGCTTGACGTCGAGGCGTTCTTCACGCCGGATTTCGATACGAATCGTGGGTCGGGAATCGCAGCGGATTTCCTGGTGCGATTGGAATGGCCGACATCGGGTCTCGCATTCGAGGCGATGCTCGCGAACCTCGGGAGCGTCACCATCGAAGGGGTCGAACGGCAGCGGATGATGGTCAACGTTGCGACGACGAACTTGCAGGAAGTGGCGGATTCGCTCGAGACGGCGGAATTCGTGGTGCAAGACACGGTTGAGGTCTCTGTCACTCTGCCCCGTATCTTCCGGGTTGCCGCAAGCGCCTGGGCCAACCGGATTCTCCAGCTCGATGTGAGCGCGACCATCCCGGCGGGTGGTGATTTCGAGCGCCCGGTTTCGGTGGGGCTTGGATCGACGTGGCGGTTCGTGAACGGATTTCCGCTCCGGGCAGGTCTTGAGTTGGGGGGACGACACGGGATTGGCGTGACCGGCGGGTTTGGTATCGAGGCGCGTAATTTCTACCTGCAGGCACTTGGCGGTTCGTTCGGCGGGCTGTTCAAGAGCGCCACCGGCGTCGCGGGTCGGTTCGAATTGGGTTTCTTCTTCTAATGGGCAGCGACGTCGGCAACGAGGCGGGTTCCCCTCGTCGTTATAGTTGGACGATGCAGACAACCACTTTCGTCCGTCCAGTCCTCGCGGGCACCCTGCTTGTGCTGGTGGGGTGTGCGCCCCAGCAAGACGAGCGCTCGGGCCCAGCGGTGACTCACGAGCCCGAAGCTGGCGAGCAGTTTTTCGCGAACGTACGCCAACTCACCTTCGGTGGGCAGAACGCCGAGGCGTATTTCTCTCCCGATGGGACCCAGCTGATCTTCCAGCGCACCCCCAGTGATTCCGGGTGCGATCAGCAGTACACGATTGACATTGATGGCTCCGACCTCACCCTTGTGTCGAACGGGCTTGGGCGGACCACCTGCGGGTATTTCTATGACGGTGGGGCGCGGATCGTGTATTCGAGCACGTTTCACGTCGACAAGGAATGTCCACCGAATCCGGATTTCAGTCAGGGGTATGTGTGGCCCCTGTACGATTTCGACATCTACACCTCGAGGCCTGACGGCGAGGATCTCGAGCAGCTCTTCAGCTCGCCCGGATACGACGGAGAGGCGACGCTTTCGCCCGACGGAGAGAGGATTGTGTTCACGTCCACCCGTGACGGCGATCTGGACATCTATACGATGAATGTGGACGGGTCGGATGTCCGCCAGCTCACCACCATGATTGGATATGATGGCGGGCCGTTCTTCTCACATGACGGGAGCACGATCGTCTATCGATCGTGGCATCCGGAAACCGTGGAGGAACTAGCGGATTACCAGACGCTCCTGGCGGCGGGTAAAGTGCGGCCCAGCCGCATGGAGGTGTGGGTGATGAATGCCGACGGGTCCGACCAGCGTCAGGTGACCCGACTCGGAGGGGCCAACTTTGCGCCGTTCTTCCTCCCCGATGATGAACGGATCATCTTCTCGTCGAACCACCAGGGCGGCGGCGGATCTCGGAACTTCGATCTCTTTGTGATCAACGTCGATGGCTCGGGCCTCGTGCAGGTCACCACACATGAGGACTTTGATGGGTTCCCGATGTTCTCACCGGCCAGCACGCAGTTGGTCTTCGCCTCAAACCGTCACGGAAGTGTGCCCCGCGAGACGAACATCTTCATCGCCGACTGGGTAGAACCCTAGGTGAACAGCTCCCCGAGAGACGAGACCGCCGCGAGCGATACCAAGCCGGAGGCGGAGCGCCGGTCTAAGAAGGAAAGGCGCGCCGTCCGCCCCAGGTCGGCCTCGCAGTCGGCCATGGAGTGGATCAAGTCGATTGCGATTGCGTTGATCATCTGGTTTGTTGTGCGGTCGTTGCTGGTCGAGGCGTTCCGCATCCCGTCCGGGAGCATGGAGAACACGCTCATGATCGGGGACTTTCTCTTTGTGAACAAGGCGCTCTACGGGGCGGAGATCCCGATCGTGCACAAGCACCTGCCGGCGTTTCGGGAGCCGGAGCGTTTTGACATCGTCGTCTTCGACTCGCCTGAGGAGCCAGGGATCAACGTGGTGAAACGGGTCGTTGGGCTGCCTGGCGACACACTGCAGATGATCGACAACGTGCTGTATCTAGACGGTCGGCGTGTGGATGAACGACACGCGGTCAAGTCTGGGACGTCCTACGATCCCGAAGACCCGCGAATGTTGTGGCAGGAGCGCTACCTGGCGGGTCAGAGTCGGCGCAATTATCGACCAAGTCTCAAGAATTGGGGTCCCGTGGTGATTCCGGCAGATTCCTTCTTTGTGATGGGGGACAATCGGGACAACTCTTACGACAGCCGCTATTGGGGCTTCCTCGGGCGGGACCGCATCTCCGGCCGCCCCCTGTTCATCTACTACAGCTTCGACAAGACCGGGCTCATGCCTCTCCCCTTCATCACTAGCATCCGCTGGAGCAGGATCTTCTCGACACCGGACTAGGCTTTCAATTCACAGTTGTCGGTTTTCAGTTGTCAGTTGGTGGCGTTCAGCTACCAGCAATCGGCAGCCATGTGCCAACCAGCACTATCAGAACCAGCTTCTTCAGCATAGCCAAAGCGCGACTAAAAATTCTGTTGTATTACCAGATACGTAATGATATTTTGCATATGTGTGATATTGCCGTATCCAATATCCCTTACGCCTTATCTCTCATCTCCTGCCAATGGACCCCACTGACCGTCAGCTGATTGCTCTTCTGCAGGCAAACGCCCGGCATACGTACGAGGAGTTGGGGGTGGCGGTCGGCCTGAGTGGCCCGGCGGCCTACCAGCGGGTTCGCAAGCTCGAGTCGAAGGGGGTCGTGGCCGGGTACCACGCGCACGTGGACCCCGTTGCTGCGGGGCGGCCGATCGTCGCGTTCTTGTGGGTGTCACCGCGACCTGGTGAGAGTGGTGGGGAGCTGGTGACGCGGTGGCAGTCAACGGAAGATGTCCAGGAGGTCCACGCCATCACGGGAAGTGAGGCGTACCTGCTCAAGCTTCGCCTGGGCCGGGTTGGGGATCTCGAGCGGCATGCGGCCTCGCTCCGAGATGCGGGGTGCAGCGTTCACACAGAAGTTGCACTTGCGACGGCCTTTGAGCGCCGGTCGCTCCCGTTGCGTTAGTCCCCACGAGAGCCGTGGGGTCGCTCGCTAACCGACTAGGGCGTTGTCAGACGGCTGCGTGACCTTCTGGGGAACGTAGACGGCGTGCCGGCCACATTTTCCGCAGCGCAAGGTCACTTGGCGATGAGAGTCCCGACGCTTCTTGGGCAGCCGGCGTTTGGGCGTCCGCTCGATGGTCCGATGTCCGCATGACGGGCAGACCAGACCTTCCCTATCGCGATCAGCCAGAATGAGTTGGAGTGCCTCCGCAGCCCGGTATTCCTTGATTCCTCGACGTCCCACAATCAACTCCTACTGCTCCGGTGGGGTACATATGGGGGAGGAAATCTACCCTCTCAAATGAGGGGATGCCAGGCGCGTGCTTGACGGGTGGCCCTGGAGGCCACACACTCTCGATGTACTCTGTCCGGAGCCCGCACCATGAGTCCCGAGGATGAGCGCGATCACGGGTTCGTGAACGTCGCCGAGATCGAGATTGACGCAGTCCAGCCTGGTCGCGCGGGCTTCATTCTTACAGGACGTGGCCGCGATCGCGCCGATTACCGCATTGAGATGGATCTCGAGATGCCTATCGACGAGCGGACCAGGGCCGTCCTTGCTGAACTCCTCGCCCAGTCGGAATGGCGCATTCAGAGACGCGCGCATCAGCCATTTCGGCCGAACCGTCCGAAAGCCAGACGACAGCCAGCGAAGTAGCGCGCGGACCCGTTTGGGAGTCGAAGTCGTCTTACTCTCTGTCATACAACAACTTAGGCGTTTTCGCGGCGCGCCGGTCGCTGCTTGACTCAGGCCTCGGGACTGGCTAGCTTGCCGCCCGTCCCTGTGTGGTGAAGGAGCGCTCATGGCGCGCGAGCTCGGCGGTTCCCAGATCTCGGCTCTTCTCGAATCGGTTCCCGGCATTGTGAACGTGCTCCGGAGCCCGGTGGCGGACGCCATTGTGGCGATGATTCGCGCCGGGGCGGGGCTTGAGAACTTCCGGATGGATAGCGCGAAGGAGTTGGTGCAGTTCGCAGAACGCCGCGGGCTGATGAGCAGTGGGGAGGGGGATCGACTGCTCGAGGAAGTGGCCGCAGCCAAGCCGCAGAAGGGTGGGCGTCGCAAGGCGACTCAGGGCAAGCCGAAGAAAGCGCGGGCTGGGAAGGCGAAACCCGTCACCCCCCTTGCGCGAACCAAGAAGCCCAAGACAGCGGCCAAGAAGTCCGCCAACGCGACGAAGGCGACCAAGAAGCCCGCGAAGAAGTCGCCGACCCGGAAGAGCGCCAAAAAAAAGCCGGAGACCCGCTCGAGACGCCGCTAGAACGCTACCAGCGAAACGCCTTTCGAAGCACGACTGGCGTCGCCCGCGACTCCATTTCAGAGAAGAGCAGTGCCGCGCCTTGGGGGTCGTATTGTGCGACCCACTCGAGGGAATCCGGAAGCCAGAGGAACGTGATGTTCCGAGTGCGGCGCTCCCACTCGCCGCTCTGCCATCTTCCGCCGCTTAACGGTCGCCATCGTGCGACCCCGCCCCGCCCCAACCACAACTCGATTCCTGCACCGCGCCAGTCACCGTGGAGTGGACGCGCCAGCGCATTTTGCGGCGCCATGGTGATGAGTTCGCCTTCCGGGGTCTGCACGAGCATCCGCTCGCGGACGAACCAATAGGAAACCGCAAACGATGTGTCGCCAAAGGCTACGAGCGAGTCTGCGGAAGCCCGGAAGGCGAGTACGTGGACATCGTCGACGACAAGCAAGGTGTCATTGTAGAAATCAATCACCCAGGGACGGCCGTCATGTGTGCCGACCCATCGCCCGAGCAGCGCGCTGCCGGATTGGGCTGCGGCCGGCGTCCCGAACAGAAAGAGGAACGCCACGAGCGCAAAGACACGGTGGGGAGTGAGCATGTTCACGGGTTTCACACTACCCCAGTTTACACCGTTGGCTCTCCAAGGTGGCAAGATGCGGATTCCGGTCTTGGTGCATCTATTGCCGTAGTTGGGGTACCATTATCTTGCACGGTCCAATGACGACTATGGCTATTTCGCGGTCTATCGATACGTGGCCCCATCGGGCGGACGCGCTGGGACATTTCTTCCAGCGTGCGGGGGAGGCTCCACGGCTTCTCGCGTACGACGAGGACATGGGGTGTCCGCTCCACGATGCGATTGCCGCGCTCGAGTGGACGCTTGCGGTCGGTGTGCTCGATGGTGGTGACTTGATACACGCCGCGCGTCTCGGTGGCGAATTCGCCGCTGCAGTTGTGGAACGGAAGGACGACGGACGGCGCAAGTTCGTCTATATCGGTCCCAGGATGGAGGCTCCGCCAGCGGACCCATACGGTGGAGCCCTGCTGTTCGATGAACCGGGTGTGCGGGCGTTTGAGTTCCCGCAGCGCGCCCACGCGGTCGCTCACTTCCTCCGTGCGACGCAAGGAGTCGGCAGCGTGCTCTCGCTGCTTTCCAGGAGGGCACCGGAGGTGCAGCACGCGCAGCGATGGCTGAATGCCGTGTTTGAGGAGCCCGCGCCGGACGGATCGAACGTTCTGCTCGCCGGGTGGTTCGCGACCACCGGAGGCGGTATGCTGTTTACCCCCGCGGCGGCCGGGGGTGCGTATGTCTATCAGGAAGTGGGCTCTCGAGCGTGAGACGTTGGTGCGTGTTGGTCGGCGCTGTTGCGCTCTCTCTGACGCTTGCGAGCGGTGCGCAGGCACAGGCGACGGTGCCGGACAGCCTACGTGCCGTCTATCGGGACACACTCCTAGAAATGCGCGATGCCGTGACATCCGTTCGCGGTCAGGTAGGTCGGTTTCGTCGCGACCTCCAGCTTGTCGGTGCCCGCACCGTCGTCGGACGGGCGGAGCGACTGCATGGTGCGTGTGAGGGCCTTCGGACGAGGCTGACCGAGTCACAGGGTATGTTCCGTCCCTCGCACGTCCCGGTGGCCGCGCGAGATGCCGCCAGGACCATGGTTCAGCAGACGAGTGAGCTCCATAGCGCACTTCGCATCCACTGCACCGAGGGACTCGCCCCAACTGGTGCGGGCGCACGAGCCGACTCGCTCAAGGCATGGGGCCCGTACCACACGAGCCAACTCGAGCGGCAGCTCCTTGCCTACGGGAACGCGTCTGCCGCCCTCGCCAAGGCAATGGGCTTCAGGCTGGAACCGCGGCGACCCTAGCAACGTCCTGCTCCCCATCCCGGAGCACCCCAAGATCGAGACTTGCGCCGCCGCCTGTGTTGAAGACGTGTTCGTGCCGGTTCTGCACAACTCCACACCAGCGTGGAAAGCCGGGAGAACAAGCCCAGAAAATGGCGGCAATGTGTTCCACACTTTGGCCACATGAAGGGACGTAAGCCGAACAAACATCGGCACTTGCGCGGTTTTGGATGGCTGCTAAATTTGGCCTCGTCGCATGGGGGAAGGGTCGGGACCAAGTCTCAGCCACGCCTTGTGTGACAGGCCTACGGAGGGAATTCCGGGGAGGGCGCCGACGCAAACAAGGGCTTCGGGCGTCCACTGATCCGGGTGAATCACGTCTCCTGGGCCGGCGAGGCCAGTCGCGTGCCTCGTCCACGCCGATGTGGCGCCTCGGCGTGCAGTGTGAGGGACCGGTCCGCGACCTGGTCGACTCGCAGCGCCCGCACTGGCGAACCTCGCGGCTTGGCCAAGCCGCTTGGGAATGGAAGCCGGAGCTCCTGGACGCCGACCTGCGGCTGAATCAGGCCAAGCAGTGGCGGCAGGAAGAGGAACAGGGGAGTAAATCCCCTGTCTCCGGGTAGCCAGCGCGTGGGGCGGTCCGCCACCTTCGGGTGCGCGGGCCGCCTCTTTTTTTGTCTCACCCCTTCACCACCCCCATTGGCACCAGCTTCGCGACCTTCTTGCCGATCCCGGCTCCGTGCACCACGTCGACCACTTGGCGCACGTCTTTGTACGCCTCCGGGATTTCCTCGTCCACGGTGCGGCGACTCGCTGCGCGAATCAGAATCCCGCGCTGCTCCAATTCTCGAGGCACATTGCGGGAACGGGCGACCTTCTTCGCTTGGTGTCGGCTCATGCGCCGCCCGGCGCCGTGACAGGTCGAGCCGAACGTCTCATCGAAGGCGCCCGACGTCCCGACCAGCACGAATGAGTAGCGTCCCATGTCACCGGGGATGAGCACCGGCTGGCCAATGTCGCGGTAACGATCGGTGAGTTCAGGATGACCCGGTGGGAAGGCTCGCGTTGCGCCTTTGCGGTGTACGCACACGCGCTTTTGCGTCCCTTCGATTTCGTGCATCTCGAACTTGGCGATGTTGTGTGCCACGTCATAGATGAGCGTTGCGCTGTCGGCGATGTCGTCCGAGAACACCGATGCAAGTGATCGCCGGACGTAGTGGCTCATCATTTGCCGATTGGCAAACGCGTAGTTGGCAGCGGCATTCATCGCGCCGAGGTAATGATGAGCCTCGGGACTCTGAAGTGGGGCGCAGCAAAGCTGTTTGTCTGGGAGGTCTATCCCATACTTGGCGGCCGCCTGCACCATGGTATCCAGGTTGTCGTCGCACACCTGATAGCCCAACCCACGCGATCCGGAGTGGATGAAGAACGTGACGGTGTCGAGCGAGAGTCCCAACCGTGACGCGGCGGTTTCGTCGAATACTTCCGCCACATAACCGACCTCGACGAAGTGATTCCCACTTCCCACAGTACCAAGTTGCGTGCGTCCCCGTTCCTTCGCCCGCTTGCTCACGGCGGTGGGATCTCCGGGAAGTGTCCCGTGGGCCTCGATGCAATCGAGATCGCTCTCTCGGCCGAAGCCCTCGCGCACCGCCCACCTCGCTCCCTCTGTGAGCACGCGATCGAGCTCGCTCACTGAGAGCCTCATATCTGATCTCGACGAGCCCACACCGGACGGAATGCTGGCGAAGAGCGAGTCCATGAGACGGGCCAGTTTCGGCCGCACATCGTGAGGAGACAACGCACTTCTGAGCAAACGCACACCACAGTTGATGTCGTAGCCGACGCCACCGGGCGAGACGACACCATCTGCTTCGTCGAAAGCCGCGACGCCACCGATCGGGAACCCGTATCCCCAGTGAATGTCGGGCATGGCAATGGACGGTCCCACGATACCGGGGAGGTGAGCGACGTTCACGACCTGCTGGAGGCACTGGTCACCCTCGAGATCGTGCATCAGCTCGGCATCGGCAAAGATCAATCCATGCGTGCGCATTCGGCCGTGTCGCTCAACACGCCAGCGGAACGGATCAATCTGTCGGACTTGGAGCGGTGACATGGCGGACCCCCTCTCATAGAGAATATACGGGCTCCAGGAGAGTCGAACTGACGACGGTCGGCTGATGGTTAACGGTAGTTAGCTGCGGGCCGTGTCACACGTCGAACACCACCTCGGCATGCCATCCGTCCTCGGTGCACCGCACCAGGAAGCCGTGACGGGTCACGGCCTTCACCTCTGGCTCGGTGGCGTGTCGTAACGCGTCGAGGCGCTCACCCGCAATCACCGCGCGAATCGTCGTTGGGGTTGCCTGTGTGATCTCGAGCGCTGCGGGAATGAAGTTGTCGGTCGCGTACTGGTAGAGGAGCTCCCGGAGAAATCCATGCACGAGCTCTTCGACATCGTCACACGCGAGGGTGATGGGGCGTCGCTCGCGAGACTCGACGGGGCTTGTTCCGACGTACAGTTGTCTCGAGATCGCAAGCGCATCTCGCAGAAGCTCGTCGAGGGTGCCGCCGTCGATGGCGACCTTGATGTCAGCTGTGTGAGGGAGAAAGTGATACGTCACGTTTTGCTCACTGCATCGTTTTCGGGGTACCGCACCAAGAGGCCGGCGGGCGTACAGTAGAGCATGTCACCATGGTACTCCATGCCAAATGGCCCTGACGCCTCGCGCACGGCAGCAGTGACTGAAGCGGGTGCTGCAGTATCGGCGATTGGGTGTGCAGTCCGCCTGCTGCGCCTGACGGCCCCGTCGGGTCGAGAGCGCGAGCTGCTCCGCGCAATCGACGACGAGCTCGGTCAAATCCGTCAGGCAGTCGGGGTATTGGTTCGCCGCTGAGTCGACGACAGCGACGGACAGGGGCGTCAGTCGGCACCCCAATCGCTCCGTCCCCGGAACAGTCGCCGATAATCGAGCAGTCGCTGCGGCACCGAGAAAAGGCCGTCCGGAAAGTTGCCGTCCTCCCTGAGTGCGTCGGCGAGGCCGGCGGTTTTGGCGCTCGCGTTATCCGCCCAGTGCAATACCTCCGCTTCGAGTGTCAACGGTCGGATGGGGCTTCCCCACTCGAGGTTGCCGTGATGTGAGAGAATGAGGTGGAGTAGGAGCTCTCGTTCGGTTTCGGTGCACGGGAGTTCTGGTTTCTCGGCAAGCCGTGTTTGGAGCATGATGGCGCCGAGCACGACGTGCCCAACCAGGCGGCCACGATCGGTGTAGTCGAACAATCCGTCCCAGCGATACGAGTCGAGCTTTCCGATGTCGTGCAGCAGGACGCCTGCGAGCACAAGATCGGAGTCGGCTCCCGACGCGCGGGCGATGGTTCGGCCGATAGCCGCGACTTCGGTGGTGTGCTTGAGAAGGCCACCAAGTGCAGCGTGATGACCGAACACAGCCGCCGGACACTGCTCGTACTGCTTGCGAAACTCATCTTCTTCGTAGAACAGGTCTACCACAGCCTTGAGTCGCGGCTTGCCGATCTCTCGCCGCCACCCGTCGAGGGTCTGCCAGTACCGATCGACAGCTCCGACTGACGGGAGCAGGCTGGCAAGATCGACGGCGTTTTCGGGGAGATGGGTGAGCGAGACGACGTGCAGCTGCCGTCGGTCTCGGTAGGTCTGGACCTCTCCGGTCACTTCCACGACGTGGCCGGGGCGTAGGCCGGCGATCTCCGGCTGTCGTTCCGTCCAAAACGGCTCGGTGCCGATTCGACCGGTCGAGTTTCCGACAACCAGAATGGTAAAAGGGTCTCCGTCCTGTCGCCGACGAACGTCGACTTCGAGGACGAGGAACATGTCCTGAACGCGGGCACCGACTGATAGGCCGGGAATGTTGATGGGCTCGGGCATGAAACCTCTAGGGGCTCTGCTCACGATCGGTGCTCGAACCGCCGTGCCGTGATGCCGACCACTGTTTAAGACGCGGCAGTGTGCGGTCGGGCTCGTGTGCGGGATGCATGACTGGTCCCAACTCCAAACTCGGCAGAAGGTGCTGCACCGAGTTGGCGTAGTACTGCAGCAGTGGTCGCTGCCGCGGCAGAATGACGTACGAATCCTTTTCCTGCACGACGAGCCGCCGCATCGCCAGCATGCGCCAGGCGCGGTCCAAGATGATCTCGGGGCCACGCTCGGGCTGCACCAGTTTCGCACCGCCTGCAATCAACTCATCGCGAAAGGTGTCGATACGGTCCAGCAAGCCTGGGCGGCTGACCACAGTTTCCTCGAAGGACAGCAGTGCCGCTGCTACGAGTGGAACCGGTGTCACGGGCATGATGTCGGCGATCTCCCGCATCACGCCGTCCGCGAGGTCCTGCACCAAGGGTAACCGGTCTTCTTTCTGGAGCTCGAACACGCCGGGATGTTGCCGTGCCCAATCACGAAGTGAGAGTGGCGCGCCGAAGGTCACCTGCACGCGACCGTACCGCTTGAGATTTCCCGTGACGAGACGGACGACATTGAAGAACACATACTGAAGCACGGTGCTCAGTTGGCGAAGCCGTCCGGGACGCTCATCGCGATCGAGCAACTCCATAATGAGGCTGCGGTCCTCAAGCACCCGGTCGTAGTTGAGAGCCACGGGGACGAGCTTGATATCGGTGCTGGCCGGCAACTCAGGTAGCGTACGCCCGATGTAGTCTAGGAGTCCAACTTTCGCGGGCCGAAACGCACCGTCGCGCGAAAGACCTCCCTCCAGAAAGACGCCCTGTGTGATGCCATGTCGCGTGATGTGCTGGACGTACCGGCGGAGCACTGTGTGATACAGGGGGTCCCGGAAGCCTCGTCGAATGAAGTATGCGCCGAATGACTTGAACACATATTCGAGCGGCCAAACCCGTGCCCACTCGCCAACGGCATAGCTGATACTGACAGCCCGAGCGAGAACATAGGCAACGACCATGTAGTCCGCGTTGGATCGGTGGTTCATGAGATACACGACGACGTCGTCACGAGAGATACTGCGAAGCTCGTCCGGGTCCATGTACTCACAGTCTGCTCGGTACAGAACATGAATGAGCAGCCGCGCGACATTGTATCCGAATTTGTAGTACGACAACACGTTGAAGTAGGGGACAATCTCGTCGACGTATCGCTCGACTTCCGCACGGGCGTCGTGGGCGGTGACAGCATGCTCATGGGCGTACTGATCTATGCCCCGCAGCACCTCAGGGTCTGCGAGTAACGCCTCCCGAACTGTCCGTCGGCTGACCAGCTTGTACCGGTCGAGCCGCACCCGGAACCGATGCACGGCGCGGAGCACCGCGCGATCGATCCACGACCGGATGGCCCGGCGCGTGCGCCGCACAGTCCAAAGTGTCAAGGCTCCCGCGAGCAATGCGGGGGAGGACTCCCGTGCGCTCGTACTGATAGGCCATGGCCTTGAGTCGCGCGACCCTGACGGCCATCGGAGGGTGAGTTGCCAACACGTCTGCGAGGAAGCCCTGCCTACTCGAGATCCGGCGGCCGACAGGATCCGCAATGCACAGGTGAGCGGTGCCGCGCTTGATCGACTTCGTCGGGGCGACGGAGTCCTCGATTTTGCGGAGTGCGGCAGCGAGCGCCCCCGGGTTGCGCGTGAACTGGGCCGCGGTGGCGTCCGCCAGGTATTCTCGTTTGCGGCTCACAGCGAGCGCGAGGAGCCGTGAGACGATCGGCGCGAGAATGAGCGAGACCAGCCACAACACGATGATGATGACACCAAGGGCGCCAGCGCCGCCCTTCTTCCCCCCACCGCCCCCACCGCCCCGTCCGCCACCTCCCCTGCTGAACGATCCGAAGCGCACGAACCGCCACGCGCCGTCTGCGATGAGGGCCATCACGCCAACGAGTGCGGCGAGAAGCGTCATCAACTTCATGTCGTGGTTCCGGATGTGCGCCATTTCGTGAGCGACAACCGCTTGGAGCTCGTCGCGATTCAATGTGCCGAGGAGGCCTTCGGTGACCGCGACATGAGCCTCCCGTTCGGTGATGCCGGTGGCAAATGCGTTCGGATCCGTATCCGGAACGACCCAGATGGTTGGCCGCGGCAGGCCGGAGGCGATTGCCATCTCCTCGACCACGTTCACGAGCTGTTGTTCCTCGGGCTTGGCGGCCTTGAGGAGTTGCCATGCTCCCGTGGCCCACAGCACCTGCTTGGGACCGCGCTTCCAAGCGAACCACGTCATGCCAAGTCCGAGCAGCGTGGTCGTGATCCCAAACCAGGGAATCGTGTGGTGATACGCGCTCGGAGGTGCGTTGAGGGTGGTAAAGTAGTACCCCAAATCGCCGCCGAACCCCACCCAGGCAAAGAACGCCAGAAAAATGGCGACGATGACGGCAGATCGGCGGCGATTCGATCGCTGTTGCGCGAAGAGGTTGGTGTCGGCCGTCACTGCTTCGGCTTAGAGGACAGGTCGACCTTGGGAACCTCACGCTCCTGCTCTTCCACGATCTCCCACAGTTCCACTTGTTCAGCTCTCGCGAATCCGGCGATGAGATTCCACGGAAACTGTTGCTGCTTCACGTTGTAGGTCGTGGCCGTGTCGTTGTAGAGCTGGCGCGCGAACGCGACGCGGTTTTCGGTCGACGTGAGCTCTTCTTGTAGCTGGCCAACGTTGCCGGTGGCCTTGAGATCCGGGTAACGCTCGACGACCACGTTCAGCCGGGACAGTGCAGCGCCCAGCGTGGCCTCGGCGGCCGCCAGCTCCTTGATGCCTCCCATCGGGGTGGCGCCGGCCTGGATTTGCACAGCTTGATTGCGAGCCTGAATCACCGCCTCCAGGGTCTCACGCTCGAATTCCATGGCGCCCCTGACGGCTTCCACGAGATTGGGAATCAGGTCGTGACGTCGTTTGAGCTGCACGTCGATCTGCTTCCAGGCGTTCAACGTGTCGCCCTTAAGCTGAATCAGCTTGTTGTATGCCGAGATCGCCCACACGACGACGACGACAATTAAGATGAGAAAGATCCAGGTTCCCATGGTCTACTCCGCATTGCAGTCGCAGTGAGTCATCGGCCCTTCCTCAGTCACATGCCCTGTGGAGAGTCGGATGTTTCGTCTCGAACGGTGTCGGGAGCGCTTCGTCGCATCGAGAGAAGACGGTCCAGCAAGAGTCGAACGGCATCCACCGCGCGGCGCTGTAGCTCACCGTCGTCGGCAACCGGATGGTCGGTGCGGACATGGAGTTCGACCTCGTCCGTCACGCGCAGGTGGTGCCAACTGGAGGGAGTTTCGGCTTCCCTCTCGTCGTGTTGCTCGGGCCGGGCACGCAACACCTGTCCGGCACGCCCTCGAGGTATTTCATCCCGGCCATAGAGCGGGAGAGTGGACGGAGTGGGAAGGTCCGTACCGAGCGCCGCGGCGACGCGGCGCTCGAGCACGTCACCCGTCATGGTTTTGAGCTCGGTGGCGATACCGGCCAATGTTGCGCCTTCCATCTGTCGCAGCTTGATCGCCAGCACCTCGAGCAAGTGGCGGTAGGAGTAGATCGCCGCCGTCCCACGACCCTCAGGAGCCGTCACTAACCCCCGGGTAACGTAGAAACGGATGGTTCGCTCACTCGGACGCGCGCTGGCGGCCGCGTTGATTGGACGGGTACCGGTGACATCGAGGACCGCCGCCGCAAGTGACGCCAGATCTCGAAGGCTCCAGGGTGCCAGGTGTCGATACTCCCGGAGGTTTACCAGGGGGTCGTCGGCTCTCACGCCACCGACCATTGCGACTCCTTCCGTTCCCGTTCGGTTGCATGCCAAGTATGGGTAGCTGCTGGAACGTGGGCAAGCCCGCCGTTTCGCGCGATTCGGCCACGCCGCGCATTGACCGGATAACATGGCAGGCGTACCAGTGTCGCAGCTTGTTGCATGCAACGTGGCGTGACATTACTCGAGGTGATCATTGTGCTCGCAGTGATCGGCCTTGTTGTCGGTATTTCCACGCCCCGGTGGGCGAAGTGGTCAGATCGACTGGCCACGAGTCGAGCCACACGGGAGCTGGTGTCGTTCTACGTCCATGCGCGAACCAGCGCGATATTTCGAGGCAGCCGTGTTCGGCTCGAGTTCGGATCCGACACGCTCCGTGCCACGTTTGAAGGAGCAGTGGATTCCGTGTTCCTTATTCGGCCGGGCCCGCGTCGCCACGGCGCAAGTCTCGAGGCAAGTCGTGCGATGATTCGGATCTACCCGAACGGGATGGGCCGTGGAGCGGCCAATACGAAGCTTGTCATTCGGCGCGGCAGCGCTGCGGAATCGCTCACCACGTCGCGGCTCGGACGGCTCAAACGGTGGTGACGGTCTTGCAGAGCGTTCGCTATCGCGTCCAGCGCATCCTGGGGCTTTTGTAACTCGGCCAAACTGTGACGTGCGGGTCCCCCGGGGGGATCGCGACAGCGGCGACGATGCGTCCGTCGGTCAGATTCACGCGAACGAGGCGTCCAGTAGTCGGCGTTGTCGCGGCAATGAATGCCGTGCGGCCGTCGCTGCCGATGCCAATCTCTCGCGCACCTTCGAGAGCAATCTGTGACACGGACGCGCGGCCCCTGAGGTCGACGATGATCACTTGACCCACGGCAGGGCGCGTGACGATTCCGAAGTGACCGTCGGGCGTTCGATCGAAACGGCGTCCCCCGGGCCCAACCGCGACGGAGTCGAATGGCGTCAGCTGGACACGGTCCAGGTACAGCAAGGTTCCCGAGTTTGCGCACAAAACGTAGATCAGCGTTCCGTTCGGGGAGGTGCCGATGTCCGATACCCCACAGGACGCACCTGTCGTCGAGTCCCGGGTCAAGCGTACGCTGCGCACCCGAACTGCGAGCTCCCGGTCGACCTCGACGATCTCGTCTCCGCGGCAAACGGCGTAGATGCGATCTCGCACGCCATAATGGGCGAGTCCCAAGACCGCTTCCTGACATAACGGAATCGGTTCTCCCGCCGCTCTGAGGTCGGTGGGCACGAGCCGTAGGGTGGCGGCCGCCATATCACGCTCGCCGGTGCGGGCGACCAGTGCGAGTGCGAGCGCACGAGCATCCGGCAGCAGCCGAATTACGGCGATGGATTCAGCGGGGAATGTTAGGCTCGCGAGCAACGCTCCGGTTGCCCGACGAGTCCATGCGAGCGTGCTTCCGGAGTCGGTCGAGCTTACCCTGTAGAGACTGGCGCCGGCCGCGCCGAACTGGAGAGCCGTGAGGTGGTCCGGCGGGGTGATAGTGGATTGGTCTGGCGGATCTGACGGAACGAGCTCCCCATTGAGCACCCAGACCGATCCATCCGCGCCGCTTGCGAGCGCGAGCCAGCGTGGCTCCGGCGCACAGGCGGCGAGACTGATGAGCGCCAGGCTCGCCCAGCGGGAGCTACGCGTTCGGAGTCTGCTCCCCGTCAATGAAGACCAGCGCCTGGCGGCTGCTCACGGCCTTGGCGAGCGCGTCCATGACGGCAGGGTCGAGGACCTTGCCCGCCATCGCCCGCATCTGCGAGACGGCCTCCTCGGAATCCAGCTTTTCGCGGTAGGGGCGACTGGTTGTGAGCGCGTCGTACGTCTCGGCGGCGTTGATGACACGCGCGCCGATCAAGATGTCGTCACCCTTGAGCCCCTCTGGGTAGCCTGACCCGTCCCACCGCTCGTGATGCGTCCGCACGATCTCCGATATGGCGCCCAACGGAGTGAGTGGCGAGAGAATGTGGGAGCCAATGGTCACGTGTTGCTTGACGTGCTCGTACTCTTCGTCACTGAGAGAACCGGTCTTCTCGAGTACTTCGTCGCGAATGCCGATGACTCCCAGGTCGTGGAGCCGACCGGCGACGCGCACCTGTTCGACATCTTCATCCGACAACGACAACTCGGTCGCGATGGTCGCCGAGAAGGCAGCGACGCGAGCCGAGTGCCCACCGAAGTACTGGTTCTTGGCCTCGAGGGCGTTGACCAGCGCCTCGAGGGTTGCCAGCACCAGGTCGTCCCGGACGTTCTCTGCGAGCTTGATCTCCTTCGACTGGCGCGAGACCTCCCCTTTGAGCCAGGAGGAGATTCCCTTCTCCTGAATTATCGTATCCCGTCGACGGATTGCTCGCTCAACCGCGCGGCCGAGGTCCGGCAACGCAATGGGCTTGGTGAGGTAGTCTAGGGCGCCGCGCTGCATGCAAAGCGCTGCCGTTGTTGCATCGCCTACGCCACTCAACATCACAATCGCGAGATCGGGGTCGATGCTCAGCGCCTCGGGAATGACGTCGATTCCGCTCATGCCGGGCATCCGGATGTCGAGCAATACGAGCCCTGGGCGGTCCACCTTGACGCGCTCGAGCGCTTCCGGTCCGGTGCCGGCGGTGAGGACGGGGTAGCCACGCCGCTGAAGAAAACGAGCGAGTGCCTTGCGAAGCGGTTCCTCGTCGTCGACGACCAGGACGGTCGTGTCTTGTTGGGGTGGCTTTTCGTTGGTCACCATGCGAACTCCGGTTCTCGCTGGGACTCCCCTGCCATATCAGTATCGGGAATCACGTAACAGATCGACGAAATAGAACTATCGTCAGTGCGCCTTGGCAACGGTGGACAGACGCCAGGCTCATTCGAAGAACGGGTTGTCAACCGAGTTGGGGATGATACCCGCCTCGACACCGCGGGCGAGAAGGATCTGGACAGCTCGACGACCGGTTTCCCCATAGTCGACCGTATATGCGTTCACGTACATACCGACAAAGGTGTCTGCTTGCTCGGGGTCGAGGCCGCGAGCGAATCCCATTGCGTAGGCGAGGGCTTCCTCACGATGGGTCAGTCCATACTCGATGCTCGCCTTGAGGTCTCGACTGACCTCCTGCATCAGCGGGGTCCCCAGGTCGCGGCGAATGGCGTTGCCACCTAATGGGAGCGGCAACCTCGTCTCGTCATACCACCATTCTCCCATGTCGGCCCACAGGTGAAGGCCATGGTCGGCGTACGTGAGTTGCCCCTCGTGAATCAGGATTCCGGCATCGACCGTGCCCGCTGCGGTCGCCGACTCGATCTCGTCGAACGGCATGATGACGGGCGCGAGGTCTGATTGGTAGAGCTGGAGCACCAGGGCCGCGGTCGTGTGCGGCCCGGGAATCGCTATGCGGAGTCCGCGAGTAGCTTCGCGTGGATTGCTCGGAGCGGCACGGATCGAGACGAGCTTGGGTCCATACCGATCTCCCATGGAGGCGCTATGTGAGAGCAGCGCGTAGGACTCCGCAAGGTAGGCGTAAGCGTGAATCGAGACGGCGGTGACATCCAGCTCGCGCTTGAGCGCCCGCTGGTTCAGCGTCTCGATGTCGGAGAGTTCGTGCTCATATTGGCGCCCATCGGTCGGGATTTTCCCGGCCGCGAGGGCGTAGAACATGAAGGCGTCGTCGGAGTCCGGGCTATGAACGAGCCGGATTAGGGTCATCGCCGACTCAGGATCCTCCCGTGGTCCCGAGAATCTGGGTCCGAAACGAGTCGAGCGCGCGCGAGTGGAGCTGGTATTCCTCGCGGCCCGTCGCAACCTGGGCGTCGTACAACGCGAGGAATCGTTGCTGTGCGGCATCGCTCGCGGCCGAGTCTCCCTGAAGCTGTGCGACCGAATTGCGGAGCATGAGGGCAAAGAGATGGTCGGGCACCGTGGTCGCGATGGAGTCGGCACGCGCCAATGCCTCGTCCACATTGCCAGAGATCGCGCTCATGAGCCCCACGTGATAGTGGGCATCGGGGTCCAGGGGGCCCAGAAGGGCGTACGCCTGAAATGCCATGGGTGTGAACTGGTTGACGCGCCCGAAGTCGCCCTGCTCATGCGCCGTCATTACGAGCTCGAACAGGCGGTCCGCTTGCTCACTCGGCGACATGGCACTGATGTCCGGTACTGCTCCGGAAGCGCCACCCGTGCCGCCGGCGAAGGGTGCCCCGGCAGCGTCTCCAGGTCCGGCTGACGAGCGACCTGCGCTGTAGGCGGCGATGGCGATGACGACGACCGCAACGGCCGCTGCGACACCCCACACGGCCGCTGGAAGCGGCGCGCGTTCGGGGGTTCGACGGGTGCCGCAGGCGTGACAGAACTGCGCAGTTGGGCTCAGTGCAGCGCCGCAGTTGACGCAGGCATTAGTAGCAGTGGTGTTCATGGGAGAGGCAGTCCGCTGTGTGGTCCTCGTTTCCGGCGTAGTAATCGAGCGGAGTAATATAGCGGCCTCGGGCATTGGAAGCGGGGAGGGTAACGCTGGTGCCCTGGTCGACATGCGAGCGGGCAGCAGTCCGCCGTGGGTGCAATGCGGTGTTTGTCTGGCTGGCGCGACGTCACGTGCACGATTACTGTAGCCGCATGACGGAGGATACCGAGGGGCAGGAGCGGCAAAAATTCGATCCGCCCTGGAGCGCAATCAAGGCTCGCCAGATGGGCGAGCTCGCGCGCGGAGAGAGCCGCTGGGACGTGCTGCTCGAAACCGTTCCAGATCCGTCGGTCGATGCCATCCGTGGCCGCATCCACTTCATCTCGGGCAACACCCATCGGCTGTCAGGCTGGATCTTCCTCGAGTGGGCGGAGAAGGATATCGACACCCGCTTCGCCGAGTTCTCAGCCCAAGAACTCTGGAATCTCCTTGACTCGTTACAGGCAGCCTGAGCTGCCTCGGTGCAGTTGGGAGTGTGCGAAGACGGCAAAACTCTGAGGCCGCAATTAGCGGTTCTCGCTTGAATCGCAAGTCTTGCACACCCAATTCTGTTGTATCTGCACGGAATCCTTGACACTACAGGCCTAGCCAGCTAGGGTACTGCCTTCTCAACACCTCCCCTCGGGGCTCGGCATGCACCCTACCGGTCAAGGAGCACCGCGTGACAATTCGCAAGAGCATTAGCGTCCCGGCTCGTGGTGAGAAGCCACCGATCCGCGGCAACAACATCGATACGAAGGGCGCGAGCGCCAGCGACATTCTCAAGCTCACCGAGGATTTCGGCGTCGACTTCCTTCGACTCCAGTTCACCGACATCACTGGCATCAACAAGAATGTTGAGGTGCCTCAGAGTCAGTTCCAGAAGGCGCTGGATGGCGAAATCCTGTTCGATGGTTCGTCGATCGAGGGGTTCGTACGCATTGAAGAGAGCGACATGCTGCTGAAGCCGGACCTCGACACGTTCAAGATATTCCCCTACGACGACGAGGGCGGACGCGTTGCCCGGTTGATCTGCGACATCTACGACCCCGACGAGTCCCCGTTTCCCGGTTGCCCGCGCCTTGCGCTCAAGGAGCAAGTCGCACGAGCAAAGAAACTCGGCTACGAAATGATGGCAGGTGTCGAGGCCGAGTTCTTCATCTTCCATAGCGACGCCAACGGTCGCCCGATGCTCGAGACCCACGATCAGGGCGGATATTTCGACTTGGCACCGATCGACAAGGCAGAGCCGATTCGCCGCCTCATCGTCCACGACTTGGTCGACCTAGGCTTCGAGGTCGAGGCGGGACACCACGAGGTTGCCGAAGGGCAGCACGAGGTGGATTTCAGATACGAGAATGCCATCACCACGGCCGACAATCTCGCAACGTTCAAGTTCATCGTCCGGAACGTTGCCTATCGTCACGGATTCGCGGCGACGTTCATGCCCAAGCCAATCTTCGGGCAAAACGGCTCGGGCATGCACACACACCAGTCGTTGTTCAAGGGTCAGAAGAACTCGTTCTATGATCCCAAAGGGAAGTGGGAGCTCTCTGACGTCGCACTCCAATACATTGCCGGGCTACTCAAGCACGCGCGTGGGTTCTGTGCCATCACGAACCCGTTAGTGAACAGCTACAAGCGTCTGGTGCCGGGCTATGAGGCGCCGGTGAATGTGGCGTGGAGTGAACGCAACCGGTCACCGCTCGTGCGGATTCCTGAGCGGCGCGGGCAGGGCACCCGCTGCGAGTTACGCATGCCGGATCCGTCGTCCAACCCATATCTGTCGCTCTCGGTGCAGCTTGCCTCGGGACTGGACGGCATTGAGCAGAAGCTCGTTCCGCCCGATCCGGTGAACAAGAACATCTTCACCATGAGCCATCGGGAACGGCGGCGATATCGTATCGACGAGCTGCCACGCGACCTCCACGAGGCGCTGGACTATCTCGAAAAGGATCGTGTCGTCCGTGCTGCGCTCGGGCCGCACATCTATCAGATGTTCCTCGAAGCCAAGCGCGAAGAGTGGCGGCAGTATACGGCACAGGTCAGCACGTGGGAGGTCGACAGGTATCTCGGACAGTACTAGTCCATCGCCGAGGGGTTATCTCCTCGACGTAGACGGAACGCTCCTCACGGAGTCGGGCGCAATCCCCGGTGCCGCTGCCGCCGTCGAGTGGCTGAGGCGCCGGGGTGTTCCGCTTCGCATCCTCACGAACATCACCCGCCGGTCACGGCGCAGTGTCGTCGAGCGCCTGGTGAAGCACGACATCCAGGTGGAGCCGCATGAGGTGTTCACCGCGGTACTGGCGGGTGTCGGGTGGCTGGAGCGTCGCGAGATCAAGGTGGTCGCGCCCTTCGTGACGCCCGATGCGCTGGAAGATCTGAGCGCCTTCAAGCTGGTTGGAGGAACGTCGGGCATGGCCACAGCAGCCGCCAAGCCGGAAGTCGTCCTGATCGGCGATGTCGGTGATGCATGGTCCCACGGTCTGCTGAACGAGGCTTTCCGCTATGTTATGGACGGCGCCTCCCTGCTGGCGCTGCAGCGCGGGAAGTACTGGCAGGGGCCGTCGGGACTCGAGCTCGATGCCGGGGCGTATGTCGCAGCACTCGAGTACGCGACAGGGGCGACCGCGGTGGTGTGCGGGAAGCCGAACACCGAGTTCTTTGAGGGCGCGGTTTTGGACTTGGGGGTTTCAAGAGGTCCAATGACTGGCGCCGCTTCCCGGCCACCTGTCGTCATGATCGGTGACGATCTCTGGTCGGACATCGACGGCGCACAGCGGGCGGGGCTAGAGGGGTGGTTAGTCAAAACCGGGAAGTTCCGGCCGGACGTGCTGGAGTCGGCGACCGTGGTGCCGGATCGCATCATCGAGTCGGTGGCTGTTCTTGGCGACAACGCATCATGAGGCGACATGAGTCGGACGACGTTGGCGATTCTCATCGGAATGATCTTGCCGTGTGCAGTAGCGCGCGGCCAGGTGGAAGGAGGTGACGAGCCCCCGACCATCCGTCATATAGTCGTCCGGACACAGAACGTCTTTGATTCCACAGAAGCTCAGCAGAGCTTCTTCTTTCGTCTCGCCAACGCTGTTCACTTCACGACCCGCCCGTCGGTAGTACGCCACGAGTTGCTCTTCGAGGAAGGGGAACTCTACGATCAGGCAAAGATCGACGAAACGCTCCGCAACCTACGTGCTCGCGGTCTCTTCCGAGATGTTGTCATCGAAACAATTCCGATTGGTGACAGTGTCGACGTCATCGTCGAGACTGCTGATGGCTGGAGCACCCAGCTTGTGATGAACGCCTGGTTCTCAGCGGGCGAGCTGTCATGGGCGCTGGGAGCAATCGAGAACAACGTGTTCGGCACGGGAGCGCATGCCGGCGCCGTGTATCGCAACGTGCCGGATCGGACCGCACTGCAGCTGAGCGCTGGACTCCAACGGATCCGCGGCACACGCTTCGAGGTCGGAGGGTTCTACGATGACCTGAGTGATGGAAGTTTTGGCGCGTGGGGCGTCGGCATGCCGTTCCGTGCGCTCTCGGATCGAAGCGGCTTCATCCTCGCGGGTGAGGCGGGACGCCAGCGCATTCTTCAGTTCCGTGACGGCGACTCCTTCGAAACGTTCCGACGGCGGGTGTTCGTGCAGCGCGGCGAGCTGGCCTTCGCGCCCATTGCAGGAAGGGGCGCGGTTCTCCGCCTCGGCATTGCGGGGCAAGCGAGACGCGAAGAATTCCTGTTGTTGGATACGCTGGAGGCGACCGTGCCAGATACGGTGACGGCGGCATTCGGACTGGTGGCGGATCTCCAGTTGCCACGGTTTCAGGTCGTGACACACTACAACGGGTTCGCCCGAGACGTGGATCTCGACCTAAGTACCCGTGTGACGCTCTCGGCGTGGCTCGCGCCGTCCGGGCTGGGTTATGC
>JBDHAN010000011.1:0-100732 GCA_039588055.1 Gemmatimonadota bacterium | reverse complement strand
TGACGATTGAGTTGATCACGCCGATTGCGATGGAAGAGGGGCTGCGCTTTGCGATTCGCGAAGGCGGCCGCACCGTCGGCGCCGGCGTCGTCACGAAAATATTGGAATAGAGGCTCGTCATGGCGGGACAGATTCGGATCCGACTCAAGGCATTTGACCACGTCGTGCTCGATCAAGCGGCGGCGGACATCGTTCGCACAGTCCAGAAGAGCGGGGCATCGGTCTCCGGTCCGATCCCGTTGCCGACGAAGACGCAGCGATGGACGGTGTTGCGGAGTCCCCACGTGGACAAAAAGAGCCGCGAACAGTTCGAACTGAAGACGCACAAACGGTTGATCGAGATTCTGGAGTCACGCGCGCAAACAGTGGACGCGCTCACCAAGCTGGATCTGCCCGCAGGCGTCGACGTCGAGATCAAGGTCGAATAACGATGAACGGATTGATTGGCGAGAAGCTGGGCATGACCCGGATCTACGGGGACGAGGGGCAAGTCATTCCCGTCACCGTGATCCAGGCGGGACCCTGCGCGGTCGTGCAGGTCAAACCGTCCGAGGTTGGCCCGGCGACCATTCAGCTCGGGTTCGGCCAGCGAAAGGCCAAGCGCACCACGAAGGCGTTGCATGGGCACGCTGCGCCGGCGGGACTCGAGACCGCGCCGCGCGTGCTGCGAGAATTTGAGTCGGTTGGCGACTCGCCAAAGCAGGGCGACGTCGTCACCGTCGGGATCTTCCAACCGGGTGACGCCGTCAAGGTGACCGGAACCACCAAGGGCAAGGGGTTTCAGGGAGTCGTCAAGCGTCACGGCTTCAGTGGAGGGCCTGCGTCGCACGGGAGTACGCGACACCGCAAGCCCGGGAGCTTGGGGCCCGGCACGGACCCGTCCCGCGTCATCAAGGGCAAGAAGCTGCCGGGACAAACGGGCAACGTGCGCGCGACCGAACTCGGCCTGGCGGTCGTGAGAGTCGACGAGGAGCGTCATCTGCTCTACGTGCGTGGCGCCGTACCTGGGCCGCGTCGCGGCATCGTCACGGTGCGCAAACAGGGAGGCCGAGGCCGGTATGCGTGAGGCACACCTCTACACAGCCGCCGCCGAGCCGAAAGGCGACTATGCGTTGCCAGCGGAATACGACGGCACGGTGCACGAGACGGCGCTCTACCACGCGGTCCGCGCCTACTCGAACAACCAGCGCCAAGGCACGCATTCCACGAAGACGCGAGCCGAGGTAACGGGCGGAAGCCGCAAGCCGTGGAGGCAGAAAGGGACTGGACGGGCTCGCCAAGGGACCAATCGGGCGGCGCACTGGACTGGTGGCGGCATCGTCTTCGGACCGAGGCCGCGTCGGTACCAGACCGATCTCCCGCGCAAGGTGAAGCGCCTGGCACGCCAATCGGCGTTGAACGCCCGTGCCAACGAAGGCGCGTTCTTCGTCATCGAAGCGTGGACCATCGACCAGCCCAAGACGAAGCAGTTGGTCGAACTGCTGGGGAAGATGGGGCTCGATGGACGCAAGGTTCTGCTGCTGACGTCTAATGACCGGCCGGCCATGTACTTGTCGAGTCGGAACCTGACGGGCGTGCATGTGATGCGGTACCGCGATGCGTCGGCCTACGAGGTTCTGTGGTCCGATGCGGTCGTGGTTGAAGAAGCCGCGATCGGCGGGCACGAGATTGAGGGAACAGCGCCCAAGGTCGCGACGCGTCGAAAGGCGACACCGACCTCGCGGAAGAAGGCCGCTGGCCGCGCGATGGGCAAGAAGCGCGCATCGTCCAAGAAGGCGACGACGTCGACAACCAAGAAGAAGACTGCAAAGAAGACGAAGCGGAAGGGTAGCGCGAATGCCTGATCGCTATCGGTTGGTAGTGAAGCCCGTGGTGACGGAGAAGTCCTCCGCACAATATGCGGCGCTCAAGGAATACGCCTTCATGGCCGACCCGCGGGCAACCAAGCGGCAAATCAAGGATGCCGTCGAAGACCTGTTCGGGGTTCGCGTGACGAGCGTGCGCACGATGCTGCAGCCGGCCAAGCGCCGCACGCGCGGCCGAAGCGTCGGGCGGCGACCACGGTGGAAGAAGGCGTACGTACGCCTCGCCGAAGGCGACACGATCGAGATCTTCGAGGGGTAAGCCGATGGGCATGCGACAATATCGTCCGACCAGTTCGGGAACACGGTTCCGCTCCGTCAGCGATTTCGACGAGATCACTCGCTCGAAGCCGGAGAAGTCGCTCGTGGAGCCGCTCAAGAAGAGTGGCGGCCGCAATAACAAGGGCCACTTGACGATTCGGCATCGCGGTGGCGGCCACAAGCGCCGCTATCGTGTGATCGACTTCAAGCGGACCAAGTTCGGTGTGCCGGCCCGCGTCAGTCAGATCGAGTATGACCCGAACCGCACGGCTCGCATCGCACTCCTGACATACGCGGATGGCGAGAAGCGTTACATCCTGCATCCGCGCGGGCTGCGAGTGGGAGATCGTGTCGAATCGGGGTCGGGCTCCGACATCCGCGCTGGCAACGCATTACCGCTGGGCGAGATGCCGCTCGGTACGACGGTCCACTGCATCGAGCTCAAGGCCAGGAAGGGTGGCCAGCTGTGCCGCTCGGCGGGGACTGGTGCGCAGGTGGTGGCCAAAGAAGGACATCACGTGGCGCTCAAGCTCCGCAGCGGTGAGGTCCGAATGGTACGCAGGGAGTGCATGGCGACGGTTGGCCAGGTCGGGAATCCTGAGCACGAGCTCATGAGCCTCGGCAAGGCCGGCAAGAGCCGCTGGTTGGGCCGACGGCCCAAGGTGCGCGGCGTCGCGATGAATCCGGTAGACCATCCACTCGGTGGCGGCGAGGGGAAAGCCTCGGGCGGTCGACCGCCAGTGAGCCCATGGGGTCGTGCTGAAGGCAAGAAGACGCGAAAGCGGAAGAAGGCCAGCTCCAAGCTGATTCTCCGCGGTCGCAAGCGTGGTAAGGCAACCAAGTAAGGTCGAGGACGCAAACGCATGGCGCGAAGTATCAAGAAGGGTCCGTTCATCGAGGCGTCGCTTCTCCAGAAGATCGACGCCCTCAACGCAGCAAACGAAAAGCGGGTCGTGAAGACGTGGTCCCGGAGCTCGACGATCACACCGGAGTTTGTGGGACACACAGTTGCCGTGCACAACGGGAACAAGTTCATCCCGGTGTACGTGAGCGAAAACATGGTCGGCCACAAGCTCGGTGAGTTTGCACCGACGCGGCTCTTCCGCGGGCATTCGGGCAGACTCGCTGCGGACAAGAAGGCCGCGACGTAGGTCAGGAGCAAGGGACATGGCAGCACGGGCGATTCAACGATGGGTGCGTCAGTCACCGCGCAAGATGCGACTCGTTATGGACGAGATCCGCGGCCGGGACGTGAACGACGCATACGCGCTCCTCAAGTTCTCCAAGAAGGGCGCTGCGAAGCAGATCGAGAAGGTGCTGCGGTCGGCGGTCGCCAACGCCGAACAGAGTGCGTTACGCGGGAACGAGGCGTTTGACGTCGACCGGCTCTTCGTCTCGCAGGCGGTTGTGAACGACGGTCCGACCTTGTGGCGATATCGGCCGGCGGCACTCGGGCGTGCCGCGCCGATTCGCAAGCGGACCAGCCACGTGGAGATCCATGTGGAGACTAGGGAGGAGAAGGACTAGTGGGCCAGAAAACCCATCCGTACGGCTTCCGCCTCGGGATTATCAAGCCATGGCGTTCTCGCTGGTACGCCGGAGGGGATTTCCCCGAGCTGCTCAGAGAGGACGAGCTGATCCGGAAATACCTGAAGACGCGTCTTGCGCACGCGGCAGTGGCCGACGTCCACATTGAGCGGAAGCCGGGCAAGGTGACGGTGACGGTCTTCACCGGACGGCCTGGAGTCGTGATCGGCAAGCGCGGTGCCGAGGTGGACAAGCTTCGGGACGAGCTGGCGCAGCTCACGGGCAACGAGGTCGGAATCAATGTGGAGGAGATCAAGCGACCCGAGCTCAACGCCCAGCTTGTTTCGGATAACGTTGCCCATCAGCTGGTGCAGCGCGTGTCGTTTCGACGAGCAATGAAGCGCGCAGTCCAGAATGCCATGCGCATGGGTGCTCAGGGCATCAAGATCCGGACGTCGGGCCGGTTGGGGGGCGCGGAAATCGCGCGCTCTGAGGGGTACCACGAGGGGCGCGTGCCGCTCCATACGCTCCGGGCCGATGTGGACTATGGCGTGACGACCGCAAAGACGACATACGGTACGATCGGGGTCAAGGTATGGATCTTCCGAGGTGAGGTCGTCGAGGATCGACGTGGCCGCACCTACAGCACGGGGGCGTGAGCCATGCTTTCTCCCAAACGCGTCAAGTATCGGAAGCAGATGAAGGGTCGTACACGGGGCCATGCCACGCGTGGGAACACGGTGGCGTTCGGCCACGTCGGCCTGATGACGCTGGACCCTGGGTGGATTTCCAGTCGTCAAATCGAGGCCGCCCGTGTCGCGATGACCCGAGTGATGAAGCGTGGCGGGAAGATTTGGATTCGGATCTTCCCCGACAAGCCGATCACGAAGAAGCCCGCTGAGACCCGGATGGGGAAGGGGAAAGGCAACCCGGAAGGCTGGGTCGCGGTCGTGAAGCCGGGTCGGATCATGTTTGAAATCGATGGAGTGACGGAAGACGTGGCGCGGCAAGCGTTGTCGCACGCCGCAGGTAAGCTGCCGGTCACGACCAAGATCATCACCCGCGAGGACGGCTAACGATGGCGCTCAAAGATGCTGAGCGGAAGCCGCTCGTGACGGGTCAGCTCCGAGAACTGACCCAAGAGGAGCTGCAAATCGAATTGGCTCGACTCAAGGAGGCGCGGTTTCGCCTCAAGTTTCGGTCTGCGACCGAGGCGATCGACGACTCGAGCCAGTTCCGGACGCTGCGACGCAACATCGCGCGCATCGAAACCGTGTTGCGCGAGAGGAAGCAGACATGAGCCAAGAGGCACTGAGCCGCGCCCGGCGGAAAGTCCGGACGGGGTTGGTCGTGAGCGACAAGATGGCGAAGACCGTGGTTGTCGAACTGACCCGTCAGTTCGCGCACCCGCTCTACGGCAAGCAGCTGACGCGCACCAGACGCGTCAAAGCGCACAACGAGCGAGCTGCCGCCGTGGGTGATACGGTCCGGATCATGGAAACGCGACCGCTTTCCAAGACCAAGCGTTGGCGAGTGGTCGAGATCATCTCGCGTGCGAAGTAAGTGAGGCGGGCGTGGTACAACAAGAATCGATCGTGAGAATCGCGGACAATTCGGGTGCCAGGAAGGCACTCGTCATCCGTGTGTTGGGCGGCAGTAAGCGCCGCTACGCACGGATGGGTGACATCGTGGTGGTCGCGATCAAGGACGCGTTACCGACGGGCCAGGTGAAGCGCGGCGAGGTCGTCAAAGCCGTGATCGTGCGGACGGCAAAGGAAACTCGCCGGCGCGACGGGAGTTACATCCGGTTCGACGAGAACGCCGCCGTGCTGATCACTGACGCGAAGGAGCCGCGGGCGACACGCATCTTCGGACCGGTCGGCCGCGAGCTCCGCGAGAAGCGATTCATGAAGATCGTGTCGCTGGCGCCGGAGGTGCTGTAAATGAGACGGCTCGTGCACAAGAAGTCACAGCGGCAACGCCGATCGGACCCGCAACCGCAAAAGATGCACATCACGAAGGGCGATCGCGTGCGCGTTATTCGCGGAGATGACAAAGGGGCCGAAGGCGCGGTGATCCGAGTCCATCCGGCTCAGGGACGGGTGGTCGTCGACGGTGTGAACGTCGTCACCAAACACCGGAAGGCCACGGCCAATGAGGAGGGTGGCATCATCAAGTTCCCAGCCCCCATTGACGTGTCGAACGTGATGCTGTTAGACCCGAAATCCGGTGAGCCCACGCGGGTGCGCCGTCGAAAAGACGAGGATGGAACCATGGAGCGGCTGAGCGTGAAGTCTGGTCAGCCGATCCAGAGGAGTAGGTAAGACGAAGCATGGCCAAAAAGGAAAAGCAGAGCACCCGAAAGGGTGAGCACCCGAGCGAGCCAGGGCCGCCGCCGCCGCCGCCGCGGTTGCGAGACCACTATCGAGATCGCGTGTGTTCCAAGCTGAAGGAGCAGTTTTCCTTCGCGAACCCACACGAGATTCCGCGGATGGAGAAGATCGTGGTCAATGTCGGTCTCGGAGAGGCCCCAAAGAACGCAAAGCTCCTGGACAATGTGGTTGAGGAGCTGGCAGTGGTGACGGGGCAACGGCCGGTCGTGACTCGCGCGAAGAAGGCCATCTCCAACTTCTCGCTGCGCGCCGGCATGCCGGTGGGAGCCCGCGTCACGCTTCGCGGAGCGCAGATGTACGAGTTCTTGGATCGATTCATCAATGTCGCGGTACCACGTATGCGCGATTTTCGCGGGTTTTCCACCAAGTCGTTCGATGGACGCGGGAACTACACGATTGGTGTCAAGGAACAGATGGTCTTCCCGGAGATCGACTACGACAAAGTGGAAAAAATACACGGAATGGACATCACGTTCGTCACGACTGCCGATCGGGACGACGTCGGACTGGCGTTGCTTCGGGAGATGGGCATGCCATTCCGAGGCGAAACACCGGTGCAAATCGGGTAAAGGGAGCGCAACTGGATGGCAAAGAAGTGTCTCGTTGAGAAGGCGAAGCGGAAGCCCAAGTTCGGCGTACGCGCGTACAGTCGCTGTCAGCGTTGCGGGCGGGCGCGAGCCTACCTGCGGCGGTTTGGAATTTGTCGAATCTGCTTCCGTGAACAAGCGCTGCGTGGAGAAATCCCCGGAGTGCGGAAGGCGAGCTGGTGAGATGAACGATCCAGTCGCAGACATGTTGACCCGCATCCGGAACGCCTGTCAGGCGGGTCATCGTCGGGTGGACGTTCCGGTGTCCAAGCTCAAGACCGAGATCGCACGGCTGCTGCGCGACAATCGGTACATCCAAGACTTCGCGGTCCTGGATGACGGCCGGCATGGCCTCTTGCGGCTCTATCTCAAGTACGACGGTGAGCTGCCAGTGATCCATGGACTGCAGCGCGTGTCGAAACCTGGGCTTCGGCGATACGTCAAAGCCCGTGAGATTCCACGCGTCAAGAACGGCCTGGGCATGGCGATCCTGTCGACGCCACGTGGCGTAATGAGCGATCGTGATGCGCGCCGCGCGCGCGTGGGCGGTGAGCTCATGGCTGTGCTGTGGTAGGAGGAAGCTGATGTCTCGTGTCGGAAGGAAGCCTATTTCGGTCCCGCAGGGAGTGTCGGTGACGCTCGACGGAAACACCGTGACCGTGAAGGGTCCGAAAGGTGAACTGCATCGCACGCTGCCCGGTGAGATCCAGGTGATGCTGGATGACGGCGAGCTGAAGGTTGCGCGGCCGTCCGACAGCACCAGCCACCGGGCACTGCACGGGCTGGCTCGCTCCCTGCTGCACAACATGGTGCTGGGCGTAACAGGCGGGTTTCACAAGAAGCTCGAGATTCATGGGGTCGGGTACAAGGCCGAATCGCTCCCCAAAGGGATCCGGCTGGTCGTCGGCTACTCGCACCCGGTGGAGTACGAAGCTCCCAAGGGCGTCACCATTGCTGTCGAAACGCCGACGCTCGTCAGCGTCGAAGGGATCGACAAGGAACTGGTAGGTCAGGTCGCGGCCGAACTCCGGCGCGTCAGGCCACCGGAGCCGTACAAGGGCAAGGGCATTCGGTACGTTGGGGAGCACGTGCGCCGCAAGGCCGGAAAGACGGGAGGCTAGGGATGAGGTTTGCGAAGTCCTCGATGCGGCGCACGCAGCGTGCACGGCGACATCTTCGCGTTCGCAAGAAAGTGATTGGCACGGCTGGCCGGCCGCGCCTCGTGGTCTTTCGTTCGCTCAAGCATGTCTACGCGCAGCTAGTGGACGATGACCGAGGCACCACGATCGCCGCTGCAAGTGACCTGCAGAAGGACTGTGAGTCGGGCGGCGCTGGGAAGGTCGGAACCGCCTTTGCAGTCGGGAAACTGGTCGCGCAGCGGGCAAAGGGGCTCGGTATTGAGCGCGTTGTCTTCGATCGCGGCGGCTACCCGTATCATGGAAGGGTCAAGGCCGTGGCCGAAGGGGCGCGAGACGCCGGATTGGAGTTTTAACACAATGGCGCAGGAACGAGACCGCGGACAGCGTCGTGAGCGCGAGTCCGATCTGATCGAGAACGTCGTCAACATCAGCCGCGTGGCGAAAGTGGTGAAGGGAGGCCGGCGCTTCTCGTTCAACGCGTTGGCGGCCGTTGGAGACGGCGAGGGACAGGTCGGCGTCGGCACCGGCAAAGCGAACGAGGTGGCAGAGGCCGTACGGAAAGCCGTGGAAGCGGCCCGGCGCGACATGCGTCGGGTGCCGCGTGAGGGAACCACCATTCCGCACGAAACGGTCGGCACCCACGGTGCGGGTCGGGTGCTGCTCAAACCGGCCTCCAGCGGGACGGGAATCATCGCAGGGGGTCCCGTGCGTGCGGTTCTCGAGTGTGCAGGCATCACCGACGTCCTGACCAAGTCCTTGGGGTCGCCGAATCCGCTCAACATGGTCTGGGCGACCATGAATGGACTCATGGGGCTCCTGACTCTCGAAAAGGTCACGCGGCAACGGGGCTTGGATCCGACGGAGTTGGACTATCGTCCGCGACAGGTGGTCGCCGATGCCTAAGAAGTCAGCAAGTGCGGCCAAGACAACCAAGACGGTCAAGAAGTCGAAGCCTGCCAAGGCCGCCAAGACCACGAAGACGGCAAAGACGACCAAGGCAGTGAAGGCGACGAAGGCCACGAAGGCCACGAAGACGCCCAAAGCAACAACGGCGGCTGCGCGGTCGACCAAGGTGCGGGTGCAGCAGGTGCGCTCGGGAATTGGGCGGGCTGCGACGTACCGGCGGACGCTCCGCGCGCTGGGTCTGCGACACCATCAGCAGGAGGTCGTGCTGCCCGATTCTCCGTCGGTGCGCGGCATGCTGTTCAAGGTCCGCCATCTGGTGCGCGTGACCCCTGAGGAGGCGTAATGGCACAGAAGGACCAGTTGGGACTGCACAACCTTCCAGCGCCGCAGGGTGCGCACAAAGAGCCCAAGCGAAAAGGTCGCGGGCCGGGATCCGGGTTGGGTAAGACAGCAGGTCGCGGTCACAAGGGTCAGCGCTCTCGCGCGAGCGGCAACGTGCGTCCGGGGTTTGAGGGCGGACAAATGCCGCTCGTTCGGCGAGTTCCGAAGCGCGGGTTCACCAATCCCTTCCGCGTGCCGGCACAGGTGGTGAACGTGCGGGACCTCGCCAAGTTGCCGAGTGAGTCGGTAACGCCGGCTGCACTCGTCGACGCCAGCCTGATCCAGCGGGCCGACGGCCCCATCAAGATTCTGGGTACGGGTGAGGCGGGCCGCGCGTACATCGTATCGGGCTGTGAGCTCTCCCAAGCGGCGCGAACGAAGATAGAGCGGGCCGGCGGCCGCATCGAGGCATAAGACGCATGGCGGCACCGCGCATCCCCAATCTGTTTGCCGTCCCGGAGCTCAAGGCTAAGCTCCTCTTCACCCTGCTGTGTCTTGCCGTGTACCGGGCGGGCGCCCACATCGCCACGCCAGGCGTCGACGTGCAGGTCCTCGCCGACTTCATCCGCAACCAGGGCGCAGGGACCTTCTTTGGGATGTATGACATGTTTGTCGGGGGAGGCCTGTCGCGAGCGACAGTGCTGGCCCTTGGCATCATGCCCTACATCTCGGCGTCGATCATGTTCCAGCTTGCGGGCGCCGTCTTCCCGCTGGTCGACAAGCTGCAGAAGGAGGAAGAGGGCAGAAAGAAGATCACGCAATGGACGCGGTACGCCACCGTGATCCTCTCGGTGTTCCAGGCCTATGGCTTCGCGATCTTCGCCGAGCAGCAGGGCGCCGTGCCAAGCCCTGGCTTCGGGTTCAGAATGGTGACCATGCTCACCTTGACCACAGGCGCCGTGTTCGTCATGTGGCTCGGTGAGCGCATCACTGAGCGTGGCGTCGGCAACGGCATGAGCCTTATGATCTTCTTCTCGATCATGGAGGGCTTCCTGCCGGGCACGGCGATCACACTGCAGTTCCTCACGACGCGGGTGATTACTGTCCAGTCGCTCGTCGTGCTCCTCGTGGTCATGCTCGCCGTGATTGCCGGAGTCATCGCCATTACCGTTGCGGCGAGACGCATCCCAATTCAAATCCCCCGCAAGGTCATGGGTCGAGGGAGAATCCGGGAAGGGCAGAAGACATTCATTCCGATCCGGATCAACTCCGCCGGCGTCATGCCGATCATCTTCGCGCAGTCGATCATCATCGTGCCGGGTACCATTGCGACCTTCAGCAACCTCCCGGCGCTGCGTGCCATGTCCGAGTTGTTCCAGCCCGGCACGACCGTCTACTACCTCAGCTACGGTTTGCTGATCGTCTTCTTCACGTATTTCTACACATCGATCATCTTCAATCCCCTGGACATTGCAGAGAATTTGAAGAAACAGGGCGGCTTCATCCCCGGCGTGAAGCCCGGCGCAGCGACGGCGGATTATATCGACGACGTCCTGACCCGGGTCACCCTGCCGGGCTCGATCTTCCTAACCCTGATCGCCCTGATGCCATTCTTCGTCTTCAACACCTTCAACGTGCCATTCTTCTTTGGCGGAACCGCGTTGCTGATCGTTGTCGGTGTGGCCCTAGACACGTGGATCCAGGTACAGCAGCACCTTCACCTCCGCCACTACGATGACTTCATGAAGCAAGGTCGGGTGAAGTTTCGCGGTCGACGGGGAAGGTACATGTAGGGGTGTGGCGGTCGCAGGATGACCGTCATGGCTCAACACCGCAGTCCATCATGAATATCGTTCTCCTTGGTTCTCCAGGTTCGGGCAAGGGCACCCAAGGGGCTCTGTTGTCCTCGCACACCGATCTTCCCCGCATCTCGACTGGCGATCTCCTCCGCAGCGCCGTCGCCCGCCAGACACCGCTTGGTCAGAAGGCACGCTCCTTCATGGATCAGGGACTCCTGGTGCCCGACGACGTGATCGTGGGCCTCATCGAGGAGGTGCTGGCTTCCGACGAAGTGGAGCGGGGCGTCATCATGGATGGCTTTCCCAGGACGGTTCGCCAGGCTGAAGCTGTCGACCGCGCCCTGTCCGTCAGGGGCGCCCTCGTTGACCATGTGCTCTACATCGATGTACCGGAAGACGAGCTGGTTCGGCGGATGATGGGTCGGGCGAACAAGGAGGGGCGCAGCGACGACACGCCAGACGCGATGAGAGAGCGATTCAGAGTGTTTTGGAAACAAACGGCTCCGCTGATCGCCTACTATCGAGACAAGAAGCGTCTGACGGAAGTCTCGGGGCTTGGTGGCATCGAGGCCATTCAGAAGCGCATCCTCTCCGCGCTGGAGCAATGATCACGGTCAAGTCGGCTCGCGAAATCGAAACGATGGCCAGGGCGGGGAAGGTCCTGGCAGAGACGTTGGCGTTGGTCGCGGGCCGAGTGGAGCCAGGCGTGAGCACGGCCGATCTGGACGTGGTTGCAGAGGACTTCATTCGCAGCCATGCGGGAGCCAGGCCCTCGTTCAAGGGCTTGTATGACTTTCCAGCCACGCTCTGTACGTCGGTCAACAGTGAGATCGTACACGGGATACCGTCCTCCGATCGCGTACTCCAGGATGGTGACATCATCAGCGTCGACTGTGGTGTCTGTCTCGATGGCCTCCACGCCGATTCTGCGATGACGGCAGCGGTGGGGAGGATCGCCGACGAGGTCCAGCGGCTGCTCGACGTGACGCAAGCGGCGCTCGAGGCAGGAGTTGGCGCTGCAGTTGTGGGACATCATGTGGGCGACATCGGCCATGCGGTCCAGGGCGTCGCAGAGCGTGCCGGCTTCAGCGTGGTGCGCGAACTGGTCGGTCACGGGATCGGCACGAGCTTTCATGAAGAGCCACAGGTCCCCAACTACGGCAAGCCGCACCGTGGTCCGCGATTGGTTCCTGGGATGACGCTGGCCATCGAACCGATGATCAATATGGGACGTCCCGAGATCCGTACGCTCGAGGACAAATGGACAGTGGTGACCGCCGACGGATCGCTCTCTGCGCACTTCGAACACACCGTGGTGGTCGGGGAAGGTGCGCCTCGTATCCTCACGGCTGCACCCACTTCAGTTCGCGCATCCTGACAGATCGTACGTCGCTGCCGCTACCCCTCCGCCAGCCGCTGTAGCAGCCAGTCGTAGATCGCCGGGTTGCCGGCGACGAAGTCGCCGTGGCGCAGCGAAGCGTGATTTCCGTCGATTCCCGAGACACGGCCGCCCGCCTCTCGCACGATCAGGGTGCCGGCCGCCACGTCCCACGGCGCGAGATAGAGTTCCCAGAACCCGTCGAAGCGCCCGAGCGCAATGTCGACAAAGTCCAGCGATGCCGCGCCGGCCCGCCGAATACCGCTCGTGTGGGTCAAGATGTCGGTGAGCTGACGGAGGTACTCCGGCAGTAGGTGTGGCACTTTGAAGGGAAAGCCCGTACCGATGAGCGCGTGCGACGGGTCGCTGACGTCGGACACGTGCAGTTGCCGTGTCCCGCACCATGCTCCCCCACCGCGGCTCGCGTGATACACGATGTCGCGAGAAACGTCGATAACGACGCCGGCGGCGAGCTCGCCATCTAGGACGGCAGCGATGCTCACCCCGACTGCGGGATAGTCGTGTAAGAAGTTCGTGGTGCCGTCGAGCGGATCGACGACCCACACGAGCGGGGCCTCGCGCGCCTCGGGACTCGACTCCTCCCCTAAGATTGTGGCTCCGGGAGTGGCGCGCTCGAGACTCTCGCAAATGATCTCTTCTGCGGCGAGGTCGACGTCAGTGACGAAATCGCTCTTCCCTTTGAGCTTGGTGGCATGGGCCGTGGGTCGCGTGATGCCCCGAATGTGGAGCGCGGCGCGGCCCGCTGCGTCGCGGGCAACCCGGACGAGATCGTGGTCTTGCATCACCTTGCGGTCCATTTGGGCGTCCCCTAGCTTCCGCCAATGCGTGTCTTTTCCGGCATCCAACCCTCCGGTGAACTCCACATTGGCAACTACCTGGGCGCCGTTCGTAACTGGGTCGCCTTACAGCACGAGCACGAGTGTTTCATCTGCATCGTCGACTATCACGCCATAACGCAAGACTACGAGGTGGCGTCGCTGGAGACGCGGACCTTCGACATGGCCGTGAGCCTGCTTGCCGCCGGCATTGACCCGGAGCGCTGCGTGTTGTTCGTCCAGTCACACGTGGCCGAGCACACCGAGTTGGCGTGGGTGTTCACCACTGTGACACCCCTCGGCGAGCTCGAACGGATGACCCAATTTAAGGACAAATCGCAGCGGCAGGTAAGCGTGCTGGCTGGCCTCCTCAACTATCCGGTGCTGCAAGCAGCCGATGTGTTGCTCTACAAGGCACACAGCGTTCCGGTGGGTGAGGACCAGGTCCAGCACATCGAGTTGATGCGGGAGATTGCGCGGAAGTGGAATGGTCGCTACGGCGAGGGGTTCTTTCCCGAACCGGACGCACTTCTCACCGAAACAGGGCGCATCGTCGGGCTCGATGGCCAGTCAAAGATGTCAAAGAGCCTCGGGAATACCATCGGTCTCTTGGAGGAGCCAGAGGAAATCTGGCAGCACTTGCGACCGGCTGTCACGGATCCGGCCCGAATCAGGAAGACGGACCCAGGCGACCCTGAGGTGTGCAACGTGTTCAGCCTCCACCGTCACTTTTCACCCGACGAGACCGTGCAACATGTAGCGCAGCAGTGTCGATCGGCGGGATGGGGGTGTCTTGACTGCAAGCGGGTGTTGGGATCGAACATTGCCGACGAGTTCGCTTCAATGCGAGAGCGTGCGGCCCATTTGCGTTCGAATCCCGCCGAAGTCCATGGCATCCTCGAGGACGGTGCACGGCGGGCCCGTACCGTGGCGGAGGAGACGATACGCGACGTGCGAGCACGTATGGGCTTATTGTCTGCGACGACGGCAGCACCCGCGCGATGATTGCCGAGCGCTGGAGCGAGATCGTCCAGATCCTGCAGCTCGACCTGCTTGGGTACCTGCTCGTGGCGACCATCCTCGGAGGGGCTATCGGGTTCGAACGAGAGCTCCGTGGGAAGGCTGCCGGTCTCCGGACCAACATCCTGATCTGTCTCGGCGCGGCCCTCTTCACGCGGCTGTCCATTTCCGTGGCGGAGGGGTCGGGCGATCCGGCGCGTATTGCGGCCCAAATCGTCACCGGCGTGGGGTTCATCGGCGCGGGGACGATTCTGCACAGTCGGGGACACGTGAGTGGCCTCACGAGTGCCGCGACCATCTGGCTGGTAGCCGCCATCGGTGTGGCTGTGGGTGCTGGTGCGCTCATCGAGGCGGTTGGGGCGACGCTGCTTGTCGTGGTCGTCCTTGGGGTGCTCGGGCAGCTTGAGCGCTACCTCCGTGCGTACGGCGGCGTGAGCCACGTAACGCTCGAGGTTGAGGCGAATCCAGAGCGAGTCGGCGAGATCGAGCGCGTCGTGCGCGAAGCTGGACTGGAGATCGAGGAGATCCGATCAGAGGAGCAGGGTGCCCGTATGGTGGTACATGTCTCCATGAGTGGCCCGAAGCGGCTCCACGATAAGGCCAAGTTGGGACTGCTGCGGGTGTCGGGCGCGTTCACCCTTTCCGCTGAGGAGTAGCACTAGCGTATGGAAACTATCATCAAGGCAGCCGTTGAACGCGGCGCGTCCGATCTCCACATCAAGGCGGGAGACGTCTTTCGTGCCCGGATCGACGGTGATCTGGTGCCGCTCACCAAGCAGCGGCTGAGCCCGGATCAGACCAAGGCCATCGCCCTCAAGCTGATTCCCATCGACGAAGACCGAAAGCGCATTGACTCCATACGGGACTACGACTGCTCGTGGGGCTCGCCCGGTATCGGACGCTTCCGAGTGAACATCTTGCGGCAGCGATCGTCCTTCATGGTCGTGATGAGGGTGATTCCCTTCGAGGTTCCCACGTTCGAGAAGCTCGGCTTGCCGCCGGTGCTGAGCAAGATCTCAGAAGGCGAGCGAGGCATGGTGCTGGTGACTGGTGTCACCGGCAGTGGCAAGAGCTCGACTATGGCGGCGCTCATCAATCACATCAACCAGAATCTCAACAAGCACATCGTGACGCTGGAGAACCCGATCGAGTTCCTCCACCGGGATCTCAAGAGCTCGGTGACCCAACGGGAGATTGGGTCGGACACCGCGAGTTTCCGCGATGGGCTCCGGGCGTCGCTACGACAAGATCCGGACGTCATCCAGATCGGGGAGATGGGCGATGCCGAGACGGTAGAGACCGCCATGAAGGCGGCCGAGACTGGACACCTGCTCATCTCGACGCTGCATACGCCAGACACGACCACGACGGTGGCACGCATTATCGCGATGTTCCCGCCTGAGGAGCAGGAGGTCACGCGCGTCCGCTTGGCGGATTCACTTCAGGCGGTGATCTCGCAGCGGCTCCTCCCCCGCGCTGATGGCAAAGGGCGTTGCGCCGCGCTGGAGATTATGATCTGCACCCCGACCATTCGGGACCTCATTCTGGACCGCAACCGCGTCGGCGAGATTCGCGACTACATCGAGGAAGGTCGAGACCAGTACGGGATGCAGAGCTTCGATCAGCACCTCATGGAGCTCGTAAACGAGGAAGCCGTGACGTACGACACCGCGAAGGCCGTGTCGTCGAATCCGGCAGATTTCGAGCTCAAGCTCAAGACGTTTGGCACACCCACGAAGAAGGTGAAATCCAAGCCGAAGAAGAGCGGACCGGCACAGACTGATGAGGGTGGCGGTGATTGAGGGGTTCACGACCGGCTTTGGAGAAGAGGCCAAGGGATGACCAAGGGGCGGCCGCGTGGTGTGCTCGTGCCGATCACGACGCCGTTCGACGATGCGACCGGAGACGTGGCCCCGGTCGCGTTGCGGGGAAACGCCCGCGCCATTCTCTCAGATGGTGCGTCAGGTATTGTCGCTGCAGGATCCACTGGCGAAGCCTCCTTGCTCTCGGAGATGGAGTTCCGAGCGGTCGTCGAATGGCTCCGTGACATCGTTCCAGATAGCCAGTGGCTCGTGGCCGGGACTGGGCGCGAATCGACCCGCGCGAGCATCGCGGCATGCCAGGTTGCCGGCGATACGGGGGCGGACGGCGCATTGGTTCGAGCGCCGAGCTACTACGGACCGGTTTTCACGACGAAGTCGCTCATCGATCACTTTCGTCGCATCGCCGATGCCTCACCGGTTCCGCTTATTCTGTACAACTTTCCCCGATACACGCACGTGCCCATTACCGAACAGGTTGTCAGCGCTCTTGCAAACCATGAAAACGTATGGGGAGCCAAAGACTCAGCCGGTGATCTCAAGAACTTCGTGACGTATCGGGAGCGGGCACCAAAATGGTCGTTGTTCATTGGCCCCGGCGCGCTGTATTACCCGGCCTTGGAGCTCGGAGCCGTCGGTGCGATTGCCGCCGTTGCCTGTTTCGCGACGAGACACACCGTCGAGATCGGTTCCGCGTTTCACGCCGGCGACAAGGTCGGGGCGGGCGCAGCACAGGAGCGGGTTGCCCCCCTCCACCAAACCATTGTGGGAGAGTTGGGTGTACCTGGCATCAAGGCGGCGATGGATGCCGTAGGATTGAGTGGTGGGGCCCCGCGCTCACCCATCCCGAGCCTGGGCGAACAGGACCGGAAGCGGGTGACCGCGCTGCTGCGTGAGGCCAGTCTCACCGACACCTGATGATGTGGCGGTGGCGGCCGACCTGTTCCGTCGTGTTGCCGTTCCCCGTGTGGTCGGTTCACCGGGCGCGCAGGCAGTGCGCGCGATCATCGAGACGGAACTGAGGGCGATCGGCTACACGGTCTCACCACAACGCTTCTCTGCGTCGGCGGCACGCGTCTATGCTGTGAGCGTGCTTGGTGCCGGTCTCGGATGGGGCGCCCTTGTCCTGTGCCCGCTTCTCGTCTTGCCACTTTCTGGATGGATAGTCGCACTGCTCGGCGTTACCGGCTTGGCGCTGATCGCCTTGACCGCGCACGGGATTGCCGAGGGCCGTCTTCCCGCGAGCTCGCCTCCTGTGAATGCCGTCAACCTCGAGGCCCAGCGAGAGCGTCCGAAACTGTGGCTCGTCGCGCACGCCGACAGCAAGAGCCAGCGGATCTCTCTGCGGGGAAGGGTATGTTGGGTCATCGTGTGGGGTATCGCAGTCACCGCACTCGCTATCTCACTTGTCGTGCGAGTGACCGGTCCGCTGCCTTGGTGGTGGGTGCTTTCGGTAACCGTGCTTGCCGTGGCAAGTGGGGCTGTGCTGTCGGCGAGTACCGTAGGCAATGCGTCACCGGGAGCGGTTGACAACGCGACCGGAATCATTGCGCTGTTGGCAGCTGCTCGTGCGCTCGGTGACCGTCGCGATGTTGGGGTCCTCATCACGGACGCGGAGGAGTTCGCAATGGTCGGTACGCGTGCCTGGTGCGCTGCCGGCCGACGGACAGGCGCGTTTGTCAACTTCGATGGCATTGATTCCCGTGGCAGTTATCGGGTGGTCCTCCACGCTCGTGACCGACGCGGCCGGCGACAGGGCGGCCCCGCCCGGACGATCGCCAGCTCCGTGGTGGACGCTCTGCAAGGCGCCGGATGGCGCGCACACATCGGCCCACTGCCACCCGGCGTCCTGGTCGATGGAGCCGTACTTGCCGGGGCGGGGATGACCGGGATCACCGTGAGTCGCGGCGACTGGACAACGCTCGGCGTGGTGCACACGCTGCGAGACGTACCGGGTCGAGTTGCCATCGAGTCGGTCGTGGTAGCGGGAGGCGCCGTGGCGCAAGCGGTCCACCAATGGCTTGTTGACGAGGCATCCTCCGCGGCATAGCTTCCGCCAAAGGCTGCTCCGCTGAGACCCGCGGAGCTTTTTTTGTGTTGCGGACGGAAGTGAGGCGCCATGTTTGCTCCCGATCGTCGGTGCGTGGTCGTGGTAGGGGTGCAGTGGGGCGACGAAGGGAAGGGTAAGATCGTCGATGTTCTCTCAGAGCAAGCGGACTGCGTGGTGCGGTATCAGGGAGGGGCTAACGCGGGCCACACGGTCGTGAAGGGCGACGAGCAGTTCATCCTGCATCAGCTTCCCTCGGGCATTCTTCACTCAGACACTCGGTGCGTCCTCGGAAACGGGGTCGTCCTCGATCCTGAGACGCTCCTATCGGAGATGGCGGAGCTCGAGGATCGAGGGGTCGAGGTTGCCGGTCGGCTCCTCGTGTCTGATAGAGCGCATCTGCTCCTCCCATACCACAAGCTGGTCGAACATGCAGCGGAGCGCCGTCAACACATTGGCACGACGGGTCGAGGAATCGGTCCAGCATACGAGGACAAGGTCGGGCGGCGCGGCATTCGCGCCGGGGAACTCCGCGACAAGGATCGGCTCGCTTCGCTCGTGCAGGTGATGGTCGGCCGGACAAACGAGCTTCTGGCGCTGTGGGGGAGTGACGAGCGGGCCGACACGGAGGCGCACCTGGCTCTCCTCACGCGCGTGGCGCCGACGATTATCCCGATGCTCGTCGACGCGGGGCGAGTCACGCACGATGCCATTCAACAGGGCAAGCACGTGCTGCTGGAGGGCGCCCAGGGTGCGATGCTCGATGTCGATCACGGCACATATCCCTTTGTCACCTCCTCCAACACGACGGCCGGCGGGGCATCCGTGGGGGCCGGTATCGGTCCAACCGCCATCGATGCCGTGCTCGGCGTGGTGAAAGCCTACACGACTCGTGTGGGCAATGGTCCGCTGCCGACCGAGGCTGTTGACGGGGTGGACGAGCAGCTGCGGTCCCTCGGCGGGGAATTCGGTGCTACGACGGGCCGCCCGCGGCGCTGCGGCTGGTTTGACGGGGCAGTCGGGCGGTACGCGGCCCGGGTGAACGGCGTGACCCACATTGCCGTCACCAAGCTCGATGTACTGGAGACAATTCAAGAGATCCCTGTCTGCACCGGCTATCGGCTGGATGGAGAATTGTTGGACGAGGTACCTGCCGAATCGCAGCGGCTCGAGCGTGTACAACCGGTCTACGATCGGATGCCGGGATGGCGTGAGCCCATCGGCGACGCCCGACGATTGTCTGATCTTCCCACCAACGCTCGAGCCTATCTCGACAGGATTCAGGAAGAGATGCGGGCCCCCATCGCATACGTCAGTGTCGGGACCCGCCGCCGTCAGATCATCGCCGTGTGACCGGCCCCCGCGTCCTCGTCGTCGCGCAGTCCTTTAAGGAGTCGCTCTCCTGTGGCGCCGTGGCGAGTGCTCTCGAACGAGCAGTGCGCCGTGCCGGCGGCAACCCACAGGTGCTCCTGGGCAGCGACGGCGGCGACGGCCTTATGGAAGCCCTCGACTCCCAACTGATACGACGCACCTCCTACAATGTGCTCGACTTGCTTCACCGGCCAGTGCGCGTGCCAGTGGGCTGGCTCGACGAGAGGAGCGCGCTCGTCGAGTCGCGGCTCGCGTGCGGACTGGGTGGACCGGGTGGACTGCAACCGAATGAACGCGATCCCCTCGCGACATCAACACGTGGGGTCGGGCAGCTCATCCAATGTGCCATCGCGGACGGAGCGGACCGCGTTATCGTTGGGCTTGGCGGAAGCGCGACGATGGATGGAGGAATTGGGATGGCTCGCACGTGGGGGTGGCTGCCGCTCGATGAATCGGGAACGGCGCTTCCGGAAGGCGGTGGCCCGCTCTCACGACTTCGGCGACTCGCGCGCGGACGGTTCCCTCAGGCGGAGCTGGTCGGTCTTTGTGATGTTGCCAACCCGTTGCTCGGCTCTCGCGGCGCCCGCACCTACGCGCGGCAGAAAGGGGCGACTGCCGAGGCGGAGCAACAACTTGCTGCCGGACTCGAGCGGTTGGCAGCGTGCATGCCGACAGGCGACGAGCTTGCATTGACGCCCGGCGCAGGAGCGGCCGGAGGCATGGGATTCGGACTTCTCGCGTTCGCCGCTGCCGAGCTCACACCTGGCGCCGCCTGGGTGCTGGAGCGGGCGAACGTGGCAGCAGCACTGGCGGGTGCCGTGCTGGTGGTCGTGGGTGAGGGCTCATTCGATCACACGTCCCTCGAGGGAAAGCTCACGGGTGTCGTGTTGAGCCACGCCAGGCAGGCTGGTGTGCCGAGTGTGCTCGTCGCCCCGAGGGCGGTGGGTGTGCCTGACGGGGTGACGGTCGCGACCGGAGGAGCCTGGTGGGATGCTCCGGAGCTGGAACAGCGCGCCACCCGGGCAATCGAGCGTACGCTTCAGTTGCTGTGACCCTGAGCGAACTCTATGTTTCCACGTTCGTTTCGCAGCCTACACACCTGTCTTCGCAGAGAGCAATGGCCGATACTGCATTGATGGACAAGCTCGTGTCCCTCGCCAAGCGACGGGGGTTCATTTTTCAGTCTTCTGAGATCTACGGTGGCCTCGGATCCGTGTGGGACTACGGGCCGCTCGGCGTCGAGCTCAAGAACAATCTGAAGGATCGTTGGTGGCGCTCCATGGTGCACGAACGGGGCGACATCGAGGGTGTCGATGCGGCGATCCTCATGCACTCCCGTGTGTGGGAAGCGTCCGGTCATGTCTCCGGGTTCACTGATCCCCTGGTGGACTGCAAGGTATGCAAGAATCGGTTTCGAGCTGACGATGAGCGGCTCAAGGGGCAACCAGGGACACCCGAGGCGCGGTGTCCCGCGTGCGGCAACGCCGGATCGCTCACCGAGCCACGCATGTTCAACCTGATGTTCAAGACCTTCATGGGTCCGGTCGAAGACGATGCAGCGGTCGTGTATCTGCGACCCGAGACTGCACAAGGCATCTACGTGAACTACCTGAACGTCATGCAGGCGGCGCGGCAAAAGATCCCGTTTGGGATTGCACAGATCGGGAAAGCGTTCCGCAATGAAATCACGCCTGGGAACTTCATCTTCCGAACGCGAGAGTTCGAACAGATGGAGATGCAATTCTTCGTTCGACCGGAAGACGACGAACGCTGGTTTGAGGAGTGGAAGTCGAGTCGCATGGCCTGGCATGAGAGTCTCGGTATCAAGCCGGCCAAGCTTCGCTTCCATGAGCACGCGGCCGACGAGCTCGCCCACTACGCGAAGAAGGCGTTCGACATCGAATACGAGTTTCCCTTTGGCTGGCACGAGTTCGAGGGTATCCACAACCGGACGGACTTCGATTTGTCACGCCACCAGGAGTTCTCCGGTAAGAAGCTCGACTACGTCGATACCGTGAATGGTCAGCGCTTCCTTCCCTACATCGTCGAGACGTCACTCGGTGCGGATCGGCTGGCGCTGGTCGTGATGGTCGATGCGTACAGGGAAGAGGAAGTGGCGGGTCAGCAACGCGTGGTGCTGGGACTGCAGCCCGCGCTCGCCCCAATCAAAGCAGGCGTCTTTCCGCTCGTGAAGAAGGATGGCATGCCGGACGTGGCTCGGCGCATCTACGAGGATCTGCGCAGGCGCTTTACCGTATTCTATGACGACGGTGGATCCATCGGCCGCCGCTATCGTCGCCAGGATGAAGCCGGCACACCATATGGCATCACCGTTGACGGCCAGACCCTCGACGACCAGAGCGTGACCGTGCGTGACCGCGATACCCTTACACAGGATCGGGTGACTACCGACCGACTTGTCGAGTACCTGACCGAGCGACTTCCTGCGTGAACCTGGGCGATCTCGTCGCCGCCGGTGAGACGATGCGCGAGGAGCTCGGGCGCGAGTATTACCTGACCGGCGCTGGGCTCAAGACCAAGCCTGAGTTCCAAGCGATCTACGATCGACACCCGGCTGTCGCGGGCGACGATGCGATTTCCGTGGCGAAGGAAGAGGGGTCGCGAGCGCTGCTGGAATGGGTGGTCGGAGTGCAGGTGGGTCAGGCGGTTGCCAAGCTCGAGGAGCAGCAGCTTGCGTGGGAGCAGTCCGCAACGCTGTCGCTAGACGGGCAACAGGTTCCGTTCTTGCGGGCACCCATCGATCTCGCGAACAGCCCTGACCGAGACTTTCGGCTCGCACTGGATGCGGCACGGAGCGAGGCGGGAGCCCAGGCGCTCAACGGCCTCCGTCGGGAGCGGTTTCAGCGAGAGCACGAGGTGTTGGGAGAGCTGGGTCTCGGGGCGTATGTCGAAGCACTCAGCACGCTGTCGGGCATCGCGCTCGAGGCATTGGGTGAAGAGTCGAGCGCGTTTCTCGATTGCACCAAGGACGCGTACGTCGACGGGTTAGGCCGATTGGCCAAGCGTCGGCTCGGCGTCCCCCTCTCCGATCTGCGACGCGCCGACGCAGTGTGGCTCTCCCGCGCCGATCAGTTCGATGGGGCGTTCCCCGCAGCAACACTGGTCGAGACGGCGGCGGCACAGATGGCTGCAATGGGTCTCGATCACGCCGCCGCCGGACGGGTGCAGTTCGACACGGCCGAACGAGACGGCAAGCAGCCACGAGCGTTCTGCGTGCCGGTGCGCGTTCCCGACGAGGTGTACCTCGTGATTCGTCCCCATGGTGGGCACGCCGACTACCGAACGTTCTGGCACGAGCTGGGCCACGCGATGCATTTCGCGTCGGTCGATCCGGAGCTTTCGTTCGAGGCGAGGTGGCTTGGCGACAACTCGGTGACCGAGGGCTTCGCGATGCTATGGGATCACCTCACGCTCAATCGCCGCTGGATGCACCATTACACCGAACTGTCATCAACTGACACGGCGGAGTTGAGCTTCGAGTTGGCAGTGGGTGAGCTGTTTCTGGCGCGACGCTATGCGGCTAAGCTGTGTTATGAGCTGGAGCTTCATCGCAGCGACTTCACCTCGGTGGGACCGCGCTACGCCGAGCTGCTGAGCACGGCGACCGGATTTCGGTTCGGTGAGGATGACTTTCTGCTGGATGTCGATCCGGGGTTCTACGCCGCGCGGTACCTTCGCGCGTGGCAGTTGGAGGCACTGTTATCCGCGACGCTAGTGGAGCAGTACGACGAGGACTGGTATCGCAATCCTCGGGCCGGAGGCTGGGTGCACGAGTTGATGCGCCGAGGCCAGGGTGATCCTGCCGACCGTTTGGCGATCGAGGCAACCGGTCGCTCGCTCGACTTTGAGCTTGTCATCCACCGCTTGGAGCAAACGCTGGCATGAAACGAGAGACGTTCTCGTCGCGCTGGCTGATGATGCTGGTCATGCTCGGCATGGCGGTCGGGACGGGCAACATCTGGCGATTCCCCCGGATCGCTGCGCAGAACGGCGGAGGTGAGTTCATCGTCGCCTGGCTGGCATTCCTCTTCTTGTGGTCGATTCCATTGATCCTGGTCGAGTTCGGATCGGGACGGAAGACTGGGACGGGTCCCGTAGGGGCGTTCATTCAACTCATGGGACCTCGCTGGGCATGGATGGGTGCGTTCATCGCCTTCGTCGCCACGGCCATCATGTTCTACTACTCCGTGGTTGCAGGGTGGACAATCCGATATGTCGCCGCCACGCTTCTGGGTGAAGTTCCGGGAACGCAGCCGGGAGCGTTTTGGGAGCAGTTCACCCAGTCGTGGTGGCCAGTCGTGACGCATGGGCTGGCCATCGGCATCGCCACCGTCGTGGTGGCGCGAGGGATTGGCCAGATCGAACGCGTCGCCAAGGTGCTGATGCCGACGCTCGTGTTCCTCGTGATTGCGCTCGCTGTTCGGGCCGTGTCCCTTCCGGGGTCGGGTGATGGACTCCGATACCTGTTCACTGTCGAATGGGCGGGGTTGACTGACGCCAGAATCTGGATTGAGGCACTGACTCAGAATGCCTGGGATACCGGTGCGGGGTGGGGGCTGATCCTCGCCTACGCAGCCTACCTCCGTGCGAACGAAGACACCGCGTTGAACGCGTTCCTGCTGCCGGCGGCCAACAACACCGTGTCGCTCTTCGCTGGTGTGATGGTGCTGTGCACCGTGTTTTCGGTCGTTCCGGAGATCGTGGCCAACCTGTCCGCCGACTCCGCCGCATTGGCGGCCTATCCGGCGTTGGCGGAAGCCGTCACGGCTGGAGCGACCCTCACGCCGGAGCTGATGCAGGAGACGATCTTCAGTACCGGCAACGAGGGCCTGACGTTCATCTGGATGCCGCAGCTGTTCGCCCGGATGCCGTGGGGTCGGTTCTTCATGCTCGTCTTCTTTGTCGCATTGGCGTTTGCGGCGTTCACGAGTCTGATCGCCATGGTGGAGTTGGCAACCCGCGTTCTGTGCGATGCCGGTGTGGAGCGGCGACGCGCAGTGCGGCTGGTTGGTCTCGGCGGATTCCTTGCCGGAGTGCCGTCAGCACTCTCCCTTCGATTCCTCCATAACCAAGATTTTGTGTGGGGCGTGGCGCTCATGGTTTCCGGCCTCTTCTTCGCCATCGCGATTATCGTGCATGGTGTACGGCGGTTTCGTGAAGAGCAGCTCAACCACGAACACTCCGACATTCGTGTGGGCCGCTGGTGGGACATCGTGATCGGTGTGGTGGTGCCGCTCGAGGCGCTCGTCCTTCTTGGCTGGTGGTTCTATCAGGTACGGGGCGAGGACCTTGCCGGTTGGCTCGATCCGATTCGGGAAGCGAACGTCGGGACCATGGTGGCCCAGTGGGGTCTCGTCTTGTGTGTCCTCTTGCTGGCAAACCGGTGGCTCGCCCGACACACGCATGGCATTGGTCGGTCGTCGGCCGACAACGGCTGAACTGCCAGCGGTGGGTCGGCCTGAAGCGCCGTGACGCTCGAGCAGTTCCAACAGTTGGTGAAGGCCGTCACCGACGGCGTGCCATCTCAGCACTTCGAGGGTGTGGCAGCCGTCGACGTGAGCCCGCGGACCGTGCCGCACCCCGTGCACCCCGACGTCTACACCATGGGAGAGTGCATTCCGTTCGATACCGGGACAGATGAGATCGTCTCCAGAGTCGTGCTCTACTATGGCTCCTTTCGGGCGTTGGCCCAGCACGTCGACGATTTCGACTGGGAGGCCGAGGCACGGGAGACGGTGGTGCACGAACTTCGGCACCACATCGAGTGGCGCGCGGGATCAGAACACCTCGAAGCGTACGACCGGGCTGTGGAGCAGAACTTGAAACGTCAGAACGGTGAAGCGTTCGATGTATCGTACTACCGGGACGGTGAGGTGGTAGCGGACGGTATCTGGCGCGTCGAGGACAGTGTGTTCATGGAGCGGGTCGTGACGTCGCTCCCCACGGTAGCGTACGTCGAGTGGCGGAGTGACCGGTACGAGGTTGCCGTTCCGGACTCGTCCGTTCCGGTCTTCCTCGTTCTGAAAGGGCTCCGGGATGCGCCGTCAGGCGATGTGTGTCTGGTATTTCAGGCCAAACTGCGACTCCGGGATCTGTTCCGACGACCACCGGATGCGAAGGAGATGCAAGCGCATGTCGCGCGGGTCGATTGAGCGTCGGGTACTCCTGGTCACGAAAGATCTTGTCTTTCGCGGGAAGCTTGGTGCGGTCGCTGAGAGCGTCGGATGGGCCGTCGCCAGCGGTGGGGTGGCGCCGGTCGTGCTCATTGAGCTTCGTGAGCCAACTGACCTGAAGAGTGTCGAGCGGCACGTTGCGGCGGGTGCCCGAGTGTTCGCGTTCGGCTCACATGTCGAACCCGGATTGCTGCGTGACGCTCGCGCACTCGGGGCAACGGCGGTCCCGAACTCGGAGATCGCTACGACGCTGCAACGAGAGTTGCTCGACATGTGACCGTTCTGCCACCCCCTTCAGACGCGTGGTACAACGCGGTTATCTTTGGTGCGCTTTTCGGACGGGAACATGTTGGGAGGAGTCAGCCGCACACATGACCCACGAGATGATGACGTCCCTCGCGCCCGAGGAGGTACTGGCCCGGGCGAGGGTCTTCTTCGCTGAACGCGCGCCGCACAGTGCCGCGTTTCTCGAGAAGGAAGGGCCGCGATTTGCGACTTTTAGGGGACAGGGTGGAGAAGAGCTGACGGTGGCGGTGTTTCAGTCAGCGCCGAGAACCAGGATCCGGGCGTCCACACTGCTGTTCGATCAAGCGATCGGGAGATTCTTCTCGACACTGCCGCTGGTAGAGGACGAGGCGTGATGGACACGGCAGAAGCACTCGGGGTGCGGGTGTGGGTCGAGGACGTGTGGGACGTCGTGAACATTCCGGTTACCCCGGAATGGAGTGTAGCGCGCCTCAAGGAGGAAGCGCTCCATCGTGCCACCGGGCGATCGCTGGATCCGGCCCACTATGAAGTCAAGTTTCGGGGTGGCAAGATCCTGGACGAGAGTCGGACGTTGGGCGACCTCGCCGTCCCGAACCAGGCTGCGTTCATAGTGCTATCCGTGCGCCGTCGGCCCGTGAGCTGAGCGAGGTGCCCCGCGGGCGAGTATGACGCCCACGGAGACTCACACCGTCACTCGGACTGCCGTGTCGCTGCATATCTGTTGGCATCCATCGTCACTCCGTCACGACGCGGGCCCCGGACACCCCGAATCCCCGGCGAGGCTCGAGGCGATTCTCCGCATGCTCCGACAGTGGATTCTACCTGACTCGATCGTGTGGCATGAGGCTGCGCCGGCACTCGACGAAGCACTCGCTCGAGCTCATGCCGTCGGGTATCGCGAGATGCTCGCTGACATCGACAGCCGGGGAGGCGGCCGTCTGGATGCCGACACCTCCATGAACCGCTTCAGCTTGGATGCAGCACGGCATGCCGCCGGAGCGGCGCTCCTCGCGGCAGAACTGGCCCTGGAGCATGGGGCAGCGTTCGCGCCCGTGCGACCGCCGGGGCACCATGCCCTGTTCGACCGTGCAATGGGCTTTTGTCTCTTCAACAACGTCGTCATCGCCGCGCGTGCGATGCTCGAGCAGCAGTCGCTCGCGCGCGTGCTCATTGTCGACTGGGATGTGCATCACGGAAACGGCACACAGGCGATGGTTGAAGCGGATCCGCGCGTCCGTTACGTATCGCTCCATCAGTGGCCGCTATACCCTGGGACCGGGCTCGCGACCGATCGAGGCGTCGGTAACATTTTCAATGTTCCCCGGCCACCCGGACTCGATCCGAATGAATATGTGCGTGACCTGGATGCTGCGGTGGAACAGGCCACTGACGGCTGGCAGCCTGACCTGCTCATTATCTCGGCCGGGTTCGATGCCATGGCGGGTGACCCACTGGCCGGATTCACGCTGGAACCTGAGCACTACGCCATATGGACTAATCGGTGGCGTGCGCTTGGCGCGCCCATCGCGTCGGTTCTGGAGGGTGGGTACATGCCACGGCGACTCGCCGCCGCCGTGGCGGCACACGTTGGTGCGCTGATCGGCGCGCCATCGGACGGAGACAATAATTGAGTGGCAGGACTTCCTGAGGAGTGGTAAAATCACCCACCATTCGGCGCTGACGACAAACTGCCAATACCGGTCGACTCAGCGATCGAATCTCGAAGGGTAAAGACAGCAAGGACCTAAACGATGACGTCAGCTGCAACGAAGTACGACTATCTCGCAACACTCGGCATCGCCGATGTGAACAGTGGTGGTTTCGCCGGTGAGTGGATCGGTTCCGGTCCTGATCTGCCGGTCACGACGCCGATCGACGGATCGACCATTGCCACCGTGACACAGGTAACGGAAGACGAGTACGATCAGATCGTTGCCTGTGCCCACTCGGCGTTTCTCGAGTGGCGCAAGGTGCCGGCACCGAGGCGCGGCGAGATCGTGCGACAACTGGGAAACCGCTTGCGTGAGCGCAAGCATGAGCTGGGCCAACTCGTGACGCTCGAGATGGGCAAGATCCTCGTTGAAGGCGAGGGCGAGGTGCAGGAAATGATCGACATCTGTGACTTCGCGGTCGGGCTCTCGCGACAGCTCTACGGGCTGTCGATGCAGTCTGAACGCCCCGACCACCGCATGTTCGAGCAGTGGCATCCACTCGGCGTCGTCGGTGTGATCAGCGCGTTCAATTTTCCGGTTGCGGTGTGGAGTTGGAACACTGCCATCGCGGCCGTATGCGGCGACAGCGTGGTGTGGAAGCCGTCGAGTCAGACACCGCTTACGGCAATCGCCTGCACGAGGATCGCCGAACAGGTCGCACGAGAAAACGGCGTGGACCCGGCGATCTTCTCACTCGTCATCGGGCGTGGCTCCACAGTGGGAGACCGCCTCTTGCATGACACGAGGATCCCGCTGGTCTCCGCCACCGGCAGCTGTCGGGTAGGTCGTCGCGTGGCCGAGGTGGTCGGGACACGCTTCGGACGCACCATCCTGGAGCTCGGCGGCAACAATGCCATCATCGTTACGCCAAACGCCAACCTCGACATGGCGCTCCGCGCGATCCTCTTTGGCGCTGTCGGTACCGCCGGACAACGCTGCACCACCACCCGCCGAATCATAGTCCACGCCTCAATCAAGGACGAGTTGGTCGGACGATTGGTGAAGGCATACGACGGCGTTCGCATCGGCGATCCCCGGGGACCAGTCACACTCATGGGGCCGCTGGTCACGCATGGTGCAGTGGAGGATCTCCAAAAAGCCATCGCACAGGTGACGAAACAGGGAGGTGCGATTCTGTACGGTGGGGAAGCGCTGGAGGGCCCGCAGTATCCGGGCGGGCACTACGTCACGCCCTGTATCGCAGAGGCAAAGAACGAATTTCCGATCGTGCAGGAGGAGACGTTCGCCCCGATCCTGTACATCATCGAGTACGGGAAAGCCTCGTCGTCGGCTGTGCAGGCCGTGGACGAGATCGAGGAAGCGGTGGCGCTGCATAACGGCGTTCCGCAGGGGCTCTCGTCGGCGATCTTCACGGAGCACCTGCGCGAGGCCGAGTATTTCTTGTCCCACCGGGGCAGCGACTGCGGAATCGCCAACGTCAATATTGGGACGAGCGGAGCAGAAATCGGTGGCGCCTTCGGCGGCGAGAAAGAAACTGGGGGCGGGCGTGAGTCCGGTTCGGACGCGTGGAAGGCGTACATGCGTCGCCAGACCAACACCGTCAACTGGAGTTCCCAGCTGCCGCTCGCCCAGGGTATCACGTTTGGCGAATGACGCGGCCGTGCCCGCCGGAATACGTGGTAACATACAGTGGGAGGCTGGGTTGCGGCCTTGGCACCCTGCGCTGCTGGGTGCCGCGACGGCAGGAAGCCTCTTGACGGATCCGGCTCGCAGGCAGAGCCTAGTCTGATCATGCCCTCACGGCTTTCCCCCACACAGCTCATGGCTGTTGTTCAACCTTGGGCCGATGTGGCCGAGCCGATTCATCGCCGCCTGGCACAACTCGTGGACGCCGAATCCGGGCAAGAGGTGCTTTGGGTAGGGTGTGGGTCGGGTCGATCGGTCCTGTGGTGGGCTCGGCGCTTCGAGACGCACGTCCAAGGGGTGGACCCAGACCACACGGCCATCGAGATGGCCGAGCGGTCAGTTCGGGAGGTTGCCCTCGCTCGCGTCGCGACGTTTCAGACCGCCGAGCCGGCCGAGTTGCCGCACGAAGCACAGGTATTTGACCTCACGATCGCCAATCTGCTGTACCTCGCCGATGTCGATGGCTCACAGGTGCTCATGGAAATGGGGCGGGTGGCTCGACCCATGAGTACGGTCGCTGTCTTGGTGCCGTCATGGCTCAGCACACCCGATGAGAGCGATGTCGCGGCCCTGGCTTCGCTCGGTCTGGTGCCTCACCTCGTGATGGAGTGGAAGAGCTACTTCCGCGCCGCTGGGATCGTGGAGCTCGCGGTGGAAGACGCGACGCTCGACGGCGGGTGGATTGCGCACAACCGCCTTGGTCTCCTGCTGCGTGGCTGGCGAGCGGCGCGATGGGCAGGGGTGCGCTCGGTTGTCGGTCCGGAGTTTCGCGCTCTGCACCGGCTCGCGCGCCGCCGCGTCGTGGGGTTGTCGATCATCAAGGGAACCCGGTGGCCCCACGGATGATCCCGGAGACCTGCTCGGTCGCCCTCCCCATTCCGAGTCTCACCCCTTACTCCTACGCCATTCCGCGGGGGCTCGCGGACCGTGTGGTGCCCGGAACGAGGGTCGTGGTACCGGTCCGTTCTCGCGAGCTCGTTGGTGTCGTGCTAGAGGTCGGTCGCCTCGACAATGGGGAGGAAGGTCTCAGGCCCGTGCTTCTCGCTCCGGACCCGACGGCCCTCGTGCCTCCCTCGCTTCTGGAGCTCGCCCACTGGATGGCGCGCTACTACGTCGCGCCAATCGGCATGGTGCTTCGCAGTATGCTGCCGTCGGCGCTCTGGGGTTCGTCCCGCTTGGTGGCGACGCTCGAAGACGCCTCCCGTGCGCCCGGGGGCGTGAGCCGTGCCGTCGTCGAAGTCCTGGAGCGCCTGGGAGGCAGTGCGTCGTCAGTGTCGCTCAGCCGCTCACTGCGGAGACCCGTGTGGGACGTGCTGCAGCGTCTCGAGCGGGCCGGTGCCGTGACGATAGAAGCCCAACCGCCCCGATTGGGTCCCCGGCCGAAGGTGGAGCGCGTGTTGGTCCTGACGATGTTCCTGCCCACGCTGCTCGAGCGGGAACGCACCTTCGGGCGAGCGCACCGCCAACGCGCGGCGTATGAAGCAGTGGACGGGGTTGGTGGGTCGATCTCGTTGAGTCACCTCACCAGGCAACTTGGGTTCTCGCCGTCGGTCGTTCGTGGCCTCGTCGAGCGCGGGGTGGCGACCGTTGAAGAACGTGAGTTGGCGCGGGACCCGTTTCGCGACGTAGCCGGCGAGTCTCCGCCAACGCCGAGTGGTGATCAATTAGCGGCCGTGCAGGCCGTTCGCGCACTGTCGCCCGGGAGGGCGCTCACGCTGTTTGGCGTGACCGGGAGCGGCAAGACCCTCGTGTATCTCGACGCGCTCCGCCACGACGTGGCCGCTGGGCAAGGTGTGATTGTGCTCGTGCCGGAAATTGCGCTCACGCCGCAAACGGTGGCACGAGTTCGGGGGGTCTTTGGCGACACGGTCGCCGTGCTCCACAGCGGCCTCTCTGATGGCGAGCGAGTCGACGCGTGGCGTTCGCTCGCCAAGGGCGAAAAGCTGGTGGCCGTGGGTGCTCGGTCCGCGGTGTTTGCACCGATCCGCGAGTTGGCGGCGATCGTGGTGGACGAAGAACACGACTCGAGTTACAAGCAGGGTGAGGCACCGCGTTATCACGCACGCGATGTCGCGCTGCGCCGGGGGCGCCTCCAGCGCGCCCGCGTCGTGTTGGGAAGTGCCACACCCGCACTCGAAACATGGTTCGCGCGCGACCGGATCCCGGTGGTGTCGCTACCCAATCGGGTTGCTGCCCGACCGCTGCCTGCGGTCTCCCTCATCGATATGCGAGCGGAGCCACGCGTGCGCGAGGCAGGGGTCGTTCCGTGGTCCCGGGCGCTCGACACCGCCGTCGAGAACACACTGGGAGCCGGGGATCAGGTGTTGTTGTTGTTGAACCGAAGAGGGTTCGCGCACTTTCTCCAATGCCACGGCTGTGGGCATGTGTGGGAGTGCCCCTCGTGTTCGATCTCGCTCACCGTCCACCGAAGCCCCAGTGGGCTCCGGTGCCACTACTGCGGGCACGATGCGTCCCTCCCTGATACGTGTCCCGAGTGCGGAGCGAGCACCCATCGCTCTCGTGGGGTTGGGACGCAGTCCCTGGAGCGGTGGCTCAGCGAGCGGTTTGCCACGGCGCGGCTTGCCCGGATGGATGCCGATACCACATCGGGGAAGTGGTCGCATCGTCGAATCCTGGATGCCGTTGGACGACGTGAGATCGACATCTTGTTCGGGACCCAGATGATCTCCAAGGGCCTGGACTTCCCCGGGGTGACGCTGGTTGGGGTCGTCGATGCCGACACGGCCCTGCACCTCCCGGATTTTCGGGCAGCAGAGCGGACCTTCCAACTGGTTGCGCAGGTGGCCGGTCGGGCTGGCCGGGGTCCACGAGGAGGGACGGTGCATGTGCAGACGCACAGTCCAACTCATCCAGCACTCCAGGCGGCAGCTCGGCACGACTACGAGCAATTCGCGGAGCGCGAGCTCGGAGCGCGTCGCTCGCCTCCGTATCCTCCGCACGTGGCCCTGGTCAATCTGGTGGTCAGCAGTACCGACGAAGCCCGCACCGTTGACGCGGCGGTCGAACTCGATGGGTGGGTTCGGGGACTCGTGGCAGCGCGCGCGCCACAGGCTGTCGAGATTGTCGGTCCGGCTCCCGCCCCGCTGGCTCGAGTGAAGAGGCGGTGGCGCTGGCATCTCGTGCTTCGCAGTGCGGATGCGAGTCTGCTGGGGCGCGTCATCCGTTACGTCGCCCAACGAGCCCCCCATCTGAGTCAGGGGGCGGTTCGCGTTGTCATCGACCGTGATCCCGTATCCCTCTTGTGAGAGTTGATCGTCCTTCCTGCTGCTTGAAAGGCGTCACGCGCTCGGGTATCTTGGGCGCGCCCATCGACCGAAGGCGGAAAGCAGGCCTCGACCATGCGTCCTGACACCTATCAAGGCGTCGTAGCCCAGCCGGGCCTTGGGCTCGGCTGGGCCCGGGTCGCTACCGCGGTCACGGAGGCGGTGGCGCCGGACACGATCGAGCGCATCTGGCTATTTGCGCCGGTTCGCCGCGACGAGCGCGAGTGGGGAACGGCGGTCCTCGCGTGTCGTACAGAGGGTGATCGACGGCGGATCTTCACGGCAAGCTATCTGATCGTGATTCGAGGCCGGTCGCGGGGGCAGGGCAAGGTCACGGTCGAGGAGGTTGGTGAGAGTCCCGTCGCCATCATGCACGAAGTGATTGCCGGCGTGATGGACCGTGCCGGCGAAGCGGAACCCCCCGTTGAGATTGCGCCCGAGCTATGGTTCGCGAGCGGCGACGTCCCGTCCGGCGTCGCAGAAGCTGCCAACACCTCCAATGAGGCACCTGTCCGGTGATTGAGCCCAAGACGTTTCTTCCGAGCAAGGCGTTTCTCACGAAGGGGGTCGGGCGTCACAAAGAGAAGCTCACGAGCTTCGAGCTCGCGCTTCGTAACGCCAGAGTGGCGAGCTACAATCTCGTCCGCGTGAGCTCCATTTGGCCGCCGCACTGCACGCTCGTGTCGCTTGACGAAGGCGTGAGGATGCTCGAACCAGGTCAAGTGGTCTTCGCCGTCGTTGCCGAGGCGTCCACCAACGAGCCTTCACGGTTGGCGACCGCCGCGATTGGCCTCGCCATCCCGGCCGATCCCGCTCATCACGGCTACATCTCGGAACATCACGCGTTCGGGCAGCGACAGCAGCCGGCAGGTGACTACGCCGAAGATCTCGCGGCGAGTATGCTGGCGACTGTGCTCGGCGTTCCCTTTGATCCTGACCAGGCGTGGGACGAACGCCGCGAGCAATGGCTCGTTTCCGGAGAGATCGTCGACACGATGAACATCAGTTGTTCCGCTGAAGCACAGGACGATGAGCGCTGGGTGACGGCGGTGAGCGCCGTCGTGTTCTGTGGATGAATGAGTTTCGCGAACGGGGCGGAGGCGCACTGCCGGTGTCGTTGAACGGGCTCTCGTGGGGTTCGCAGGAGCAGTACCTGGGACTTCCCGTGGACGAGTCTCCCTTTGCCAATGCCCCTGTCGTGCTGCTGCCTGTGCCCTATGAGGCGACGGTGTCGTACATGGGGGGGACCAGGTTCGGACCGCGGGGTCTCTTGCACGCCTCGCGTTTTCTCGAGCTCTACGACCACGAGCTCGACGCCGAGCCCTACAGTGTAGGTGTCCACACGCTGCCGGAACTGCTGCTGACCGGGGCGGGACCGGAGGCGGCGCTTCGCGAGTTGCGCGCTGCGTTCGACGAATTGCTCGACGAGGGCAAGTTCGTGATCATGGTCGGCGGTGAGCATTCTGTGTCGGGTCCACCTATCCTCGCACACGCTGATCGGGCCTCAGCGGAACTGTCGGTGCTCCAGCTCGATGCGCACAGCGATCTTCGTCCCGAATATGAGGGAACACCATACTCGCACGCATCTGTCATGCACCGTGTGCGTGAACGGGTTCGCATCGTTCCGGTCGGCATCAGATCGCTGACCGGTGAAGAGCGCGCCCTCATGCGAGCTGAGGCGATCGCGCCGGTGTTCGCGCATGAGCTCGAAACACCCGGATGGATCGACCGTGTCCTCGCGTCACTCGGCGATACCGTCTACATCACGATCGACGTCGATTACTTCGACCCTTCCCTGATGCCGTCGACGGGGACGCCTGAACCTGGTGGTGGCCAGTGGTATCCGACGCTCGAGCTGCTCGACGTGGTGTTTGCAACGAAGCATGTCGTCGGGTGCGATGTGGTCGAGCTCGCACCCATACCGGGGCTTGTCGCCCCCGACGTGTTCGCGGCGAAGCTGGTCTACAAACTCATCGCGTACTACCAGCGCTCTCAGCTGCGGGAACGGTAGCGTCCCGACCTCGCGTTCCCTGACGAGCCAATGGAAACGGAATCCGTCGGACTGGCCGTGGCGTTTGTCGCAGGGGTGTTGAGCTTCCTCTCCCCGTGTGTGCTCCCGCTCGTCCCCAGCTACGTGTCATTCATCACCGGGCTATCGCTCGATGAGTTGGGTGCACGACGGTGGGTGGCGTTTCGACACGCGCTGCTCTTTGTGGCGGGTTTCACACTCATCTTTCTTGCGCTTGGCGCGTCTGCGACGCAGCTTGGGCGGTTTCTTAGGTACAACCAGATTTGGCTCGAGCGGATCGGTGGAGGTCTGATCGTCTTTTTTGGGCTGTACCTCTTGGGCGTGATTCGCTGGGGTACGCTCGCTCGGGAACGGCGCTTCCACCTGCAAGACAAGCCGGTCGGCTACTTGGGGAGCGTTCTGGTTGGTCTCGCGTTCGGCGCGGGATGGACACCCTGCATCGGACCGATCTTGGGCTCCATCCTGATGTATACGAGTGCCCAATCGAGTCTCGGTCAGGGCTTGGGGCTGCTCTTCGCATACTCCATGGGCCTGGCCGTTCCATTTCTGCTCGCCGCGGTCCTCGTCGAACAGTTCATCGAGTGGTTTAAGAAATTCCGTCGATTCCTTCCGCTCACCACGCGCATCGCAGGTGGTGTCCTGGTCGCTGTTGGCATTCTTCTCATGACGGGGTACTTCTCGGTCCTGGCTGCATGGTTGCAGGGATTCACGCCGGAATTCCTGCGCGAACGCTTGTAACCCACGCAACGAAAACCGCCCGTTCGCACCAGGCGAACGGGCGGCTGCTGACGCCGAAAACCTCCGTGGCTAGGCGGCGTGCTCCATCTTCGCCGTGTACGAACCGGATCGTGCGGCACCGTTGAGCTTCGCGCGGTGGTGGAAGGCCTTTTGGCCGGCCGCCATGTTCTCGCGTTTTCCGAGCCACGCGTCGAGCGCCGGGGCCTGCAACGCCCGCCCGTAGGAGAAGCTGACCTGCCATGGGTGGTCACCCATGGCGTTCATCGCGCTCAGATGGGCCGTAGACTCTTCGGGGCTCTGGCCACCGGACAGAAAGACGATTCCAGGGACTGCCGACGGGACGCAACGGCTCAGCACGCTGATCGTGGCCTTCGCGACCTGCGAGACACTGGCCTGCTTGGGGCAGTCCTTGCCTGACAAGATCATGTTCGGTTTGAGCAACGTTCCCTCGAGGACCACGCGATGGGCGTGCAAGTGATAGTAGAGGCTCTTGAGGGCCGTCTCCGTCACGTTGGCGCACCGTTCGATCGTGTGGTCACCATCCATCAGCACCTCAGGCTCGACGATTGGGACGAGCCCTTGTTCCTGTGACAGCGCTGCATAGCGCGCCAACGCGTGTGCGTTCGCGTCGATGCAGAAACGCGTCGGGATGCCGTCGCCGATGGTAATCACGGCGCGCCACTTGGTGAACCGCGCACCCAGTTTGTAGTACTCCGCGAGCCGATCTCGGAGTCCGTCGAGCCCCTCCGTGATCTTCTCGCCGGGGTACCCGGCCAACGCTTTCGCTCCGCTGTCCACCTTGATGCCCGGGATGATGCCCCGAGCCTGCAAGACCTTGGCAAACGACTTGCCGCTCTTGAGACCCTGGCGCAGCGTCTCGTCGAACAAGATGACGCCACTGATGTAACGACCCGCGTCCTTGGTTGTGAAGAGCATTTCGCGGTACGCGCGCCGGTTCTCCTCGGTTGACTTGATGCCGATCTTCTTGAACCGCTTCTCGATGGTCGGGAAACTCTCGTCGGCGGCGAGGATGCCTTTCCCCTTCGCGACCATCTTCTGAGCGGTCGATGCGAGTTGCTGAATCTTCATACGTCCGTCGTCCTCGTTGGCAGCTGGTTGGTGTCCGGCCCTGACGGGCGAGTGTGTCGCAGGTTGCGAGGCTGGAAGTTATCGGTCATCAGAGACCGACGCCAGCGGTGAAAGGCGCCCGCGCGGCGGGGGGATCAGTACCCGGCGGCACCGCCTCCTGAGCGCGGGTCCGCAACACCGACCCAGGCGTCGCCGACGCGCATGATGCCGGCGACATCGCCGCTGAATCCGCTGCGCTGGACGACGCGGTGCCCCATCGCTTCGAGTTGGGTAACTGTTGCTGACAGCAAACCTCCCCGCTCGAACATGATGCTATCGGGCAATGCTTGGTGGTGCACTCGGGGTGCGGCGATGGCCTCGGCCAAGGTCATGCCGTGATCGATGACGTTCGAAATCACTTGTGTCACAGTTGTGATGATCGTCGGCCCCCCTGGTGTCCCCACAATCATGGATAGCTCCCCGTCCGGATCCAACACGATGGACGGGGTCATCGCCGACAGCATCCGCTTGCCCGGTGCGATCGCGTTCGCTTCGCCCTGCACGAGCCCAAACTGATTGGGTTGGCCCGGGGCTCCGGCGAAGTCGTCCATCTCGTTATTGAGGAGGAAGCCAGCTCCCCGAACCGTCACTCCGCTCCCGAACCCCGAGTTGATGGTGGTGGTCACGCTCACGGCGTTGCCGTCGGCGTCCACCACCGAGTAGTGCGTTGTGTGGTCGCCCTCGGCGACTCCGGGCGTGAGCCCGCTCGTGGGTGTCGCACGGCGAGGGTCAATTGCCCGGCGTAGCTGCGCGGCGTAGGCCTTCGACAAGAGCTGCGCCAGCGGCATGTCGACGTAGTCCGGATCGCCCAGGAAGTGGTTGCGGTCGGTGAACGCCCGACGCATGGCCTCCGCCAGGAGGTGCACGTGTTCGGCGCTCCCAAAGGCGGGAAGCGGGTCGAACCCTTCCAGGATGTTCAGAGTCTCGCCCATCGTGACGCCGCCGGAGGTCGAAGGTGGCATCGAGTAGATGGTGTGACCGCGATAGGACAGAACCACTGGGTCTCGCCAGATAGCCCGATACGCGGCCAAGTCCTTGGCAGAGATGAGGCCGCCCCCGCGCTCCATCTCGGCCACGATGAGGTCGGCGACATGGCCCTCGTAGAAAACATGAGCCCCACTATCGGCAATAGCCTGAAGCGTCCGGGCGAGATCGGGCTGGACGAACAGGGTCCCGGCACGCGGCGCCTCGCCGGCCGGGAGCAGGAACGTCTCCCGTGATCCCTCAAAGCGTCGGAGCCGCGGCGCCGCTGACGCGATCCCCCGGGCACGGTGCTCGTCGAGTACGAACCCGTCTCTGGCCAGCCGGATGGCCGGTTCCATGACCTGGGCCAGCGAGAGCTGCCCATGCCGCTCCTGGGCCGCTGTCAGGCCCGCGACGCTGCCTGGGACTCCTACCGCCAAGTGCCCGTCGACGCTTCGATCCGTGAGCCTGCCTGCAGAGTCCAGGTACATGTCTCGGCTGGCTCTCCCCGGAGCCGTTTCCCGGTAGTCCAGTGCGACGAACTCTCCGCTGGTGAGACGTGCCACCATGAAGCCCCCGCCACCGAGGTTTCCAGCCGACGGGTGCACGACCGCGAGGGCGAACCCAACGGCGACGGCAGCATCGACGGCGTTCCCGCCGTTTCGCAGAATGATGACGCCGGCCTCGCTTGCCCGAGGATGGACCGAGGAAACCATGGCCTGCGGTGCCGTCACGGCGGTCACCTGATTGAGCAGAGGCCAGCCGGGGGGAGCGAACGGCTTGGCTTCGGGGCCGATGGAGGATACGCCGTGCTGGCGGGCACAGGCGGATACGGTGGCCAGCGCTAACGTGAGTGCAACGAATAATCTGATCATGGTGGCACGTGTTCGGGGCTCGTCGTTGACCTTATCCACTGCGTAGACGAAGATTGTCTGAAATCTATCCCAGCGGGACTGTGCGCGATGTCGACTCCGGAATTTCTCGATCCACGCCTCACCGAACGGCGCAATCCGCGCACTACACGTATCGACGCGTCGTCGGCTCTGGAAATCGTCGAGCTGATGAATGCAGAGGACCGCTCGGTACCGGCGGTGGTGTGGATCCGGCGATGGTGCGCGGAATCATCGCGGGTGGAGCGCCAGCTCTGCAGCGAAGCCAGGAAGATGCAGAAGACAACGCGAGCGACGCACAACGGGCCGTGGACGACGTTGATGCGTCCGAGCGGGACGTCGTCATGGGGATCGCGGCGAGTGGCACGACGCCGTTCGTTGGGGCGGCCCTCGAGCACGCCCAGCACCGCGGCGCCAGAACGGTGCTCCTGACGTGCACCGATCCACCAGGGGCGCTCAGGCAAACGTGTGATGTCACGATTGTGGTGCCGGTCGGTCCAGAGGTACTCACGGGATCGACCCGGCTCAAAGCCGGAACCGCGACGAAGCTCGTGCTGAACACCGTGACCACGGGCGCCATGATCCGCAGTGGCAAAGCCTACGGCAATCTCATGGTGGACCTGATGGCGCTGTCCGAAAAGCTCCGAGATCGGGGCGAGCGCATCGTCATGGAGATTTGCCGCGTCAATCGAGAGACCGCGCAGCGCGCGATCCGGGACGCGGGCGCGTCTGTCAAGTTGGCCATCGTCATGGTGCGCTGCGGGGTCGATGCAGGGGCAGCGCGCCGCCTCTTAGATGACGCCGACGGGGTCGTCCGTGCGGTGGTGGGTGAGCCCCCGGAGGTCCTATCGTGAGCGAGCTCGGCCTCGGGCTCATGTCGGGGACTTCCCTCGACGGGGTGGACGCGGCTCTGGTGCGAATCGACGGCCCGCACTCTATCCACCTCGAGGGATGGCACACCCATCCGTACGATGCGGGTGAACGCGACGCCGTGCTCGACGTCATTGCGCAGGGTTCCGTGCGCGATCTCGCGATGCTGCACCGGCAGCTCGGAAAGAAGTTCGTGCGGGCAGCACGGGCCCTTCTCGACGGACTCGATCTTCCCGCAGGTGAGTTGTCGTTCATCGCCTCGCACGGTCAGACCGTCTGGCACGAACCCGGTCGCGTGTCGCTGCAGCTCGCCTGTCCTGCGACCATCGCTGAGGGGCTCGGTGTGCAAGTCGTGAGCGATTTCCGCTCGCGCGACGTTGCGGCAGGGGGGCAGGGGGCGCCGCTCGTCACGATTGCCGATGCCATGCTCTTCGGTGATCCCGATCACGGCCGCGCGCTGCTTAACATCGGTGGGATGGCGAACGTGACGTGGGTACCGCGTCGCGGTGAGCTCACTGGTGTGATGGCGTTTGACACCGGCCCCGGTGTGGCAGTGATCGATGCCGTTGCCCGGCGCACAGAGCCCGGAACGAGGTTTGACGACGGAGGACGGCGTGCGGCGGCCGGCGCGGCCAGCGTTCCCGTCGTGGAGGAACTGCTCACCGACCGGTTCTTCGCCACAGCTCCTCCTAAGAGCACGGGACGTGAGGCGTTTGGTGACGCCTATGCGGCGCGCCTCATCGATCTGGTGACCAGTCGAGATCCAGCCGCCACTGGGGATGATTGTGTCGCCACGGCGCTCGAACTTACGGCCCGCTCGATTCGCATGCAGCTGGATCAGTGGTTGCCGAAGGGCACCGATCGGGATCTCGTGGTGTCTGGTGGCGGTGCCCGCAATCCCACACTCCTTGCGCGGCTGGGGGATCTTCTCAGCGACTGGACGCTTCGCTCTTTTGACGACGAGTTCTTTGACGGGGATGCGAAGGAGGCAGCGGCATTTGCCTATCTTGGCTGGCGTGCGCTGCACGGACTCGCCGGCAACGTTCCCAATGCGACGGGGGCAGTGGGACCGAGAGTGCTGGGGAGTGTGACGCCAGCCTGAGACCGGCCGGCGTGTCGGCGCTAGGGGACCCGTTGCAGCATCTGGATCGCGTGGGAAGAGGGCACTCCAAAGACGATCCGGCCGTCGGAATCGTCGCGTCCCCCGTAGAGGACGCCAACCACCTGGCCTGTCCTATCGAAGATCGGGCTTCCACTCGCGCCGGAGGCCCCGTACCCGTCGACCTGCAGCACGTCGACCAACACCTTACTCACCGAGCCAGCGGAAAAGCTGGTGCGCGCCACGGCACCGCTCATTGGGAGCTCCGTACCGAGGGGGAAGCCCACGACGGCCACCGGGTCTCCCTGGCGGAGCGTGTCGGGTCGGCTGTTGAGCCCCTGGACGGTCGGGACGGGGCTCCGCAGGTCCACTTTGACGACCGCAAGGTCCACGTCTTGCGAGGTGGCCAGCACCCGTCCGCGCCAGGTCTGGTCAGAGTCGGCGAACCGGACGGCGATGCGGCGCGGCCGCTCGGTCCCGCTCTCCCCGGCGACGACGTGCCGGTTGGTGAGCAGGACGCCGTCCGACCGGACTGCGAACGCCGTGCCCGTGTGAATCCGATCCGACCCGAAGTCGACCCAAATGAGGGCGACCGCGGACTGATTGCGGTCTACAATGCCTCGATAGTCGACCTGTGCAGCATCCTGTTGGTACTCCAGCGCTTGGGTTGCCGCGTCGAGCTGCGTTCGAAGTAGCTCGACTTCATCGGCGTTGCCCGAGGCGACCGCAGTGCTCAGGTTGCCCTGAAGCCGGGTGACCTCACTCCGCGAGGCGCGTAGACGGGTGGCGAGTCCCTCGACCTCACCTTGGAGTGCCCGGATCGCAGCTTCCGATGCCCGGATGATGCTGTCGGTGTGCGCCTGCATCTGAGCAATCTCGGCAGCTCGCCGCGCCTGCTGCTGCCGATTGAAATAGATGAACCCCGCCGCGACGGTGATCAAGACCAGGGCAAGTACGCCGATGACGTTGCGGAGGTTCTTGGTCTGTCGGCCGACCTCGACGCGAATGCGTTCTGTTGTGCTGGGCCGAGCCGCGCCCGTCGGGCGAAGGGGTTGGCCGGGTGGATGTGGGGTTGAACTCGTCGCCGCTTGCTGCGAGACGCCGTCGGCGGTGCTGTCCGGCACGAGCCGGACCTCGATTCTCGGTCCCTCTTTCCCCAGCCGAACCTGGTCCGTGTCGTCGAGGTTCGTATCGCCACGGATGCGATGGCCATTGACGAACGTCCCGTTGGTGCTTCCCAGGTCCCGCACGAACCACTTGTCACCCTTGCGAAGCACCGTCGCGTGGCGTGCGGACACCTCGAGGTCACCTTCCGGATCGAATTGGAGATCGACACTGGGATGGCGACCAAGCGCGATGCTGCGCTTCGAGTAGACGGCGGTGTGGCCGGCGCGCGCCCCGTCGAGGATCCTGAGCTGCGGCTTCACGCGTCTGCCGGTCAGAATCCCATGACGGCGAACAGCAGCGAGGCCGCCGCGATGCCGGCGGCAATCGCGCTGGCGAGGATCATCTGTGCTTTGTTCTCCGGCGCGGGTGGGGGACTGCCCTTGTAGACCGGGACAGGCTCGGTGGTCGATTCCGGATCCAGCAGCGGATAGACCTTGTGGCCGACTTCATCTTCACCTTCAGGTGGTCTGAGGTTGGCTCCGTCGAACCGCGCAATGAGTACCGTGATGTTGTCGGGGCCGCCTCGCTCGTTCGCGAGGTCGATGAGCTCGGAACAGAGCGCCACGAGTTCCTTGTCCGGCTGGGCCACGATGGCGGCGATCTCCTCCCGTGTCACCTGGCCGGATAGTCCGTCCGAGCAGAGGACCACGGTGTCGCCACGGCGTATCTGCTGGTTGGTGAGATCGACGCGCACCTTTGCGTCGGGACCCAACGCCTGCAGAATGATGTTCTTTCGCTCGCTGCGCTCTGCCTCCTCCTCGGTCAACTCGCCAGCGTCGATCAGCCGTTGCATGAGCGACTGATCCTTCGTGAGCTGAATACCCTCTCCCGCGCGCACCAGGTATGCGCGCGAATCACCCACCTGTGAGAGGTAGAGATGGTCGTCAAGCACGCCCACGGCGGTCGTGGTGGTCCCCATACCGCGCAGCTCGGAATGCTCTTTCGCGTAGAGGTTGATACGGCCGTTCGCTACCTCGACGGCCTCCTTCAGCCGATAGGCGAATTGCTGCGGCGTGTTCTTCTTGTCCGCCAGCCAGGCAGTGATCATGTGCTCGTAGATGATTTCGGTCGCCATCTGGCTCGCGACCTCACCAGCCGCCGCTCCTCCCATCCCGTCGGCGACAACGAGCATCGTCCCCTTGGGACCAACTTCGTGCTCACGCACGTTGGGTTGGAGTGATGCCTGTTTCTCCGATAGGTTGGCGACGAGGAAGCAGTCCTCGTTGTGGTCTCGCGTGCGACCAACGTCGGTCTTACCGAAGACCATGACCTTGATGCCGGAGCCCTTGGAGCCGAAGAGTTTCACTGCGAGCACCCCAGAATCACGCTCTCGTACGAGCGGTATGCGTCGTTTGCCGGATCGAGTGCGATGGCGTTGGCGATCCACCGACACGCGTCGAGCGGCCGATTGTCGTTGTCCTCGTCATACGACTCTGCGATCAACGACGCCCCAAGTGCTCGAAGATAACCGGGAACGGAGTCGTCGTCGTACACGGCTTCCGCTTCACGGCGAGCGGCTGCCCGGGCGGAAGGTTGCCTAATGCGCCGTCCGACGTCGATCAGGTCTTGCCGAACGGCTGCGGTATCGAGTTGCGTCGTGACGGGGTCATCCACTTGCACAGGATCGGTTTCCGTTCCGGAGTCCGGCCGAGGGTCGCCGATGGGAGGAATCGTCTCAGGGGGCATCGCGAGCTGGCGAGAGGAATCGATCGTGACCGCCCCACCCGTGCGCGTGGTATCCTCGGCACCGCCCGGAGACTCGGACGAGCCGTTTCCCAAGAACTTGACGGCTGCCGCGCCACCCCCGACGGCAACGATCAGAACCGCCCCGACGATGGCGGCCATCGGCTTCTTCTTGCGTGCCGAGGGCGGTGACGGCATCGGGGCCGGTGTCGGCGGCGTCGTGGGCTCGGGAACACGCGACACCCGGGTTTGCGGCACCTGCTCTGTGGCATCGGTGTCGATCAACTGCGTGGCGGCTTCCGTGATCGGGGCCGGCGTCGGCGCGGTCATTCCGCGCACACTCTCCTCGGCGTCAGCCGCGAATCCCTCGGCGCTCGGGTAGCGATCACCGGGCATGCGCTCGAGCGCCTTATCAAGCACCAACTGCAGACGATCTGGGAACGATGCCGTTGGCAGCGCCTCTCTTAGAGGGATCGGCTTGTCGGTGAGCCGCTTGATCATCATCTCCTGTGCGCTGTCCGCTTCGAAGGGCAGTGTGCCCGTGAGCATGCGGTAGAACACGAGCGCCAGCGAGTAGATATCACTGCGCCCGTCCAGCACGTCACCCGAGAGTTGCTCTGGACTCATGTACTCGGGAGTGCCTACCACGAGGCCCGTCTTCGTGACCTTCTGCCCCTCCTCGCCGGTCATCGCCTTGGCGATGCCGAAATCCACGACCTTCACGATGTCCCGGCCGTCCCGACTCTTCGTGATCATAATGTTGTCGGGCTTGAGATCGCGGTGCACAATGCCGAGTTCGTGCGCGGCTTGGAGCGCGTCAGCGGTTTGGTGGAGGATCGCGCCTGCCCGGTTTGGGGCCAGTGGGCCCTCGCGGCGGAGCACATCACTCAGACTCTCGCCCTCGATGAACTCCATGGCCAGGTAGATCAGCCCGTCGGGCGTCTCACCGAAGTCGTAAATCGCACAGACGTTCGGATGGTTGATGCGGGCGGCGTTGGCCGCCTCGCGATTGAACCGGGCGATGGACTCGGGATCCTTGGCCATCGATTGTGCCATCACTTTGATGGCGCTCTTGCGACCCATCTTGACGTGCTCGCCCAGATAGACTGCTCCCATCCCGCCTTCACCCAACTTCTCTACGATGTGGTAGCGATCGGCGACGACAGCGCCAATCAAATCGGCTCCCTCTGCTGCTCGGAGCGTCGTCCCGTCGTTCGGACAGAACTTGGTCTCGTCGGACCACTCACCGCCGCAGACCGAGCAGGTCTTCACGACTTAGGCTCCAGACGCAACATCTTGTCGCCGACGAGGATTCGCGCACCCGCTACGAGATCTACGGTCCCTCGAACCGCGATCGCGACCCCGTTGCGACTTCCCAGGTCGGCGACCACAAAGTCCGCGTCTTCCGAGCGGACTTCCGCGTGGGTGCCGCTCATCGAGGGATCGTACGGAAACGTTGAATCACAGGACTCTCGACCCAACTTCACGTTCCGACCGGGTGAGAGGTGGACCGTGTCACGCTCCGAACCGTCTGCGCGCAATTGTGTGAGACACGCGATGTCGGCGCTCGGCACCAAGCTGCCCATGCGTCGCGTTGCGTCACGTTCGGGCGGGTTGGGTCCGGGATAGCCCAATCGCCGATACTCGAGGACCTGTGAGCCGATGAGGATGCGGTCGCCATCCTCCAGCCGATGGGGTTCCTGAATGAACAGCCACGTCCCGTTGCGACTCCCCAGATCGCGTACTCGCACCGTCCCGCCCTCGATGGTGAGCTTGGTGTGCAGCGGAGACATGAACGCATCGTCGGTGAATTCGAGATCGGCGCCGTCCCGCCCGACGGTCGTTTCGCCGTCGTGCAGGTCGAACCGGCCGACCACTTCAGCGCTTTCGTCGAGCAACGCGAGTGACAGCCCGCTTGGCGCCTCGGGCTTGACGGTCAGTGACTGCGGAGGTGATCCCGCGAGGTCCTGACCGCAGGCCGGGCAATACTGGGTTCCTTCCACGGCTGCGGTGCCGCAACGAGGGCACTCGGGTCCCCCGAGTGCCGTGCGTATCCGTTTCCCACACGACGGGCAGAAGGGCATGCCCGGAACCACCGTGCCGCCGCACGACGGACATGACGTGATGCCCGCGGAAGGCCGCGGTCCCGTCGACGACGAATCGGAGCTACTGAAAAATCCCATTGCGGAGTTCGTCCACGCGTGCCGACCGAGTCATCGACCCGCGGGGCCCGATTACATGCCAGCGCAAGAGTCGTTCCGCGTCTGCGGGCCGAGGAGACGTGAGCCGGCCATGTTGAGTGAGAAGTAATGTCGACAGAAAGTACACCCCAGTAAAAACCGGGTCAACCAGCCGGATTGCCGTAGTTCGTTGCTACTGCTAGGCTTCCGGCTGATCTGGGTTCTGTTAGGACAGCTCAGTACCGCGTGCGGCGATCACGATGTCTGCTTCGGCAATCCGCTGCGGGCGGATCGCTGCTCCGTCGAAACGGGTATGACAAGCTAGATGAGATTCCTCCTTCTCTGGGTTGCGGGCCTCACCATCTCGGTCGCCGCTCCGGCCGCAGGCCAGTCGCCAGCCGCGCGGGATTCGATCGAGCGTTTCCGTGAGCGGATCGCGACGATCGGTGACAGCGTCACGCTGCTCGACCTGGAATCGTCCATGATCGACCGTGCTCGGACCGACCGGGACAATGCGCTCCTTCACGTCCGTCTTGGCTTTCTGGCGTTTCGGCTTGGCCAGGTGACCGGCGAGAACGCCCGCTTTGACGACGCCGCGGGGGAGTTTGAGTGGGCGGCGGAGATCGAACCTGACTGGCCGTACCCCTGGTATGGGCTGGGGCTGGCGGAGCTTGAGTTCGGCGAATCATCTGTCATTCCATTTGAGAATCTGAAGCAGATGCTGGGCAGGGACTACTTGTCGAAGGCCGTGGCCGCGTTTGCGAACGCCGCCACGGTCGACCCCACGTTTGCCGACGCCGTGGTGGATCTCGCGACGACGGCGCTTCGCCAGAGAATCCGGCCGCGGCTGGAGGTGGCCCTAGAGGCGGTTCGGCGGGCCGCCACGACCGAGGCTGCGCAGGTAGCGCCAGTGCAGCTCGCCCTCGGTCGGCTCGAGCGGACGGCTGGTCACGCGGACACCTCCGTCGCGGCGTTCGAGCGATATTTGGCTCTCGGAGGGGATTCCGGGGTTGGCTTCCTGGAAACTGCGCGGTCGCTGTACTTCGCCAGTCGTCCCCAAGACGGCGATCACGCGTACTATCGGGGCGCAGCCCTTGCTCGCTCTCCCCGTGCAACTGGTCTGTATCGAGAGGATTTCGGCTGGGCAGCCACCGAGGACGAACTGCGCGAGTTCGATCTGCTGCCCCAGCCGGAGCGCGTCGCCTGGCTCCGCGCGTTTTGGCTCCGGCGGGATGTGGCCGACGTGAGAGCACCGGGCGAGCGCCTTACGGAGCACTACCGACGGTACTTTCACGCCCTGGAGCATTTTCCGCTCGTGAGCCGACACCGACGGTACGATGTGATTCACCCGTACCGCAACGAGCAGCAGGTGTTTGATGATCGCGGGATCATCTACATGCGGCACGGCGAACCGGACGATCGAGCCTTTTTCCAAGCGGGCAGCGTGAACCCGAATGAATCGTGGTTGTACGCCCGGTCGGGTGAGAACTTGATCTTTCACTTTGTTGCAACGGGAGACATCCAGGACTACAAGCTGGTCGAGAGTCTCGCCGACGTATTGGGACCGAGCACTGCCCTTGAGCTGCAGACCGGTGGGCCCGGTTCGCCCGAGGCAGTCGAGTTGTTCGGCTCTCGAAGCGCGTTCGATCCCGTGTATCAGCGCCTCGCGGCGTTCTCGGGCACGGGACGCGTTCGTGTGCTTACCGAGGAGCGTCGCTATGGCGAACGAACCATCGAAGTTGGCACGACGACCGACGCGTTTCCGTTGCACTTCGACGAGGCGCTTGGCGGCGTCGTGCGTCGCTACGTAATCAGCGCTCCCACAGGACGGGGAGGGCAGATACTGCTCGTATTCGCGGTTCCCGGAGCATCGCTCGTTCCTGAGGCCTCGAGCGAGGGTGTGACCTACCGGCTCGGTGTGCGGGTTGCCGTCATGTCTGCTGCTGGCGCGGTCGCGTACGTCGACACGACCAGGACGCTCACCACCGGCGCGGTGCTGGCTGCAGAGCAGTATATGACAGGGTTTCTGGCCGTGCCGGTGCCGGTGGGCGCGCACACGCTCCGTGTGGCGTTTGACCAGTCGCGGCGCGGTGCAGGTCAGGTGTTCGAGGACACGCTCAGCGTGCCCGACTTCACGAGCTCGTTCGAGATGAGTGACCTGATCGTGGGCCGCCACGGCTCAGGGCTCACATGGGTGGCTGGGACCGACAGTGTGAGCCTCAGCCCCCGGGGCCGATTCCCTCCCACAGACACGCTTCAGGTGTACTACGAGGTCCATGGCCTGGCTGAGGGGTCTCCCTACCGCAGCCGCCTGGAGGTCAAGAAGGAAGGCGGTGGATCGATCTTCGGGTTCTTCAAGCGCCTCTTCGGCGGCGGCGGCCCGCCCGTGTCCCTCAGATTCGATGGTGTGGCGTCCGGCGCCACTACCCGCATTCTGCAATCCGTTGACATCAGCGCGCTGAAGCCGGGCCAATATGTGCTTCGCGTCACAGTCGAAGATCCCCAGAACAACCAACGTATCGAGCGTGAGGCCACACTCGAGGTGCAGGGCAGGTAAGTTGCTTGACAGGGGTGTGGTGATTTCTAAGCTTCGGTGAGCTTGGGAGACGCGATGTACTGTTCCCGTTGTGGGGGCGAAACCGACGATCACGCCAAGTTCTGTCCGTCCTGCGGTCTCGATTTCTCCACAGTGACCGGAGCGCCCAGGGACGACTCGTCGGAACTGAGTGAATTTGAAGCCGTTCGCGATGCCCTGCAGGAGGAGTGGGGACTCGAGGACGAGCTTGGTCGCGGTGGCATGGCGATTGTCTACCGAGCGAGAGACAAGCATCTCGAGCGCGACGTCGCCATCAAGGTCCTCCCGTTCTCCCTCGCCTTCGACAAGCAGTTCGTCGAGCGGTTTCAGCGCGAGGCGCGCACCGCGGGAGGCCTGGAGCATCCGCATATCATTCCCATCTATCGTGTGGGAAAGACCGGTCGCGTGATCTACTTCGTGATGAAGTATTTGCGCGGCGGCTCACTGTCAGGGCTCTTGGAACAGCGCGGCAAGCTGAGCGTCGATGAGATTCGCCGCATGTTGGTGGAGACCGCTGGCGCGCTGCACTACGCTCACACGCATGACATCGTGCATCGGGACATCAAGCCCGACAACATCATGTTCGACGAGCTGGGCCATGCGGTGCTGACCGACTTCGGCATCGCCAAGGCAGCAAGCGGAACCCGGCTGACAGGGACAGGGATGTCGATTGGCACGCCGCACTACATGAGTCCCGAGCAAGCACGGGCGCAGTCGCTCGACGGTCGGAGCGATCTCTACTCCCTCGGCGTCGTCGCGTACCAGTGCCTGACGGGCAGCGTGCCCTTCGACGGGGAGGATGCGTTTTCGATCGGGTACAAGCACATCATGGACGAAGTGCCGACGCCGGCCCTCGGTTCGGGCGCGGAGCGTGAGCTGTTTGCCGTGATCCGGCGCATGATGGCGAAGGCACCCGAGGATCGCTTCCAGTCGGCTGCTGAGTTGGCGGCTGTGCTGCAGGGTGGAGCGGCGGCTGGCGAGCAGACGCTGAGGACCTCCGTTGCCGAGCTTCCCACCGCCGTGATCCCGTCCGCCGAGGTCGGGTTGGAGGGTCTTCCGACCGCAGCGCGGCCAAGCACACCGACGACGCCGATTCCCCAGCCCACACCGAAGCGGGAAAAGGGATCGAGGCGCGGCGGCATGTTGGTGGGACTGTTCGTCATGGCGTTCCTGGGTCTCGGCGGGGCAGGAGGCTACTGGTACTTCGTCATGGATGCGGTGTGGCCGCTGCCCTTCGTCGAAGGGCTTCTGGCACGCGGCGGAGAGGATCTTCCAATCCTGCCGGACGACTCCCTGGGCTCGCAGGTGCCGGAGTCCCTTCTGGTGGCCACGGGCGATTCCGGCCCAACAGACGACTCGGCTGCGGTTGCCGAAGACACGGCGCCGCCACCACCTCCGTTGCCCCCAACCGGTGTGCTTGTCCTCACCAACGTCAGTTCCCGTGCCCGCGTCTCTCTCGACGGAGAGGCCATGCAGGGCACGACCTATGTGCTTGAGCCGCGCTCCTACACGATCCGCGTAACGCGCTCGGGATATCAGGATTTCGAAACCTCGACGTCCGTTGCTCGGGGAGACACCGTCCGCCTGCGGGTCACCCAGACCCGCATCCAGCCGGTTGAGCCGCCGCCCCCCGTTGCGCAGTGCACCGATCCGCGGTCCGGTGACACGTACAACCTCAATAGCGCGTGCTTCGATCAAGCCCCCCGCCCAACGGGAGTGCCGGTCATTCCGTTGCCGGAAGGGGTGCAGGGCAGCCCACGGGCGATCCTCTGGGTCAAGGTGCTGGCTGACAGCTCCGTAGGGCAGATGGACTGGCACACACGCTCCGGCAACCTCGCGTTCGACCTCGCGGCGCAGGCGTTTGCCCGTCGGCGCATGACCTACCGGCCGGCTGTGAAGAACGGGCAGCCGGTGGATGCGTGGTTGCGTCTTCCGATTCAGGGGCGACCGCGATAGAGCTCCCCGATAGTATCGCTCGCCGCACCTCGGAAGCAGATATGTGATGTGAATACTCGGAAAGGCCGGAGGCGTGCGGGTGTCCGTCCCACTTGCGTGCTGTCGGCGGGATTTCTAGTTTGCTCCGCCGCGCCGAACCGTCGGCCGATCTCTCTTTCGCATCAGTTTTTGACAACATGAACCCTTCACGCGCTCGAGCGGGGCAGCAATGGCATTGGGGGAACGTTCCGTGAATCGCATGACGCCACAACTGAGTGAGAATGCCATCACGGTGCTCGAGCGCCGATACCTAGTCAAAGATGACGCGGGCCAGCCGGCCGAAACGCCAGATGGTCTGTTCTGGCGCGTCGCTCGGACGATCGCGGCGGCGGACTCCCGCTACGGGGCCAGCGCCGAGGCCGTCGAGGAGCTGGCCGGGACGTTCTATGATCTGATGGCGTCGCGCGTCTGGATGCCGAACAGCCCCACCCTGATGAACGCCGGCCGTCCCCTGGGTCAGCTCTCAGCATGTTTTGTGCTCCCGGTCGATGACTCCCTTTCCTGCGGGAAGAGCGGGATCTACGACACGCTGCGCAACATGGCGCTCGTCCACCAGTCGGGAGGCGGAACTGGCTTCTCGTTCTCGCGGCTCCGTCCCCAGAACGACGTCGTCCGCTCGACCATGGGGGTTGCGTCTGGGCCGGTGTCGTTCATGTCGCTGTACGATGCGTCGACCGAGGTGGTCAAACAGGGCGGAACCCGCCGCGGTGCCAACATGGGCATTCTGCGGGTCGATCATCCGGACATCTTGGAGTTCATCACCTGCAAGAACGACATTACCAAGATCACGAACTTCAACATCTCCGTTGGTGTCACGGACGCATTCATGCAGGCGGTCGAGCGCGGCGAGCTCTATGATCTCATGCACCCGCGGACGGGTGAGGTCGTCGGGCAACTAGATGCCCGTGACGTGTTCGACAAGGTCGTTCATGGGGCGTGGAAGACCGGTGAGCCCGGAGTGTTCTTTATTGACCGGGCAAACGAATACAACCCCGTTCCCCATCTGGGCAGCTACGAAGCGACCAACCCGTGCGGTGAGCAGCCCTTGCTGCCGTACGATGTCTGCAATCTGGGTTCAATCAACGTTGGCGCGTTCGTGCGGGACGGTCAGGTAGACTGGGACGGCCTGAGGCGCAGCGTCCATCTGTGCACGCATTTTCTCGATAATGTCATCGACGTCAATCGGTATCCGCTGCCGGAGATCACGGCGCTGGCCAATCGGATCCGGCGCATCGGCCTCGGGGTGATGGGCTGGGCCGATTTGCTGATCAGGATCGGAGTCCCATACAACTCAGACGAAGCCATCGAGTGGGCGCGTCGAGTCATGCGGTTCGTAGACGACGAGTCCAAGGTGGCGAGCGAGCGGCTGGCCGAGGAACGCGGGGTGTTTCCGGAGTGGGATCGGAGCATCTGGGGTCCAGAGGAGACTTGTGCTCGAAATCGCGAGGGCCGTCGAGTTCGGGCAGACCGCCGGCTCCGTAACTGCAATCTCACGACGGTGGCGCCCACCGGCACGATTTCGATCATTGCCGGTTGCTCATCGGGGATCGAGCCACTCTTTGCCATAGCGTTCATGCGCAATCAGGCCGGCGTCCTGATGCCCGATGTGAATGACGACTTCGTGGCAGTTGCCCAACGGGAGGGCTGGTACTCCGAAGCTCTCATTCAACGCATTGCCGAAGAGGGTCACATCGATCTTCCGGAGGTGCCCGAGCGCTGGCGCCGGGTGTTCGTGACGGCTCACGACGTGACCCCAGAGTGGCACATTCGCATGCAGGCGGCGTTTCAGGAGCACACGGACAGCGCGATCAGCAAGACCTGCAATTTCCCGAACGACGCGACCGAGGACGACGTCCGCGCGATCTACGAGACGGCCCATCAGATGGGCTGTAAAGGCGTCACGGTCTACCGTGATGGCAGCCGCGATCAACAGGTGCTATCGACCGGCAAGACGGCGAAAGAGGTGCAACAGAACGCCGGCGCCGCCGAGATGAGCGCGCGTGATTCCGAAGTTGCCGAGCTCAAGTCGACCATCGCAGAGCTTGAGGCCGAGCTCGCCCGCACAAAGCAGAAGATGCATGAGGTCGAGTCGGAGAACCTTCAGCGGCGGGCTAAACGATCCCGTCCAGAGCTCCTGCGCGGCGCCACTCGCAGGCTGGAGACGCCGCTGGGTACGCTCTACGTGACGATCACTGAGGACGACCTGGGTCAGCCGTTCGAAATGTTCATGAGCCTTGGCAAGGCCGGCGGCGCACTGATGGCGGACGTGGAGGCCATCGGCAGGCTGATTTCGCTTGGCCTTCGCTCCGGCATCCCGATTAAGGAGATCCACCGCCAGCTCCGAATGATCTCCTCCGATCGGGCAGTGGGGCTTGGGCCGAACAAGGTGTTGTCCGTGCCCGATGCGGTCGGCATCGCCATCGAGCGATGGATGCACGACAAGCAGGGTATTCAGCAGGATCTGCTGGACGAGTCCCAGCGTGCAGGGGGCGTGGTGGTCCGGTCGAAGGCCGCGTCGGGCCCCGGTCCCGAAGAGGCCTTGGTTGAACGGCATCAACTCGACGCTGAGCAGCATGCGGGGGCCTGTCCGGACTGCGGGTCGCAACTCGAGTTCGCCGAGGGATGTATGAAGTGTCACGTGTGCGGATTCAGCGAATGCGGCTGATGGCCGACTGATAGGGACGCGACGGGGCGACAGGGAGACTGTCGCCCCGTTTTCGTTTGAGCGACTGCCGCAACGCCCCTGAGGTTTGTAGTTTGGGACATGAACAGGTTTCGACTCCCGCTCGCCGTGGCGGACCTCGGCTCCTTGACGAGGAGGACAGCATGATGGCGGCCAAGCAATGGGCTCGAATCAAGGGTTCGGGAGTGCACGGGCTGCGGCGAGGGGCGTGGTATGTTGTGGTGGGGAGGGGGCGATCGGGCATGCTCGTCGTGAACGTGAGCACCCGCAACGTTCCTGTTCGCCGCGAACAGGTCGATGTTCGGGACGACCAACCAGTGTCCTGGAGCGTTGTTCAGTGGGACGGAGCGGAGCCGGGCGCCAAACGGATATCCGAAAGCGGCTTTGACCTCACGTACGTTGTGTGTCCGTCGTGTCGGGGCCGTACACGGCTCGGCAACGGGCAACCCGCCGGACTCACGTGTCCCGAATGCGCCGGCGAATTCGCGATCGACTGGAGCGCTCGCTGCTAGGGGCTCCGCCAGAGCCCATCTCCGTCGTCTATATTCCGCACATGCAAGCTCTCTCGCGCCGACCGACCGTCTCGGTTCGTGTCGGCGGTGTCCAAGTGGGCGCGGCACACCCAGTTGTGGTGCAGTCGATGACAAACACGGATACCGCCGACGTGGGTGCGACGGTGGAGCAGGTTGCCGCGTTGGCCGGTGCCGGCAGCGAACTGGTACGCGTAACGGTGAACAACGAACGCGCGGCGGATGCCGTGCCGCACGTCGTGGCACGCCTCCGGGACGTGGGGATCACCGTCCCCATCATTGGAGATTTCCACTATAACGGTCACCTGCTGCTTGCCAAGTATCCAGCGTTGGCACAGTCGCTGGCGAAGTATCGGATCAATCCGGGAAACGTCGGTGCAGGACGTCGGGACGAAAACTTTCGCACTATTGTCGAGATTGCGGTCGCCCACGGCACGCCCGTCCGGATCGGCGTCAATTGGGGTTCGCTCGATCGCCAGCTCCTCACCGAGCTGATGGACGCGAACGCGAAGCGGCCGGAGCCCCTGGCGGCCGAAGACGTCACCCTCAATACCATGGTCGAGAGCGCGATGCGTTCCGCCGAGCTCGCAGAGGAGGCAGGACTACCGCACGACCACATCATCCTCTCAGTGAAGATGTCGCAGGTGCAGGACCTCGTGGAGGTGTACCGGCGCCTCGCCCCGCGATCGGATTATCCCCTGCACCTCGGTCTCACCGAGGCCGGTATGGGAACCAAGGGGATGGTGGCAAGTGCCGCAGGACTCGCAATCCTCCTTCAGGAAGGCATCGGCGACACGATTCGCGTGTCGTTGACGCCCGCTCCGGGAGGAGACCGTACCGAAGAAGTTCGCGTGGCGCAGGAGGTGTTGCAGTCGTTGGGGCTGCGGAGCTTCGCGCCCCAGGTCACCGCGTGTCCTGGATGCGGGCGCACCACGAGCACGTTCTTCCAGGAGATGGCAGAGCAGATCGAGGGGTATCTCCGTACGCAGATGCCACGATGGCGCGATAGGCATCCCGGGGTGGAGGAGATGCGCGTGGCCGTGATGGGGTGCGTCGTCAACGGGCCCGGCGAGTCGAAGCACGCCAACATCGGTATCTCTCTTCCCGGGACTTTCGAGGAACCCAAAGCTCCTGTGTACGTCGACGGGAACCTTCGGGTGACGCTGAAGGGAGAACGAATCGTCGAGGAGTTCATCGAGATCTTGGACGACTACGTGCAGCGTCGTTATCCGTCGGCGCACGACTGAACCCCAAGAGCCAGGCTGCATGGCTTTGCGACTGGCGCCGACCCTGGCCATCCTGATCATCCTGGTCGGCTGCGATCATACCTCACCCTATGCCGTCGACGACCCGGAACCGCTTGGGCCGTTCAGCGACACCCCGCCGATCCGACTCACCTTCAACCCCGGCGACGATCGCTATCCGACTGCTAGCAGCGACGTCGTGGTGTTCAGCCGGCTCGAGGCGGGACGGTCTGACTTCGATCGCTGTCTTGCCTTCCTTCCCATCGGTGTCGGCACGCTCAGCCAGGTGTCGTGCGTCGGAAGCGCTGCATCCGACTCGCTGGTCGACACGATGGTCGAACCGGCACTGTCGTCGGACGGGCGGGTGGCGTATGTGCGGGACCAGGGACGCCCGTTTCGACTTGGCGCAACGACGCGCCGTCTCGTCGTCGCCCCAGTCGACGCGCCAAGCATCCCCGCTGCCGAGTTCGCGCTGCCGTTCTGGCTGCCGGACGGGCGACGGGTGTCGGCTGTGCAGCAGCTGTCGTGGCCGCGAGCAGGGGTGCTCCGATTCGTCGTGGGTGACGAGAGCATTGTGAGTGGAGGTGGTGGCTCGGCAGACACGCTGTTTGCGGCATACGGCGTCGCGGATCTGTCAGTGCAGTCTGGAGAGCTCCTGGAAATCGTGGGCGCAGACGGCGCAATCACCTACGCGGCGGCACCTGACTCCGGCATGTGGTTGATTCGGGCGGGCGCGCCCCGGGTTCTGCTCCACCTTCCCCGCGACAGTGTCCAGGCACGCGTTGTCGGGGCGTTTTCCGCAGACGTCTCCATCCTGGCCTCGGTAGACGGTGAGCCATTGGGGGTGCTTCAGGTAGCACCACCCAACGTTGAGCGTCTGGACCCAACCACGGGGATTCCCGTGGGCACGGTCCCGGCACCGGGTCGGGTCGGGCGAATCCACGGCGTTCCGGGAAGTCGGCGGTTCGTGGCCGAGATCATGGTCGGGAATGCGGCCGACCTCTGGTTGCTCGAGCTGCCGTGAAACTCCTCGCTGCCACGGTGCTGCTTGCATTCACTGCTCCGGCGCCTCTATGGTCGCAGTCCGGCGGTATGATCACCGGTCAGGTCGCCGACGCGCTGAATGGCCAGCCGGTCCCAGGTGCCATCGTGACCCTCGATGATGGAGCCCGCGGGTCCACCACCGACCAGAGCGGCCGCTACATCGTTCGCGATGTCGCGAGTGGGTACCATCGTGTCGTTGCACGGGCCGCGGGCTTCCAGCCCGCGACGTGGGACAGCGTCTTGGTGACGGCGGGCCGGTCGATAACCGTCGACTTTCAGTTGCGCCCAGAGGCAGTTCCGCTTCCCGCTTTGGCTGTCGAGGCGCGCCCTGATCGACTGTTGGATCCACGGGCGCCGCAGTCGATTCAAACGATAACCGGAGCAGAGTTGCGCGATCTGCCGGTGACCACCTTGGCGGAAGCCATCGAGCTTCAGGCTGGGGTCGTCGATGGATCATTTCGAGGCGGACGCCTCGGGCAGGAGATCCTGGTTGTGGACGGGCTGGGTATCAAGAATCAGCTTGACGCGTCCACCGGGAGGTTGGGCCTCCGCATCCCAACCGTCGCTCTCGAGGAAGCCACGCTGGTTACGAGTGGGCTCTCCGCGGTGTACGGCCAGGCGCTCTCAGGAATCGTGGCCGCCTCCACCCGTGACGGCGGTGATGCGCTCGCCGGTCGAGTCGCGCTGGAAACCGATCGATCACTCCCTGCGGGGTGGAACGTCGGTCTCGATCGGGTGTCGGCGACGCTGGGAGGGCCACTCGTTGGCAGGGTGAGGTTCTTCGCTGTGTTCGAGGCCGAGGCCCGCGTTGACGACGATCCGGTGAACGCACCGGCCCCGGGGGACACGCTGGATCCCCGGAGTTCCCAGCCCCACCTGCTGCCGAACAACTCCGGCGAGCGGTACGACGCCCTCGGGAAGCTCACGATCCCTCTCGGCCAGCGGGAAACGCTCCGCGTATTGGGCGTGGTGTCGGAGTCGCGTCGGTGCCTCTTTGACCCCGAACTCAAGTACGCCGGCGAGCGAGGGCCGGCGCAGCGGCTGAGTGGCCGCCTGGCATCCATACACCTTCGGCGCACGTCCTCGCCGACTGCGCGCACCGCGGTGATCGCCGACCTCCGGGTAGGGTACTTCGAGCGGGAAGCCCTGCGCGCACCGGCGTTGGATCCGGCGGGGCTCCGTCTCGGAGGGTTCACATTTGCCGGTCCAGAGTTCGCCGGTGAAGCCATCGCCGTGTCCCGTGACACCGTGGCCGCGCTTGACCCGATTCCAGGGGTTGATCCGCCACAGTTCGTCGCGAACGCCCCGTGGGGGATACCGGCGTTCTTCACCACGAGCTCGACGCGAGGTCAAATCGTCTGGAATCGGTTTCGGGAGGGTCGGGTGCGGCTCGATGTCCTGATTGGCCCGGGCACGGACACGGACCTCAGGGCTGGTGCCGAGTATGTGAAGCAGGACGTGCAGACGTTCACGAGACTCGAAGCCTATCGATCGGTGACGGCAGGAGCACCACTCCCAGTCAGCTCGAGTTTCTCACCGGTACAAGCGTCCGGCTATATGGAGCTGCAGCAGCGGGCCGCCGACCTGACGATTACGGCCGGGTTGCGAGCCGACGTGTTCAACGGACGTTCCAGCCAGACGGATGGGGTGTCGGGGACCAAGGCAACGCTCGGACCGCGCGTCGCCGTGTCGACCTCGTTGGGCCGAGCCGTGTTCGTTGCCGGCTGGGGGCGCTTTGCCCAGCCACCGGATTTCCAATATCTCGTCGACGCGGCGTTCGACGATACGCTGCGCACCGGTCGGTTTCGACGGGGGAACCCAGATCTTGGGTTTGAGACGGTGACCCAGTACGACTTTCAAGTCCGTGCTCGGGTATCTGATGCTGTCGGCCTCAGGGTTGGCGTCTATGTCCGTCGGCTCGACGGGCTCATCGCATCGGTGCCCCTTGGAGTCGACCCGGACAGTGCGGTGTTCGGCAATGCGGACTTCGGGACAGTGAAGGGCTTGGAGGTGTCCGTCGAACGCGACTTCCGGAGCGGCGTCGGTGTGCGGGCATCGTATGTTCTCCAGAAGGCCGAGGCTACGGCCAACGATGCCCGCGATCTATTTCGAAGGCTCCAGATCACACCCGTCGGCGATACGATCGTTCCGGCCACCACCGCGTTCCCGCTCGACTTCGACCGCCGGCATTCGGTTGTCCTGGTGGGCCGGGCTCGTGTGCCACCGCGATGGGGTGTCGTGCCGGGTGGGACAGAGTTCACCGTGATCGGGCGGTGGAGCTCCGGTCTCCCATTCACGCGTACGAGCGTTGGTGGCGACTTACTGATCGGGGTTCCCAACAGCGAGCGCCTCCCCGGTCAATCCACACTCGATGTGCTCGTCCGCCGAGTGTTCGGTACCGGCCGATGGCGAGTGGGGGTCTTCGCCGACGTCCGTAACGTGCTCAACCGGCGAAACGTCGTGGCGGTCCGGCGTGACAGCGGTGACCCTTCCGCCGCGGAGGGCCAGATCGTCGCGATGGCGGAGGCTGCGTATCTCGCCAACCCTCAGCCGATCCCCTACGAGTCGCCGCGGTATCGGCCCTGGGCGGACCTCGATGGCGATGGTCTCGTCAGCGGCCGTTCTGAGCTGTTCCCGCTGTTCGAGCGGGCCGCGCGCGATTTCGCGCAGCCACTCTTTTTCTACGGGCCGCCCCGACTCATTCGAGCGGGTGTGGAGGTGCTCTTTTAGCTCCAAGTGGCACGAATTCCACACGTATATTGCACATGCCGTGTGGAGACTGTGTGGGAACGTGGATTCGTGTGGAGAACATCATGACTCCTGAGTGCGAGCGCGTGGTGCATTTGCTCACGTCGGCGCGACGAGTTGTTGTGCTGAGCGGCGCCGGCATGTCTCAGGAGTCTGGCGTGCCGACCTTTCGCGATGCCCAACACGGGCTCTGGGCGCAGTATGATCCCATGGAACTCGCGACGGCCGCGGCGTTCGGGCGTGCGCCAGCCCGGGTGTTTGGCTGGTACCTTTGGCGCCACCGCCTCGTGCAGCAAGCAGAACCGCACGCGGGTCACCTCGCCCTCGCGGCCCTCGCTCAGACGTTTTCGGGCTTCACCGTCGTGACGCAAAACGTTGACGGGTTACACCGACGCGCCGGGAGCGAGGACGTCATCGAACTTCACGGCGCGCTCGATGCGTTTCGGTGTTTCGATGCTGGGCATCCCTTCGATGCTGCCGAGCTTTCCGATCTCGCCGTTCCGGAGAGCGGCGAGGTGCGACCGCCTCTGTGTTCGACCTGTGGAAGCCCGATACGACCAGGTGTCGTGTGGTTTGGTGAGTCGCTGCCGACGGGGGCGTTTGAGCGAGCGTCGGCTGCCGTGCGAGACGCGGACGCGTCCGTCGTGGTGGGGACGTCGGCAGTGGTCTACCCAGCGGCGGCGCTGCCTGAAATGGCGGTGTCTACCGGGATCCCGGTCATCGAGATCAACCCCGAACCCACGCCGTTGTCGTCCCTCGCAACGGTCTCTTGGATGACGACCGCGGGTGCCGCGCTCTCCGAGCTCGCTGCAGCGCTGGGGGTTCCGGTCCCCCGTGATGGATGAGCCCGCTCCTGGGGCACCGAACGGTCCCGTGAGTGGGAGGCTTGTGATTCTCGGATCCGGCACGTCGTTCGGGGTGCCGGTCATCGGGTGTGACTGCCGAGTGTGTGTGTCCGGAGATCCGAGGGACCGTCGTTCGCGCACCGCGGCGTTTGTCGAGATCGACGGGGGTCCCCGCCTCTTGATCGATACGCCGCCGGAGCTACGCCTCCAACTAGTCGAGGCCCGCGTCGCCGCGGTCGATGCCGTGCTGTTCACCCATGACCATGCCGACCACGTGGCTGGCATCGACGATCTGCGCGCGATGTCCGTGAGGCGGGGCGAAGTACCAGTGTTCGGCCCGCCGGAGACCATTCGCGAGCTCACTCATCGCTTCGCGTACATCTTCGACTCGAGCGTCTCACCGCAAGCGGGTACGAGCAAGCCCGAGTTGCATCCACGAGGGGTCCCCCCATTTGAAACGCTAACCGTGGAGGGGTGCGCCGTCCTGCCGGTTGAGGTCGATCACGGCGGCACCCGTGTTTATGGCTACCGGATCGGGCCGGTCGCCTACCTGACCGATGCGAAGGAGATTCCGACGCGTACCGTCGACGCGCTGCGTGGGGTCGAGCTCTTGGTGCTGAACGCGCTGTTCGAGAAGTCGCACCCGACTCATCTCTCGATCCCGGAGGCGGTGGCCTTGGCGGAGCGAATCGGAGCGAGACAGACGTTCCTGACCCACCTGACCCATCGGCACTCGCACGCGGAGCTTGAAGCCCGGCTGCCATCGGGTGTTGCGCCGGCGTATGACGGGCTGGCAGTGGCATTTTGACGGGTATTTTGCCCTGTGGTAACTTCAGGGTTGGCAACTGCGTAGGATACTTGGGCGCGTTGGGGTTCGTGGCGTCGGATTGGGGCAAGGAGGATTCATCATGGCACATGTTCGAGACGACAAGCCGGTGATCATCATCGAGAAGTCGGGTGGGGGGATTGGGGGATTTCTGTTTGGACTGCTGGTCGGGGCCGGCGCCGCCCTGCTTCTGGCACCCAAGAGCGGGGAAGAGACGCGCGAGGCGCTGCGGGAGCGTGGCAAGAAGCTCACGGACGATGCGCGGTCCCGCGCCGAGGATTGGGGACACCGGGTCGAAGACGAATACGACAAGGCGCGCGACCGTTTCGACGAGCGGTTCAAGTCGGCGCGGCGAACCTATCGCGAGAAGAAGGAGAGCGCGAAAGACGCACTGGATGCTGGGCGTGCCGCGGTTCACTCCGCTCGCGACGAGCTTGATCGCCGTCTCGCCGATTCACGCGCGGCCAGCGTTGACGTGGCCGACGCCGACGAGGTCGACGCCGACTAACGGGAACTTCGCCCCCACTCGTGCAGGCTCCACCTCGTCGTGGGTGGGCATTCTCGCCGCTTGGCTTCGTCCGTCGAGTGTTCGTCGGGGCGTACGAAGACAACATTCTCTTCCTCGGCAGTGCCCTGACGTTTGACGCGCTGCTCGCGTCGCTCCCCTTCGCGCTGCTCCTCCTTGCGACGTTGGGTTACTTTGTGCACTCCGGCGAGCAGGCGATGGCGGATGTCATCGTCCTGCTCGATCGAGTGCTCCCGGCCGGTGCCGACAGTGGCGACGGGCCGCTGCGCCGCGCCGAGGACTTGATTGCGGGCGTCGTGGAAAGCCGGGGACAACTCTCCTCGTTCGGCATTCCGCTCTTTTTGTGGTTCGCCACGCGGTTCTTCAGCGGCACGCGCGCGGCACTCAACGAAATCTTCGATACACATGAGAGCCGGTCGGCCTTTCGCGGCAAGGCGGTGGACCTCTCACTGGTCGTTGTGACCCTGGTCCTGCTCATGGCCAATGCCTTCCTGACGGTCCGCTTTGCTGACGATCCGTGGATCGGTCGATTCGTGATTGGATTGTCGACCTACGGGTTGGGGGTCGCGCTGTTCGTCATTGTGTACAAGGCGGCACCTACGCGCACGAACCTGTCAGAGTTTGCGACGATTGACCGCCTCATCTCGAATACGAACGCAATCGCCGTTCTGCTCCTCGTGGTGTGGGTCTACGCCATGGCCGTGATCTTCCTTGTCGGTGCCGAGGTGGCAGAGACCTACGACCTCATGCGACGACAACGAGAGCAACGGGCGATCCTCGGCTGAGACCCATTCGACAGTGTGACAACGTTGCCGCCCGAGTCAGGAGATGCGGATGAGAGGTGATCGAGTGGTGGACCTGCGCAGCGACACGGTCACGCGACCGTCCTTCGGCATGCGTGAGGCGATGGCCGCCGCCGAGGTCGGCGACGACGTGCTGGACGGCGATCCCACGACGCGCCGTCTGGAGGCGCGCATCGCCGAGCTCACTGGCCTCGACGCTGCGCTCTTCTTCCCCTCCGGCGTTCAAGCCAACCAGGTGGCCGTATGGCTCCATGCAGCACGTGGAACCGAGGATCACCTCGGTTCCACGTGCTGCATGGAGCACGTGGAACCGAGGTGATCCTCGAGGCAAACGCGCACCTGGTGCACTATGAGATGGCAGGGATCGCAGGGCTCAGTGGCGCGCAGATCCGACCCGTCACCACGGCCGACGGCATTCTCACCGCGAAACACGTGGCCGATGCGTGGCGCCCGGCATCTCCCCACGTTCCGCGTATTGGTCTCGTGTGTGCAGAGAACACCCACAACGCCGCCGGTGGCAAGGTGATGCCGCTCGATGTGTGGGACGACATTGTGCGCCTTACCGAAGAGCGCGGAGTAGCCCTGCACCTGGACGGTGCCCGGCTGTGGCACGCCGCCGTCGCCCTCGGAGTGCCACCTGCGCGTCCAGCGAGAGGTGCCGCGACGGTCATGGTCTCGCTCTCCAAGGGCCTGGGATGTCCAGTGGGCAGCTGCCTGGCAGGCAGCGCCGATCTGATGCATGCGGCGTGGGAGGTGCGGCGTCGTTTTGGCGGCGCAATGCGACAGTCGGGCATTCTGGCTGCTGCCACGATCACGCTCACGCGGCACTCCTAGCAGAACGTCTCGAGGGACACCGGGCCGTCCGTCCGGTTCCGCCCGACACCAACATCGTAATGCTGGACCTGGTGCGAGATCGAGACACCGCGGACACGGTGCTGCCCGCGCTCGAGGAACGCGGGGTATTGCTCGTACCCTTTGGCCCGAAACGACTCCGAGCGGTGACCCACCTCGATGTCTCTCGCGCAGATGTTGAATGGGCGGCAGAGCAAATCGGGGGCGCCCTAGAGTAGCGGAGCCCGGTCCAACGCAGCGGTTGGACTTGCGAGTCCCAGAGTGGCTGGCGTTATTGGCCCACATGGAGCGAAGGACTCACGGGTGGCGTCAGTGACTCGGCTGCCGGCCGCCCGCCGTCATTCCCAGCGAGGAGCACATGCACATCGTCGTCGTCGGTGCGGGTGAAGTAGGGTACTACGTCGCCGATCGGCTCTCGAGCCAGCAACACGACGTGGTGATCGTCGACGTCGAGCCACGCCGCCTTGACTACGTCGCGAATCACCTGGATGTGGCAGTCGTCGAGGGTAGCGGCACAAGCACCGGCGTGCTCGAGCACGCCGGCGTTCAGAAAGCAGGCATGCTGCTCGCCGTCACCAACATCGACGAGGTGAATCTCGTCTCCTGCATGAGCGCTCGCAGCGTTTCCGGACTGGTCAAAGTCGCCCGAGTGTCGAACCCCGATTTCTATCGTGACACGCGTAACCTCAAGCCCGACACCTTTGGCGTGGATGTCCTGATCAACCCGGAGCGGGAGCTTGCACTCGAGACGATGCGACTGTTGCAGTCGACCGCGGCCACGGACGTCGCCGTGTTTGCCGGAGGAAGACTGCAACTGCTGGGCTTCATCGTGCCGGAAGGAGCCCCCATCGTCGGCCGGACCCTCATGCAGCTGGCCGAGGAGGAGGGACATCGACCGATTCTGCTGGTTGCGGTCGAGCGAGACGGCACCACGATCGTGCCGACCGGCACCACCGTGATCCGTGCAGGTGATCACCTCTACGTTGCGGCAAAGAGCGAGGAAGTGCCGAACTCCCTCGAGCTGTTGGGATTCGCGAAAGCACAGTTGAAGCGGGTCATTATCACGGGAGGGACCGTCGAGGCGTACTACTTGGCGCGCCTGCTTCCTCTGCACGGACTGCAGACGACAATGCTTGTCGGTGATCGCCAACGGGCGCAGGAGCTGGCTGAGCAGTTGGAGCGAGTGCTGGTGTTGCACGGGGACGCGACTGACCTGGAACTCTTGGAACTGGAGGGGGTTGGGGGCGCCGACGGCTTCGTGGCTCTCACGGAGAGCGACGAAACCAACATTCTCTCGTCGTTGGTGGCGCGGCGGGCTGGCGCCAAACACGTGATAACGCTGGTCAACAAGCGGGACTACATCCCGCTGGCGCGCCACATCGGTCTCGATGCGGCCGTGAGTCCGCGCCTTTCGGCGGCGAACGCGATTCTCCGGTATGTGCGTCGTGGCAACGTGACTCGTGTCGCGACGTTCGAGGGGAGTGATGCCGAGGCGATCTCCTTCGAGGTCTCGACCCGATCGCCGGTCGTGGGTCAGATGCTTTCCAGTATTCCGTTCCCGAAGGGTGCGATCGTCGCAGCCATCATTCGGGGACAGGACGTCGTTGTGCCGCGGGGGAATGACGACGTGCAGGCGGGAGACACCGCCATCGTGTTCGCGCTTCCCGATGCGGTACAGGCTGTGACGGAACTCTTCCCGTCGTGAACTTCCGCGAAGTCCTGCACATCGTCGGTGCGCTCGTCATGTGGACGGCGTGCGCGATGCTGCCGTCCGTTGTGTTTGCGGCAAGCGAAGGGCTCTTGGTGGCCTGGCTCGCCGCAGTGATGGTTACGGCGATCGCAGGACTGGGACTGTGGAGACTCACGCCGCGCGAAGTCTCGATCAACCCCCGTGAGGGGGTGGCCATTGTGGGAGTGGGGTGGATCGCCGTCGTGTTGTTCGGCAGCCTGCCGTTCATCCTCACCGGGACGGCACCGACTGTTGCGGCAGCGGTATTCGAGTCGGTATCGGGGTTTACGACCACTGGCGCCACGGTCTTTTCGATTATCGAGGAGTTGCCTCGGAGTGTGCTCCTGTGGCGCAGTGTCACACACTGGCTGGGGGGCATGGGGATCATCGTCCTAGGTGTGGCGATCCTCCCGCTCCTCGGGATGGGTGGCGCGCAGCTCTTCCGTGCAGAGGCGCCCGGGATTCCCAGTGAGCGGCTCCGGCCTCGGATCGCCTCGACTGCCCGGCTCCTGTGGGTGGTGTACGCACTGCTCACGCTCGTGCTGGCCGTGATCTACTGGTTCTTGGGGATGACGATCTTCGAGGCGGTGAACCACGCCATGAGCTGTCTGGCCACGGGGGGATTCTCGACTCGCACGGCATCGATTGGAGGGTTCTCGTCACCGATCCAATGGGTCACAGTTGTGTTCATGCTACTTGCCGGAACGAACTTCACGCTGCATTACCGCTTGGCCGTTGGTCGCTGGAACTCATGGGTGAGGGACGAGGAATGGCGCTGGTACGTTGGGACGATGGCGATTGCATGGGCGGTGATTCTGGCGACGCTGCTGCTGGCGGGTGAGGCGTGGAGCGTGGGCCTTCTCGGGCGGGCGGTATTCAATGTGACGGCAGTTCATACGACGACCGGGTTTGCCACAACTGACTTTGCCGCATGGCCCGCGTTTGGCCAAGTGATCCTGTTGGGTCTCATGTTCATGGGTGCGATGGGCGGGTCCACGGGCGGTGGATTCAAGACCGTGCGGGCTGGAGTGGTGCTCAAGCACGTGGCAGGTGAAGTCACGAAGGTGCTGCATCCGCAGGCGGTGGTGGTGACGAAGCTTGGCGGCCGGGCCATTCGTCCTGAGGTGCTTCACAACGTGCTGGCCTTCCTCGCGCTTTACGTGCTCACCCACGGTGTGGGCACCATGCTCATCGCCGCGATGGGCTATGATCTCGTGACCGCGCTCAGTGCAGCGCTGGCGGCGATGTCCAGCATCGGACCTGGCTTGGGGGACGTCGGCCCCGCTTCGCACTACGGCGGCATGGGCCCGGCCGCGCACGTCGTGCTCTCAGCACTGATGCTACTCGGGCGACTGGAGTTCTACACGCTGCTGGTGCTCTTGGCTCCCAGTACCTGGACGCGCGCCGGTGGGGACCGGTGAGAAACAGCGACTCGTGAGCGATCGATCGGTGTGTGGTGGCGGGGTGGCCCAGACGATGCTCTCCCGAGTAGGTTACGGGTGCCCCAGGTCCGGGGGGCGCGTGCGCGCGAACCGCGTCAGGACCGTGAAGGTAGCAGCGCTAAGCGATGCCACGAGTCGCTCCGGGGTGCCTGGGGCACTTCTTCTTCCTCGATGACATACCTCGCTCTCGCTCGGAAATATCGCCCGACCCGCTTCGCGGATCTTGCAGCCCAGGCGCATGTCGCTGCTGGGCTGGGCGGTGCCGTCGCGAAGAACCGGGTGGCGCACGCGTATCTCCTGACCGGACCCCGGGGGGTCGGGAAGACGAGCGCGGCGCGAATCCTGGCCATGGCGCTCAACTGTGAGCGGCGCGAAGAGGCAGGGGGCGAAGAGGCAGGGGGCAAAGGAGAACCCTGCGGACACTGCGATTCCTGCAAGCGGATCTGGTCCGGCGCGGCGAATCTCGACGTCGTCGAAATCGATGCGGCGAGCAACCGAGGGGTGGACGACGCACGCGATCTCCGCGAGCGCGCGACCTATGCGGCGAGCGGGCCGGATCGACACAAGGTCTACATCATCGACGAAGCGCACATGCTGACTCGGGAGGCGTGGAACGCGCTCCTCAAGATTCTCGAAGAGCCGCCTCCCCGCGTCGTGTTCGTCTTTGCCACCACTGAACCCCAAAAAATCGCGAACACGGCGGCGCCGGTGATGAGCCGTCTCCAGCGCTTCGACTTCCGCCGTCTCGGGCCGCACACCATTGTCGAGCGTCTTCGCTACGTTGCCGAGCACGAGGCCATCGACGTTGAAAACGACGCGTTGTTGTTGATGGCGCGAGTGGCGCACGGCGGCATGCGCGACGCGCTCTCGCTCCTCGACCAGACGTTGGCGTTCGGCGAAGGAGCGGTGACGGCGGCACGGGTTCGGGACGTGCTCGGCCTGATCTCCGATGAGCTCTACGTCGAGCTGCTGGACCTCGTGGCTGACCGACGGCAACACGACGTGTTCCCATTCGTGGCGCGGCTCGTCGATGCCGGCGCTGATCTCGTCGAGTTCGTCGGCGGAGCCGGAGAGACTGTCCGAGCGCTTTTGGTCCGTGTGCTCGGAGGACAGCCCGAGGGCATCACGGAGACCCTTCGATCGGCGATCGACCAGCAGGCGTCCCGGTACACGCCGGGCGACCTGCTGCGGATGCTCAAGCTCCTGGGAGACGTCGAGACCGCGATTCGTCGAAGCCCGCATTCGCGACTTCACGTCGAACTGTTGCTCCTGCAATGGGCGATGCTGGATCGCACGGTCGAGTTGGCGGAGGTGCTCAACGCGTTGCGAGCGGGTGCGCCTCCCACGGTGCCTGAGCCGGTGTCGCCCGCTCCGAAAGCGGCGGCGCCTCGAGTAGCCGCGCCGGCTCAGCTAGCTGCGGCCCCCGATTCCACTCCCAGGCTACCCGTGCCACTCACGCCGGAGGGGCTGGCGAGCGCATGGCCCGCGGTTGTGTCCGAAGTTGGCCGTCGGCGCCGGATGGTTCGCGAGAGCCTGGCGCAGGCCAGGCCGGTGGCCGTCGAGGGAGATCGAGTGACGCTTCACGTGACGAAAGGGGAGGCGCATCTCGAAGGGTTGGAACGGAACCGTCGGGCCGTTCAGGAGGCCATTCAGACCGTCACGGGGCATCGGGTGGCGCTGGTGTTTGGCTCAGCAGGTGACGCCGCTGGACCGGCTGCAAATGCGACGGACATCGAGCCGAAGAGGCTGCACGAAGACACGGATCGTGCCGAGCGACTGCGCATGTATCGGTCGAAAGACCCGACGCTCGATGCTGCCGTTGATGCGCTGGATCTCGAACTCCTGGAATAGCTTGCGGCCCCTCAGCGCCGGGGGTAGCTTGCACCGACACACGGATTTTCCACTCACGGGTGCCTGTACGCCGCATGGCAGATCTCTCTCAGCTCTTCCAGTTGGGCCAGCAAGTTCAGGGTCGCTTGACGCAGATGCAGACGGAGCTCGCCGAGCAGTCCGTTACGGGCTCCGCAGGCGGCGGCATGGTGAAAGTGACCGCCGACGGACGAGGCCAGATTCGGTCCATCACGATCGACCAGACGGCACTTGCTGACGGAGATGTAGAGATGCTGGAAGACTTGGTGCTCGCGGCGGTGGGTGACGCCCAGCGACGCGCCGAGGAGCTCTATCGGAGTGAGCTGAAGAAGGCCACCGGTGGGTTGCCGCTCCCGTTTCAGTTTCCGCTTTGAGCGTGTCGGCGATCGAGGACTTGATCGGCGAACTAACGAAGCTCCCGGGAATCGGGAGAAAAACGGCGACGCGCCTGACGTACTTCCTGCTGAAGCAGTCCCCCGACGCCATCCAACGATTGATGCGCGCGCTGAATGGTGTTGCGAGCCGTGTCGCTCCATGCTCGGTCTGCGGCAATCTGAGTGAAGCCGACCCCTGCGACATTTGCGGGGACCCGCGTCGGGACGGCAGCACCATCTGTGTGGTCGAAGAGGCGTCCGACATCGGTGCAATCGAACGCAGCGGCGAATACCGGGGAGTGTACCACGTGCTCGGTGGCCATCTGTCGCCGCTGGACGGCGTGGGCCCGGACGACCTGCGCATTGAGAGCCTCTCGATGCGTCTCGCAAATGGTGCCGCGGTTCGCGAGGTGATCCTGGCGACCAATCCCTCGATGGAGGGTGAGGCGACCGCAACGTACATACAAGCGGTGGTCGAGCCCGGCGACGTTCGAGTGACGCGGATCGCGCTGGGATTGCCGGTCGGCGGTGACTTGGAGTATGCGGACGGAGTCACCATCGCGCGGGCGCTGGCCGCACGACGGGACATGGGAGCATGATGGCCGCGCGGGTGCGAGCGCTCATTGTCGGCGTCGTGGCGGGGGCGCTGCTCGGAACCGTGCTCGCGCAGCAGTCTATGGGGCGGCACCGGCGGGACTTGTTCAGTGCTCGGCCCTTGCGTCGTCTGTCGGCTTTAGGCTATCTCAACGGACATCCCAGTGTGGAAGGGGTCCAATTGTTGCGAGACTATCTCGCGTGGGAGAAGCATCCGATGTTACGGCGACGCGCTGAGCGAATCGCGCGGCGCATGGAGACACGGCTTGGCTGACACGAGACGCGCATGACCGGTGCCGGAACCTGGTCTCTCGCCGAAGGCGACCATCGGCGCATCACCGAACAGCTGAACGCGCTGCTCAAGGAGTCCAGTGCGCGCTCCGCGATGCTCGTGGATCGTACCGGCCAGTTGCTGGCGCGCGCAGGGGAGCAGCTGACGTTCGATCCGTCGGCCTTCGCGTCGCTCACCGCGGCCGATTTCAGCGCGAATGATCAACTGGCCAAGATGATTGGCGAGCCGGAATTCGCGTCGCTGTTTCACCAGGGTGAAAAGGAGTCGATGTATCTCGCCGACGTGGCGCGTCGGGTGATCCTGGTCGTGCTATTCGATCAACGGACAACGGTGGGGATGGTCCGACTGCGGGTGAAGCAGACGGTGTCGGATTTGTCCGCCATATTCGAAGAGATGTTCCGCCGCGCGGCAGCGACCGACGCCGCCGGTCAGGAACAGGCAGGTCTCCTCGAGGGAGCCGAGGACGAGATTGATAAACTCTTTGGAGATTAACGGGAGGCCCGGCCGATCATGTCGATGATCAACTACGCCTCTCGTGAGATCAACTGTAAGCTCGTGTACTACGGGCCTGGGCTCGGCGGAAAGACGACGAACCTCGAGCACGTGTACACCAAGGTCGCTCCCGACACTCGGGGGAAGATGGTCTCGCTGGCGACCGAGACGGAACGGACCCTGTTCTTCGACTTTCTTCCGGTCGATCTGGGCACGATTCGCGGGTTCAAGACCAGGTTCCACCTCTACACTGTGCCGGGTCAGGTGTACTACAATGCCTCGCGAAAGCTGATTCTCAAGGGTGTCGACGGGGTGGTGTTCGTTGCGGACAGTCAGGTCGAGCGCATGGAAGCCAACGTGGAGTCGATGCAGAACTTGTACGACAACATGGCGGAGTACGGCTACGACCTGACGAAGATCCCATTTGTGGTCCAGTACAACAAACGTGACCTGCCCAACGCCGCGCCGGTGAAGGAGCTGCAGGCGCAGCTCAATCCTGGGTGGCCAGTCGACGACCCGGCGCAGCAGCGACCCAAGCCGAACCCGTGGCACGAGGGAGAGATGCTGGTTGAGCAGGTGGAGGGGACCTGGATCGAGCGTTCCCCGTTCTTCGAATCGGTGGCCATTACCGGAGACGGTGTGTTCGAGACGCTCAAGGCCGTAGCCAAGTTGGTGCTCAAGACATTGAGCTGAGAGCGGGCCAGCGATGATCTGGACCCTACCCAATATCCTCACGGTGGCGCGTATCGCGCTCGCGCCGGTCATTGCACTGCTTCCCTTCATTCGGGGCTATGTGCCGAAGTTGATCGCCTTCGGGGTCTTCCTCATGGCCGCGATCAGCGACTTCTATGACGGCCGCCTCGCGCGCGAGCGCGGAGAGATCACCGACCTCGGGAAGATGCTCGATCCGCTCGCTGACAAGCTGCTGCTCATTGCCACGCTGATCCCTATCTACTGGATCACCCGGTATCCAATGCGGCAGTACGAGATACCCTGGTGGGGCAGTCTTCCTCTCTGGGTCGCCGTCCTCCTCATTGGGCGCGAAGTGGCAATGACCGTGTTCCGCTTCGTCGCCAAGCGAAAGGGTGTGATCATCGCGGCGGCCGGACCGGGGAAGATCAAGACGATTGTGCAGGACATCTTCATCGGGGCCACGATTCTGTGGTTCGCGTGGAAAGACATGCGGGTCGAGTTCGGCTGGGAAACCGAGCGGTTGGGGGCCTTTTGGGAGCGATTTCACGGAACTGTCGTGGCGCTCACCCTGGGGGGGGCCGTGTTGCTGACGGCGTTTTCGCTCGCGGTCTACATCTACCGGTATCGCCGGCTCTTCCGTGGAGCTCCGGCAGCGCCTGGCGATGGATCTTGAAGTCGTAACCGTCGGGACGGAGCTCCTCCTCGGATTCACCATCGACAGCAACACCGCGGACATCGCCCGCGCCGTCACTTCCGTCGGTGGGCGGGTCGTTCGCCGTGTCAGTGTGGCAGATGACCGGCGACAGATCCGTGACGCCGTTGCTGGCGGGCTCCGCAGATCGGGATTCGTCGTCGTCACGGGCGGCCTCGGGCCTACGCGGGACGACGTCACCAAGCTGGCCGTCGCGGCCCTGTTCGACGCACCGCTGGAGCTCGACCAGGCCTATCTCGAGGAGCTGGAAGGGCGGTTCGCCGCGTTTCGACGTGGCCCGATGCCGCCCAGCAACCGCTCCCAGGCAGAGATCCCGCGCGGGGCGACCATTCTGAGGAATCCCAGCGGTACGGCTCCGGGCCTCCTCCTCAACGGGTCCCTGGGAACGGCTGTGCTGCTCCCTGGCGTGCCGCAGGAGATGCGTCGGATGGTCCAGGAGCACCTGGTGCCGATCGTGCGGGAGCAGGCCACTCGGGACGGAGAACCGGCGGTTGCGATCCACTCGCGCACGCTGCGGACGACCGGCATCACGGAGTCCGGCCTGGCGACCGCGCTCGACGCGGTGGTCGATGGGACGAGCGATGTGTCCGTCGCGTATCTGCCGGGTTTTGACGGAGTGGATCTGCGTCTTACGGCCTGGCACATGATGGCCGGCGAGGCGCACGCGGCCCTGAATGCGGCCACCGAGCGCCTGATGCCCGTCCTGGGGTCCCGATACTACGGGGAAGGGGAAACCGACCTGGCAGGGGTCGTTCTGGAGGCCCTGCGGAACCGCCAGGAGCGGCTCGCCGTCGCGGAATCGTGCACCGGCGGGCTGCTCGGGGCGCGGCTTGCCGCGGTTCCGGGCGCCTCAGATGTCTTTGCGGGTGGGGTGATAGCCTACGCGGACGCCGTGAAGTTGGAGCTGCTGGACGTGCCGGCCGCCGTCATCGATCGACATGGGGCCGTCAGCGAAGAGGTGGCGTTGGCGATGGTTCGGGGGGCTGCGGGCCGACTTGGCGCCGACGCGGCGATCGCCGTGACCGGCGTGGCCGGCCCGAGCGGTGGGAGCGATGAGAAGCCGGTGGGGACGGTGTGGCTGGCAGCCAGGCTGGCCGATCGCGAACGGGCCGTGCTCCGCCGGTTCCCGGGCCGTCGTGGCGAGGTGCGGCATCGTGCTGCACAGGCCGGGCTCGATCTGCTCCGTGTGTTGATCGACGAGTGAGTCGCACCAGGCGGGGTGTGGCATCGCGGTAACATTGCCTCGTTGAAACAGTGCTCCGTTTGCCACTATTATTCCTTGCTCTGGAAGAGAGCACAGCACCCACAGATGACCCCGGCCTGTTCGGACGGAGCATGCGAAAGAAGAAACAGAAAGCGATAGAAGCAGAGCAGCAGCAGTCGGTCGAGACCGAAGCTTCGCCCGAGGAACGGGGTGAAGGCGGCGGGGATGCCGTAGTGGACTCCCCGGCGTTGCAGGCCGAGAGCCCGGACGATGCGCCTGGGCACGACGGGATGCAGCTGGTGGAGCCGCCTGACGAGGCCATACGTCGCCTCAAGGGAGAGCTGGACACGGTGAGCGACCGGTATCTCCGGTTGGCCGCCGAGTTCGACAACTTCCGCAAGCGCGTCACCCGCGAGCGGACCGAGCTCCGCGCACGGGCACAGGGCGATCTGGTTCGTCGGATCCTGGATTCCCTCGACGATCTGACCCGCGTCTCGGCCATCAACGGCACCGTGGCGAACCTCCAGGACGTGGTGAACGGGGTCGATTTGGTGGAGCGAAAGCTCCTCCGGGAACTCGAGGAAGCCGGCCTCGAGCGTGTCGGTGCGGCGGGTGAGATATTCGACCCGAATGTCCATGAAGCCGTGGGCACGATGCCGGCATCTGAGGAGGCCCCCCCTGGGACAATCGGCACCGTCACGCAACTTGGGTACCGGTTCGGAGGAACGCTGCTCCGCCCGGCTCGGGTCATGGTGCTCGTCGAGGACGAGCCAGCCGGGCCGACTGCTGAGGCGTAACGCATAGGCGATGGCCGGCGCGAAAGACTACTACCAGGTCCTCGGCGTGCCCGAGAAGGCACCGGAAGCCGACATCAAGAAGGCCTACCGGAGTCTGGCGAAGCAGTACCATCCCGACCGCAATCCGGATAACAACGCAGCCGCCGAACGGTTCAAGGAGATCGGCGAAGCGTATTCGGTGTTGAGCGACCCCGAACAGCGCAAGCGCTACGACACGATGCGTAAGTATGGAGCGGGCCTCGGGGGATTCGGCCGGGGGCAGGCGGGCCCGGCGGGCACGCGGTTCGAGGACGTGGACTTCGGCGGGTTCCCCGGCTTCGGAGGGCTGGGTGACCTCTTCTCATCGATCTTCGGTAAGGGAAAGCGTGGAGCCTCTGCCGAACCCATTGAGGTGACGGCAGAAATACCGTTCAACGTGGCGGTTCGTGGTGGGAAGGTACCGATCACCGTGGGTGTCACCGAGGCGTGTCCAGCCTGCGGAGGATCGGGAGCGGCGCCCGGCGCCAGCGTGAACATGTGTCAGGAGTGCAAAGGGCGCGGTGCCGTGACGTTCGGCCAGGGCGGCTTTGCCGTGACGCGTCCCTGTCCTGCATGTCGGGGTCGGGGAAAGGTCCCCTCGACGCCCTGCTCCAAGTGCGGTGGTCAGGGAGAGCAATCGGTCAATAAGCGGCTCCTCATCTCCGTCAAGCCTGGAACGGACTCGGGTCAGCGTGTGAGGCTCAAGGGTCAGGGACAGCGTAATCCCGATGGGGGCTCAACCGGAGACCTGCTCGTGACCTTTCAGGTCGCGTCAGACCGCTTCTTCCGGCGGGAGGGTCTCGATCTGCACTGCGCGGTACCGGTCAACGTGGCGCAGGCAATGCTCGGCACCAGGATCAAGGTCCGCACGATCGATGGCCGTCACGTGGTGCTCAAGGTTCCGCCGGGGACCCAGCCGGGCCGCAAGTTCCGCATTCGAGGCCAGGGCATACAGAGGAACGAGAAGCGTGGCGACCAGATCGTGGAGATCTCGGTGACGATCCCGGAGACCCTGACCGACGAGCAGCGAGAGGCGCTCAAAGGCTTCGCCGACCAGACTCACCTCAAGTACTGACGGTCGGCGCTACCGGTCGATCCACCGGTCCGTGCTGTCCGGTTCGATCTCCCCGAGGCGGCTGACGACGAACGTCGCCGCGATCCCGGGGGTGGACCAACGAATCACCTGCCCGGACTCGCGGTCCAGGCTGTATGCGTAGAAGCTTCCCGTGCGTGCCTCACCCGCCAAAACGTGTATCCGCGCCTGTGCGTCCACGGCGAGGTCGGTGACGTATGCGACGCCGTCCTGCCATGGCCACGGAAGCCGCCACCGGATGTTGCCGGCCCCGTTGTAGAGCGTGAAGGTGCGGTCGGGAATGATGTGAAGCACTCCGCAGCGGGCCGCCACCAGGAAGCCCGTGCGCGTGCTGACTTCCACCAGCGCAAAAGTGGAACTGCTGTCGCCGTCGATGGCGACGAGGCGCCCTTCCGGTGCCTCGACGACAATTCGTCCATCCGGGAGCACTGCAAACTGGTGGGGTGCGGTGGCGATGGTGTCGACACGCAGCCGTTGTTGCACCTCCCACTCGGGCGAGAACACCGTCACCCACCACATGCCATCTGCGACATCGGAGACGTACCAGCGGCCCTCGTGCTCCTGCACGTGATGGGGACTTGTGAGCGCCTGTTCACCCCGACTGTACACGGCGCCCGTCTCCCGGTCGCGGAGCACGACCGTGGTTTCTCCCAGCTGGGTGATGGCGAGCACGGAGTCGCCGGCGACGGCCACGGCCCGCCCGTCGACGAACACGAGATCACCCGATGGAGACGAAGGGCCGCACCCCGTGAGGAGTGCGGCCCCGATCGTTCCGAGCAACAGGTATCTGTTCGCGGTCATAATCCTATGATACTAACGTGCAGCACCAGATAGGCCGGAATCAAGAGGTCGTCGAACTCGTCGATGATCTCTCCGACGCTGCCGAAGATCTCGGCCAAGGCACGAAGCTGCTCTTCGGTCAGCGGGTTACCAGCTGCGTCAGTGAAGACGGGCTCAGCGGGGGTCCCGGAAATCTCAACGACGAGTGCTCCCTCGTGCGTGACGGATCCCGACAGCGAGGTCTCGGTGAGCGTGGCCTCGAACACCACGGACTCTCCCTCGTGCATCACGGACAGCTCGAGGGTGATGACCTCGGACTGGCCATTGACGCTGAGGAAGAGGCCGACCGCCGAGTTAGTCGATGGGACGGAGATGTCATAGTCGACGGTGAGCCCGTCGGTCTCCGACCACGTGTGCGACAGCGTGAAGTTCACCTGTGTCTGGCCGTCGGAGGCATATCCGTCGGCGGTGAAGGTGAGACTCGACGTGGTCCAGACCGCGGTGGCCAGATAGTCGAGGTATGTGACGCCCTGCACCACAGCCAACACGCCAAGCGCATCGGCCGACGGCGTGGACTCGTCCGAGAGATCGAGATACCCGACGTCGATGAGCGGAACGAGCGGCCGTTCCAGAATTGGGTCGATGGCGTAGAGCTTGAGGCGGACGCCATTGGCCGGCGCGCCGATACTGTCCGGGGCGATCACATATCGCGCCGAGTCGGCGTCGTAGATGAACGTCTTGCCCAGGAAATCGGCCGGGAAGACGGCAGCTGGGTTTGTCGGGCTCAAGAACGGCGCGACTCGGTTGAGCAGGTTCACCCGATCATCCACGCGTTCCGGCCAACTGAGGTCTTCGGCCGGGGAGAACGCGGGAGCAGCGGCGGCACCGCCATCGAATGACGGGAACGCGCTGCTCAAGATGCCGATTGCGTCGACAGCGGGGTTGTCGGTGAACGTCGCGAGGACCTCGGTCGCTGCCTGATTGGTCCCGACGGGATCGAACTGCTCCGGTCCGGTCGAGTCGCTGCACCCGGAAAGGCCCAGGGCAGCAGCGGCCACGATGGCCAGTACCGGGCTCCACAAAGACCTGTCTCTTCGTACCCGTGTTCGCTGCATCTCAGACTCCTTGGTTGGTCCTCATTCGTTCGAAAGCGGGCTGCCACCGCCCGGGTTGGCTCCTAAGGTGGTGCCAATCTAGTAGTTAGGTGGGTCTCGGCGATGTGACGCGGTTCACGAGAATCGCGTGTCTCGGGTCGCACCGCTCGGTTGGCCGAAGTCACCCCGCGAGGTATGCTCAGTGTCACATATGCGGTCGACGATGCGGGTGTTTTGCACGGACAGCTTCGAGGTCCCGCTCCCGCGGGGGCACCGATTCCCAATGGCCAAGTACCGTCGGGTTCGGGCGGGCCTGCTCGCCGAGGGGGACCTCACCGACGGTCACCTGCGGGTGCCCGAGGCGGCCACAGACGCCCAGTTGGAGCTGGTCCATACGCCTGAGTACGTCCAGAAGGTCCGGACCGGTACGCTCGCCAGCACCGAGGAGCGTCGCATTGGGTTTCCCTGGTCCCCCGAGCTGGTCGAGCGGTCGGTGCGCTCGGTCGGAGCCACCATCGCCGCCGCGCGCGCAGCGACTGAGAACGGCGTCGCGGTCACGCTGGCGGGTGGGACGCATCACGCGTATGCCGATCGCGGCGAAGGGTTTTGCGTGTTCAACGACGTGGCAGTGGCTGCCCGGGTGCTGCAGGCAGAACAGCGGGTGCGGCGTGTGGTCGTGCTCGACTGCGACGTCCATCAGGGGAACGGCACCGCTGCCGTCTTCCGAGACGATCCGACGGTCTACACCCTCTCCATCTTCGCCGCCGGGAACTTCCCGTTTCGAAAGGAAACCAGCGACCTCGACATCCCGCTCCCCGACGGAACAGCGGACGGCGACTACCTAGCTCGGGTCGCCGAAGGCGTCGCGGCAGCGCTTGACGCAGCGAACGCCGACATCGCGTTCTTCCTGGCCGGCGCCGATCCGTTTCGGGGAGACCGCTTGGGACGCCTCGCGATCAGTCGCGAGGGGCTCAGAGAGCGTGACCGGACCCTCTTCTCGCTCTGCCGGGGGCGAGGACTGCCGGTTGCCGTGACGATGGCGGGTGGATACGCTCGTGACATCGAGGACACGGTGAACATTCACATCGACACGGTGCGCGAGGCTCTCCGGTGGGCCGCGGCAGTCAGCGCGCAGCCGAGGCGTGAGGAGGCGTGCGAATGGTGACGTCACGGCGGTGGACTTACTCGCTCGACGCCGAGTTCGGACCATGCAATATCAGCAGCGACATCGAGGCACTTGTGGCGGACGCTGGCATCTCGACCGGAGTTGTGGCCATCCAGCTCACGGGGTCGACGGGTGCCCTGACGACCATCGAGTACGAGCCGGGAGCCCTCAGAGATCTACGGCGGCTGCTCGACCAGATCGCCCCGGCCAACGACGACTACGAGCACAATGAGGCGTACCACGACGGGAACGGCTTCTCGCACGTGCGGTCGGCGCTGCTCGGGACTGATCTTTCTATTCCGATCATCGATGGCAAACTGCAAATCGGGACGTGGCAGGAGGTCTTGCTGCTGAATCTGGACAATCGGAAACGGCGGCGCGAAGTGGTCGCCGTCGTCTACGGTGAGTGATCTACTGGTCCTTCACCTCCCACTTTTCGACGGTTCCTTTGTGTCCGACGAAGGCGTTGGCAACCCATCCTGTGATGCTGACAACGATGGAGGCGAGGATGGCCGGCACCCACCCGTCGACGTGAAACGCGGGCACCAGTGCCGCGACGATGAGCAGCATTGCGCCGTTGATCACGAACACGAAGAGGCCCAGGGTCACGAGTGTTATGGGGAACGTCAGGACCAGAGCAATCGGTCGGACGATGGCGTTCACGATTCCGAGCAGCAGCGCCGCGATGACCAGCGCGAATGCGCCGTCGAAACGGACTCCATCCAACCACGAAGCGGCCAGCCAGAGACCTCCCGCGGTAATGAGCAGCCTCAAAAGGAATCCGCGCATGACGATGCTCTCCTCCGTGTAGACGGGACCGACAGGCAAGCTCTCCCCGCTGCAGACGGAGGTCAAGCCGACGAGCTTATCGTTTGGTTGACAGAACCGTCAGCGCGCCAATACGCTCCATCGTGCCATCAGCAGTAATCGAGTTCGCACAAGCGACTGTTGCTCACGACGGGTCGTCCATCGTCGGTCCCCTCTCGCTGCACGTCGATCCAGGGGAGACACTGGTGTTGATCGGTCCCAGTGGGTCCGGCAAGACGACGACCCTGAGGCTGGTGAACGCGCTCGTGATGCCGTCGGGCGGTGAGGTCCGTGTCATGGGCCGACCGACCACGGCGTGGGACCCGGTCGCTCTTCGGCGCTCCATCGGGTATGTGATTCAGGAGGTCGGGCTCCTTCCCCACTTGACGGTGTCGGGGAACGTCGGACTCGTGCCGTGTCTCGAACAGTGGCTCCCTGAGCGCACTCGACAGCGTGTTGCCGAGTTGTTGGAGCTCGTCGGGCTTCCGCCAGCACGGTTTGGCGATCGCTTTCCCCATCAGTTGTCGGGCGGAGAGCGACAGCGGGTCGGCGTCGCCCGGGCGCTCTGCGCGGATCCGGACATCCTGCTGTGTGACGAACCGTTCGGGGCGGTAGACCCCGTGACCCGTGCCGAGTTGCAGCGGGAGTTCCGGCAACTCAGTCGTCGGCTCGAGAAGGCCGTCCTCTTCGTCACGCACGATGTTCGTGAGGCCCTCGTCCTCGCCGATCGGGTGGCTCTCCTTGACCTCGGACGAACCGTGTTCTGCGGAACACCGGGCGATTTTCGTGACGCAGATCATGCGACGGTGCGCGAGTGGCGGGCGTTGTTGTGAACTTCGTCGACTTCGCTGTCGCCAATGCGGGGGAGATTGGCTACCGCACGCTGCAGCATCTCCTGCTCGTGGGCGCGTCGTCCGGTGTTGCCGTGATCGTCGGCGTGCCACTGGGCATTGCCATCGTCCGGGCTCCCAAGCTGCGACGCCCCGTGCTGGCGGTCGTCAATGTCCTCCAGACTGTCCCGAGCCTCGCACTGTTCGGGTTTCTTTTGCCGCTTCCGCTCCTCGGGGGGATCGGCGCCAAAACGGCGATTGTCGCGTTGGTGGTCTACGCACTGTTGCCGATTGTGCGGAACACCTACACAGGGATTCTCGGCGTGGACGCGGCGGTGCGCGACGCTGCAACCGGGATGGGAATGACCGATCGACAGCTCCTGACGATCGTCGAGCTCCCGCTTGCGGCACCGGTGATCCTGGCGGGCATCCGCGTCGCCACGGTTATCGGCGTCGGCATCGCGACGATTGCCTCTGCCATCGGGGCCGGCGGCCTGGGCGACTTCATCTTTCGCGGTCTTGCGATGGTAGACAACCGAGTGATCCTGGCTGGCGCGATTCCCGCCGCTCTCCTGGCGCTGGCGCTCGACGGAGCGTTACACCTGCTGGAGTCGAAGGTATCATGGCGAGGCTAGTCGGCCGCGCAGCGGTGGGGCTCGGCTGCGGGCTGGGGTTGTGGGGCACCGCGTGTTTCGCACCAGACACCGTCACGGTCGCGTCGAAGAACTTCACTGAGTCCGTCATCCTCGGCGAGATCGTGGCACAGCAACTGGAGCGAGCCGGATTGCGCGTTGACCGTCGCCTCAATCTGGGTGGAACGTTCATTTGCCACGAGGCGATGAAGAGCGGTCAGATCGACGTGTACGTCGAGTACACCGGAACGGCGCACGCAGCGATCCTCGAGTTGCCGACCGAGCGGGACCGCGATCGCGTGCGACTCGACGTCGACAGCGTGTATCAGCAGCGTTGGTCGCTCGAGTGGCTTCCCCCTCTCGGCTTCAACAACACGTTCGCCATGCTCATCAGAGGGTCGGATGCCCGCAGGCTCGGGATTCGTACCTTATCGGAGGCTCGCCCGCACGCGCCGGCGTGGCGTCCCGGCTTTGGCTATGAGTTCACGGAACGCGAAGACGGGTATCGCGGCCTCCTCGATACGTACGGCCTTCAGTTTGCCTCGCGTCCGTCCGTGATGGACTTGGGGCTCACCTATCGGGCGCTAGCGGAGGGGAAGGTGGATATCATTGCCGGAAATTCCACCGACGCACAGATCCAGGCGCTCGACCTGGTGCACCTTGTGGACGACCGGCACTATTTCCCGCCGTATGAGGCCGCGCCGGTCATCCGGACGGACGGCCCGGCCAGTTCGCCCGTGGCGCGTCGGGCTCTCGAAGGTCTCGCTGGTGCGATCGACGAAACCACGATGCGTGAACTGAATTATCTCGTCGACGTCGATAAGCGGAACGTCCGCGAGGTGGTTGAAGAGTTCTTGGATCGACTGGCGGCGGTCGGGTCGCCGGATAGCGTCGCCGCCATCTGAGACTGTCCCGGCCACACCGGATCAGCTCGCGAACTCGACCTCGTCGATCATGCGAACGCCGTTCTCGAGCGTCTTGTGGACGGGGCAGCGCCCAACGATCTGCGCGAGTCGCTTGCGCTGCGCGTCGTCGAAGGCGCCGGCAATGCGGACGTGACTCGTGATCTGATCGAGGAATCCCGATTTCAGGTCCCCGCAATCCTCACAGTCCTTGGCATGGATGCGGCCGTGCTCGTACGTGGCCGTCACGGCCTTGAGCGGGATGCTCTTGTGGCGGCAGTAGAGTGCCAGTGTCACGAGCGTGCACGCCGCGAGCGCGCCGACGAGGAGCTCGTAAGGGGTGGGTCCCGTGTCGTCCCCGCCCGCCTCCGGTGGCTCATCGGCGCGCCACGTATGTCGACCGTTCGAGAGGGTCACCTGCGTGCCGGAGGTCAGATCTGCGGTGATTCGGGTCATGGGAGTGGTCCGCGCGGCTAGGGTTCCGCGGTCATGGGATGTGGTTTCGGGACGTCTCCGCAATGCGGCCAGGCCTCATGCTCGTGGGCGATCACCCACCTGCCACGGTCGTCCCGCGTCAAGACGTGGGTCCATGTCAGCACTTCCACATCGGTCGTGCTCCCCCGGGAGACGACCAGGGCCGAGGTTGGGCTCAGCACCTGTGTGTGGAGGATCTGGTGCTGGAAGGTGACGTGGGGATTGGCGCGGTGCCACAGCCGGGTGATCTGATTGAAGGCTCCCCGCCCGGACTTGACGTCGACGAGACCGACATACGCGAAGTCATCTTCATCCAGATAGTACGTCAGCAGTCGATCGACGTCGTGGGTGTTCCTGGCCTCGAACAGCTCGTCGATGGCCTGGTTCACCTCGCTCGTGATCGCAACTCGCTGCGCATCGGTCAACTCTGACGTGGTAGCCCCACATGCGGCGACAATCGCGACGGAGGCTGGAGCCAGCAATGACCTTACCGGGTTTCGCATCGACCCCCCTAAGGATCGTTAGAATCGCACAAGCCTTGACCGAGGCGCGGTGGGACGCGCCAGCGCTCGCGCAAGATAGCAGCGTGCAGTTAAGAGGAGGAGCCGACGATGCGCCAGCGCTCGCGCGCTCCCGGAGAGGCGTTACACTTCGAGCGCTGTCAGATCCAGGAGCACGAAGGAGCGGAGTGAGCCAACTGCTGCGACGTGGTAAATGCCTCATTTTGATCACGGCCGTCTTGGCCGCGACGTGGCACGCGCAGCTCTCCGCCCAGGAGACGCGCCGGTTGTTCCCAAACCGGTCCCTCATGCCCGACCTGTTCGCGGGGCCGCGCGACCCGGTCACGAAGGGCGAAATGCTCGTCGTCACAGAGAACCCGACAGAGTTCGATGGCGGTGCAGAGGTCGAGGTGGCCATCGGGGTGTCCTTGCCCGTGTATCGCTTGGCAGGCCGTTCCCCCCAAGACGCGCTGGTGGTGGGCGCGGAAGCGTCCGCGTTCGCCAGGTTCACGCTCCAAGTTCTCGAGCGGGAACTGGTCGCCACGGACTGGGTTTTCGCGGTTCCCGTCATCTGGCACCGGGGCCATCACTGGATGCGGCTTCGGTACTATCACACCAGCAGTCATTTGGGAGACGAATACGCCCGTCGGTTCGATCTCGAGGGTGTCAACTTTGCCCGGGACGCCGTCGACGCGTTGGGCTTGGTGCGGCTCACCCGCGCTGCGGGGGCGTATTTGGGGGTTCGGTGGGCCTACAACGTCCACCCTGAGGAATCTAGGCGGTGGACGGCTCGAGTCGGCATGCAGCTCGGGCATTTAAGCGGCCGTAGCGCGGTCATTCCGTATGCCGCTGCCGACTTAGAGGTCGAGCAGGATACGGACTGGAGGCCGCGGCTCAATCTGCAGGCAGGCCTCTTGCTACCCGAGGTTGCCGGGAGACGGGCCATTCGAGCCGGGATCGGGTTCCTGACCGGTCCGTCACCCCTGGGACAGTTTCAGGGGCAACACACGACACAGCTCTCGATCGGAGTGACGGCTAGCCTGTAGGGTTAGTCGTAGACCTCGGGGAGTAATGAGGGCCTCGCGTGGGCCGGCTGGCATGGGAGTGGTAAGCACACGGGCGCCGTGCTCCCGTCAGCCGGAAGCCGGCGCCCGCTACTTCCCTTCAGTTGTACTTCAGACCTGCCGCTTAGGGACAGGTCCCCGGCCACGTGCCGCCGAGCTCGAGAATTGTGTCCTCGAGGATCTGCTTGACGTACGTGCCGTTGTGGATGCCGTGGCTCCTGTCCTCCTCGAAGGTGAGGTAGTTCAGGTACGCCGCAGCAACGTTCGCCGGCCAGGTCCCCGCCACCGCGAGCCCAGCCGGGTCCTTGATCCCAGCGGCAATCAGCTGGGTTTCCAGCTCGACGATTGCGTCCTCGAAGCAGGCGTGCGTGCCGAACACGTCAAAGTCGTCCACCGTGCCGGCGGCGTGGCACCCAGAGACCTCACAGCCCGTCACGAGGTCCTCGACGCCACCATGGTACAGGTATTCCATGTTCCACGAGTGTCCGCCTGCTTGGCTCCCCCACGCGGAGGCCATGTGACACGTAATGCAGCCATCGGCGTTGTCGGCGACATCACCGTGGGCGGCCGGCCCGCCCGCGACGGTAACGTTGCCGAACGCGAAGGCGCCGGTACCGGAGAGCACCTGTGCCTGTGGGCCGTGGTGCGGTCCGTAGCGGCTACTCGTGAAGGTCACGTCGGCACCGTCGACCACGGGCATCGGAGTTACCGGCCGCGACTGGTGGCACTGGGCGCAGAGGTTCGCATCGCCCTGGTCAAACGTCGACCCGTCGAACCACAAGTCGAACGACGCATCGGTGGTCAGCGCATAGTCGGCACTGGTGTACGTCGTGTGGATCTGATGGCACGTCCGACAGTTGATGGGACTCGGATTGTCGTATCCGGCCGGTACGTCCTGCGTACCGGCGGCAATGCGCTCCACGAATCCTTCGTGCGCGTGGCACGGAGCGCAGCTCGTCGCCAAGGAGTAGCTGGCGCTGGCCCGCTCGTAGTTCCCGCCGTTGAAGTGCACGGAGTTCCCATACTGCACTTGGCGGGCGGACAGGTCCGTGTCACCAATGTGACACTGCGTGCAGTTGGCATTGGCGTCGACACCTGCCGGCCCTTCCGGCCCTGCCGGTCCCTGCGGGCCGGCGGGTCCCTGCGCTCCATCGTCTCCGGCGGCGCCCGCCGGTCCGGCCGGGCCTTCGCAGGCCATCGCCAGCATCGCAATGAGCGCGGCACCTGCAACCATGGACAGTCTCTTCTTCATAAACCTCTTCCTCCCCCCTTCTTGGTCCCTGACTGGTCACAATCCCGCATCGTGAAAGCAGGTGAGCCTCACCCATCAAAACAGATTGCGGCGCTTTCAATTCGATAAGGGTGCCCATCCGCTGACTCCGGCAATTTGGGGTGACGGACGTAAACTTTTACTGAAGTAAACGTGAATCTGCGTGGAAATACGCAGGGGCTTCTTGGGTTTTTCGCACACTTCCCGTGGATTCGTCCACACTACGTTGGCTGCGGCATAGGATCCGGGTAACATTCTGCCATGACGCCCGGCCTAACTGGAGCCATGAAGGCTCCATGCCGATTTGCGCTCGCAGTCTGTGCGGTGCTTCTGCTGCCGGGCCTGGTCCATGGCCAGGACGGCCTGACGGTGAAGCTGGTCCCGAGAGCGGGGCTGGCGGCACCCGACAGGTACTTCTACGAGGTATTCACCAACTTCGCGGGCGATGGGCCCGTGGAGTGGACCACGGGGTCGCTGGGCCGGGCCTTCGTGGCGGGCTTGGGCGTCCAAGTGGGCTTCGGCGGCGACGGGGTCCTCGTGCGGGGCGAGATTCTCCGGTCGTTCGACACGTGGTTGCAGGCCACCCACAGCATCGTGCAGCCCCGGGTCTTGTTCGAGCCGCCGCGCATCGTGAACACGTTCTTGGACGTCCCGATGACGTTCACGTTCACGTCGCTCCAGGTCGTGCTGCCCATGCGGCTCGAGCTGTGGCGCGCGAAGCCCTACGTGCTGCTGGGTGTCGGAGGGAAACGCTACGGGTTCGGTGAGTCCACGCGACCCAACGAGGCGGGAGCCGTCCTGCCGTCGAACGGATTCACGTGGGGGGGAGACCTGGGCGGTGGCTTCACCTTCGAGGCGTTCGGCGTGACTGCGGACGTGCAGTTTCGGGACGCGATCACCCGCTATTGGGGCAAGACCCAACACGACCTGCTTTTCACCGGAGGGCTGCTGTGGCGTTTGTGGTGAAGGCGCCGTGCTCTTCTGGTGCAGGTCGCGGCTAGGAAAGCGCCTGGGCCCCGGCTACTCGAAGATCGGCAGGTTTTCCGCCACCGTGCGGTAGATGTCTTCAGAAACCGCGTTGTGCAGTGCACCGCCAACAATCTCGCACAGCTCGCCCGTCTGTTCCTTGGTATAGCCCGCAATTGCGAGCATCCGTCGCACGGCGCCGGGAGTCGCCATGGCGAGCATCTCGCCAGTTCCGCCGTCTTCGAACGGGGTCTCGAGCATCCACTGTCCCGATTCAGGGAACACCGAGGCGATACGTGTGAACGTCTTCATGTCCACGGCCATGCGGATCGAGAGGAACATGACCCCAAGTCCCTTGACCGCCTGTTGCTCATCGATCTGCAGGTCTTTCGTGACGGCTTGCACGAGATCCATTGAGCGCTCCTAATCGATCAACCCGCCGCCCAGAAGGCGGCTTCCGCTATAGAGTACTCCTGACTGCCCGGGAGTGATAGCCCGCACGGGCTCCAAGAGCGCGAGGGAGAGGCTGGATCCGTTCACCTCAGCGATGCGCGCTGCTGCGGGCTGCGAACGGTACCGCACCTGTACGTCCACACGCTCTCCGACCGTTAGTGGATCCACGAGCCAGTTCACCGCTGAGAGCGAAACCGTATCGCCGTACAGCCCGTCGCTGGTCCCGACGACCACCTCGCGCTCCTCGGGCCGGATAGCCAGCACATAGAGCGGCTCGCGGGATCCGCCAGGCAGCCGGCGGCGTTGGCCGACTGTGTATCGCGCAAACCCATCGTGTTCTCCAACCCGCGTACCGTGGGTGTCGACGATCGGACCCACCGACAGCGCGGGGTCATCCGGAGCCAGATGTTGCTCGAGTACCTCCGTGTAGTCCCCACCAGGGACGAAGCAGATCTCGACCGATTCGGGCTTGTCCGCGGTGATGAGACCCAGACGCCGGGCGGTGTCGCGTGTTTCCGACTTCGTCAGCTCTCCAACGGGCGTAAGCATGCGGGAGATCACGGCCCGATCGACCCCCCAGAGGAAATACGTCTGGTCTTTTTCCGAGTCCCGCCCGCGATAGAGGGCGCCGTCGCGTGAGATCGCATAGTGCCCGGTGGCCACATATCGACAGTCTAGAGCGTCCGCGTGCGTGAGCAGATCACGGAATTTGGTGAACGTGTTGCAGCGCACGCAGGGAATGGGTGTCCTGCCACGCGCGTACTCGGCAACGAAGTCCTGAATGACCTCCTGACGAAACTGGTCTTCGAGGTCGAACACGTAGTGGGGAATGCCCAGACGATCGGCGACAGATGCCGCATCCTGAATGGAATCCAGCGAGCAGCACGGCCTGTCCGGCACGGCGTCGCCGTAGCAGAAGAGCTTCATCGTGGCGCCGATCACCTCGTAGCCCGCATCCACTAAAAGCGCGGCGGCAACCGAGCTGTCGACGCCTCCGGACATGGCAACGAGGACGCGCTCCCGACTCATGCCACCCCCCGCGCGGCCCGCGACTTGGCCATGGCATCGGGAAGCACGTTGAGCAGACGGGCCACGTCGGTGGCGGTATTGCGCAGGGAGAAGGAGAAGCGCACCGCACCGCCGATGAGATTGTCCGGAAGGCCCATGGCGAGGAGCACGTGCGATGCGGCGGCGCTCCCGCTCGCACACGCCGAGCCGGCGGAACAGGCGACGCCTGCCAGATCGAGTGCCGCGAGGAGCGTTCCGGCGTCCACCCCCCCAAACGCGATGTTGCTGATGTGCGGCGCGCGAGTGCTCTCCGAGGCCACAATCTCGATATCTGCGATGTCTGTGGTCACCCGGTGTTCGAGCTCGTCGCGCAGCGCGCCGACGCTGCGCTCGACGGCGTCGCACTCGGCCACCGCGAGTTCGACCGCGGTGGCGAGGGCCGCCGCACAGGCCACGTTTTCGGTCCCCGGCCGCACCCCCCGCTGCTGTCCGCCGCCATGGAGCAGCGGAGAGATCGCGGCGTCCGCTCGCATGATGAGCGCGCCGCACCCCTTGGGCGCGCCGATCTTGTGTCCCGAGATCGAGAGCATGGTGGCGCCGCTCTGCTCGACCGAGCACGGCACCTTCCCAACCGCCTGTACCGCGTCGGTGTGAAACGGCACAGCGGCGTCAACCGCCATCTCGGCGATTTGCCTGATGGGCTGCACAGCGCCGGTCTCGTTGTTCACCCACATGACACTCAGGACCGAGAGACCCCGATCCAGCGCTTCCTGCACGTGGTCCAGCTCAACGACCCCGTGCGTGTCGACCGGTAGCACTATTGAACCCCACCCTAACGCCTCGACGTGGTGTGCCGCGTCCAACACCGCCTTGTGTTCACTCCCGGGGATCGCCACGCGTACCGGCCGATGTTGCTCACGAGCTCCAAAGGCCGATCCGAGAACGGCGAGATTGTCCGCCTCCGTGCCCCCGGAGGTGAAGACGACGCTCGAACCAGGCGCGTCGAGTGCCGCGGCGATCCGCCGCCGCGCGTCTTCCAGCGCCTGCCGTGCCGCGCGGCCTGCACGGTGTGTCGAGCTGGGATTGCCGAACAGCTCGTCCGTGAGGAACGGTTCCATCGCTGCGCGCACCTCCGGCCTCACCGGTGTGGTGGCGGCGGCGTCCAAATAGACGAGCGGCGGTGATTCGGCCGAGTGAATCATGTGTTGCGGAAGTTAGAAACGGCGAGGGTCTCGATGCAACGCACCGCCTGCTACATGGACCGCACACCCATGGTGACGATGTCGTCGATGCGGACGGTCTCAGGCGTGAAGTATGGCTCTCCGTAGGCGCAGCGGATGAGACTGCCGTAGCGCGCGCAATGCATGCGTACGTTCTCGTAGACATCGCCACCCGCGGGGAAGATCTCCCCGGCTGCCATCTTGCCGTCAAACTGCGACGCGTAGCACCGGATCGCGGCCATCTTGGCCTCGAGCGAGTCCGTGATGTCGACCGCGAACGTGGGTTTCACAGGGTCCTCACGGTACGCGAGCGTGTAGAGTACCTTCTCGGGTCTGTATGGGTCCCCGTCCGCCGCGTAGTTGGCGAGTCCTGCGAGGTAGGAGGCGTCGCGGCACAGTTCCGACGCCACGCGATGATCGGGGTGCCGCCCGATAGGGAAGGGCAGGATGACCACCCGCGGTGCCAGCGTTCTCAGGATCTCGACGATGATGCGGCGAGTGGCGTCGGTATTGTGCAGTCCGGCATCGCTGATGCCGGCATTGACACGAGTCGACGCGCCCAAAATTTCCGCAGCGGCCGCCGCTTCCTTGGCGCGAGTTGCCTTGCTCCCGTGCGTACCCGTCTCGCCACCCGTGAGGTCGACGATGCCGGTGCGGTAGCCCTGCTTGGCTGCATTAGCCAGTGTTCCGCCGCACGTGAGCTCGACGTCGTCGGGATGCGCACCAATGGCGAGGAGATCTACGGATTCACTCGTCTTCACTCGTCCCTACTCATCTTTGCTCGTCTCTACTCATACCGCAACGCCTCAACCGGATCCAACCGGGCTGCCCGACTCGCGGGGAGCAGACCGAAGACGAGCCCGATGCTCACTGACACTCCTGTCGCGACCACGGCACTCCAAATTGGCACCCCGGTTTCGAATCCTAAGAGACGCTTGAGGACCTCTCCGGCTGCAATTCCGACGGATATCCCGATTGCACCTCCCACGAGGGTCAGCGTCGCGGCTTCGATGAGGAACTGCCACAGGATCTCTCTGCGCGTGGCCCCGACCGCCTTTCGCACGCCGATCTCTCGCGTTCGACTGGTCACGGACACCATCATGATGGCCATGACGCCGATGCCGCCCACCATGAGCGCCACGCTGGAGAGCACGATCATGACCAGGAAGAACACCCCGGTCAAGTTGTTGAACACGTCGAGTATCTGATCGGCGGTGATCATGTCGAACGTGTTGGGGTCTCCAGGACGAAGCCCCCGCATGCGGCGCAGCTGGACGGTGGTGGCGTCCATTGCTTCCGCGACGGTTATCCCCTCACGGGGCTTGACGAGCATCACCAGACTGTTGGTCTCGTCGTAGAGGAACTGTCGTTCCGCCGCCACGTACGGAACGATGGCCGAGATCTCCTGTCCGGGGGGCTGGAAGATGTTCTCAGGTTTGCGATAGATCCCCACCACTCGAAACGCTCGACCGCCGATCCGCATGGTCCGACCCATCGGGTTGATCCGGCCGAACACCTTTTGGACCGCCTCCTCTTCCAAGATCACGACGGGCGTGCCGGCCCGCGTCTCCGTATGCGTGAAGGTGCGCCCTTCGACGATTCCCCCGCCAAGGACCTCCATAAACCGATCGTCGGCTCCGTACACGACCGTCAACTGTGAGCGAACGCCCTCGTATTCGAGGCGCTCGAATATCCCCATCCAGAGCGCAGCGTAGTGGATTTCAGCGACCCGGGCGATGGCCAGCGCTTCCTCGTTCTGCAGGACCGGCCGGATCCGCACCTCACGCGGTAGCGCGTCGGGGTTGAGCGGCGTGGACGAGAAGAACCGCAGGATGCGAAACGTGGTGGGTCCCACGATCTCGAGCGTGTTGAAGATCTGCGCTCGGATCCCCTGCACGATGGACGCCATCGCCATCACCGTGGACACGCCGATGACGATGCCCAGAATGGTCAAGCCCGATCGGAGTTTCTGCGAACGGATGGCCGCCAAGGCCATGCCCGCGCCTTCGGCGAAGTTCGGCAGTCTCACGCGGACGCGCTCCCGTGCGGTGCAGGCGAGGGTTCAAGCGTCACGGTCACTCGAACCTCAACGCGACGATCGGATCGAGCCGGGCGGCTCGCCGCGCGGGATAAACGCCGAAGATCACCCCAACGCTCGAGCCGAGCGCCAACGCCAAGACGACGGACCACGCGGTCACCCGGCTTGGGAGTGCTGAAACCACGGCCACCAGCGTTGCAAGACACCAACCGGCGAAGATGCCGAGCAGGCCGCCCAACATGGCCAGACAGATCGCTTCCAGGAGGAACTGCCGCTGGATGTCGCTCCGCCGGGCCCCAACCGACTTGCGGATACCGATCTCGCGCGTTCGTTCGGTGACGCTCATGAGCATGATGTTCATGATGACGATGCCGCCGACCACCACCCCGATGGCCACCACGGCGGGGACCACGGTAAAGATGATCCGGGTGAGGCTCTGCCAGAACGAAATCAATCCTTCGGCGGTGTCTACCTCGAAGTCGTTCGTCTCGCCTGGCCGCAACCGGCGCGCCAAGCGCATCGCCTCTTCGGCGCGATCCATGGCGCCGGCGACCTCTGCGGCTTCCGCCATCTTCACCGAGATCACCGTCGTCTGTCGGCGGCCGTACATGGCCTCGAAGAGCGAGATGGGCAGCATGACGAAGCCGTCCCGCGACTGGCCGAGCACCGTGCCCTTCTTCTCTACGATCCCTTTTACCGTGACCTCCTGCCCACGGACCCGGATGGTCCGGCCGATGCCGAATGCAAGGTCTTCAAACAGCTTGCTCCCGACATCGTAGCCGAGGATGGCGACGCGTCGCCGCTCCTGCACGTCGAGGTCGGTCAACGGCTCACCGGCGGCCATCTCGTAGTCCTGGACCTTCTGATAGGGAGCGGTTACGCCAAAAACGAGCGCGTCGCCCACGGTCTGGTTGCGCCACGTGACGTCCGCCAGAGGGATCGGCCATCCCGACTGGAGTGCAATTGCCTCGGCGTCGGGGATCGCGTTGCGGACGAACTCCGCTTCTTCGGGCATGATGACGGGACGCCGCTGCAGCGCCCGGAAGTCCTCGTCATCGATGAGCCCCACGGAGATGGGTGTGCGGCGGATCTGAAAGGCGTTTCGACCCACGATGGCCCCGGCCAGGTTTTCGCGCACGTAGGCGTTCATGCCTTGGATGATCGCGACAACCGCCACGAGGAACGCGACCGACACGATGATGCCCAGCAGCGTAAAGAACGAACGCAGTTTGTGCGCGCCGATTTCACGCAGTGCCAGCCGAAAGCCTTCCAGGAGGGGCATGATGGAAATCTACCGCCTGGGCGATGGAGGGCGACCTGGGGAGGACGACATAGACGACATAGACGACTCCTACCTTCCTACCGCCGGACCATCGTACCTGCTTTGGGTTACTCGTATCGCAGTGCCTCTACGGGATCCAGTCGCGCCGCCTTGGCGGCGGGGTACAGACCGAACGCGATACCGGTGAGCACCGACATGAGCAGGGCGGCGACCACGGAGTAGAGTGGCACCTTCGCTGGAAGCGGGGTGAAGTTGGCCACGCCAAGGCTGATGAGCCCGCCGAAGAGCATGCCGACGGCCCCGCCGACAAGTGTCAGCGTGGCAGCCTCGACGAGAAACTGCCAGAGGATCTCCCGCCGCCGAGCCCCCAGGGCTTTTCGAACACCGATCTCCCGCGTGCGCTCGGTGACGGAGATCATCATGATCGCGATTACACCAACGCCCCCGACCATGAGGCCGACACTCGACAGGGCGATCATCACCAGGAAGAACATCCCGGTCACCTGATTCCAGTTTTCCAGCAGCTTGTCCTGGGTCACGACGGCAAACGTATTGTCTTCCCCCGGCCGCAGCCCTCGCATGGACCGCATGGCAGCGGTTACCTCGTCGATGGCGTCCTGCACGCCAGCGCGGGGCGACACCAGAAAGTTCATCCAGCCACGCCAATAGTCAGCGTACTTCTCGAACGTCTTGTGCGGAACGACGGCCTCTGGGCGGTTGCCCTCTCCGAAGATGTCTGGCGGAGGCACGAAAACGCCGATGACCTCGTAGGGCACACCACCGATCTTGATCTCTTTGCCGATCGGGTCGAGCTGTCCAAACAGTTCGCTTGCGAGCTTTTCGTTCGGCACGACGACCCGCGACCGCGTCTCGCTTTCTAGCCTGGTGAACGACCGGCCCGGGGCGATGTCTCCGCCCCCTACGCGAGTCCAGTCCGGCCCACGCCCGCGAATCTGCACCGACTCCAATTCGCGGCTCCCGTACTCCATCTTGGCCGACGTGCCTTCGTCGACCACGACGAACTCGATGCTCCGCAGCTCGCGAATGCGTGCGGCCTCCCGCTCGGTCAGCGGTGGGTTCCGACGCCAGGGGCTCATCTCGTCGGACCCGTCGGAGATGTGGATGCCGCCCTGGAAGAAGCGGAAGACGAAGAACGTCCGGGGGCCGAGCTGATCGAAGATGTCTTCCACGCCCCGGTTGATCCCGGTGATCATGGACCCGATGACCATGACCACCATGACGCCGATCGCCACACCCAGGATCGTGAGTGATGCCCGCACCTTGCTAGCGCGGAGCGACGTGAGCGCAATGCTGACCCCTTCAAACAGCGGCGTCATCGCTCACTCAAACCGGATGGCCTCAACGGGATCCAAACGCGCAGCGCGGCTCGCCGGGTACAGTCCGGCCGCGATCCCTACGCCGGCGCCCAACACGACCCCGACGACGACCGACCACGGCGCTACGCGCGCCGGAAGGAACGTCGTCGCTTGCACGAGCCCGGCCCCGAGGATTCCGGTGGCGACGCCAAGCGAGGCGCCGACCGTGGCCAGCGTCGCGGCTTCCACCAGGAACTGCCGCAGGATGTCTCCGCGCCTGGCACCCAGTGCCTTGCGGATGCCGATCTCACGAGTGCGCTCGGCGACGGCCATCAGCATGATGTTCATGATGACAATGCCGCCGACAACCAGCGAGATCGTGAGGAGGCCAGGCCCCGCAATCATCAGGATCTTGCGAATCTGGCCCCAGAAATCGAGCACGGCTTCCGACGTCTCGAGTGTGAACGTGTTGTCCTGCTTCGGCCGGAGCCCTCTGCGGCTCCGCATGATGGCTTCCGCCTGTAGCATTGCCTCCCGCATGTCCTCGAGGGAGCTCGCCTTGACCAGTAACTCGTCCACGACCCGGGGCGGGTTCACGAGTCGTTTGACAGGTGAGAGGGCAGGGGCCACGGCAAACTTGTCCAGGGAGATGCCAAAGAGGTTGCCCTGCGTCTCGACGACACCGATCACTCGATACGGGATGTTTCGGATCTTCACTTCGCGGCCCAGTGGGTCGCGGCCCTCGAACAGGCGGTCAGCTAACTCGTAGCCCAAGACGACAACCGCCTGGCCAGCCTGCACTTCCTGAGCAGAGAACGGGCGTCCGTGCTCAAAGTTCCATTCCTTGATGGCGAAGTATTCCTCAGTCGATCCAATCACCTCGATGTCGCGCACGACCCGGCCGGCGTAGGCCACTTCCGCGCCGTTCGCTGAGACCCAAGCGCTGAGCACCGGAACATCGATGCCGTCAGTGACTGCATCGGCGTCGTCGTAGGTAATGCGCGGTCGGCGGCGCCACTCGCGCCATGTCTCCCGCGAAATGTCCCCTACGATGAAGTTCGGGTAGCGGCGGAGCTGAAACGTGTTCACACCCAGCAGCGCGCCGGCGAAGCGTTCGGTCATGTAGGCGTTCATGCCTTCGACGATCGAGACGACGGCGATGAGAAACGTGACGCCAATGAAGACACCGATGACCGAGAAGGAGCTCTTCATCTTCTGAGCCCAGATCACCTTGAGGGCCAATCGGATGGCTTCCAAAAACGGCATGCGTCAGGCGGCGTCCTGGACGGTGTCGCTGTGAATGCGTCCATCCAGCAGGGTGATCACCCGACCCGCACGTGCCGAGATGTCGGCTTCGTGCGTGACCGTGATAATGGTCTGTCCCTGCGCATGCAGCTCGGAGAAGACGGCCATGATCTCTCGGCCGGTGGTCGAGTCGAGATTGCCTGTTGGCTCGTCGGCCAAGAGCAGACTGGGTTCGTTGACCAGCGCGCGCGCAATGGCGACGCGCTGGCGCTGGCCACCCGACAGCTCGTTGGGCTTGTGCGTCATCCGGTCGGAGAGCCCCACGCGCTCGAGCGCGTACGTGGCCCGACGGCGTCGCTCCCGGGTCGCCACGCCGGCGTAGATGAGCGGCAGCTCCACATTGTGAAGGGCGGTGGCGCGCGGCAGGAGATTGAACGTCTGAAAAACGAAGCCGATCTCTTGATTGCGGATCTGCGCAAGCTGGTCGTCACTCAACTGGGAAACTTCGACGTTGTTCAGCCAGTACTGTCCGGCTGTCGGCGTGTCCAGGCATCCAACGAGGTTCATCAGCGTGGACTTTCCCGATCCCGACGGCCCCATGATGGCTACGTATTCGTTTGTCAGAATGTCGAGATCGACGCCGCGCAGTGCGTAGACGATTTCGACTCCCATTCGGTACTCCCGGGTGATCCCCGCGAGGCGGATGAGCGCGCGTCCAGTGGTCACTGGTTTTCCTCCTGACCGCGCTCAGGCATCGCTCGAACCTTGGCACCCTCGCGCAGGTCGCGAATGACCTGATAGGGACCTGAGACAATTGAGTCACCAGCACTCAGGCCATCGAGCACCTCGAAGTATTCCTCACCCGCAATGCCCACCTTGACCGGTCTGAATTCCGCGGTGCCGTCGACCAACACGAACACGCCTTCGACTTCCTCCTCACCCTTCGAGGTGTCCTGCGGCGCCGTCTCGGTGGAGATGGCCTCGTGCTCCCGGACCGTGAGCGCGATGATGGGGATGCTGAGCGCACTATCTCGGGTCGCCGTCACGATCTTTGCGGTGGCCGAGAGGTCGGGTCGAACGCCCTCCGGTGGATTGTCGAGGGTCACCTCGACGTTGTAGTCCACAGCCTGATTGGTGCCACCCGCGGTCGCGCCCAGTCCCTGTACGGCGCTCTTGGAGATCTTGGTGACGCGGCCCGTGAACGACGTGTCGGGGAATGCGTCGATCGTCACCTCGGCCGAGTCGGTGAGATGGAGACGAACCACATCGGTCTCGTCAACCCGAACGTTGACCTGGATGATCGACAGATCCGACACGGTGAGGAGGAGTCCAGTCTCCGGCGAGAACGTGCCGGGTACGGCCACCTCTCCCTCCTCTTTGGCCAAACGTGTGATTTCGCCGGCCATGGGCGAGCGGAGCACGGTCTTGGCAAGTGCCTCTCGAGCCTCCTGCAGACCCGCCTGCGCCTGCGCCACCTGATGCTCCGCCGACACGGCCATAGCCCCGGCCACGTCGAACGACGTCTGGGCCTGCTCGAGCTGCTCGTCCGAAATGAGGTTCGGGTCCTGGCGCTTGAGCTCTCGTGCGCGATCGAGTGCCCGCCGTGCTTGATCGCGATTGGCTCGTGCCTGCAGGGCCGATGCCTGGCTCGACGCTTCGAGAGCCCGGGCGCGCGCGACGGCAGCTTCGTACTGTGACGGCTCGATCCTGAGGACCAGTTGCCCGCGCTCGACGATATCGCCCTCTTCCACCGGGATCTCGATGATGCGGCCCGTGATGTCTGCACTGATGTCGACCGAGCGTTTTGGCTCGATTTGGCCACTGGCGGTGACCGTGGCGACCAGATCTCGCCGCTCGACTTCACCGAGTCGCACGGAGACCCCGCGATCGCGTTGCCCTGCCGCGTTGAAGGCGATGAGGGCCAGCACGACGACCCCCAGGCCACCGAAAACAATGATCTTCTTCTTTCGAGTCATGAGCGTTCCGTATCGCTAGCGCAGTGGTCGACCCACTGCGTTCTCAAGTGTCGCAATCGCCTGATGGTAGGCGTAGATCGCGTTAATGTAGTCGGCTTCCGCTCCCTGAGCGGCAAGTTGGGCATCCAACAGCTCGAAGAAGGTACCTGAGCCGACGCGGTAGCGCTCGGTGGCGAGGCGGAGCTGCTCGTCGGCGGCGACCCGACTGTATTCTTGAATGCCAATTGCCTCGTAGGCAGCCTCGAGCGCGTAGTAGGCCTGACTCACGTCGGTTCTGACCTGGAGCTCTCTCCCTCGCACCGCCTCCGAGGCGTCATCCGCGAACGCCGATGCCTCAGCAATCCGGAGCGGCCGGCTGAACTGCGTGAAGATCGGCAGGGAGACCGACACGCGGGCCGAGAACGGCTGGCGTGTGAAGTCGAAGGGGAACGCGTCGTTCGCCTGCAGGATGCCGTCACGAATGGCGTCCTCGTTCGCCGTCGTTAGCGCGAACTGCGAGCAGTCGAGCGGTGTGATGCCGGTGTTGAGCCAGTTGTCGTTGGCGAAATCACACTGGAGGACCGCGGCGTCGGCGTCGGAGCGGGCGGCGCCAATGGCGTTGTCCACGCTCGGGTTGGCATCCGTGAACTGCTGCGTGAATCCCGACCATCCGGCCGAGAGCGACAGTGACGGGAGCCACTCGGATTTGGCCGCTCGCTCTCCGGCCCGCGCTGCCGACGCGCCCGCGCGCAGCGAGATCAGGTCGGGATTGGTGCGATCGGCCTCGAGCAAGAGCTCGGACAACTCCCATGTTGGCTGGACCACCGGAAAGGTGTCGGCGAGCGTCACGACGCTGGGATCCGTGGGTGCCGGGATGCCCATGATCTGGTACAGCCTGAGCTTCTCGACCGTCACGGTCTGGCGAGCCTGCAACAGCGCGACGTCTGATTGTCCCTTGGCCACTTCGGCTTGGCGGACGTCGAGCAGCGTGTTCTGCCCCACTTCGAATCGTGCCTGAGCGAGCCGAAGGAACTCGTCATTCCGCGTCACCTGGAGCTCGGCCAAATCCACTTGTGCCTCTGCCTGTAACACGGCGAGGTACTGCTGCCGCACTAGAGACTCGAGGTTGACCTCTGCTCCCGTCACCGCCGCTTCCGCTGCCCGATGCTGTGCCTTGGCGAGGCCCGGCTGCATAAAGGTTCGGCCGGAGAGAAAGAGACTCAGCCCAACGTTGTAGCTCGACCCGATTGTGGCGGATTCCTGCTCGAACCGCGAGGTCACGAATACGTTCGATCCGGGTCCCTGATATCCGATGCCACCACTCACGCTGAGAGTCGGCAAGAAGGAGGCGTAGGCATTCCGCACTCCCCACGCCGTGCCCCCGAGGTCGTTGGCGGTTTGGCGAAGCAGCGGGTTGTTCGCTCGAGCGGTGGCGACCGCGTCGGCGAGCGTCAGAGATCGCGGTGCCGGGATCCCCGCGGGCTCTTGCCCGGACAGGTTCGCCGGCAGCGCGAGGCCGGCGACGGCCAAGAGGAAGCGTGCTCCACGTAGCATTTCTTTAGCCTTCAGGATGGAGGGTGAAAGACGTCAGGGGTCCGTACGGTGGCCCACGGTCATGGGTTTCAGATGTGGACGGGATTTGCGTCTGAAAACTAGGGTGCGGCGAGGCTCTCCACCAAGGCAGGGGTGCCTTCGGTGGTGCCAATTCCCGCGGCTAGCGGGCGTCCGGCTCGTCGAGCTGGCGGACCGCCACGGTGTTGCGAGCGGGATCGGCGACCTTCCAAAGACGCCCCTCGGCGTCGTACCACAGATGGCGCACGGCATCGCCCATTTGGATCGTGAATCGCTTGAGCTCCCGGGTCGTGCCGCCGATCGGGGTCGGTTCCCACCCGCGCTCGATGATCTCGGCCAGCGGGCCACGCGTGCCGCTCATCGTCATCGTTCTCAGCGGGAGGCTACGCGGTGTCGGCGGAAGGGTGTGCGTGGCGAGTATCGAGTCGTCCACGATGACGTGGGGTTCCCGCACGGGGTGCTCTCGTGCCGATTCGCCATTTGCGGTTGCCAGCCTGACCGTCAGCCGGCGCGGACCGATGCTGATCAGCACCCGTTTGAGATCGCCGTTGCTCGCCTCGACGCGGATGGCCGTGGGAAGCGAGTCGGTGCCGAACTCCACGACGGACGTCAGGGATCGCTGTGGTCGATCGGGCGGATACCAGGCTGTGCTGGCGACGGTGAACCCCGCCATCGTGCCTGACCCGCGCCCGCGCCGAACCACGAATTCCTCGCGGCCGATGAGCCTGGGGCCCCTGCTGATGAGGAGAACTCCGCGGTCAACCTCGCGGACCTGAGCCATGCCAGGGGCCGGCATGGCCACGCCGGTGAGCGGCGCGAGGGCGAGACACACCATCACGGGTGCGCGGGCGGCGGAGAATCGGGGCATCAACGACCTCGAAGAATGCGAGAGGCGATTCGTTCGTAGATAAGCTGGTAGAGTTCTTCGCCTTTCTCAACCGAGGCCCGGCTGGGCTGGCCCAACGAGCCCGGGCTCTCATGTGGAATCCCGCCGCGGGCGCCTCGGTGGTAGCGCCGCGCCGTCCCCTTCGAGGGTCCGAAGTCCTCGGCCCGCTCGAGTTGCACGAGGTCCCGATCGATGTAGAGCAGCAGAGACGTGTCGAACTCTCCACCGTGCACGGGCGCAAGCTGCTCCGAGCGCCGGGTAGCGAGCGGCACCGAAAAAATGTTCACCGTGCGCACGCGAGCAGTTCTAGTGCGAAGCGTGCTCAGCGCTTCCTGATGCGGGTCCGACCCATGGGCGGTCAAGATGATGAACTCGTCCACTCCCCCGGACTCCCAGTCGCCGGCCAGGTCGTTGAGCATCCGGTGGAGCGTCTTCCCGTGAATCGATGCGCTTCCCGGGAACTGCGTTACCGTTGGCGCGTTGACGCCATATTCTATGGTGGGTGCTCGGAGCACCCGAAACTCGGCGGAGAGGTCGTCAGCAAGCCGTTCAACGATGAGCGTATCGCACCCCAGCGGAAGATGCGGACCATGTTGCTCAGTCGTGCCGACAGGGATAATGAGGCGTGAATCCCGCACAAGGTGCTCGCGGACCTCGTGCGGCGTGAGCCGCTTGAGAGACAGAGGCTGCCGATGAGCCGCTCCCGGCTCGTTCATTGGGAAATCGCCGTGGCGGTCGAGGCCGCGCTGCTCGCCTTGTGGATTCGCGAACCGTCGCTGGCCCTGGCGGTCGTGGCCCTGGCCGTCAGTGGCGGCGTGGCCGTTGCTGCGGCACGGGTGCGGACGCTCGGCGTCCTGGCGGGCGGAGTCGTGGCCGTCGGCGCGGCCGTCGCAGTCATCTCCACGTCGCTGCGAGACCGCAACGTCGAAACGCGTTGGGGGGATGTCCGCGAATCGCTGATCCAGACGGCGAGCAACCGACTGAACGAGACCCTGGGCTCGGCAGTCGATCTGGCTCGCGCGGTCGCGGAACGCGCAGCCGGGGCCGCAGATGCGCCTCGCGCCGAGGCAATGCGAGCGCTGCAGGACATCGTAGAGGGTGATGCTCCGGAACACGGTGTAGTGGTCTTCGACCCATTGGGGCGCCCGTGGGCGTGGGCTGGCCGCCACCGTGTGCTCGCCGAACGCTCCGGCGCCGAACTGTCAGCACGCATTACACCATTCTACGTCCTTCTGGAGGCCAGTCGCCAGATCGGGCCGCGGACCGTGGTGAGCCAGGTCGTGCTTGCCGCGGACAGCGCCGTGCCTGATCGCGAGGGCACCGTGCAGAGGCGGTTTACCCGCGAAACGGGGTCCAGTCTCGAGTTCTTCGCGTCGGGGTCGGCGCCGACCGGGCCGGATGTGTTCGACTACTGCCTCCCGTCGTGCGTGGTTCAGCCGGGCGAGTTGCCACCGGACACGCTCTTCAGCGTTCGGCCGGTGCCTCCGTCGCAGGGCGCGCTCAAGCTCGCTCTGCTGGCCCGAGGAATCAGGTGGGTTGGCGTGTTGACGGTCGTTCTGCTCGGATTCCTCGTGCTGCTGGGAGGGCCGGTTGGCCGCTGGGGCGGTGTTCTGGGCGCTGGCCTGCTGCTCACGCTGACTCCCGTTGGGGAACGGGTCGGTCTGGGTCCGCTCTTCTCACCAGCGATCTACTTCGTCGACTGGCTCGGTCCGCTTGGTGGCTCGGCCGGTGCAGTCCTGGTCCTTGCGGTACTGGTCGTCATCGTGCTCCTCCAGTGGGACAGGCTGAGTGACCGTCGGACACCGCTTAAGGTGCTCGGTGCGGTGGCGCTCGTGATCCTGTCCCCCTTCCTGATATGGGCTTTGGCTCGGGGCATTACGCCGGGCACGGGGATGGGACTCGCAACGTGGCTCGCCTGGCAGGTGACCCTCACGGTGGCTGGCGCAGCCGTCGGTCTCGCAGCGGCGTTGCTTCTTCGGACCGCGCGTCGGTCGTCGACTCGCTGGATCGTACTTCTCACGGTCGTCTGGATCGCTGTGCTGTCGACGGTCGGGCTCACCACGTGGCAGCCGTCAGGGCACTGGCCGCTGTGGTACGGTCTGCTCTGGATTCCGGCAGCGTGGCTGGCAGTGCAACCGGCCCCCCGCTACCGATTGCTCTTCACCGTCACACTGGTTGCCGGGTCAGCGGCCGCGCTCCTCACCTGGGGTGCTGTGCTGCACGGCCGACTGCTTCTGGCTGAAGGTGATGCCCGGCGGTTGCGTGGGGGCGACCCCGTGGCCATCGGGTTCCTCGAGCGTTTTGAACAGACCCTGCAAGCAGAAGGGCCGCCCCAGAGTGCCGCGGAGCTCTACGCGCGTTGGCGACGCTCGCCACTGTCGCAGTGGGACTACCCGGCGGAGCTGACCACGCTGGGACCTGACGACCGGCAGGTCGCCAGCCTCGCGCTGGCCCAGTTGGACGTCGACAGCGCCCGCCTGCGCGATCTCGGTCAGGTGGTCCGAGACAGCGCGCTGGCGCTCGTTCGAGAGTTTGAGACGGAAACGGGTGTTCAGTACATCGGCGGGGTGCCCTACGAAGACGGTTCCGTCGTCACGGTCGCGGTTGCCACCCGGTCACACCTCATCCGCCCGGTTCTGGTTGGGCGGTTTCTGCGTGGCGAGGTGCGGCTCGTCGCGCCGTATGCGATGTATCTCGGTGAGCCGGTTCCAGACACCTCGGGGTCAAGTGGCGAACTCAATTGGCGACGCGACCGATGGAGGCTGCGGGCGAGCCAATCGCTCAAGGGCCCCGTTGGGCTCCGTCATCTGCATGCGGTCGTTACCATTCGCGATCCGGCCCAACTCATGGTGCGCGGGATGTTGCTGTTCATCGTGGACCTGGCCCTGCTGGTCTTGCTCGCCATCCTTGCGGAGGGGGTCGGTGGGAGGCTTCGGGTGCCGCCGGGCCTGCCGGAAGCGCTGCGACCGCGGTCCTATCGACTGAGGCTCACCATTGCCTTGGCCGCCTTCTTCGTGATTCCAACGCTGGGGTTTGCCACCTGGTCCATCGGTCGTCTCCGCGTCGAGGCCGTGCGGCGCGGCGACCTGCTCATTCAGCAGACGTTGCGCGATGCGGTCTCGACGGCCGAGGACCTAGCGGGGCTCACGCGGATCGAGCAGGAGCGTCGGCTGGCGGTGCTGGCAACACGGCTTGGCTCCGATCTTCTGTTGTACGAGGGAGGGGCGATCGCCGGTTCCAGCTCGCGAGTCTTAGCAGAGCTGGGCCTTGTGGATCCGTACCTCGCCACAGAGGTCTTTCTCGCGCTGGCAGCGGAGGATGCACTCGAGGTCACGACCGATGCCACGATCGGCGGTCGCGAGACGCGAGTCGGGTATCGCACGCTGGGCGGCGACGCCGAGAACGTGGCTGTGCTGGCCGCCCCCAGGCTTGTCGACGTCACGGACATTCAGCGTGAGCAGGAAGACCTCATGCTTGGGCTGCTGCTCGTTACACTGCTTGGCCTCGCGGGCGCGGCCGCCATGGCCGCATTCGCTGCACGTCAGCTCGCGCGACCTGTCCAGTCGCTCCGTGCCGCCGCGGTGGCCGTCGGGAGCGGAGCCCAGATACCACCTTTCGATCCTGACGTGCCGACGGAATTCACCTCGGTCGTCGACGCGTTTGAGCGGATGGCAAGCGATGTGAAGGCGAGTCAGGCGGCCTTGGAGGCTGCGCGGCGACGCACGGCCACTGTGCTTGCTAATGTGGCCACGGGGGTGGTCGCACTCGATCGGCAGATGCGGGTCACCATTGCGAATCCCCAGGCTCAGGAGTTGCTCGGAATCGACGTCGCTTCCAGCACACTCGTTCAGCAGGCGACGGCGCCCAAATGGGAGCCGGTGTGGGACTGGGTGCACGCGTTCATGCGCGGGACGGCCGAGGAAGACGAGCGCGAGTTCACGGTCAATGCCCGCCGAGTCCGCGTCCAGATCGCAGCGCTCCAATCGGATCCCAAAGGGTGTGTGGTGGCGCTGGACGACACCACTGAGCTGGCCCGTGCCGTTCGGGTGCTGGCGTGGGGTGAGCTCGCGCGCCAGATCGCTCACGAGATCAAGAATCCGCTCACGCCCATTCGGCTGGGCATTCAACACCTGCAGCGGTCACGGCGTCACGGTCGCGGCGACTTCGACGCGACG
>JBDHAN010000010.1:0-88212 GCA_039588055.1 Gemmatimonadota bacterium | reverse complement strand
GGATGGCATCGAGATGCTCCGCCGACTGCGCAAGGAGGCGCCGGACGCCAAGATCATCTCGATGTCAGGCGGAGGCATTCAGGACAAGGAACACGTTCTGGAAATCGCCGAACGCCTGGGTGCGGCGCGGACGCTCTCCAAGCCCTTTACGCGCGACGAGCTCCTGAACACCGTAGCGGCGGTACTCAGAGCCAGCTAACGTACGCGAGACGGCGCTCCTGCGCCGTCAATCCTCTCCACGCTCCTTCGCAAACTTCTCTGCGGTCGTTACTCCGTGGGCGATTTTTCGCTCGAATTGGCCGAGGGGGCCGCGACACGCGTCCAGCAGCTGGCGGAGACGCTTTTCGAGATCGGTCGCCCCCAGAAGCGGATCCGTGGCCATCGCGTCCTTCCAGAGAACTTCGGCCTGGTCGTGGAAGGCGATCACCTCGTCCATCTCGTCGTCATGAAACCGTTTGTGCACCACCTGGTCGCGGATGTCGGCGACGACATTGGCGAGCATCACCTGAATCGACTCCCGCGCACCGAACCCAACGGTGGAGAGTCGCTTGAGAAACTGGTCCCGCCGTGTCTCACTCATGCATGTCTCCCTGTGATCCGGGTTCGTCGGGACCCTAGCCCGCCTTCGCGAGTCGCTTTGGGCCGGCCGATATTACCTCAGGTGGGCAGCCCTCCGCGAAGAGCTTGAAGTTTTCGACGTACCGGGCTGCCAGCGCATCGTATTTCTTCAAGTACTCGGTCTTGTCACCCCAAGACTCAGCTGGATCCAACACGTCGGCAGGAACGTCTGGGCATTCAGTCGGAACGTCGAAGCCAAAGAGCTTGTCTTTTCGGTACTTCACATTGTCGAGCTTTCCGTCGAGTACGGCATTCAAGAGCGCCCGGGTGTGACGAATGCTGATACGTTTACCGACCCCGAAACGCCCGCCGGTCCATCCGGTGTTCACGAGCCAACACTTGGCCCCGTGCTTGGCCACTTTCTGGTTCAGGAGTTTCGCGTACTCGAACGGGTGGTGCACCATGAAAGGTGCGCCGAAACAGGCGCTGAACGTGATCTGTGGCTCGACGCCGAGTCCGATCTCCGTTCCGGCAATTTTGGACGTGTAACCGCTGATGAAGTGATACTGCGCCTGCTCGGCGTCCAGCCGCGCGATTGGCGGCAGCACGCCCGAGGCATCGCACGTCAGAAAGATCACGTTCTTGGGGTGTGAGCGCGCCATTCGCTCGGGCACTGTGTTGGGAATGAACTCCAGCGGATACGATGCTCGGGTGTTCTCCGTGATGCCGTCATCGTCCAGATCCACGCGGCGCGTGGTGCCATCGTAAATCACGTTCTCGAGAATCGTCCCGAATCGCCGCGTCGCGGTCCAGATTTCCGGCTCGTTCTCGGGCGAGAGACGGATGACCTTGGCATAGCAGCCACCCTCGAAATTGAACACCCCGTCGTCACTCCAGCCGTGCTCGTCATCGCCGATGAGCCGTCGCGCGGGATCTGCGGAGAGCGTGGTCTTGCCGGTACCGCTCAGGCCAAAGAACAAGGCGACGTCGGCGTCCCGGCCCACGTTGGCGCTACAGTGCATGGCGAGCACGCCTTCGAGTGGCAGCAGGAAATTCAGCACGGTGAAGATGGTCTTCTTGATCTCACCGCCGTAGGCGGATCCACAGATGATGGCGGTTCGCTGCGCGAAGTTGAGGATGATGGCGGTCTCGGTTCGCGTCCCGTCGACCCGTGGATCGGCCTTGAAAGCTGGGGCAGCCAGGACCGTGAACTCGGGAATGTGTCGCTTGTGGTCGTCCTGTGTATCGAGTCCGATGAACATGTTGCGTGCGAATAGGCTGTGCCACGCCTTTTCGGTCACGACGCGCACGGGCATCCTGTAGTTGGCATCGGCACCGGCCCAGCAGTCCTGCACGAACAGTTCTTCACCCTGCCAGAATGCCTGCAGGCGGGCCAGCAGAGCGTTGAACTTGTCTGGCGCAAACGGTCGATTGTACTCGCCCCACCAGATCCTGTCCTCGGTCGAAGACTCGCGGACAACGAATTTGTCAGCGGCTGCCCTGGCGGTGTGGGCGCCCGTGTTGACAAGAAACGGCCCGCCCGACGCCATGTGTCCCTCACCGCGGAACACCGCTTCCTCATAGAGCGCCGGAGTCGGGAGATTCCAGAAGACCCGATCTAAGTGCACCAACCCGTGGTTTTTGAGCCCGTAGTCGCTCTTCAGGTCCGTCGCCTGTTTGATCGCGGGGGTGTCGAATTCGAGGTACTTCGCCATGATCTATTCCTCAGTGTGCCGTGAGTCGTGAGTCGTGAGTCGCGAAAACGCTCACGTTTCGGCTACATCCGGTCTCGGACCAGTTTCCGGTCGCCGATGTACAGCTCGTTGGGCGCATTCGGGTCGAGCGCCCACTTCATGCGCTCGATTCCTTCGGTGATGTCCTTGATCGACCCGCAGGTCGAGAGCCGGAGATACCCTTCCATGCCGAACTCCACGCCGGGAACGGTGACCACGCGCACTTTGTCCACCAACATCTTGGCAAGCTTGGTGGAGTCTTTGCTGTAGGTCGCGAAGTTCGCGAAACAGTAGAACGTCCCGTCGGGCTTCGTGACTTTGACGCCATCGAATGACTTGAGCCGGGCCATCATCACGTTCCGGTTGTTCTCCAGGGTGAGCCGCAGGCTCTCGACGCTCGTCTGAACACCGTTGATGGCGGCGACCGCCGCATGCTGCAGGAGGCCCGACGGCCCCGAGGTCTGGTGTCCCTGAATGTTGGTCATCACCTCGACCAGCTTCTTGTTCGCTACCGCCCACCCGATGCGGAACCCGGTCATCGCGTACTGCTTGGACACGCCGTTGACCACGACCAGCTTCGAGTTCTCGGACAGGTCCTTGGCATAGTCGTAACAGTTGATCGGCTTGCGGCCGTCGAAGATGAGACGGTGATAGATGTCGTCCATGATGAGGTACAGGCTGCGCCGCTCGCAGAACTCGACGATCTCCTTGATGAAAGGCTCGGCATACATGATGCCCGATGGGTTGTTCGGGCTGTTGATGATCACGGCCTTGGTGTACGAAGTGACGTTCTGTTCGATCTCCTGCATCCGTGGGTGGAATGAACCGTCGTCGGAACGGACGGGGACCGGCACCGCACCGCAGAGCTTCACCATCTCCGGGTAGCTCACCCAGTAAGGGACGGGGAAGATGACCTCGTCCTGCGGATTGAGAATCGCCTGGAGGCACACCATGACCGATTGCTTGGCGCCGCCGGAGGCAATCACGTTCTCCGGCTCGACTTTGCGGTGGTAGAATTCGTCGGTGTAGCGGATGATGGCCTGCTTGAGTGCCGGGATGCCATCCGCAGGCGTGTAGCGCACCTCGCCGGAGTTGAGGAGGGCAGCCGCCGCCACCAGCGCGTCGACCGGCGGCTTGGTCTTGGGCTCGCCTCCGCCCAGGTGAATGACCGGCTCGCCCTTGGCGCGCAGGATCGCGGCGGTCTCATTCAGCTTGAGCGTAGCGGATTCGCCGATGGATTTGCCGATCAGGGAAATACTCATCGCTGTTCCTTTGGCGGGACGCCGCTCCCGAGCGAGCTCGAGTGGATCTGGCTAGAAGTTGCTCCCGACCGCACCGCGCCAACCCGAGAGAGACAGAGAAGACAGGTCCTACAGGAGAGGGGAATCTACCGCCAGCGACCGGGGACACTCAAGCGCAGCCGCCAGAAAGGCATGGCGCCCAGCAGCCCGATCGCTTGACCTCTCGCTCGTTGTCTATACCGTATACGGGAACCGACACTCGCTCTTGCCATGATTGCTGCCAATTCCAGTACCGACGGCGCCAACCAGGCGCTCAAGGATGTTCCCATCTTCTCCCGTCTTCGGGACGAAGACCTTGGCCATATCGCCCCGCTCCTCATCCACCGCAAGGTGAGCAAGAACCAGGTGATCCTCTTGCGAGGCGACCAGGTCACGAGCCTGTATCTCGTTGCCACGGGGAGTGTGAAGCTCGTGGCAACAAGCGAGGACGGGCGAGAGGTCATCCTGGCCACCAGGTCCGAGGGTGACTTTTTCGGCGAGCTGTCATTGTTCGACGACCACCCGTTCGAGGCGACCGTCATCGCCACCGAAAACGTCGAGCTCCTCGTGCTCAGGCGGGAGGACTTTCACCGCTGCCTCGACAAGTTGCCGGACATCGCGATCGGTCTCCTCCGTACGCTGTGCGGGCGGCTCCGAGCGGCGGAGATCCGCATCAGCGCGTTGGCGCTGCTGGACGTGCCGCAGCGCGTGGCACATGTGCTCATTGGGCTGGCGGACGAGCACGACGGCGAGGTCATCGTCCAGCCGGTGACCCATCGCTTCCTCGCCCAACTCGTCGGAACGAGCCGAGAGTCGGTGTCGCGTATCATGGGCCAGCTGTCGTCGCAGGATATCATCACGGTGGCAAAGGAGAGCGCCGCCGTCGCCGACCGGCGCAGCGCCGGTGAGTCGGGCAGCGCCGGAAGCGTCGACGTGAAGCGCCGGGTGATACGCATCTTGGACCGGCGGCGCTTGGAGCTCGCCGCAGGGCGGATGTAGAGCCGTCGGCCCTGGTACCCGCGAGCTAGGCGTTCGCGAGCTTGAGCAGTTCCTCCTCGATCACTCCCTTGAAAAGCGGGATCTTGTAGGCGTTACGCTTGAGCGCGGTGGCACGGCGCATGGCCGCGGCGCCGGCCCGGGTGGCGCGCTCGGGCGTAACCGCGCTGCCTACGATTTCTGCCTCGGCGGCGCGCGAGCGCCAGGGTACCGGAGCCGCGCCGCTCAAGACGATTCGCCCGTCGACGACGCTTCCTCCGCGAACGCGGAGCGCCAGCGCCACGCCGGCAAGAGCGAAATCCCACGAACCGCGGGCCCGCACCTTCCGGTATGCGCTTCGGAGACCGTCTGCCGGCCTCGGCACCAGGATCTCGGTCACGATCTCGTTGCGCTCCAGCACATTCTCCCGTCGGACGTCCACGTTCGGCTGGACGAAGAACTCGTCCATCGGCACGACGCGAGACGCGCGTGCGCCCGCGATCCGCACCGACGCACCCAATGCCATGAGCGCGGGGGCCGTGTCGGAAGGATGGACGATGAAGCACCCGGAGCCGCCGAGGACGGCGTGGTATTGATTCTCACCGGCGATGGCGTAGCACGTCGTGCCGCCCTTGCGCAGACAATGGAACTCGCCGCGGAAATACCAGCATCGCGGCCGCTGGCAGATGTTGCCGCCAATCGTGCCCTGGTTTCGAAGCTGCGGGCTTGCCACCTCGCCCGCTGCCTGCGCGAGCACGCGGTAGCGGTCGGCAACGACAGCGCTGCCTGCTACCTCAGCAACCGGCGTCAAAGCGCCGATGCGAAGTCCACCGTCTGGCAGCGTCCGAATGCCCCTGAGCTCATCGAGCCCGGCAATACTGACGATCTTGGAGCACTCGAACACGTCGTCGCGGAGACAGCCGAGAAAATCGGACCCGCCGGCAGACACGCGAGCCCCGTCGGTGCGCAGCTGCTCCAGCGCGTTGGCCAGCGACTGTGGCCGGACATAAGCGAACGTCGGTAGCATGGCTCAGCCCCTCCTCTCGGCGTTCGCGAGCGCATCGACGACATGCGCGGGCGTCATGGGTGTTGCAGTGAGTCGGACGCCAATCGCGTCATAGACGGCGTTGGCAATAGCCGCTCCCGTCGGGATGGTTGCTGGCTCACCGATGCCTTTTGCCCCGGCAATGTTGGCCTCGGGGTCAGGCACGTCGATCGGCACGCACGTCATGTCAGCCGGGACGTCCAGCGCGGTCGGCAGCTTGTAGTCGTGCCAGTTCTTGTTCGCAAGCTTGCCGGTCTGATCGACGTCGAGCACGCGCTCCTCGGTCATCGCGAATCCGATGCCCATCGTGATGCCGCCAAACACCTGATTTTGATAGGTCAGGCGGTTCATGACGCGCCCGCTATCGTGGGCCCCCAAGAAGCGGAGGATGGTTATCTCGCCCGACATGGTGTTGACCTCCACCTCGCAGAACTGTGCGGCGAACGGGGTCACTGCCTTATCGGACGGATTCGGCCCGCGGTAGCCGACCCCAGTGATGGAGCGTCGGCGCGCGAAGCTCCGGAGCCGACGGATCGGGGTGGTCTTTGACGGATCTGCAGACGACACCACGTTGCCATCTTCCAGACGCAGCGTGGCGACGTCCACTTCGAGCTCCTCGGCGGCGAGCTCGAGGAGCTGGCGCTTCACGTCGAGCGCCGCGGCTCGCACGGTGGGAGATTCCGTGGGAATCGTCTTGCTGCCACCGCTCGCGCTCGCATACTGCGTCGTGCCCGTATCTGCGTGTGCGATCTGCACGTCATCTGGGTCGACACCCAGCTCTTCCGCCACGACCATGGCCATCACGGTCTTGGTACCGGTGCCGATGTCGCTTGCGCCCATGTTGAGATTGACGCTGCCGTCGGAGAACAGCTTGACGACCACGGTGCAGGGAGGGCCGCCGCCGCCGGCCGCCCACAGCGCTGCGGCCATCCCGACTCCACGTCGGACGTGGCCACCGTTCCGTGTGCGGGCAATCTCGTCGCGGGTTTCTTCCCAGCCGAACGTGGTGGCTCCTTCCTGGAGACACTGGGCGAGGCCGGTCGTGGTGTAGGGCGGACTTCCTTCGCGTGCCTGGCTCACCGTCGGAACGTTCCTGAGCCGGAGCTGGATCGGGTCCATGCTGATCTCATGGGCCAGGGCGTCCATCATCTGTTCAAGGGCCCACGAACACTGCGGGTGTCCGGGAGCTCGGAACGGCCGCGACGGCCCCGCGTTGATATAGATGTCGGTGAGCTCGGTCCGTACGTTGGGACAGAGGTAGAGGTCCTTGACGAGATAGTCGAGTAGTGACACTCCGCCAGCCCGGTATGCACCACCTGAGCCCGATCCCACGAACTCGAGTGCCGTGAGCGTCCCGTCGCGTTTCACGCCGGCCTTGAGACGCATGTTCGACGGTGGCCGATTCCCTACGGTGAGGTACGTCTCCTCTCTCGTGAGCGTCACCTTGACTGGTCTCGCCGTCTCTTTGGCGAGCAGCGACGCGATCACCGTGTACTTGCCCGCGCCGAGCTTGGCCCCGAAGCCGCCGCCCATGTACTCGCCAATCACGCGAACTCTGGAGAGCGGCATGCCCAGCGCGGCGGCGACCTGCGTTTGCACGTTGTACACGCCTTGCGTGGATTCCCACACGGTGAGGCTGTCGCCGTCCCAGCGGGCGACGCAGCCGTGCAGCTCCATAGGTGTGTGGATTTCGCACTCGCACCGGTAGTCCTCTTCCAGCACAATGTCCGCGTCGGCGAACCCCCGCTCGACATCGCCGCGGCGGTAATTGATCGTGGGCATGACCTGATTGCCCTGGTCGTGGACCTGGGCGGCGCCTGGCTCCAACGCGCGTCGCTCGTCGGCAACGAACGGCAGGACCTCGTAGGTCACGTCGATCGCGCGGATGGCGTCCACCGCCTGGTAGGGTGTTTCCGCTGCCACGGCTGCTACCGGCTCGCCTTCGTACCGGCAGCGCGAGAGGAAGACCTGGTTTTGCATGGTGCGCGTGTGCGGCTCGAGCGAGCCGGGAATGTCGTCCGCGCTGATCACCGCGTGGACGCCAGGCATGGTGCGGGCCTTGCTCGTGTCAACCGCCGTCACGTTGGCGTGCGGGTGCGGTGACCGCAGGATGGCACCATAGATCATCCGGGGGAGGACGATATCCGCTGGGTACACGGCGGTGCCGCTCAGACGTTCGTACGCGTCGACGCGCGGACGCGGCTTGCCGACCACACGGGTATCGCCCCAGGGCTCCGGATCGGGGGCCGGCGGCGGCGTCTCAGGGGCCTCGTGCCCGAGGATGTAATAGCGGTCGTCGGGAGTGCGCGTCATGACGCACCCCCTTCCGCCCGCTTGCGCTCGGCGGCGCGCGCTGCCGCGCGAAAAATGTGCACGTAGGCGCCGCAGCGACACAGGTTGCCCGCGAGGTTCTGACGAATGTCCTCGAGTGACGGATCGGGGTTCGCTCGCAGCAGCCCCTCGACGGCCATGATCTGGCCGGGCGTGCAGTAGCCGCACTGGTAGGCGTCTTCCTCGAGGAAGGCCTGCTGCGTGGAACCCAACTCTTCACCCTGCATCAGTCCCTCGAGCGTCGTGATGTTGGCGCCGTCCACTTCGACCGCCAGCGCCATGCACGCATATCGCGGGACCTCGTTCACAAGAACAGTGCAGGCACCGCACTCGCCGCGCTCGCAGCCGAGCTTGGTGCCGGTGAGACCCAGTCGCTCGCGGAGGACGTAGCCGAGCGACCAGCGTGGCTCGACTAGCATCTGCTTGCGTCGGCCGTTGATGTGGAGCGTCACCTGAGTGAGCTCGGTCGCTTGCACGACATCCGCGTTTGGCGGTTGCGCGCGGGCCTCTGACGCGGCGGCGACACCGAGCGCCCCCGTGCCCACCGACGTGAGAAACCCGCGACGTGACACGCTCCCGCGGTCGGCGGGAGTGTGGACGTCGCGCTCTTTCGGGTCCTGTGCCATGACGCGCCTCCACGTGACAAGTGTGCGGCGGTGTGCGCGGATCGGGAGGGGACGAGCAATTGATCGGCACACCACGCTGCGGCCCGCTGGGTGTCCGCCGGACCGTGACTTCTCTACTGGGCCCGCGGGAATGCGGTGGTGATGAAATGTGGGATGAAAAAGGTCGGCCGTCCAACTCCGACAAATGTCTAATCTTGACGAATTCAGTCCCCTTTCCTACTTCTCAGGGTAGACTTCAGAGGGAGATCCCATGATCCGCACCGCTCTCGCGCTCGCTTGCACGCTGATTCTTGCAGCCATGCCACTGGCGGGCCAGAACTACACGGGGACCTACACCGCTACAAATGATCAAGGCGGACAGACGGTGGTCACCTTCAACCAGGCGGCGGCCGGACGGGTCACGGGGACCATCGTCGGCAACGGCAACACGTTTACGATCGAAGGCCTGATCGAGGACGAGTCGGTGGTCGGCGCAGCCATGGGGCCGCAAGGTGGGCTGTGGTTCGAAGCCGAGTTGGACGACGGTGAGCTGTACATCACGTTCTTCGAGCCGGACGTGAACGGCCAGCCCAACTATGGGTCTGCGGCGACATTGATCTTCGATCGAGCGAGCACGACGGCGCGGGCGGAGGCGGCCGCTCAAGCCAACCCGTTGGCCGGGAGTGCGGCGCAGGGTGGCCAGGCTGCCGTGGGTGGTGCGATGAGTGGTGCGGCTGCCGCTGGCGGCGCGCCCCACGATGGGACGGCGCTCGGTCAGGAGTGGTTTCAGTTCCTCGCCGGCAAGAAGGCGACGCAGATGGACAGCTACTCGAGCGGAAGCGCGGGCGGCTACTCGTCGCGCACGGACGTACATCTGTGTGCCAATGGTCAGTTCGCCATTCGGGGAAACAGCATGGTGAGCGTGGATGTCGGGGGCGCGTCCGGCTACAGCGGGGGCAATGAGGGGGCTTCGGGCACCTGGCGTGTCATCACGGAGGGTCAGGTGGCCGGCATCGAGTTGCGCTATGCCAACGGCGGGGTCGAGCAGTATCGCCTCGACTATCAGGATGGTGCGACCTACGTGAACGGCGATCGTTGGTACGTCACGCCATCGGAGGCGTGTGGGTTTTAGGAGATAAGAGGGGGCAGAGGGGGCAGAGGGGGCAGAAAACTGCTGAGGCAGAGGGGCAGGAAGTGAAACGGCGGCAGGGCGGCAGAAGCGGGTGATGGCTAACTGCCAATTGTCGTCTTAGTCGTCTTCGTCGTCTGATATCAGTCCCAGCACCTCCGGCAACAACGCCTTGGTCGTCGCCATTGCTTCCTTCGCGTGGATGGTCTCGTTGCCGTCCCAGTCGCCGAAATACCCGCCGGCCTCTCGCAGAATTGGCGGGAACGGTGCACAGTCCCACGGGTTCATGATCGGATCGAGTGCCACCTCCGCGCGCCCGGTGGCGACGAGCAGGTACGCATACGCGTCTGCCCACCCCGCACAGAACCCTGCTGCTCGCTGTAGCCTGGTGAATGCCTCTTGTCGACCAAGCGGCTCGTAGGCGGCCGCGTTCGCGTGTGTGAGAATGCCATCCTTGAGTGAGGTCTTCGCAGAAACACTCGCGCGCCGACCATTCCAATGGCAGCCCTCACCGGTCGCGGCGGCGAGCATCTCTTCGAGCGCCGGGAAATACGCTACGCCCACGTCGCAGGTGCCGTCGATCTCGAGACCAAGCAGAACCGCATAGAGTGGCACGCCGCGGACGAACGCACGCGTCCCGTCAATGGGATCGATGAACCAGCGATGCGTCGCCCCCTCGGAAGTTGTCTCGCCGTACTCCTCGCCTACGATGGCGTGCTGTGGATACGCCCGCTCGATCTGCTCGCGAATCAGCTGCTCGGCGCCCCGGTCGGCCTCGGTGACCGGCGAGTCGTCGGATTTGTATTCGGTTGCGATGTCGTTTCGGAAATAGTCGAGCGTGAGCTTGCCAGCCTGCAAGGCGGTGTCGGTAGCGAAGTCGAGGTAGGGGCGGAGGGATGAGGGCATGGCGGTCGGTGGTGAGTTGTCAATTGTACTTCGTCAGTAGTCAGTCGTGAGTAGTGAGACGTGAGACGGTTAGGGAGCAGGTGGATCAGTCTGGCCCTGTCCGGACCGCAAGTCGATGCGTCGGGTCGGGCCGGGAGTCGGGGTTGCCTCGATTCCTTCAAGCACCTTCCAGTGTTCCGTTCCGGGTTCCCCGATGCCGATAGCATACGAACCTTCGGCGAACACGTGTGGTGTGAAGGCGGCACCGACAACTCGTATTGTGAACACCACGTCGCCCGTCCGCTCCTCAATCACTTGCACGACCGGATCGGTCAGCCCCACGATCTCGAGTGGAGATAGGTACGCAACTGCTTCACGGCCGTAGTTGTCCGACTGTTGGAACGAGATGGGCCAGCCCGGATAGGGGCTGTCACCGGCGGTCGGATCTGCCCATCGCGGCCAGGCTTCGAGTGTGATGCGTCTGGTTGCACGATTGAATCGGGCGATGCCGTAGCCCGGGGCGCGGTCGTGAAGTCGCTCAGGATCTTTCCCCGACCTGTGTGGATTCGAAACGGCATGCACCGTGATCTTGTTACCGAATCCATCCTCATAATCGCCGGTGTAGCGCGGTGCGTCCGGTCGTCGATTGGTGCCGGGAGTTGGCGGAAACCATCGCCGTGGCCAGAAGTTGGCGATTGACGGAACGCCGAGTGCGAAGGCGGCGTCGCCCCATTGCTCTGCGCCGTACTGAACCGTGGTCCCGAGGTGCTGATCGCCGGCCAGATGCACGGCGTAGCCCTTCCGCAACGCGCGCAGGGCACGGTTGCGGCCCGTCTGCGGCCATCCGTTCGAGTCCATGTCCGTCGCGATCCTGTCGTTGTCGGGATACTCACCGGGCTCCGGAATGCGCAGCGACGGCAGCACCGACCCGGTTCGCGCCGTGTCCGGCAAGGTCGCGACGTTCGCAAAGAGCGTCTGCGAGAGTACTACCTTCATCCACGTTCCGTCGCTCCAGTCGGCAGCCCACTCTTCCAAGAACTCGAGCTGGCGCTCGCCGAGAAGATCGGCGTCGGGATGATCGGCTTCCGTGCGGGGGTCGAATCGCTCGTTGAGCGGCCAGCCATTCCAGACCTGAGCCCGCGGTAACAGTGGACCGGGCGCTGATTTGAACTTGCGATCCTCGAGCACCGCGAAGCTCACACCGCCATAGAGGATGTCGGTGTAGTAGAGGCCGATGTCCTGCTCGACTGGAGTAGGATCGTGCGGAGTAGGCAGATGACTCGTCTGCGTCCGCTGCACCATGTTGACGAACTCCGGGCTCAGCTTGTAGCCGCCGGCATCCTGCGCCGCCGCACCGGCTAGTCCCGCCGGCGTTGCCTTTCCTCCTGCACCCCAAATGTTGCCGTGGTAGACATCGTGGTCGTCTGGAATCGTGACCGTCGGGATGTCGGCGGTGAGGTCCCGAAACGCCCAGAGCCACAAATACCACTTGTAGAGGTAATCCTCGAGCGGCTGCGTGAAGTCCGCGCGCGTTGGGCTCCCACCTTCGTAGATCTGATCGCCGCTGAAGAAGAGAAAGTCGGGGTCGTGCGCTCGAACGTGTTCCACCGTCTCCGAGTGCGGGAACCACAAACCGCTGTTCCAGGGAAACCAGGCACGATCGACCCCGAAGGCCGCGTTGCCGTTACCGGTTAACGCCGCAACGATGACGTCGTCTTTGTCGAGCGGCTCTGCGCGCACCATTCCGCCGTAGACATGTGGTACGGCGGGATCCTCACTTCCTGCCGCCGAATACACGAGACGATACGGGATGTCACGTTCGGTATCCCAGTTGTCGACACGGAGCGTCGCCGTGTAGCCCGGAACGACGACCGGTGCTGTGGCCACCGATTGCCATCGTCCGTTCGCGGCCCTGATCTGAAGCTCCGCGCTCGCGTGTGCGTCGTCGACGGGCGTGAGCTGCGCGGTGAGGGTGAGCGTCCCGCGGGACAGCGTGTGTTGAGTCCCGATTATCGGTCCTAGGGCGCGGTCGTCATGGGGTTTCACCTTGGTTCCACGTATGTCGAGCTTTGAGAACCAAAACGTGCTTGGGTCATCGCCCCGACTGTCGGCGACCAGTGCCACGTTCCCCGTGAGACGCTCCGAAGAGAGACCGCCGGTCGTCACCTGGATCGCGTCACGATCGGCGTTCCAGAGAGCGGCTCGCGCAAGGATCTGATACGTCTCCCCCTCGGGTTGAACAGTGATTTCGAGTGAGACCGAGTCGATGGGTCCACGAGGAGTCTGGGTGGCGATGATGACGAGATCCTCGTGCTCGATATCGCGAAGGAAGAGACGACCCTCGGTATCGACGCCGACATAGAGTCCGGCACGCGGGCCGTAGCTGTGATGGATGAGGGATGCGGCGCGATAGTCGAGTCCTCGACCGGCACCCAGCAGCACGCCACCACTGCTCCTACCGGAGTCAGCCTCGGTGGTGTTGACGGGTCCGAGTATCGTCGTAATGCGTACAGATCCGCTGCCTTCCCCCAGCCGTCGCGTGAGAAGATGCACGGTGCGCATTGGGAGGGCGTTGGTGCTCTCGAGCCGCCCGTCGGCGACGTGCCAATCCTGCAAACGGTTCGCCCAAAACGCCGGCCCCACCCACCGGCGATCGGCGGTGGCCTGCCACGAATGCTCAAACGTGCTTCGATCGGGGAGATCGCACCCGCCAATGAGGACGGTTCCCCAGAGAAAGATTGGCGCGAAGAAGGAATATCGGTTCACTCGAGCACCTCTACTCAAGAGTTGATAGCCGAAGGCCGAAGGCTCAAAGCTGACAACTGACAACTGACAACTGAAAGCTCCTAATACCTCCAACTCACCGTATCCGCATCCACCGGGGCGTTCTTGCGCATCTGATCCATGATCCGCGGGATGAACATTTGGTGGTACCGCAGCCGCGAGATCGCGTTTGGCTGGCTCTGGTCGCCGTTCCAGCAGTGCTCGGCGCGGTCGCCATAATCCACGTCGCCGGCATAATAGGGAGCGGTCGTGCTCTCTAGGAACTCCTCGGTTAGGTACACCGCGTTGTTGAGGTAGTAGTTGTCCATGTCGCCCACGTAGATGAACAACTTGCCCTCGAGCTTCGGACCCAGCGTCTCCCAGTCACGCTTCAGGATGTACGACAAGTCGTAGTGCTCTCTCCAGAACGCGGCCACCTCGTGATCGATTGCACCGGTGAGCTTGTCCCAGATCGGTTTGGGATAGCCGTCCTCTCCGACCGGTGAGTACACGGCCTGCCAGATGTCCCATTGGTCGCCGGATCGACTGCTCGTGCCCAGTGCCAGCTCGCGGTGGTTCATTTCTTCGAGCGTGGCACTCATGTGCCCGAGCCAATCACGGTGACCGGGCCTAGGCGTGCGTTTCCACTTGCTGCCCAAATAGTATGCGTTCTCGTCGCTGTAGATGTTGACCGAGGTGTACGCGCGAAAGTCGATTGGGTCGGGGCAGGCGACCCAGGCACCGTTGAATTCGTCGGGATAGAACACCTGCACCGCCATGGCTTCCCAGCCCCCCGTCGAGCCGCCGTAGGTGAAGCGCGCCCACCCCTCACCGATCCCGCGGTATTTGTCCTCGAGGTATGGGACCAGCTCGTGCATGATCGCGTCGCCGTATGGACCATTGTTCTCCGAGTTCACGGCGTACGAGTCGTCGTAGTACGGCGTCGCGTGCTGGATCATGACCAGTAGCACCCTGGGAAAGTCGGGACCGGTCCAGTCTTGGTAGAAGCGGTGCGCGTATTCCTGCTGCGTGCGGTTGTAGCCCTCCCAGTCGAAGCGTGCGCTGTACGTCGGCTCCAGATCGGGGTCGGGTGGCTCTTTGCGAAATCCGCCGAACGTGTAGGGGAAGTGCCCGTGCATGATAACGAGCGGATAGCGGGCGTCGGGATGCTCATCGAATCCCTCGGGCAGGAGTATGTGCGCTCCCAGGTACATCGGTGTTCCCCAAAATTCCGACAGCATCTTGCTCTGGATGCGCTCGTGCTTGATGTAGTCCGTCTCGGGTGGATCGGGGATCGGCGGGATCTCCTGGTCGAGCACGATTCTGATGGTCGCCTCGGCTGTCGGATCGATGGTGATCTCACGGGGAACGCTGTACAGATTGCCAGGCTTCCTGTTCCACCGCTGTCCCTCGCCCTTGTCGGGCGGCAGCTTCACCACGTGCCCATCGGCGCGATGAAACGTCTCATACCGGTTGAGCAAGGCCTGAATGGTGTAGGTACCCGCAGGCACATCGCGGAGGCTGCGGACGGGATATCCGAACGCACGTTGGTCGATGATGGCGCCCAGTCCGGGTTCCAGGCCTTCGACGTCGATGCCAAAGATGAGCTGCGTCGTGGGGCCGTCGGAGATCTGAAACCGCGGTTCCGAGCCGGCCTCCGCCGAAATCATGAGTAACATCCGTCCGTCGAGGGCCGTCCGGGAGCGTTCCGTAGGGAACGCGATGGAGAAACGGATTCCCGCACCATCGGGTTCAAGCTGCTGAGTGTTCGGAAGCGCTGCGGCCAGTGCCGCAACCGGCAATGCGAACAAGAGGGCAACCACGTAACGACGAGACATGGAATCACCGTAGGGCGAAATTGGTGCTCTCAAGTTGCAGTCCTGAACGAGGGGCGGCAACGCGCCAAGAAAGGGGGCGCCCCGCTATGCGGAGCGCCCCCTTCAACGCGAGCCTGTCTGGCGAGAAACTGGCCGCGACTACCTGCTGATCATCACGTGTGCCCACGGCTTGCCCGGGAACATGAGCCACGGCCGGTCACGCGCTGGTGTGGTGGCGATGCCGGTCGATTCCTCAGTGGCGTACGGCATGTAGATCACGTGCAACCCCGACATGTTCGGTGCGGTCCCGGTCGTCGGGTCGAACTCTCCATCCGCTGAGAGCGAATACAAAGCGCGCGGTCCGTCTGGCATGGTGAGCGTTCCGGCCTCGATTTGGGCCGCACGGGCGGAGTCGATCGCGGGTCGTTCGTATCCGGCTGTCCGCAGCGCTCGGCCGAGCGCCATGAACGGATCGAGATCCTCGTGATAGCACGCGGCATGGAACCCATCCCGCCCCGGGTCATCGGCCAGGCAGATCATGGCGTTGGTGCCCTCGCGCAGTGGCACGAGCTTCCGGCCGCGATAGCCCATCACGGCGGCGCCGGCTCGGAGCGGCTCCGGAAGGGGAGCTACGGCCTGAGTGAGCTGACGCTCCACAGGCACGTCTTGGGCGCACGCGGCCAGTCCAACGAGTGGGGTTGCGGTGAGGGCGACGGCGATGGAGACAACGAGGCGATAGATCATGGTCTCAGTGAGTGAAGGAAGCGGTTTGTCGGCGACTGCTACCGTACGCCGATCTTCTGTGTGAGTTCTTGGAACCTCGGATCCCCACGGATGGGTTCGTATCCGGGATCCAAGTGGACGTAGATGAGGCCTGCCGAACGCGCATGCAATGCGTCGTCGAGACGCTGGAACGCGTGGTCGAGATTGCCGACGGCGGCGTGGCCCATGGCCAGCACTTCGGCACGCAGGTAGTGCGTCTTGCTCTCCTCTTCCAAGCGCTCGAGAATCGCCTGGGCTTCCTCATGTTGTCCCATTGCTGCGAGGGCGCGAACAATGAGCGCGTCGTACGATCGGACACTGGACTCGAGTGACTGCCCCCGTTGGAACCATTCGAGAGCCTTTTCTGCCTGACCCATTCCCAGAAACGAAGATCCCGTCACCAGATATGCTTGGAAGTAGGTCGGGTCCATCTCGAGTGTCTTGCGACACTGTTCAATGGCGGCATCGTAGTCGCCGGAGTAGAGCAGGAACCGAGCGAGCCATCGGGTGAAGTGGGCCGATAAAGGATCGAGCTTCAACGCTTCGCTCATCTCGCGGATCGCCTCGTCGAGCTGCCCGACTGACGGCAATGCCGTGCCGAACACAAAGTGTGCATCGGCGAAGTTAGGGTTGAGCTTTACCGCCTTGCGCAACTCGCGCTCGGCACCGGCAAAATCCCATTCGTACCAGCAAAGAACCTTGCCCAGTGACGTGAAGGCCTCGGTGAGTGTAGGATCGAGATCCACAGCTTTGGTGGCCGCGGTTTTTGCGAGAGGGTACGCCTCGTCGGGCACCACCCAATCGTCTGCGAGGAAGCTCCAACAGTCCGCGATACCAGCATAGGCTCGCGCATATTGAGGATCCTGCGCGAGAGCCTGTTCGAATAACTCGATCCCGCGGCGGAGATCAGCTTCGGTGAACTTGTTGTAGAAGAAGCGTCCCTTGAGATACAGGTTGTAGGCCTCGAGGTTCTTCGTGGTCGGGACCACTAGCGGCTTCTCCTCGCCCACGAGCTGGAGCTTGAGCGCGTCCACGATGGCGCGGGAAATCTCGTCTTGGACGGCAAAGACATCTTCGAGCTGCCGGTCGTAGGTCTCGTTCCAGAGGTTGTAGCCGCTGGTCACGTCGGTGAGCTGAGTCGTGATGCGGATGCGATTGCCCACCTTCCGCACACTTCCCTCGAGGACGGTGCCGACACCCAGCTTCTCGCCAATATCGCGTACGTCAATCTCCTTGCCCTTGAAGGCAAAGCTCGACGTGCGTGACGCGACTTGGATGCCGGGGACCTTGCCGACGACGTTGATGATCTCCTCGGTCATGCCGTCGCTGAAGTACTCATTCTCCGGGTCGGCGCTGCGATTCGCGAGCGGAAGCACCGCGATCGACTTCTTGTCCGGTGTGCTGGCTTCAATGGCCGGCACTCCCTCTGGAGTGCTGGTCCCGCTCTGGACGCGACGGAGTGTGGCGGCGAACTCGGCGGCGGTGGCGAAGCGGTCGACGGCCGTGCGGGCGAGGGCGCGGGTGACGGCGGCGTCGAGGGCGTCTGGAATGTCCCGCATCACGTTGGGGTGGGGGATTGGCGAGATGAAGCGCTTGGCGATCACGGCCTGGGCATTGGGGCCCGTGTACGGCTGCTCCCCCGTCAGCATCTCGTAAAGCACACACCCGAGGCTGTAGAGGTCGCTGCGGCCATCGATGTCCTCCTCGGCCGTTGATTGCTCGGGGCTCATATACGCCGGCGTGCCCACTGCGATGCCGGTCTGCGTAATGGCGTCCCCCGCCGCACTCGCGGCCTTGCCAATCCCGAAGTCGGCCACCATCGCCGCCCCTTCGTGGAGCAGGATGTTTTCCGGCTTGATGTCGCGATGCACCACTCCGTGGCGATGGGCATAGTCGAGTGCCGAGGCCACCTCCTGGGCGATGCGAAGGGCCTCATCCAGCGGCAGCAGCTGCTCGCGGTCGAGTCGCTCCCGCAGCGACTGGCCCGCCATATTGGGCATGACGTAGAAGAGGAACCCGTCGACCTCGCCAGAATCGTGCAGCGGGAGGATGTGGGGGTGGGTGAGTCCCGCGGCGATCTTGATCTCGCGCAGGAACCGCTCGGAGCCGATCTCCGAGGCGAGTTCCGGGCGCAGGACCTTGAGGGCCACGTGCCGGCCGTGTCGCTCGTCCTTGGCGAGGAACACCACGGCCATCCCGCCCTCACCCAATTCTCGCTCAATCGCGTAGCGACCGCGCAGACCGCCCTCGAGACGGGCGACAAATCCCGTCGTCATCTGTGCGGCAGACCGACAAAGCGGGTGAGTTGCTTAACCGAGTTCACTGTTCCACGGGGTGCCGTTCCCTGGCCGAGAGCGTGGAAAACCTATAACTTCTGTCGGCTATTCCGCAACAGTGAAAGTGACCGGTTTCTGTGGGGTTTGGCCGCGTGACGGCTGCCTCGGCGATGCTGCATCGCTGGGATAGGGCATGTGGGATACGGGACACGCGATACGAACGGCTGATGGCCGACGCTGACAACTGACAACTGAGCACCGGTAACTGGATGCCCGAAATCACTTCCCAACTGAAGACTGCCCTCGCCGATCGCTATGTGATCGAGCGGGAGCTCGGGGCGGGCGGCATGGCCACAATCTATCTCGCCCACGATGTGAAGCACGAGCGGAATGTCGCGCTCAAGGTGCTGCGCCCCGAATTGGCGGCGGTGATTGGGGCCGAGCGGTTCTTGGCCGAGATCAAGGTCACCGCCAACCTGCAGCACCCGCATATCCTGCCGCTGCACGACTCGGGCGAGGCGGAGACGTTCCTGTACTACGTCATGCCGTACGTCGAGGGGCAGACGCTGCGCGACAAGCTGGACCAGGAAAAGCAGCTGGGCATCGAGGAGGCACTCGACCTCACCAAAGGGGTGGCGAGTGCGTTGGACTATGCGCACCGGCAAGGGGTGATTCACCGGGACATCAAGCCAGAGAACGTGCTGGTCCATGACGGACAGCCATTGATCGCAGACTTCGGGATCGCGCTGGCGGTGAGTCATGCGGGCGGTGCGCGGTTGACGGAGACGGGGCTCTCGATTGGGACGCCGCATTACATGAGTCCCGAGCAGGCGATGGGCGATCGGGAGCTGGATGCGCGGAGTGATGTGTACAGCCTCGGCGCCATGCTGTACGAGATGTTGACAGGCGATCCACCGTACACGGGGTCGACGGCGCAGGCGATTGTCGCGAAAGTGATCACCGAGAAGGCGCCGCCGGTGACGGCGACCCGGGATACGGTGCCTGGCCACGTGGCGGCAGCGATTGGCAAGGCCTTGAACAAGCTGCCGGCCGATCGGTTCAGTTCGGCCGCGCAGTTCTCCGAGGCGCTCAGTAAGCCCGGGTTTGTTGAAACGCTTACAACAACGACCCTTGAGGCTGCACCTGAGGCTTCGACCGCCGTCAGCAAGAACTGGCGTTTGATGGCTGCCGCAGCAATGGCGGTGGCGTCTGCGGTCCTGGCAATCCTCGGATGGATGCGCTCGCCAGATGAAACGCGGGCGCCATCTGCTCGGTTCATTATCGCACCACCGGCAGAGCAATTCGTGAACACCGTCGGTGGAGCGGCTTCTGCGATCTCGCCGGACGGCAGCCGCATCGTGTATGTCGGGCCGGGTGACCGGGCAGGGACACAGCTCTTCATGCGGCGGATTGGTGACCTCGCCATTGAAGGGATTGCTGGTACCGAAGGGGCTCAGCGCCCGTTCTTCTCTCCCGACGGCGAGTGGATTGGATTTATTGAAGGCAGCGCCGTTAAGAAGGTCGCCGTCGCCGGAGGGCCCGCCCTCACGATAACGCGGGCGGGCGGCAACGTCTCCCACGCCCACTGGGGTGCGGACGGTACCGTGGTCTTCGAGTCAGGCTGGCAAGTGCATGTCGTCCCGAGTGCTGGAGGGACGGCTGAGGTAGTGTCGGTGGCTGATTCGACGTTGCGTTTACGGTGGCCCGAGATGTTGCCAGATGGTCGTGCTGTTTTGGCCACGGTCTTCCCAAGCCTGGAGCAGGCACAGGTAGTCCTGGTCGACCTGGCAACGGGAGAGCACGAAGTGATCATCGCTGAGGGAACGAATGCGCACTACGTGCCGACCGGACATATCATCTACGGTCACGCTCAACAGGCCCTGTTTGCCGTGCCGTTTGATGCTGCATCTCACAAGGTCACCGGCTCACCGACGCCGGTCCTCGAGGGGGTGCAGGTTTTCAGTGGTGGTGCAACGCAGTTCACTGTGTCCGACAATGGGACCGCGGTGTATCTCGCAGGTTCCCGAGAGTTGGGGCTCTCCCTCATTCTCGTGGGGGCGGGTGGTACTCACGACGTGTTGCCTGCCGAGCCACATCAATACCGCAGCCCACGGTTCTCACCTGATGGACGGTACATCGCGGTGAATGTCTTGGACGAGTCGTGGGACATCTACCTCTACGACATCGAACTTGGCACCCAGTCACGGCTTACCTTCGAAGGTCTCAATCTCTATCCGGTTTGGTCTGATGAAGGTAGAGCGATTCTGTTCAGTTCAACGCGAGAAGGAACCAGTGGCTATGACATATTCCGCAAGTTGGCAGATGGCAGCGGCGCGGCGGAGAAAGTGTTCGCTTCTGAGAATGACGTCTTCCCGCAGGCCGTCACGCAGGACGGCCGCCTGACGCTGTATCGCGAAAACAATCCGGCGCGCGGCCGCGACCTCGGCATCATCTCGCTTGACGGTGATGCCGTCAGCAGGCCCTATCTCCAGGCGGACTGGAACGAGTTCGCTGCCGCGCTCTCACCGGATGAGCAATGGGTGGCCTATTCGTCGAACGAGTCGGGTGCGAATGAGATCTACGTTCGAGCTTTCCCCGAACCGGCCGGAAAATGGCAGGTCTCGCAGGGAGGGGGTGGGCAGGCGGCGTGGTCACCCGATGGCGGAACGCTCTACTACTGGAAGGGTGATCAGCTCTTTGCTGCGACGGTGCGCACGACGCCGACCTTTGCGGTGACCGGTCAGCGTCTCGTGATGTCAGGCGCGTACAGCCACTGGGGGTTGTACGCCAACTATGACGTGCACCCCGAAGGTGACCGATTCATCATGATCGAGGGGAGCGGCGAGTCGGAGGATGAGCTGACGGTGGTGGTGAATTGGTTCGACGAGCTGCAGGCTCGGATGCAGCACTAGAGGAATAAGTGGTGAGACGTAAGGCCTAAGGCATATGGGATACGGGATACGAACGACTGACGGCTGATTGAGGAAGACCCTGTGAGATACCACACCATCCTTGCCGGTACCGTTGCACTCTTGCTTGCGACCAGAGTCCAGGCGCAGGAACCGAGGCTTGGGAGTATTGACTTCCCGACGTCGGGAGCAGCCGAGGCCCAGCCTCACTTCATTCGCGGTGCGCTCTACCTGCACAGCTTTGAGTTCGGGCGCGCAGCCGAGGCGTTTCGCGAGGCGCAGCATGCAGACCCCGACTTCGCGTTGGCCTATTGGGGCGAGGCCATGACCTACAATCACCCGCTGTGGGGGGAGTGGGACGACGACGCGGCTCGGGCGGCACTCGGTCGGTTGGCGGCGACTCCGGAACAGCGCCGAGAGAAAGCGCCTACGGAACGGGAGCGGTTGTTCTTGGATGCAGTCGAGGCATTGTGGGCTGAAGGACCGAAGGCGCAACGCGACACTGCCTACATGCTCGCGATGCAGCATCTCGCCGAGGAATACCCTGACGACCATGAGGCCCGATCGTTCTACGCCCTGTCCATACTGGGCTTGAGCGGCACCACGCGCGTTGTCTCGAGTTATATGCGTGCGGCCTCGGTTGTGGAAGAAGTGTTTCGGGACAACCCCGAACACCCTGGTGCGGTGCACTACCTCATCCACTCGTACGACGATCCCGTTCACGCGCCGCTGGGACTTCGCGCCGCGCGAGCGTATTCGGGCATCGCACCGGATGCGGCGCATGCGCAGCACATGACCACACACATCTTTGTCGCGATGGGGATGTGGGACGGTGTGGTTTCCCAGAACATCTTGGCAGCGGATCTCACCTGGTGGGGACCGGGACACTACACGTCGTGGCTCACTTACGGCCTGGTGCAGCAGGGTCGGTTTGAGGATGCGCAGCGGTATCTGGTACAGGCGTGGGATAACATGGCCAATCGCAGCACTCCCAGCGGCCGGTCATATATGGCGAGCATGCGCGCCCATCACGTGGTGAACGCCGAGCGGTGGAACGATCCTTCACTCGAGTGGGAGATCGATCTCAGCGACACGCAGTCGACGGCGCGGGCGGTGGACGCGTTTGCCGTTGGGCTTGCGGCGCTGCAGCGAAACGATCGTGCTCCTGCCGAAGCGTCTCACCGTCGTCTCGCTGGCTTCGTCCGGGAGGGTGGTGATAACGTGAAGTTTCAGGTGCTCGAGAAAGAGTTGCGAGCAATGCTCCTTCTCGATGCCGGGAAGACTGACGACGCAGTCGCACTCCTGCGGGAGGCAGCGGCGCTCGAAGACGCGCTTCCGATGGAGTTCGGTCCTCCGGACATTGTGAAGCCATCGCACGAGCTGCTCGGTGAGGTGCTCCTTGAGCACGGGCGGGCTGTCGATGCCAAGCGTGAATTTGAGCGGGCCCTCGAGCTCGCGCCGAAGCGTGCGCGGGCTCTCATTGGGCTCGGCCGAGCGGCGACTGCTGCTGGGGACCACAAAACAGCAGCCCGAGCGCATGCAGCGCTCGCAGAGACGTGGCGCAACGCGGACGCAGGTTTGTTGGATCGAGCGGGGATGTGAGGGGGAGGGGCAAGGCGTAAGGCCTAAGAGGTAAGCGATACGCGACACGGGATACGAACAGCTGAAGGCTAACGGCTCAAAGCTGACGGCCGATACTGACAACTGACAACTGAACTGAGAACTGATAACTGAATGCCTGAAATCACCGCGCAACTCAAAACCGCCCTCGCCGACCGCTACCTGATCGATCGGGAGCTTGGCGAAGGCGGTATGGCGACCGTCTTTCTCGCGCACGACGTGAAGCACGAGCGGAAGGTGGCCTTGAAGGTCTTGAAGCCCGAGCTGGCGGCGGTGATCGGCGCCGAGCGGTTTCTGGCAGAGATCAAGGTCACGGCCAATCTCCAGCACCCGAACATCCTGCCGTTGTATGACTCAGGCGAGGCAGAGTCATTTCTGTACTACGTGATGCCCTACGTCGAGGGCGACACGCTGCGCGACAAACTGGATCGGGAAAAGCAGTTCGGGATCGAGGAGGCGGTGGAGGTGACGCGCGCGGTGGCGGCAGCCCTCGATTATGCCCACCGCCACGACGTGATCCATCGCGACATCAAGCCCGCCAACATTCTGCTGCACGATGGGCAGGCGTTGGTGGCGGACTTTGGCATCGCGCTCGCCGTGTCGCACGCGGGTGGCGCGCGGCTCACGGAGACGGGGCTCTCAATAGGGACGCCGCACTATATGAGTCCTGAGCAGGCCATGGGGGATCGGGAGTTGGATGCGCGGAGTGATGTGTATTCACTCGGCGCGATGCTCTACGAGATGCTGACTGGCGATCCGCCATACACTGGTTCGACAGCCCAAGCGATTGTCGCAAAGGTGATCACCGAGAAGGCGCCGCCGGTGACGGCGGCGCGCGACACGGTACCGTCACATGTCGCGGCGGCGATTGCGAAGTCCCTGAACAAGCTCCCCGCCGATCGGTTTGCGAGCGCAGCCGACTTTGCAGCCGCACTTAAAGATCTGAGCTTCACCCTCGGCTACGAGAGTGCGACGACGGCGGTGACCGCGAGTGCGGCCGCGACTGCCCGTTCACCGGGGACTCGGTGGCTACCGTGGGCATTTGGAGGTCTTGCTTTGGCGGTCGGTCTCGTCGCGGGTCGAACGATGAGCCGAGCCGAGCTTAACCCGGGTTTGGTGGGTCGGTTCACCATCGCAACCGACAGCACACACCGGCTTCCTGGCGTTCCGTATCGGGTGCTGACGCTCTCGCCTCACGGCGACGCGGTCGCCTACGTGGGCGTGAGCACTGGGGGCACGCAGCTCTACCTCCGCCGTCTGGACGAATTGACACCGACGCCGATGCCTGGGACGGAGGGGGCGATCAGTCCGTTCTTCACACCCGACGGCCGATGGGTGGCGTTCTATGCGGGGAACGCACTGAAGAAGGTCGCTGTGACGGGCGGCGCGCCCGTGACCGTACAGAATGCGCCCTTCTCAGGCTTCCCGTCATCGCTCTGGCTCGATGATGGATCGTTACTGACTGTTACTGGGGATGGTGTCCTCCGCCGTCTCAGTGCGGACGGCTCCCTGTCGGTCGTTGCCGAGCCGGACTCGACACGAGGAGAGACTGCGTTGTTCGTGTCGGACATCTTGCCGGACGGGCGAACCGTACTGCTCACCGCTGCGACGCAGGGTTCCACGAACGGGCACGGGATTGCTTTCGACATGGAGTCTGGTGAGCGCACGGTCCTCATTGAGTCGGCCATCAATGCCATGGCATACGACGACGGCCACCTCTTGTGGGCGCAACCTGACGGGGCGCTGATTGCAGCGGCATTTGACGTAGGCCGGCTGGCGATCACGGGATCACCAGTGACCCTCGCGCAAGATGTGCGTATCTCGGTTGGCGGTCCGGCACACCTCTCCGTCTCGGAAACCGGGTCGCTCGTCTACGTTCCGGAGTCCCCATTCAGCCTCGCGTTGGTGGATCGTCAGGGCACTCGTGAAGTCATCTCGGATCTTCGGCGCCGATTTCACAGCCCTCGCCTGTCACCAGACGGACGCTACATCGCGGTCGACTTCAGCTATCAAGGAAGCCGTGATGTTTGGACGCTGGATCTCCGGCAGAACACGCTCACGCGTCTCACCTTCGCCAACGATGGGCACGATCCGGTATGGACGCCTGATGGCCGGAGAGTCGCCTATGCCTCTGCCCCCAACGGAGTGGTCGGTGTCTTCCTGCAGAACGCTGACGGCTCTGGCGTTGCCGAGCAGTTATTCGTGGGTGACGCACCTACGACTGCGGGTACATTCACGCCCGACGGCAACCAGGTGCTCACGATTCCCCTTGGGACGGACGGCAGTTGGGACATCGGTACGATCCTCAACTCGGAAGTTCCGGAACGCGAGGAACTGCTGGCAACGCCTTTCAATGAGGGATGGCCCGCTCTATCTCCCAATGGGCAGTGGCTGGCATACACGTCCGACGAATCCGGCCAGAACGAAGTCTATGTGCGTCCGTATCCCGGCCCGGGCGCGAAGGTACTTGTCTCGCAGAACGGTGGCCGCGAGCCGGTGTGGTCAAGGGACGGACGTGAGTTGTACTACGTGGGATTCGAGCAGCGAGGCTCCCAGCTCGTGGCCCTTGGTGTTGCAACGGACCCCGAGTTCCGTGTGCTTTCTCGGCAAGCGCTCTTCGATGCCAGCGAATACGAGCCAGCAGACCCACATGCCAACTTCGACGTGGGGCCGGACGGGAGGTTCGCGATGGTCCACCAAGGTCGCCTTTCCGAAATGGTGCTCGTGTTGAATTGGAGCGAGGAAGTCAGGCGACGGACGGTCAGCAACTGAAGACTGAGAACTGAGAACTGCATGCCCGAAATCATGTCGCAACTGAAAACCGCCCTCGTCGACCGCTACCTGATCGAGCGGCAGCTCGGTGAAGGCGGCATGGCGACCGTCTTTCTCGCGCACGATGTGAAGCACGAGCGGAAAGTGGCGCTCAAAGTGCTGAAGCCTGAGCTCGCGGCGGTGATCGGAGCCGAGCGGTTTCTGGCCGAGATTAAGGTCACGGCCAATTTGCAGCATCCCAACATTCTGCCCCTCTACGACAGCGGCAGTGCGGCGGGACGCCAGAGCGGCAGTCCGGAGTATCTCTACTATGTCATGCCCTACGTCGAGGGCGAGACGCTGCGTGACAAGTTGGATCGGGAGAAGCAGTTCGGGATCGAGGAGGCGGTGGAGCTGGCACGTTCGGTGGCGGCGGCGCTCGATTACGCCCATCGCCACGACGTGATTCATCGTGACATCAAGCCGGCGAACATTCTGCTGCACGATGGGCAGGCGTTGGTGGCGGACTTTGGCATCGCGCTCGCCGTGTCGCATGCAGGAGGTGCGCGGCTCACGGAGACGGGGCTCTCGATAGGGACGCCGCACTATATGAGTCCTGAGCAGGCGATGGGGGATCGGGAGCTGGATGCGCGGAGTGATGTGTATTCACTCGGCGCGATGCTCTACGAGATGCTGACGGGCGATCCACCGTACACGGGCAGCACGGCCCAGGCGATCGTCGCGAAGGTCATCACCGAGAAGGCGCCACCGGTGACGGCGGCGCGCGACACGGTGCCGTCGAGTGTGGCGACGGCAATCGGGAAGGCCCTTAACAAGCTACCGGCCGATCGGTTTGCGAGTGCGGCACAATTCGCCGAAGCGCTCGCGAATCCCGCGTTCGCCGGTGCAGCGCCTGTGACCGCTGCTGCACCGGCAGCCGAGAAGGGACCGAAGACGTGGGCGCGTCGCACCTTTGCCAACTGGCAGCTGGGAGTGGCGCTTGTCGTCGGTGTTGCGCTTGGGGCTGTTGTTGGCGCACTGCGTGGGACCGCCTCGACCGACGTGACCGGTCCGGTCGCTCGTTTCACGCTCGGGGTTCGGCTGGGTGACGTGGACTTCGGGCAGGGACTCGAGTTGTCGGCAGATGGACGTCAACTGATCTACATCGGGGTGGGAGAGAACGGTGGGTCACAGTTGTATCTGCGACCCATGGACGAGGCGGAGGCGATTCCCATTGCCGGGACGGAAGGAAGCTTGGTCATGGTCCCGTTCCTGTCGCCGGACGGTGGGCGGCTCGGGTTCTATGCCGACCAGCAGCTGAGAACGGTGCCGGTGCGCGGTGGTGCGCCCCGCACCATCGCCCGAATGTCCCCCACGAGCGGCGGCGCGAGTTGGGGACCGGGCAGTCAAATCGTGTTCCAGCCCGACTTTGGCGCCGGGCTCATGGTGGTTGAAGCAGAGGGCGGTGACCCGCGCCTCCTGACATCGGTCGATTCCTCCGCGGGAGAACTCGACCATCGATGGCCGCACATTGTACCCAACGGGAAGTGGGTGCTGTTCACTCTCTGGCGAGGTTCAGTCGCCTCGGCCCGAATCGGCGCGGCGTCGCTGGAGACGGGTGAGGTCCGTGATCTCCTTCCCGGCACGGATGGGCGGTACGTCGACGCCGGCTACCTCGTGTATGCTGGTCCCGAAGGCGCGCTGCGCGCGGTCGCGTTTGATGCGGCGAAGGCGGAAGTCCAAGGCATACCGATCACTCTCGTGGACTCATTGCTGGTGGGCGGAGACGGTGCTGCGCAGTATGCGCTCTCCCGAAACGGGACGCTCGCGTTCCTGAGCTCGCTCGGGAGCACGGTGCCCGTCGTGATGGACCGGAACGGCGGCAAAGTAACGCTGCCGCTCGAGGCGGGTGATTACCAGGCGCCGCGATTCTCGCCCGACGGGCGCGCCCTCGCCATGCAGTTCCAGGGGGAGATTTGGGTATATGACTTTGCGCTCGGCACCTTTGGTCCGCTCACGTTGGGTGGAGGCTTCTATCCACTGTGGACGCCTGACGGACGGAACATTCTGTTCTCCCGGTCTGAAGGGCCTGACGTCAACATCTATTCGATTACGTCTGATCGAGCAGAAGAACCTGTCCCAGTCGTCAAGGCCCCCGGTCAGCACCGGACCCAAGATTTGAGTCCTGACGGCAAACATGCGATGCTGCGTCTCAACGGCGTTGCTGCAGCACCGGAGGCGGCGAGAGCAACAGGGTCGCGTGGACCCTCTCCCTCCGGATCCCGACTCGGGTTGGCTGGAGGACAATACGATCTATTCTCTCTCTCTCTCGACAGCAGTGGAACGCCACAACCGTGGCTCGTCAGCGAGTTCCTCGAGCGGTCACCCACGTTCTCACCCGATGGGCGCTGGGTAGCCTTCTCATCAGACGAGTCCGGCCGCGATGAGGTGTATGTCCGACCGTTCCCAGGTCCGGGTGGGCGCATTCAGGTATCGACCGACGGCGGGACGGAGCCCGCGTGGTCGCCAGATGGTCGTGAGTTGTTCTATCGGTCGGGTGACCGGTTCGACGTGGTGTCGGTGCAGCTCGGCTCGTCGTTCCGAGTGCTGAGCAGACCGCGGACGCTCTTCGAAGGGCGCTACTACGCCTATCCCTGGCAACGGGAATATGACATCCACCCCGACGGTGACAGGTTTCTTATTTTTCAATACGAGGAAGAGGAAACCGAATTGACCGTGGTGGTGAATTGGATGGCGGGTGAGCTGGAGCGGTTGCGTGGGACGGAGAGTGATGAGCGATAAGAGATAAGGGTAAGTGATGCGGGATACGGGATTCGAACATCTGGCTGAAAGCTGACGGAGTCTGACACTGACAACTGAGAACTGAACACTGACGTCCATCGACAAACCTCGGCACACCGACATCGACTCCTGGGGCCTCTCGCATCGTGGCAAAGTGCGAAAAGAGAACCAGGACCACTACTTCCTGGGCTCATTGTCCAGAGGCGTAGCGGTCGATCGCACGAGTATCTCCACCGATGTGCACGCCGTGGTGGAACCGGAGCGGCTGGCGACTTTTGCGATGGTTGCAGACGGTGTCGGTGGTGGGGGTGGAGGAGAGGAAGCGGCTCGCGTGGCAGTGCAGGGTCTGGTGCAGCAGGTCTCGCACGGCTTTCACGATGCCTATGCCGCTGAAGACGCGCACCCCGACGCGTTTCCACGACTGTTGGAGGACGCCGCGTTGAAGTGCCACGAGCGACTGCTCGAGCGTGCGAAGGAAGAGCCAGAGCGCAAGCGCTTTGCCACAACCTTGACGCTGTTCCTGGGACTCTGGCCGCACGCGTATCTGCTGCAGGTGGGCGACAGTCGTTGTTACTTGTTCCGCGACGGCAAGCTCACGCAGGTCTCGCGCGATCAGACAATGGCGCAGGAGCTCATCGATCAAGGCGCGCTGACGCAAACCAGGGCGCATCAAACCAAGTGGGCGCATGTGCTTTCGAGTGCGATCGGCGGTCAGCAAGCGGCGCCGGTCGTCACCAAGATTGTTCGCAAATGGGGAACGATCGTCTTCCTGTGCAGTGACGGCCTCACCAAGCACGTCTCGGACGAGCGCATTGCGGAGCGCTTGGCGTCGATGAAGAACGCCAAGCAAGCGTGCGAGGATCTGCTTCAAGATGCCTTGGATGCTGGTGGGACGGACAACATCACGATGATCGTTGGGCGGACGGTGAAGCCGAGGGACGGGTGATCGGTGGTTGTCGATTGACGATTGCAGATCTGCGATCTGACTTGCTGGCATTCAATCGCCGATCGACAATCTCAAAGAGTTTGAGTGAAATGCTCGCCCGCCTCAGCAGCTGCACTTCGCTGAGCAAGCAACCTCTATGACGAATCAGCAGGTTCGCCTCGCCGCCGCACTCGCCGACCGGTATGCGATCGAGCGGGAGCTGGGACAAGGCGGGATGGCGACCGTCTATCTGGCCGAAGACCTGAAGCACAGACGTAAGGTCGCGCTCAAGGTACTGAAGCCCGAACTTGCCGCGGTCCTGGGTGCCGAGCGGTTCGTGCAAGAGATCACGACCACAGCAAGTCTGCAACACCCTCATATTCTGCCTCTGTTCGATTCGGGAGAGGCGGAGTCCTTCTTGTATTACGTGATGCCGTACATCGAGGGCGAGACGCTCCGCGACAAGCTCGACCGTGAGAAACAACTCGGCATCGAAGAGGCGGTGAGGATCACGACTGAAGTGGCCGACGCATTGGACTACGCCCATCGCCACAACGTCATCCATCGCGACATCAAGCCGGAAAACATCCTGCTGCACGACGGGCGACCCATGGTGGCGGATTTTGGGATTGCGTTGGCGGTGAGTGCGGCGGCGGGTGGGCGGATGACGGAAACGGGCTTGTCACTCGGCACGCCGCACTATATGAGTCCCGAACAAGCGACCGCCGAGAAGGATCTCATGCTGTATGAGATGTTGACGGGCGATCCGCCGCATACGGGCAGTACGGCGCAACAGGTCATCGCGAAGATCATCACTGAAGACGCGGCACCCATCACCAGCGCGCGGAAGGCCGTGCCGCCGAATGTGGCGGCAGCAGTGGCGCAGGCGCTCGAGAAACTGGCCGCGGACCGCTTTCGGAGCGCGCAAGAGTTTGCCGCGGCGCTCGGTAATGCGGCGTTTGCTCCGGCGCAAATGGGAGAAGCTGGGCGTTCCTGGGGTACGCGGTCCGGACTCCGCGAGTGGTTCTTCGATCCGCGGTCGATCGCGCTCAGCGTGGTCGCTCTGGGTACGGTCGGACTCTGGCTGCTCACTCGGTCGAGTCCGCCCAGTGACCTCGACCCGGCCAGTGCGAGCTTCGCGGTGAAGCCCGCTCCCGGCGAACAACTCGTCTCTGAACCGCCGGCCATTTCCCCCGACGGACACACCATCGTCTACGTCGTCCGCGATTCGGTTGCTCAGCGGTTGCGGTTTCAAAGATTGGATGAGTTCGAATCACGTCATATTCCGGGGACCGAAGGTGCCAGGCGACCGTTTTTTTCGGCCGACGGAGAACGCGTCGGGTTTTGGGTGGGTGGCAATCAAGTCGCGGTCCTCCCAATCACCGGAGGCAAACCAGAGATCGTCGGCACGCTTCCGATCTGGGGTGACAAACCGGTTTGGGCACCGGACGGGCGCATCTATGTCGGAGAACTGGAGTCCGGTATCTGGACGCTGCGAGACGGGCAGCGCGAAGCCGAACAGGTGACGTTCCCAGATGTGGACCGCGGCGAGCAGGCGCATTTTGCTCCTCGGCCGCTTCCTGGAGGGAAGCTGCTCTTCACGGTCCTGACGGATTCGGGTATGGCGCTGGCCACGTTGGCCGAAGGCGGAGCCTCTCATGAACCGCTTCCGCTCACTGTGGACGGTCCTGCTGAGTATGTGGCGCCGGGGCTCCTGGTGTTCCCGTCGGCCGGTCGCGTGTGGGCCGTGGCGTTCGATCCGCACACACGGCGTCTCCGGGGCACCCCTCGTCCGATCGACGACCTCGTCGTGGCGCAGTTCGTCGGCTATTGGGAAGGCGCACCGGCAGTGGGTGGGGCCACGTTGGCGTACATCAACGTGCCCGAAGACGTCGTGCGGGGCCTCGTCTGGGTCGATCGGGCGGGAAGACGCACACCGATCGACGGCATTGAGGGCGGACTGCGCTGGCCGCGACTCGCTCCCGATGGCCGCCGCGTTGCCCTTGGGGGGGTCGGCAATGACGTAGTGGATATCTGGGTCGTCGATCTGGCTACCACGACTCGCGTGCGGCTGAGTTCCCCAGCGCCGTTCCACACGGAACCGGTCTGGACGCCAGACGGTCGACGTGTCACCTACTCCCGGGGAGGCGACCGATTCTCCTCCCTGTGGTGGCGGCCCGCGGACGGAAGCGGTCAATCCGAACTTCTCCACGAGGCGTCGTTCGAAACGTGGCCGACAGACTGGTCACCTGACGGTACGGAGTTGTTGTTCTACGGAACGCGCGGGGTGCCGCCGGTCGACGACATCTTCGTCGTCGATCTCGAAGGGAATCAACGCGTCGTTGTCGGCGGACCCGGTGACCAGCGAGGTGGCCGCTTCTCGCCGGACGGGCGCTGGATCGCCTACCAGTCGAGTGAGACGGGGCGCTACCAAGTATACGTGCAAAGCTACCCGGCCCTTGATCGCAAATGGCCCGTGTCGGTGGAGGGTGGAACGGAGCCCATATGGGGGCCGAATGGGCGCGAACTCTTCTTCCGCAATGAAGATCGACTGATGGTCGTGGCCGTGGCCACGGATTCGGCGTTCGTCGCCGGTCCGCCCAGGGAATTGTTCCGTGGTGTGTGGTTCAACGATCCGGGCGGCGATCAGAGCTACGATGTGAGCCCGGATGGTCAGCGGTTTCTGATGGTCGACCCCGGTGCGCACACAGGAGTTGAGCTGCGCGTGATCGTCGATTGGGGTGGGCGGCTTGCTGCCCGTCTTCAAGAGTGAGCAGCCAGCTATCGGTAAGCGAGGCTTGGGGATAAGGTTCGGGCTAGGCGACGGGGCGAAACAGGATGCGATTTAGCGTGGGCACCCAACGGCTATGGCTAGCCGCTGAAAGCTGACAACTGACAACCGACACCTGATAACCTGAACACCCGCTCGCAAATCCCCCCACGGTACCGTAAACTTTATAATCTATGTCCGATCAGCTCGACCGCCTCACCACCGCCATGCGCGACACCTATCGCATCGAGCGAGAGGTCGGTTCGGGCGGGATGGCGACGGTGTACCTGGCCAACGACCTGAAGCACGACCGAAAGGTCGCGCTCAAGGTGCTGCGCCCCGAGTTGGCGGCCGCCTTGGGACCCGATCGGTTCCCGCGCGAGATCTCCATAGTCGCCAAGTTCCAGCACCCACACATCCTGCCGCTCCACGACTCGGGCGAGACCGAAGGGTTTCTCTACTACGTGATGCCGTTTGTTGAGGGGGAGTCGCTTCGGGCGCGGATCGATCGCGAAGGCGCACTGCCGATCAGTGATGCCACCCGAATCTTGAAAGAGGTTGTCGATGCGCTTGCCTACGCCCATGCCCGCGACATCGTCCATCGCGACATCAAGCCCGACAACGTGATGCTGTCGGGCCGCCACGCGGTGGTGACGGATTTTGGTGTTGCCAAGGCCGTGAGTGCATCGGGCGGCGAGAAGCTCACCACCATGGGTATGGCAGTTGGAACGCCGCAATACATGGCGCCAGAGCAGGCGACGGCCGATGAAAACGTCGATCACCGCGCCGATATCTACGCGATCGGGGTGCTCGGCTACGAGATGCTGACGGGCAAGCCCCCGTTCACCGGCAAGACGGCGCAGGCGGTGCTCTCGGCGCAGGTGCTGAAGCAGCCAGCACCGATGGAAGAGCTCCGAGCCGGCATCCCAAGTGGGGTCGCAGAAGCGATCATGCGGTGTCTGGAAAAGGACCCGGACCATCGCTGGCAGACCGCCGAGGAAATGCTCCACCATCTCGAGTCGGCGGTGACAACGCCGACCGGAGGGATCACGCCGGCTGACACCCGGCCCATCGAAGCATCGCCCGGAATCGCGAGACCAAGCCGCCGCTGGTGGATTCCCTCCGTTGCCGCAGCCATGATCGTATTCGGAGGGATAGGTGGGTGGCTTGTGGCAACGGGAGGTGGGGACGGTGGCCGCATCGACCGTATTGCCGTGTTGCCGATCGAAGACATCTCGGGACAAGACGACATGTTCGTGTTGGGTATGCAAGACGCGCTCACCAACTCCCTGGCTCAACTGGACATCGTGACGGTGGTGCCGCGCTCGGCGGTGCTGCCATACAAGGGCACAGCGACGCTGGATATCGCCCGGGAGCTGGATCTGGACGCTGTGGTCGAGGCTACGGTGTTCCGCGCCGGCGATGTCATGCGCGTCACCGTGCAATTTGTGGATCCGAGCACGTCGCAACACCTGTGGTCGGAGATGTACGAACAGGATGTCCGAGACGTGCTGTCCGCTCAGAACGACATTGTCACGCATATCGCGGAGGCTATTACCGCTCTGCTGAGCGCGCAGGACGCCACCGTATCATCTAGAGAAGGCGGACGAGGCGAGTCATGACCAAAACACACCTTGTGAAGAGCACGGTTGTGGGAGTAGCGGTCGCAATGATCGGGTGCGCGTATGGCGATGGAGGTGGGCCCGAGGCTCGAGTCTACACCCCTGAATCGGCGAATCACCAAACGAGTGCGTACTCGCCGGTTGGCAGTCGCCTTGCCTACGTTGAGCTCGGGGCTGAGGGCTGGGATCTGTGGGTGGCGGATGAAGATTTGAGCAATCCCAAAAAGCTGGCATCGGTTGGAGAGATCGTGACGCCGTTTCAGTGGTCACCGGACGGGCAGTCCATTGCCTACGGCTCGAATGCCGCGAGCCTGCTCGACGTCTGGATCGTGGCGGTCGATGGTGGGGAGCCTCGCCGGATGACCGACGGCGCGGGTCTCGAGTTCCCCGGCCCCTGGCACCCGAATGGACAGCGCCTCACCTACTTTGCGACCGGGGAAGGTGGTCAGGTTGGCTGCAGCGTGCTCGACGTGGCGAGCGGCGAATCGAAGCCGCTGATCCGGGCCGAACCCAGCGCCTGCGGCGCGTGGTCACCCGACGGTTCCGTAATCGCGTTTTATCTGTTTGAAGGTGACAGGTCAACCCTTGGTGTCGCCGACGGAGACGGAGAAAGTGTCCGTCAGCTTACGACCGAGGGCTACGAGCTGTTTTCTGAGGGACGGTCGCCGTGGTCACCTGACGGCTCGAGGCTGCTGTACGTGTCTCGTCGAACCGGGACGAGTGACATCTGGACGATACCCTCTGAAGGCGGCCCGGCCCAGCAGGTGACCAAGGACGTGCGCGACGATTATTCGCCGGTGTGGTCACCCGACGGTGAATGGATTGCCTTCCTGTCCGAGCGGGGACGCCAGACCGACGTCTGGCTGGTGCCGGCTGCGGGAGGTCCCGAGGTTCGCGTGACCAATGATGCGGCGGTGGAGGGGTTCCTCCAGTGGCACCCGAGCGGGCAGTCGGTGACGTTCCACACTGGTGTTCCCACGAGCGAGGTGTGGGCACTCTCGGTCGAGGACGGCGCCGAGCGGCGGCTGACGCCGGAATCGGAGATCGCAGTGAGTCTCGGTGTTTCGCCCAACGGAACTGAGGTGCTTTACGCGGTACCCCGCGGAGGGGGTGTGACTGACCTGTACATCGTGCCGGTTGCAGGAGGGGCACCACGGGTGCTCACGGCAGGCACCGGTGACCACGACTACGCGGAGTGGTCACCTGATGGGTCAACGGTGGCAGTCGTCTCCGATCGGGGGGGTAGCGACGACATCTGGGTCATCGACGCGGCGAGTGGTGACGCGGTGCGCCTCACCGACTGGTCCACAACGGAGTCCAGATTAGCATGGTCGAGAGACGGACAATCGATCTACTTCCTATCCGACCGAGACGCCGGCCCCATCGGTGACATCTGGATGGTACCGGCGACCGGTGGTGAGCCCCAGCGAGTGACCCAACTGGGCACGATCGTCAGTGTGGTGACGAGTCGGTCGGGGGATGAGATCTTCGTGGGGCACGTCGGCGGAGGCGCAGGTCAGTTGGCATTGAGCAAGCTCACGGCCGACGGTTCCCTCGAGACGTTGTGGGATGAAACCAGCGTGCTCCAGTTCACACACCGTGTGGTTTCACCCTCAGGCGATATGCTCGCTCTTCCCGTTGAAGTCAGCGGGCAGGTCGGCACGATGTTGCTGCCCACGGCCGGCGGCGCTGCTGAACGGCCGCTGGATGGCTATGAAGTGGCGATACCCATGGCATGGTCGCCCGACGGATCGCAGCTTGCCTACGTGTTCGCGACCCGAGGTGAAGGTCCGCTCCAGGCCGACCTCGGTGTCCTCTCGCTGAACGACGGCGCCAGGCGGCAGCTCACGGCGACACAGGAGGAAGAAGGTGGGGCCAGCTGGAGCCCTGACGGAAGCACGATCGTGTTTGTCCGCGCTGAGGCCAAGCGGAAGATTGCAGGCATGTCGGTGACGGGGTTGATTGGGAAGTGAATGGGAAGGGAGAAGTGGGAAGGCGTAAGGGATAGGGGCCTTCGAAACAGCTGATGGCTGAAGGCTGACAGCTCAAAACTGAGAACTGACAACTGAAGACCGACAACTCACCAAACTGGAACGCCATGCTCGCGCCGTACCGCAAGCCCGAGAAATGGCGCAGTGTGGTTCAACTGGTAGACACGGCCATCCCGTTCGTGGTCTTGTGGCTCGTGATGCTCTGGAGCCTGCGAGTGGGGTACTGGTTGACGCTGCTGCTCGCGGTGCCGACGGCGTTGTTCGTCGTCCGCATGTTCATGTTCCAGCACGATTGTGGCCACGGGTCGTTCTTCAAGTCCCGCAAGGCCAACGACTGGGTCGGACGTACTATCGGTGTGCTCACCCTCGTGCCGTATGCCTATTGGCGTCGGACCCACGCCATTCACCACGCAGGCTCCGGTAATCTCGACACGCGCACGTTCGGCGACATCGACACGCTTACCGTGCGAGAGTATTTGAGTCGGTCGCGTTTGAAACGCGTGCTCTATCGCCTGTATCGCCATCCAACAGTAATGCTGCTGATCGGCCCAGCCTTTCAGTTCCTCTTCAAACATCGGTTTCCGACGGATACGCCGCGCACCTGGAAGCGTGAGTGGTCGAGCGTGCACTTGACCAACCTTGCCCTGATCACCGTGACGGGTGTCATGTGGGTCACGGTCGGAATCGATCGGTTTCTCATGGTGCAGCTCCCGATCACGCTCATTGCCGGATCGATCGGCGTGTACCTGTTCTATGTCCAGCACCAGTACGAAGACACGTACTGGCGTTACCAGGAGGCGTGGGACTATTACGCTGCCGGCCTCGAGGGCGCGTCACTGCTGGTCATGCCGAGGATCCTGCAGTGGTTCACGGCCAACATCGGACTGCATCACATCCACCACGTATCGAGTCGTATTCCCAACTACCACCTCCAGCGCTGTTACAACGAGAACCCAGAGTTGCACGACGTCACGCGCCTGACCCTATGGGGCAGCCTCAAAACGCTGTGGCTCAGCCTGTGGGATGAGGATGGGAAACAGCTCGTACGCTTTCGGGATCTCGGCCGGATCCGGCAGCGACTGGCGGAACACGGGGAAGCGCCTGGCGAGATTGCCCCAACGAAGGCGGAGGCGGTGCCAACGGCGTGGAGGGAGGGCGGGGACAAGGGAGAAGGGATAAGGGACAAGGGATAGGGGATACGGGACACGGAATCCGGGATGCTCACGCCGGTCACTCGGGCGTCTCTCACCATTCGACAGCACACGATTCGGAGGAACCTCCCATGCCTGAGCAGCGGATACAGACATACTCGACCCACCGCAGGTACGTCCCGATGTACCACTTCGTGCTGGCGCCCCTCTTGCTGCTCAACCTGGGGTACGCAATCTCGCGTCTCATAAGAGACTTTGGCTTCGCGAGTATTGTGCTCGTTCTGACGGCCACCGCCCTCGTCATCATGTATCTGTTCGTCAGGGTCTTTGCTACCGGCGTACAAGATCGCGTCATCCGTCTCGAGGAGCGGCTGCGATTCGAGAAGATTCTGCCTGACTCGCTCAAGCCACGCATCCATGAGCTTTCGGTCGCGCAGATGGTGGGGTTACGGTTTGCGAGCGACGGTGAGCTTCCCGAGCTGGCGAAGCGGGTGCTGGACCAGAAGATCGACGACAGGGAAGCGATTAAGAAACTGATCAAGCAGTGGCGGGCGGATGAGGATCGGATTTGAGTGACGGGATACGGGATACGGATAAGGGGTAGGGCGTAAGGAATAAGGGGATGGGTGCACATGTCTCACATAGTGAAGTTCGTAACTGCGCTTGGGGTGTTGGCAGTGGTGGCGGTGGGAGCGCTCGAGGCGCAGGTGACGGACGAACAGATCCTGCAGGCCTTCCGCCTACGCAACATCGGTCCGGCCAACATGGGTGGTCGGGTGTCGGATATCGAGGCAGTGGAAGGCGATTTCAAGATCGTCTACGTCGCCGCAGCGTCGGGCGGTGTCTGGAAGTCCACCAACGCCGGCAATACCTGGACACCCATCTTCACCGACTACAGTTCCGCCTCCATTGGCGACATCGGGCTGTTTCAACCGAATCCCGACATCGTCTGGGTGGGAACCGGCGAGGCCAATAACCGAAACAGCGTCGCGTGGGGTGATGGGATCTACAAGTCCACCGACGGCGGCGAGACGTTCGTCCATAAGGGACTCCGCTCGACGCACCAGATCGCCAGGGTCGCTCCACATCTGAGTAACCCGGAAGTGGTCTACACGTGCGCCATCGGTCACCTGTGGGGATACAGCGGCGACCGCGGTCTGTTCAAGACAGTTGACGGTGGCGACACGTGGCAGAAGCTAGCCGGTGGGCTCCCCGACGATGGGAAGACCGGCTGCACCGACCTCGTGATGGATCCGACCGATCCGAACGTGCTGTATGCCGCGTTCTATCACCGGCTGCGTCAGCCGTGGACGTTCTACAGCGGCGGTCCCGACGGTGGAATCTTCAAGTCGACCGACGGAGGAGCCACGTGGGCCAAACTCGCCAGTGGACTGCCTGCAGGTGAGACCGGCCGCATTGGTCTCGCGATCTACCGCCGCAATCCGCAGATCGTCATGGCCCTTATCGAAGCACACCGCACCAACGACCTCAGTCGGCCGGGATCGGGCGTCTACCGCTCCGAAGATGGAGGAGCGGACTGGACCTACGTCAACACCTATAACAACCGACCGTTCTACTACAGTCAGATCCGCATCAATCCGACAGACGATCAACGCGTCTACCTCTTGACGACGCGGTTCATGGTCTCCGAAGACGGCGGTGCCAGCCTCCGCAACGGCAGCGAGGACCAGGAGATCCACGGGGACTTCCATGCGATGTGGATCGATCCGAACGACGGTGATCGCTACTACATCGGCGACGACAAAGGGTTTCACCTGACGTTCGATCACGGTGACCACTTTTTCTTCCTCGACAACCTGCCGATCGCCCAGTACTACCGCATCGGCGTGGACATGCGGGATCCGTATTACGTGTACGGTGGACTGCAGGACAACGGGACATACGGAGGCCCGAGCCTCGCTCGCGACATTCGGGGTATTCTGAGCGACTACAACTGGAAGCTCCATTGGGGAGACGGTCAGGACATCCAGATCGATCCCACGAATTGGCGGACGCTCTACACGTCGTCGGAGAATGGCAGCTTCATGCAATACGACGTCGCGACCCGCACCGTGACACGGGGCGGTCCTAATCCCGGGAACATCACAAACTATGAAGCCGTCATCCCCGCAGCGGAGCGGCAGGGCGGTGATGAGTTCCGTTACAACTGGTCGGCACCCATGGTCATGTCGCCGCACGATCCCGAGACCCTGTATTTCGGCGCACAGTATGTGTTCAAGACAACCGACGGCGGTGTCTCGTGGACCATCATCAGCCCGGACCTCACGACCAACGATCCGGTCAAGCGCGTACAGGGGCAGAGCGGTGGTGTCACTCCCGATAACACCGGTGCCGAGTATCACTGTAGCCTGACGTCGATCTCGCTGTCGCGCCTCGTAGCGAACGTCATGTGGGCCGCAACAGATGACGGCAACGTGCAGGTCACGCGGGACGGCGGTCGGTCGTGGACGAATGTGCGGGCTAATATCCGCGGAGTGCCCGATGGGATCTGGGCAGGCCGCGTCGAGGCGTCCCATCACGATCCGGGCACCGCCTACGTCACGTTCGACGGACATCGAAGCGACGTCTTCACGCCGTGGGTGTTTAAGACGACCGACTACGGTAGCTCATGGACGAACATCACGGGCAACATACCTGACGGGCACGTGGTGCATCTCCTGCGAGAAGATTTACGGAATCCCAATTTGCTGTTCGTGGGCACGGAGTTCGGCCTCTTCGTGACGCTCGATGGCGGGGCGCTGTGGACACCGGTCCGGAACGGATTTCCGACTGTCGCCGTACAGGACATGGTAATCCATCCCCGCGACATGGATCTGGTGGTCGGAACCCATGGCCGGGCCATGTGGGTTTTGGACGATATCACCCCACTCCAGCAGTTGACGCCTGCGGTGCGGAGCGCATCCGGCTTCCTGTTCGAGCAGCGACCGGCGACGATTTGGGAGAACACGAGTCGGGGTGGACAGCGCGGGCACTTCTGGTATGCGGGTGAGAATCCCGCCACCATTGAACCGACGTCGAGCCTCCCTCGGGCGGGTTTCACGAACCGAGCGCTCATTGTCTACTACGTGGGCACCAGTGTGCGCTCAGCACCCACGCTCGAGATCTCGGATCCGTCGACTGGCGAGAAACGGATGGTCGAGCTCGAGCGCGCGCCCGGCGTCCACCGGTTTAGCTGGGATTTGCTGTTCGATGCCAAGCCGTACACCGACGAGCAACGCCGGCGCGTTATCGCGACATTCGAAGGCCTTTTGCGCCAGTATCGTTCGGCTCCGCGACAGCTGCAACAGGCATACGACCGGTTTCGCAGCGCGCAGTCGCCGGACGAGCAACGTCGTGCTGCGCAGATGTTGACCAGCTCGCAGATGCCGCGGCGCCTCCCCGCCGAATTCGGCATCCCCGCGGCCGGCCCGGGCACGTATATGCTCGCGATGACGGTGAATGGTGAGGTGATGACGGGGACGCTCAGGGTGCGGGCTGATCCGATGATGGAGTAGGGGCAGGAGGATTGCAGGTCGGCGATTGGCGAATGGTGATTGCTGCGGCAGGTGGCAGGGCGGCAGAGCGGCAGTGAGCAGCCGACCGCTGATGACTTACGGCTGAAAGCTGAAGGCTGATTGCGCCAGGGAAGACACATCACGTGATAATCCTCGAAGCTGATCTCCGCGCATCGCTGCGCGACCAGTACGCCATCGAGCGTGAGATCGGTCGTGGGGGAATGGCGGTCGTGTTTCTCGCGCAGGATCTCAAGCACGGGCGGCAAGTGGCGGTGAAGGCGCTGAGGCCCGAGGTGGCGGTGACGCTCGGTTCGGAGCGGTTCCTACGCGAAATCGATATAGCGGCCAAGCTCAATCATCCACACATCGTTCCTCTCTTCGATTCGGGTGAGTCCGAAGGACTGCTGTTTTACGTCATGCCCTTCATCGAGGGCGAATCACTCCGGGCGCGACTCGATCGCGACAGAACCGTTCCCCTGGAAGATGCGCTCACCATCGCGCGGCAGGTCGCTGCGGCCCTCGGTCACGCCCATGAACAGGGTGTCATCCACCGAGACGTCAAGCCGGAGAACGTGTTGCTATCCGGCGGCGAGGCCGTGGTCACCGACTTTGGCATCGCTCGGGCGATCAGCGCGGCCGGTCAACAGCACATCACGCTCCCGGGGCTCGTAGTCGGAACACTCGGCTACATGAGTCCCGAACAAGCGTTCGGCAGTGGTGACATCGATGGGCGGAGTGATCTCTACGGACTTGGCTGCGTACTATACGAGATGCTGGTGGGGCGCGCGCCCGGTCGGTGGATTCACGTGCGCACAACGGCGGTGGACACCATCCCGAACGCGCCTGCCGGTGACCGAGAGCAACTCGACGATCTTCCTCGAGGCGTGGAGCGGGTGTTGCTGCGGGCGCTGGCGTCCGAACCGGACGATCGATTTGCCACAGCGGCCGACTTCGCGGACGCGCTCATGGTGCGCGACGCGCGGCCCGGCCATCCAGCCGTACGGTCAGTGGCTGTCCTGCCCTTCACGAATCTGAGTCCTGACCCGGACGACGAGTATTTCAGCGACGGGATCTCCGAAGAGATCACGAACGCGCTGACCAAGATTCGCGCGCTGCGCGTGGTTGCACGCACATCTGCCTTTGTCTACAAGGGGAAGAATGTCGACGTTCGCGACATCGGTCGGCAACTCAACGTCGACGCTGTTGTCGAGGGCAGTGTCCGTCGCGCGGGGGAGCGGCTTCGGATTGCTGCGCAACTCGTGGAGTCTGCCAATGGCACGCACCTGTGGTCGGAACGGTATGACCGAGAACTCTCGGACGTCTTCGCCATTCAGGATGAGCTGGCTGAAAACATCGCGCAGGCGCTTCGCGTGGTGCTGACCGAAGATGAGAAGCGCGCGATTTCGCGCGTGCCAACGGAGCATATGCAGGCCTACGATTACTACCTGCGTGGGCGGCAGTTCTTTCATCAGTTCCGACGCAAGAGCTTCGATTTCGCAAGACAGATGTTCGAGCGCGCGATCGAGGTCGATTCGGACTATGCGCTGGCGTATGCTGGAGTTGCGGACTGCGGGTCGATTCTCCACATGCACTGGGGAGCCGACCCTGCGGACTTGGAGGCTGCCAAACAGGCGAGCCAGCGAGCGCTGGAGTTGGACCCAGCTCTGGCCGAGGCACATGCATCTGCCGGACTCGTCTTGCTGCAACAGGGAGAGCTCGACAAAGCGCGCGACGAGTTCGAGATGGCGATGCGGCTCGATCCGACGCTCTTCGAGGCGCGGTACTTCTATGCGCGGGCGTGTTTTCAGCGGGGACAGACTGAGTTGGCAGCGCAACTCTTCGAAAGTGCGGCTCAAGCGCGGGAGGACTATCAGGCTCGATTTTTCGCCGCGCAGTCCTATGCCGCGCTCGGTCGAGATGCCAAAGCGGAGTCCAGCTACCGCCGAGCGCTGGACGTGGTGCAAGATCATCTGGCGCTCAATCCGGACGACGCTCGCGCGCTCACGATGGGCGCCGTCGCCCAATGTCGTACTGGAGAGCGCGAGGAGGGACTTCGCTGGGCGGAGCGCGCCGTGCGCGTGGACCCCGAGGATCCGGGTGTCGCGTACAACGTTGCGTGTCTCTATGCCCTGGAGGGAGAGCGCGAGAAGGCGATCGACTTTCTCGAACACGCCCTGGGCGCCGGCTTTGGCAATCGCGAGTGGTTTGAACGGGATCCGGACTTGGAGTCGCTACGGGGTGATGCGAGGTTCATGCAGCTGCTGGAGCGGATGGGGAACTAGTCAGGACGAGTGAAGACGAGACAAAGACGATTGAAGACGAGTGAAGATGACAAGGACGACTACGATGGTGCTAGCATGAACAGAATGAGCCGTCTACTGCTTTTGGTTCTTGCCGCCGCGACGGCAGCGTGCGCCGAAACCGGTTGGCGGTCGAGCGTTCCCGACGGTTGGCCGTTTGATCTGGATGCCACGCCGGTGCAGGCGCAAAGCGGCATGGTGGTCTCAACGGACGCCTATGCGAGCGAGGTCGGTGTTGCGACGTTGCAGGCCGGTGGCAATGCGGTAGACGCCGCGATTGCTACGTTGTTTGCTCTGGCAGTGGTGAACCCCGAGGCCGGAAACATCGGTGGTGGCGGGTTCCTGCTCATTCGGTTGGCGAGTGGCGAGGCCGCGGCCATCGACTATCGCGAGCGAGCGCCGGCAGCCGCCTCGCGTGACATGTATCTCGATCAGGAGGGCAACCTCACCGATCAATCGGTGCTGGGACATCTGGCCGCTGGGGTACCCGGAACGGTTGCCGGCATGTGGGAAACGCATCGACGGTTTGGCACCCTGCCGTGGGGAGAGCTCGTCGCGCCGGCCATCACGTTGGCGGACGGGTTCGAAGTCCGTGAACGCCAAGCGCACTCACTTCGCATGGCGGAGGGCAATCTCCAGATCTATCCGACGACCGAGGCGACGTTCTTGCCAGAGGGGCGACCACCGGCAGTGGGCGAGACGTTTGCGCAGCCACAGCTCGCCGAGACGCTCCGCCGGATTCAGCGCGACGGCCGCGATGGATTCTATGAGGGCGTGACCGCCGATCTCATCGTGCAGGAGATGGAGCATGGCGGTGGAATCATCACATATGACGATCTGTCGGGCTTCGAAGCCTCCTGGCGTGACCCGATCGAGTTCACCTACAGGGATCACGCGGTGATCTCGATGCCCCCGGTCTCATCCGGCGGTGCGACCCTCGCGATGATCATGAAGATCGTGGAAGGCTACGATCTCCCGTCGATGCCATGGCACTCGCCCGAAATGATTCACTACGTGGCTGAGGCGTGGAAGCGGGCGTACGCCGATCGCAACGCCTATCTTGCCGACCCGGACTTCGTCGACATGCCACTCGACCGGATGATCTCTGCTGAGTACGCAATAGAGCGACGTGGCACCATCGCCGCCGACCGGGCTACACCGTCGCTGGACATCGCCCCTGGATTGGGCACGCCGGAGCGAGAGCAGAATACGACCCACGTGTCGGTGGTCGATGCGAGCGGAAACGCCGTATCGCTCACGACCACCCTCAACTCGCTCTACGGTAGTAAGGTCACCGTCACGGGTGCCGGATTCATCTTGAACAACGAGATGGACGATTTCGCGGCGCAGCCCGGCACGCCCAACCAATACGGGCTGGTGCAAGGCGAGAACAACGCGATCGAGCCCGGTAAGCGCATGCTCTCGGCAATGACGCCGACGATCGTACTCGATCCCGAGGGGACGCTCCTGCTGGTGATGGGCAGTCCAGGTGGCGCGACGATCATCACCAACGTCTTTCAGAACATCTCGAACGTGATCGACTACGGCATGTCCATCCGTCAGACCCTGAACGCGCCGCGGCTCCACCATCAGCATCTGCCGGATCGCATTGAGTGGGAGCCTGGATCGCTGTACGAAGAGACCGTTCGTGCGCTCGAGGCGATGGGACACACGGTCGAGGAGCGGATCCGCACGGGTGCCTACCCTTACATCGGCGACATGCAGGCGATCATGGTCATGCCGGACGGCTCATTCGAGGGTGCATCGGACCTGCGGCGTGGCGGGGTGGCGATCGGGTATTAGTCGGTGTTGATGCCTGCCAGGCAGATCATCAGAATTCGATGTTTACACCGATCGAGGGGAGGACTCCCAGCGACTCGTTAGGCTCAGGCGCCATGTCGCGTGCATTCCACTGAATCTGAGAGACGTTGGCACGCCCGTAAACGTTCTGAACGTCGAGATACACGTCGAGTTGCCAGTCCCGGAAGCTCCAGCGTCGGTCGATGCGCAGGTCGAGCGCGTGAAAGGTCGGGAGGCGCGGGCCGGCATTGTATTGTGAAAAGTCCAGCCGGCCGGCGTCCGGGCCCAACGAGACGAACGGCGTCGTAGGAAGTCCGGTTGCGACGCGAAACTTCCCGCTCAGCTCCCACGCGCGGCTCAAGCGGTAGCCGAGCAGCACATTGCCGATGAGGCGACCGTCATAGGCGCCGGCGCGCGTCACCCTGTCGATGGCGGTGAACTCCGACCTCCCCAGTGCGACGCTTGCCAGTCCGTACAGTGGAATCTGACTCAGGCGCTTCTGAAGAAAGACCTCAAGGCCGTAGGCGAGGCCACGTCCGGTGCTGGCGAGGGGCTCGAGGCCGAACGGAATGTCGTTGGTCACATCCTCAAAGCCGGACGGTGCAAGCACCGCCTGCGGTCGAAACGTCCTCGCCGGGTAGTCACGGTAGTGCTTGACGTACCCTTCAACCTGAAGCCTGGTGTCCTCGCGGAGACGCACAACGAGTCCAGCAACGGCCTGATCCGCTCGAATCGGCTTGAGTGCCGCGCTGTTCTCCGGAGCGCCGACGAGCCAGATGTAGGGCGACGGCTGAACATAGCGTCCGAGGCTCAACGTCAGCGTGGCCTGCTCCATCACATCGAAGCGCAGTCCGAATCGAGGCGAGAGGCGGAACGACCCATCGAGAAAGCCGTAGTAGTCAGCTCGGACGCCGCCACTCAGCCGGAGTCTGGGGGTGAGATAGTAGCGCGCCTCGGCATAGGAGGCGTTTCGAAGCGTTGTGAAGCTCGTATCGACGCTCAGAGGTCGGGGTAACCCGCTTTCGTTCTGCCTGAGGTCACCGGTGAGTTGTACATCGTAGTCCAACGTGCTCGCGAGTTTGGTCACATTGCCGACGTTGAGCTCGAGGCGAGAGCCGGCATCGAAGACGAGATCCGCTCGCAGCGTGTTCTCACCTTCGTTCGAGAAGCTGCGGAAGATCTCGGTGGAAGCAATCAGTGAATCCGTCTGGACAGATCGGAATCGCGTAAACGTTCTTCCCAGCGTCACCGAGAGGAGTCCGGCCGGCAGAAAGCGCTTCCACGTCACGCCCGTGAAGTACTGATTCTGCTCCGGTGAGAGGATGCGACTGTTGTCGTACCGGTCCTCGGCATCCTCATTGAAGAACGTCACGGTATTGAGAGCACCGATGGCAAGGAACGACAGTGTGTTCTTCGAGTCGAAGCGCGTCGTGGTCTTGAGTTGAAAGTCCCAGTAGGCGGGGACGAAGCTGAAGCCGGCGGCTTTGAACAGGAGATCCAGGTAGCTCCGCCTCGCGCTCAACAGAAATGACGTGCTGGAGCCGATTGGACCTTCTGCAATGGCGCCGAACCCGGTCGCCGACAGGTTGATCTCGCCGGACAGCCGATCACGACTCCCCTCCCGCAGCATAATGCTGGTCAATGACGCCGTGCGGTCTCCGTATTTGGTGGCAAATCCACCGGAAGAGAACTCCGCTTCTTGCACGAAGTCGATATTGATGAGAGAGAGCGGACCGCCTGTCGACCCCTGCGATCCGAAGTGGTTGATGTTGGGTACCTCGATGCCGTCCACCAGGAAGAGGTTTTCGTAGGGTGCACCGCCACGGACAATGAGATCGTTGCGACCGGCTGCCGTGACCGCCACACCGGGTAGGAGCGCGATCGCCCGTACGACGTCTTCCTGGACACCTGGTGCGCGTCGAACGTCTTCGGTGCCGAGGTTCTGGGTGCTGTTGGTTGCCTGTTCCGACCGGCGAAAGAATGACGGCCGCACCTCGACGGCGTCGAGTATGATCGGTCGCGACTCGAGCATGACGGTAGTGACGTACGGTTTGCCACTGCCGACGAGCACATCGGCCAGCACGAATTCGCGAAAGCCGATGGCTCTGACGCGGAGGCTGTACACGCCGACGGGGACTTCTGAGAACCGAAACTCGCCTGCGGCATCGGTCATGGCGCGGAGTGTCGTACCGTCGATCAGAGCCAGCGCCCCTTCCAGCGGCAGTTGCGTCGCCGCATGAATGACGCGACCGGTCAGCACACCCAGCGGCCGTGCTGGGTCCTGGCTGATGGCGTCTGTGGACGTGACGCTCAGCAGCAGGGCTGAGAGCGCCACACCGCGGGCTGCGGACCTGATCGGAGTCATAAGGCCGAAAAAGGTACCCGGTCCTGCCGCTGTTGTGCAGTCCGACGCTCAGGGATATGGCGGCGCGTTGCGGTGGGCGGTGTCCGGAGCGAAACTCCTGCGCAACGTGTTGGAGGGGAGCACCTCATGCTCGTGTCCCGAATGATCGCCGCCGTCGACGCCCACGCGGCGGGGGAGCCAGGCCGCGTGATTACGGGCGGCGTGCCCGATCCGCCCGGCGCGACCATGTTCGAGAAGCGGATCTATCTGGAGCAGCACGTGGACTGGCTCCGCAAGCTGATGCTGCGGGAGCCCCGCGGCTATCCGGCCCTCTGCTGTAACGTGATTCTCCCGCCCACGGACCCACGCGCGGATGCCGGCTTCGTGATCATGGAGCAGACGGAGTATCCGGCCATGTCGGGCAGCAACACCATCTGCGTCGCGACGGTACTCCTCGAGACAGGCATGCTGCCGACGGTCGAGCCGGTCACTGAGTTCACCTTGGAGAGTCCGGCGGGGCTGATTGCGATCCGAGCCGAGGTCGAGAACGGCAAGGTCACGAGCGTGACGTTCGAGAACGTGCCCGCGTTCGCAGTGCATCTCGACAAGGAGATCGAGGTGCCAGAGCTCGGCCGCGTGACGGTGGACGTTGCCTGGGGCGGCATGTTTTACGTAATCGCCGATGCCGCACGCCTGGGGCTCGATCTGACCCCCGCCAATGGACGGAGACTCGCGCGCGTCGGGGAGATGATCAGAGCAGCCGCGGCGGAGCAGGTGCCCGTGGAGCATCCCGAGAACCCTGAGATCAGCGGTATCTCGATCTCCCAGCTCGCGGGACCCCCGTCAGGGCCTGGAGCGTCCGGAAGAAATGTCGTAGTGGTTTCGACCGGGCCGCTCGACTGGGACAACGCGGACACCTGGACTGGGGCGATCGACCGTTCTCCCTGCGGCACCGGCACCTGCGCCAGGATGGCGACCCTCTTCGAGCGAGGTGCCCTGGGTCTCAATGAAGCCTTCCGTTACGAAAGCATCCTCGGGACGGTCTTTATCGGGAAACTGGTGCGGGAGACCACGGTGGGGCCCTATCGCGCCGTCGTGCCGACGCTGACCGGGACGGCCTGGATCACCGGTGTAAACCAGTATGTAGTCGATCCGTCCGACCCCTTCCCGGAGGGATTTCGGGTGGGGGACATCTGGGGAGAAATCGAGGGAAAAGGGCCCTGATTGTGACCTGGATCACGCGAAAAACGCGACCTGCGTCTCACAGTTAACATTCCTGCATCGCCCTCGTCGCATGGGTAGAACGGCGGCGAGTCCGCCCTGGCGATCACACGTAGCTGAGAGGATTCATTATGTGGACCAACCGACAACTTCAGAGGCTTGCGATCCTGCCGGCGCTGGCCCTGGCGGTGGCGTGCAGCGACACTCCCAACGAGCCGTCCGAGGCCGATCTGCAGGTGAGTGAGGATGTCGCCGCCTACGCGGCCGACCTCACAGGCGACGACATTATCCTCATGACCTCGTTTGCCGAGCAGTCGTTGGGCGCCCCGTTTGCCTCACCCCCGTTCGACGGGAATCTCACCGTCTCGCGAGAGGTGACCTTCTACGACGACGACGAAGCGACCATCGAGATGGATTTCTTTCATCCGCTCGAAACGGCGACCGTCAACTTCTTGTTCTCGCTCGAAGGTGAGCGGAGCCGCACGACAGAGCGTGGCACGATGACCGTCGAAGTGAGCCGCGACCGCGACATGTGGCTGAGTGGGCTGGAAGGCGAGGAAACGGAGCGGACGTGGAACGGGACCGGAAGCAAGGACGTGGATCGCGTGCGCGAGTCCGACGAAAACGGCACGCGGACGTACGACATGGATGCCAGCAGCGTGATCGACAACGTGGTGGTTGGTGTGCCGCGCAGCGAGAATCCGTGGCCACTCAGGGGTACGATCAGACGCGAAATTCACGTGGTGGTGGTGAACGGCTTGGGTGACACGTTTACGCGTGACCGCACCGTCGTGATCACGTTCAATGGCACGCAGTTCGTGATCATGACCGTGAACGGTGAGGAATTTGAGATCGACCTGGCCGAGCGCACACACAAGCGGCGCGACCACTCCTAGACCACCGGTTTCTTCGGTTCACGGAGCCCCGCGTGCAGTGATGGCGTGGGGCTCTGGTTTTTTGTGTGAGACAGATGATTTCCGTGGTCAAGGTCGGTGGAGTACTGGCAGTTCCTTCGCACGCTGCAGTTCGCTCGCCTAGGTAGATCGAGCAGGCATCACCGCTCACTGACGCGTGCATCCGGAACCTGCCAGTACTCCACCCGGTGCTGCTGGGCGGTCGCAGAATTGCGTGATTACGTCCCAGGTCGCCGAACGCGATCTTCCGCCAGGACTTTATCCAGCACCGACACGAGGCGGTCAGCATCTTCCTCTGAAAACACGAGCGGAGGTTTGACCTTGAGCACGTTGCGGTCGGGGCCGTCGGTGCTCAACAACACGCCGTGGTCCTTGGCACGCTCGATGACGTAGTCTGCCTCTTCTATAGCAGGCGTGCGCTCGGTTCTGTCGCGAACCAACTCCACACCGAGAAACAGTCCTCTGCCTCGGACATCTCCAACGACCGTGTGCGTGTTCATGAGCTGCGTGAGCCCGGCCTTGAGCCTGGTGCCCACCTCGCGCGCGCGCGCGCTGAGGCGCTCGGCCTCGATCACATCCAGCACCGCGAGGCCGACGGCACACGACACCGGGTTGCCGCCATACGTGTTGAAGTATTCCATGCCCGTGTCAAACGACTCGGCGATCTCGCGGGTCGTGATGACCGCGCCGATCGGATGCCCGTTGCCGATGGGTTTCCCCATCGTCACGATGTCCGGCACCACGCCCTGTGTCTCGAAGCCCCAGAAGTGGGATCCCACTCGACCGAATCCGACCTGCACCTCATCGGCGATGCACACGGCTCCGGCCTCGCGGGCAAATCGATAGGCGTGCTCGAGGTATTCCGGAGGCAGCTCGATCTGTCCGCCACAACTGAGCAGCGTCTCGCTCAAAAACGCAGCGACCCTATGCCGCCCTTTATGCGTGCGTGCGATCGCCTCCCGAACGTGCTCGGCATACTTGGCGCCGCACTCGGGATCGTTGCGGCGGTAGGGTCCACGATAGTCGTCTGGCATGACGACCTTGTGGACATAGGGCGGGGCACCGCGCCCACCCGAACCGTCAAACTTATAGGGGCTCACATCGATCAGCGCGGTGGTGTGCCCATGATATCCGCCCTCCAACACGACGACATCTTTGGCGCTAGTGTGCGCCCGTGCCATACGCAGTGCCAGGTCATTGGCCTCGCTGCCGGAATTCACGAAGTAGCAGACGGTCAGCGGCTCGGGTAACGTGGCGCACAGGCGCTTGGCATATTGCAGGACATGCTCGTGCAGGTACCGCGTATTGGTGTTGAGCACGCCCATCTGATCGGCGGCGGCCCGGACGATTGCAGGATGGGCATGTCCCACATGACACACGTTGTTGACGCAGTCGAGGTAGGCGTGCCCGACGTCGTCGTAGAGGTACTGGCCGCGCCCACGGACAATGTGGAGTGGCTCACGGTAGGAGAGGCTCAAGTTGAACCCGAGATGCTCGCGCCGGTGCGCGAGGAGTTGCTCACGATCCATCGCATCCTCAGCGTGAACCGAATCGGGCAGTCCGAGGATCGGGTTTGGATCGGGTGACACGCTGAGCCAGACGTCGCGCTCGCTGGGGGCACCAACACCTGGGAACCCTCCATCGTGGTTCAACATGTCGGTGATGATCTGAAAGTGGAGATGTGGCGGCCAATTGCCGTTCACCCGAAATGGACCGATCTCCGCAAACGCCTGGCCCCGGGAGATCGCCATTCCCGGCTCGAGCGCGTCGAGACAACTTTTGGCGAGATGTCCATAGAGCGTGAAGAAGGTTGGACCTTCCGGTGGGTCGTGCTCCAGGATTACCGTGGGCCCGTAGTCGAGCCGATCGCGGTTGTTCTGCACGCTCACCACACGTCCGTCGAGGGGCGCGAACACCGGGGTGCCCGGCTTGATGAACAGGTCAACGCCAAGGTGGACCGTGCGGCGCTCCGGCAACTCGTTGTCGGGCCCGGCGAACGTGTTGGCGGTGTAGACGAAGCGGGCCTCGTCGTACCGTCCGAGCCCCAGCTTGACGCCGCGATCGGCCATGAGCTGAAACACCTGGTCCGACAACAACTTGCTACCGGCCAGGTCCTGGCCACCGGGGAAATCGCTGCTCGCAATGCTGAGGTCGATGACGCATCGAGCAACTGACAGGGGGTCGGGGTCGATTACCGGCGCGAAGCTCCCTGTGTGAGACTCGAGCCAGGCAACGACATGCGGACTGTTGGGGCACGGTGCAAGTCCGCACGCGGATCGCAGCATCTTGTACGCCAATCGCGGGTGCACCTGGGTCAGTTGCTCGAGCGCCCGCCAAGCCGGCTCTTCACTCACGGTGAGATAGTCGTTGTCTGGCTCATCTGTTCGACGCGTGGCTGCGAGTGACGCGCTCACCGCGAGACGAGCGAGTATCAAGGGGAACAGCACCTCCAGCTCCGGCTCCGCGAGCGGAAACACCTCATGGAAGCCCCGCACCACGTCCACGGTCGCGGCGAGCGGATTCGACTTACCGAGTAGGACATAGGCAGCGGCAATCGCCGGATCGGCAACTGTAAAGCACTCGACCAGGTCACCGAAATCGACGAACCCCGACACGTGGGCCGGTCCGTGCGCGGACATCTCGACGAGCACATTGTGATCGTTGGCGTCGTTGTAGACCACGCTCCGCCTGAGATCGCCGACGACGGGTTCGACCGACTCCTGCCACTGCTCGAGAATGCTGGCGACGATTTCCCTACGATCCGAACGTTCGATGGCGTCGACGTGCTGGTGGATGACGCTTGGGGCGTTGGCGAGGTTCCATACGAAGTCCCGCCGCGCTGCGCTCGGGGCAAACCCCTGGAGCGCTCGGTCGAGCGTTCCCAGCTGGTGGCCGATGTCGCGGAGGAGATCCGGCGAGTGCGGCCGGAACTGCGCGAGCGGTACACCGGGGAGATACGTGAGGAGCCGGACCTGGTGAGCCTGACCCTCCATGCCATCGACACGCGTCATGCGCTCGCCGCTCATCGTCCTCACCAGCTGCGGCACCGGCACGTCGGGATCCTGGTCGCCGAGCCACATGAGCGCGTCGTTCTGCAACTCGAGGTGGCTCCGTGGCTCGTCGGCGCCTGAGATCTTCAAGACAAAGGACGTCCCGATCGAAGTCGTGAGGCGGAAGTTTTGGTCCCGTTCGCTGGGAAGCGGCGCGACCGTTCCCGAGAGGCCGTACAGGTCCCCAACCAGCTCGAGGGCCGTGTGGGGTGCGAGGTGTGGCCGTTGGTGCGGGAGCGTCACGTTGTCAGCTCGTCCAGTGTGAAGTACTGAGTCGATCGATGATCACCCATGCTTGGCACCGCGTTCTGCCCGCGTCAAGAGTCCGCTTGGCGAGTCGAAACTGCCGATGCTGGCTTCCCGTCGAACCGGAGAATATCCTATTGACTGGGTCTGCGTTCCCGAATGGCGCTAAGCAAGGCGCCGACACTCGCCGCGAACGAGGTAACAACGTGAAATCGGTTTGTCGTCTCGCCATGCTCACCGTGGGGGTCCTCCAGGTTGCGTCCCTCAGTGCACAGGGAATCCCGGAGCCCGCGGACCACTTTGGGTTCGCGATTGGAGAAGACCGCAAGCTTGCGGACTGGGATCAGCTGACGGGTTGGTACGAAGTGCTCGCGCGAGGCAGCGACCGCGTGACGGTCGATACATTGGGCAAGACGACACTCGGGGTCCCGTTCGTCATGCTCACCGTCACGAGTCCCGCGAACCACGCCCGGCTCGATGAGCTCCGCGCGATTCAGCTGCAGCTTGCCGACCCCAGAACGATTCCCGATGTGCGCGAGATCGAATCGCTCTTCGACGCCGGGCGCGCCGTGGTGTTGGTGACGCACGGCATCCATGCGACCGAAGTTGGCGGGCCACAAATGGCGGCCCGGCTGCTCCACCGACTTGCTACGTCGAACGACCCCAAGGTTCAAGAGATCCTGGACAACGTCATCTTGCTCGACATCCCGAGCCTCAACCCCGACGGGCTCGAGATGATCGTGGACTGGTACCGTCAGTGGGTGGGGACAGAATACGAAGCTGCGCCGCTTCCGATGCTCTACCACTACTACGTCGGGCACGACAACAATCGGGACTGGTATGCGTTCACCCAGATTGAAACGGAACTGACCGTCACCAAGGCGCACAATCAGTGGCATCCCCAAATCATTCATGACATTCACCAGATGGGGAGTACGGGGCCGAGGATTTTCGTTCCGCCGTTCATCGATCCGTGGGAGGAAAACATAGACCCCCTGCTCACGGCTGCGGTGAGCCAACTCGGATCGTACATGGCCGCGGAGCTGCTATCCCAAGGAAAACAGGGGGTCGTGATCAACTCGATCTTTGATGCATTTACGCCCGCACGCGCATACCAGCACTACCATGGCGGCGTCCGCATTCTGAGCGAGACCGCCTCGATCAGGATCGCGACGCCGATTACGGTGGCCCAGGAGGATTTGGCCGGTCGACGCGGACAGAGTGTGACGGAGCGGACTTGGAACTTTCCGGTGGTGTGGGAAGGTGGAAGGTGGCGTCTGTCGGACATCGTGGACTACATGGAGGCCGGCGTCATGGCGCTCCTCACGAATGCGGCCAAGAACCGACGCTACTGGCTCGAGAACTTCTACCGGATCAATCGCAAGGCCGTGAATCGGTGGCCTTCCTGGCCCGAGGCCTGGGTGATCCCGGCCGACCAGGACAACACGATCGGCCTTCAGTCGGTGCTGCGGATTCTTCGCATTGGGGATGTCGAGGTGCATCGAGCGGAGACCGCGTTCCAGGCCGCTGGGCGCCGGTTTCCACGAGGGACATACGTCGTGCCGATGCACCAGCCCTATGCCTCCTTCGCGCATACCCTGTTGTCCAAACAGGTGTATCCCGAACTTCGACTGTACCCCGGCGGACCGCCTCGCCCGCCGTATGACGTGACTGCGCATACGCTACCGCTGCTCATGGATGTCGAGGCCGTCCCGGTGGACGAGCCGGTGAGCGCGAGGCTTTCTGCTCTCATCGCCGTGCCCGAGGTGCGCTATGTCGCCCCTCCCAGTCTCCTGGGTGATGAGGCTCCTCGCATCGCCGTCTACAAATCGTGGGACGAGCCGATGCCGGAGGGGTGGACGCGCTGGGTCCTGGATCAGCACGAGATCCGTTATGACACGCTCCACGATGCAGACATCCAGGGCGGTCATCTAGAGCGGTACGACGTGCTGCTGTTCGAGGATCAGTCGGCCGCTGAGATCGTCCAGGGGCGGTCGGCCGATGTAATGCCGCCACCCTATGCCGGCGGGCTTGGTGACCGCGGTGCGTCCGCCGTGCGGGCGTTTGTGGAGCGTGGAGGCCGCGTCATCGCCATCGGGCGCGCGACGGACTTTGCCGTTGAGACCTTCGACATCGGTGCGCGAGACGCAACCGAGGGACTCGAGTCCCAGGAGTTCTTCATCCCGGGGTCGATTCTCCGCCTCACACTGCACGATAGTGACATGACCAGTGGCGTTGCCGGGAACACGATCGCCTGGTATTGGCGCAGCAGCCGGGCGTTCGAGGTGGACGATGCCCGCGCGCGGGTCGTCGCACGCTACGACGACAACGATCCGCTGCTGTCGGGATGGGTACTCGGCGAGGAACACGTGGCCGGGAAGCCCGCGCTGCTAGACGTAGCGGTGGGGGACGGATCGGTCGTGTTGTTCGGGTTTCCACCTAACTACCGCGGCCAGACGATTGCGACCTGGCCACTGCTGTTCAACGCTATAACCTACCACCGCGGCACCTAGAACCGTCGGGGAGATACGGAATGGCAGCACCGCACTTCACACTAGCGCTCTTCAGGTTCCTCCGGGACCTCAAGCGCAACAACACGCGCGAGTGGTTCCAGGCCAATAAGGAGCGTTACGAATCCGATGTACGCCATCCACTGATTCGCTTCATCGACGACTTCCGTCCACATCTCCACAAGATCAGCGCGCATTACGTTGCTGACCCAAAGCCGGTGGGTGGCTCGATGTTCCGCATCCACCGCGACACACGCTTCTCTCGCGACAAGAGTCCATATAAGACGGTGGCATCGGCACAGTTTCGTCACGAGAAGGGCAAGGACGTGCACGCCCCCGGGTTCTACCTCCACCTCGAGCCCGGTAGCGTCTTCGGGGGTGTGGGTCTGTGGCATCCGGCCGGCGACTCGCTGCGCGGCGTGCGCGATGCGCTCGTCGAGCATCCGGACCGCTGGAAGAAGGCGCTCGGGAGCCGCGCCTTTCGAGATCGGTACGAGCTGGAGGGAGACAGCCTCAAGCGCCCGCCACGGGGCTACGATCCCGAGCACCCGTTGATCGAAGATCTCAAGCGGAAAGACTTCATTGCGGTCACTCACTTCGATGAGAAGCAGGCGTGCTTGCCGAGCTTTCTGCGTGACTACGCGGCCTCGGCGCGAGCCGCGCGGCCGTTCATGGAGTTCTTGACGCAGTCCGTCGGCTTGCCGTGGTAAGCGGGACCGGTGCGGTCACGCTTCACGGAAGGGCCCGCGTGAACGAAACAGTCTGGAGAGCAAGATGAAGAACTCGAGCATTGTCGGTCTGTTGATTGGCACCGTGCTTGGCACGGCGTGCGCTGACCCCGCGTTTCGGAGCGAGGTGGATGCGTTCCTGTCGGGGTACGAAGCGGAAATGCAGCGACTGTCCTACGCCTGGAGCGAAGCTGACTGGGCAAGCAATACGCGCATCGTCGAGGGCGATACCACCAACGCCGCCCGCACGCGGGCGGCACGAGAGGCTTACCTCCGGTTCGCAGGAAGCGTCGAGAACATCGACACCATTCGCTCCTATCTCTCCCGCCCGGGCAAGCTGACGGATTTGCAGGAGCGCCGCCTGGAAAAGATGCTGGCCATGGCCGCTGAGGGACCGATGACCGTCCCCGAGGTGGTGGAGCGACGTGTCGCCGTAGAGACGGACCAGGTCGAGCGGCTCTTCGGTTTCGAGTTTACGCTGGACGGCAGGCCCGTCACGCCGAACCAGATCGACGGCATCCTGCGTACGAGCGATGACCTCGGCGAGCGGCAAGCCGTGTGGGCGGCGTCAAAGGAGGTCGGGCGCGTCCTCAAGCCAGCTGCCATGGAACTTCGGGATCTGCGAAACCAGACGGTTCAGGCACTCGGTTACTCCGACTTCTTCGAGTATCAGGTGTCGGACTATGGCATGAGCACCAACGAGATGGTCCGCATGTGTGACGAGTTGGTCCAGCAGCTGCGACCACTGTATCGGGAGCTTCATACGTGGGCACGGTACGAACTGGCAGAACGGTACGGCGCAGACGTCCCGGAGCTCTTGCCTGCGCACTGGCTGCCCAATCGGTGGGGACAGGACTGGAGCGCGCTGGTCGAGGTGGAGGGCATCAACGTCGACTCGTCGATCGGTGCGCACACTCCCGAATGGGTGATGGAGCAGGGTGAGGCATTCTACGTGAGTCTGGGCTTCGAGCCGCTCCCCGCATCGTTCTGGGAGCGCTCGTCCCTGTATCCGCTCCCGCCTGGCGCCGACTACAAGAAGAACACCCACGCGTCCGCCTGGCATCTCGATCTCGACACCGACGTGCGATCGCTGATGAGCGTGGAGCCCGATCCCTACTGGTACGAAACGGTCCACCACGAGTTGGGCCACGTGTACTACTTCATGAGTTACAGCACTGCCGCCGTGCCGCTGGTCCTACGCGAGGGTGCGAACCGTGCATACCATGAAGCGATCGGCAGCATGATTGGACTGGCGGCCTCGCAGCGCCGCTTTCTGGTCAACAGAGAACTGGCCGATGAAGATGCCGAAGTCGACGAGACTGCGAAGCTTCTCAAGGAAGCCCTGAACCACGCGGTCTTCATCCCGTGGTCGGCAGGGGTGATGACGCGGTTCGAGCAGTCGCTCTACGCCAACGATTTGGCGGGTGACGCTCTCAATGCCACATGGTGGGACTTGGTGCGTCGCTACCAGGGCGTCGAGCCGCCCGGATCACGCGATGAGGAGTATGCCGACGCGCTCAGCAAGACGCACATCACCGATGACGCAGGGCAGTACTACGACTACGCGCTGGCTGAGGCGCTGCTCTTCCAAATGCACCAGCACATCGCGTCAGAAATTCTGGGGCAGTCGCCGTACGATACCGACTACTACGGTAGTGCCGGTGTGGGAGGGTTTCTACAAGATCTCATGGCGCCCGGTGCCAGCCGTCCGTGGCAGGAAGTGCTGCGGGAGACCACGGGCCGCGAGCTCGACGCCCAGGCGATGGTGGAGTACTTCCAGCCGCTCTATGACTGGCTAGTGGAACAGAACCAGGGCCGGACACACACATTGCCCGCACTCTGAACATCCGAATCCGGTGCGCTCCGGCTTAGGGTGAGGCCGGCCCGCTCGGTGACTTTGCGGTGGTGAGCGCGTCCCACGCGGCGGTTCCCGGTCCCGCCGTGAGCCAGAGCAGGACGGTCATGATGACAGCGGAGCTCAGGCACCAGGCGCAGGTGGCACCGATCACGAAGGCCTCGAGAAACGTGAGGTAGATCGAGAGGATGGTGCCAACGAAGGTCATCCCAAACAACGCGACCGTGGCTCGCCGGGCGAGCGCGCTCCCTCCCTGCCGCGCCGCCACCCAGGCGACCACGATCGCGACGTAACCCACGAGCCCCGCCATCCCGACGGGAACGACGCCCAACAGGGTGGCGTACGGACTCTGCTGGACGGCGTTGCAGTCACCGATGGGACCGCACACCGCTGCCGTACCGCTCGCCTCGACGTAGGTCAGGTATCCAGCCACGGCGATGCCGGCCGCTGCCCACACGGGGACGGCCGCACTCAGCTTGCCGGCCTTCCGCCCGGGAGAGCAGCCGGCAACGACGATGACGCTCACCATCATTCCGATCAGCACGACCACCGAGAGGCTGTTTCCGACCGGATCGCGGCTGAACTTGTCGAGCATCGTCTCGCGCTGGACCGGGATCTCGTCGAGGGTCGTTTCAGGCGGTCGGCTGGCCGTGTCTGACTGCTGCTCCGGCTCGGTGGCGGAATCCGATGCAGCTGCGGCGCTCAGCGTGACAGGAATCCGAGCGATTTCGTCTGCGAGCCCCTCGATCGTCGGCCAGTCGAGGCCTTCCGCGGCGAGGGCGTCGCGAATGATGGCTGAGAACTGCTCGGGGATCTCGAGTGCGCCCACGAGCACACGATCACCGACGATGAGACGCGGTACGCCCTGTCGAGCACGCGGGATATCGAAGCTGACTGTCGTATGCTGGTAGTACGGGTTGCCCGCCGCCTTGGACGCGTCAACGAGGAGCACCTCGACCTGTCCGTTCGTCACGTAGTAGAACGCAACTTCGGACTGCGGAATGTCGGGATCTACGAAGACGCTGGGGGTGCCACCGAATGACTCGAAGATCGACGGCAGTTCTTCGGTGATCACCGTATGGCAGTGCGGGCACGTGGGCGAGTAGAACAGGACGGCTCGGACGACCGGTGCGCTTTGGGTTCGCGCCGGGTGTGCGGCAGCAGCGGTGGCAAGGACGACCACACAGAGTGACCACCACCGGTTCATCGACGCGCTCTCTTTCCTCAGTGCACTGAGCCACACGCAACTTACGTTCGGCCAGAGGGGGTTCCAAGCGCCGTCGCGGGCCGGTCACTGCGCCGTGCGAATCCGAGTTCCCCCCTCCCGCTCGGGCGTCCGCCGCCTATCTTCCATGACGCCGAAAGCCGGCATGGATTTCGAGTGGCAGGAGTCGATGGGATATCCGAAGAAGCATCGTGGCAGAAGGAAGATCGGCAGCAAGCGTCGCCGCATGCGCCGCAAGCGTCGTAAGGGCCAGCGGCTGCGCAAGAAGTAGCCCTCTCGCACGCGACGTTCTCCGCACACGTCACTGAGTGAGCAATCATCGGCCGTGGACACCCTACAGCCGTGTCGACCTGCGCCCGTCGCCCTGGATCGGCTGGCCGGATTCGGGCCACTTGTGCGAGCTAGGTAGGGGCGATATGTATAGGCCAAGTTGCGAATGACGGTGGAACCGCAGACGAACAGGCCCTGAGGCTCACGTGATCGATCCCCAGCTCGACGCCCACCTTCCGCTGACACCGCTGTCCTGCCATGTGCTGCTCTCGCTGGCCGACGACGAGCGGCACGGATACGGGATCATGAAGGAAATCGAGCAGATAACGGCCACGAAGGGATCGACCGCGACTGGGCCGGTCTACCTGGCGGCTCAGCGGTTGCTCGAGGCAGGCCTGATCGAGGAATCCGACAAACGGCCGGACCCGGAGTTTGACGACCAGCGTCGGAAATACTACCGGCTCACCGATCTCGGTCGCCGAGTGGCGGCGGCTGAAGTGGAGCGCATGGGACGGCTGGTCGGGATCGCGTTCCAGAAGCGGCTGGTTGAGGGGGAGATCACGCTAGGGGAGTAGTGGGGGCAGGACAGCACGACGGGAACGACGGGAGGGATTGGAACGACGGGAACGACGGGAACGACGGGAACGACGGGAACGACGGGAGACGAAGATCTGCTGACGGCTGACGACTGACAACTGACTACTGACTACTGACAGCTCTCCCACCTAGCTTCCACTATCGCTCTCCTTCTCCCCATCCTTCCATATTCCGGGGAAGTAGTAACTGATTGCCAGGAACACCCCACCGAAGCTCAGGAACAGCAGAATCCGCCAGATCGCTTCGACCTGGCTTAGATCGAACAGTATGAGCTTGGCGACAGCGAGGAACATCGTGGCGAGGCCGACGTTGCGCGCTTTCCTGAGAAAGAGCAGGAGCCCCAGCCCGTAGACGCCCCACGTGGCCGTGACGATGCCATCGCCGCCGGTGAGCGGAGTGAGCTCTCGCCAAAGCCACGCTAAGAGGGCCACATGTGCGGCCACGAGATACCACTTTCTGGCATCTCGCTCGAGCCACTGCGTGGCAAAGGCGGCTACGACAATGACCGCTGCATCTGCGAGTGCACGCGCATTGAGCACCGGCTCTTCCGGAAGTGCTTCACCGACGATGCGTTGCAGCAGCCAGAGGCCCGCGACCGCGAACAGCAGATGGCCGGACACGCCGAGCGACTCGTCGCGAAGTCGTCCGGCGAGCAGGTGCAGTGCGGCGGCTTCGACCGCCCACAGCGCGATCTGCGTGTGCTGCTCGAAGAGGTATGCGATCGCAAGTGCTGCAAGGATCGCAGCGGTCACGGCATGCGCAGATGCCAGCACCGCAACACCGCGCGGCTGTCGGAGGTAGAACGTCGCCAGCGCATACACGAGGGTCCCAGTTGCTGCGATGATCCCCCACGTCACGTCGGCCGCCTCCCAGATCGCGGTTGACGCCGACAGCGTGACCACGGCAGTCGCCACGGTCACCACGGCGACATGGTTCACTCTGATCTTCTGCGGAATGTGAGACTGGCCCGGGTTCGCGTCGGTAGCGCCCTGCGACCATCGTGCCGGGTTCCATGACGCGAGGAGTTCCCGCACCACCGGCACCAGCGCGAAGAGCAGCCAGATCGCACCGGCGCCGCTCTGGAGTGCCACACGGTTCCCGTAGGTGTCGGGGTCGAACGCCAGTGCCATGACCAGCCAGGCGCCGGCTGCCGTCGTCCACAAGAGCGACAGCCATCCCTTGAAGAGGTAGATCGCGCTCGTTCCGGCGAGCACGAGGCACGTGTACGCCATGAGGGCCGGAACCGTGCCTGCGGCCGTGTACAGAAAGAACGGTGTGCCAAGTCCGCCGACCGCTCCGAGGACCGCAAGGCTCGGCTCGTCCTGCCGCACGCTCATTGCGAACGTGAACACGGTGACCAGCACCATGAAGCCGAACGCCACCGGGAGACTCACGACGTGCAGCAGCTGGAAGGCGGCGAATCCGGTGATGTACCACGTCGCGGCCGCACCGCCGAACATGATCTGACTGAACCAACCCTCCCGTTCGCGAACCCGGAATCCGATCGCGGCAAGCACGACACCGAGCGCGACCCCGAAGGCAACGCGGATCTCCGGCGTGAGCCATCCCTGGTCGACCGCGTACTTGAAGAGGTATGCAACGCCGACCAGCACCAAGCCAATGCCGAGGCGACTGATCCAGTACTGCGGACCACGGTCCAACAGCGCCGACAGCGGACCGCGGCCCATGAGGGGCTCCATGCGCGGCGCGCGCGGCGCCGGCCGTCGCGGTACGGTGCGTGCCTCGTCGCCGGACTTCTCTAGCTCACCATCGCGCTCCTGCAGTGACGGCCGCGGCCTGGTCGCTGCTGGCCGCCTGGGTACCCCCGGTTCCCGCCGGGCGAACGCGTCGATCAGACCCTTGACGGTGTTCTGGAGACGCTCGACCGTCGCCTCGAGGTGCTCGAGGCGTTCTTCGACCGAGCGGTCATTGGGGTCGGGCATGTGCTGAAGCTATGGCAGGGCGGCAGAGAACGACAGCGCAAGGTGGGGCAGGACAAAACGACGGGAGAGACGGGAACGACGGAGAGACGGGAGCGACGTGAGAGACGGGAACGACGGGAATGACAAGCGCTGACTACGCGCTGAAAGCTGAAGGCTGTTGGCAATCACTGAAGACTGTGAACCGACAACTAACAACTCTCAACCCGTATTCCTCATACCCGCCGCAATCCCATTCACCGTGACCAGCAACGCCTCGAGCAGGGCTTCGTCTCCCGGTGTGTGTCGCAGCCGGCAGAGGATTTCCGCCTGCACGAGGTTGATGGGATCGACGTAGGGGTTGCGAACGTCGATCGAGCGACGCAGCACGGGGTTGTCCTCGAGGAGTCCCGCGTGACCGGTCACTTTCAATACGGCTGCCTTGGCGCGCCGCAATCGTTCACGGAGGTCTTCCCCCAACGGACCGAGCTCGACAGGAACGAGGCGTTTGTCGTACTGCGCGGCGATGTCCGGTGCGGCTTTGGCCAACACCATCTCGAACAGGCCGATGATCGATCTAAAGAATGGCCATCGTTCGTACATCGCGCGTAGCTCATCCAAGCGACCGGCTTCGATATCCGCACCCAGCGCTTCAGCAACGCCGAGCCACCCGGGCAAGAGGAGCCGCGTTTGCATCCAAGCGAATACCCACGGGATGGCCCGCAGCGATTCGACGCCGGTGCCCGGCCGACGGCGCGCGGGTCGGCTGCCGATCTTGAGCTCGCCCAGTTCGACTTCAGGTGTGGCGGTCCGAAAGTACGGAATGAACTCCGGCGTGTCGTAAACGACGCGGCGGTACGCCTCACGTGAGCGGTCGGCGAGTTCACGCATGCGTGTCCGCCACGGCGATTCCGGTTGTGCCGTCGGCGCGAGTGTCGCCTCGAGCGTCGCCGTGGTGTACACCTCGAGCGTTCGGAGCGCGATGCCGGGCAATCCGAACTTGGCCGTGATCATCTCTCCCTGCTCGGTCACGCGTAGGCGGCCGTCGATCGATCCGGGCGGCTGCGACTGGATGGCCAGGTGCATGGGGCCGCCGCCTCGTCCCACCGTGCCGCCCCGTCCGTGGAACAGTGTGATCTCGATGTCGTGCGCTCGCGCCGTCGCGACCATCGCTTCCTGTGCCTCGTACAGCTCCCAAGATGCGGCTAAGCGGCCGCCATCCTTGGCCGAGTCGGAATACCCGAGCATCACTTCCTGGCAGCCGTCGATGTGGGTGCGGTACCACGGAATCGCAAATAGCTCTTGCAGTGAAGTGCCCGCCCCGCGGAGGTCCGAGACGGTCTCGAACAACGGCACCACCCTGAGGGGCGGTGTCACACCGGCGGCCATCTGCAGAAGCTCAACCGCCAGCACGTCCGATGGACTCTCGGCCATCGAGATCACGTAGGCACCCAACGAGCCGCGCTGAACCGTTGCCGCGGCGCGAAATGTCTCGAGCACATCACGCACATCGTCATCGAACCGGTCGGTATGCGCACACGCGTCGGCGATCCGCCTTCCACCGGTCTCCAGCTCGCCGACCAGGAACTGCTGCCGATGCTGCTCGTCCCACTCGGTGTAGGCACCGATGTTCAGCCATCGAGTCACGGCATCGAGCGCCTCGGTGTGCCGGTTCGCCTCCTGACGCAAGTCGAGGCGCACGAGTGTCAGGCCGAAGCAGGTGATGCGGCGCAGAATGTCCAGCAGGCGACCGCGAGCGAGATGGTGGCCACCGGTCTCTTCCAACGATCGCGTGCAGAGATGCAGCGGCTCGGCGAGATCGTTCACGTCCCAATACATCCGTGACGCGACGCTCGCGTCGGGCTCGCGACCGTCGAGCAGGACCTCGATCCCGTCGCGCGTCGCCTCGAGTCGCTCGCACACGTCACGCAGGAGCGCACGATACGGTTCGCGAGCGTTGCCGACGCGTTCCATCAATTCGGCACTGCCGTCCCGCAGTGACAGCTCGGCGCGGAGAGCGGTGATTTCCTGGGCGTACAGGTCTGCTGCCATCCAGCGGGCGAGGAGGCAGGCCTCGATCGTCACTGGTGGTGTGACGTTGGGATTGCCATCGCGGTCTCCACCCATCCACGAGCCAAACCGGAATGGGACCACGTCGGTCGGCAGCGTCTTGCCGCTCACGGCCTTCAATGCCCGATCCAGCGCGCGCATGTGGGCCGGGACTGCGTCCCACAGGGTTTGCTCGAAGAACACGAGGCCCCATTTCACCTCGTCGATCGGCGTGGGACGCTCGTGCTGCACCTCGTCGGTCTTCCACGCGATCGTGATCTCGCGCAGGAGCGCATCGCTGACGTTGTCGCGCTCGGCAGGCGTGAGGTCTGATCGGTCGCGTTCACCCAGGAGGTCGGCAATGCGGCGCTGTGTCTGCCTGAGGGTGCGCCGAACGACCTCGGTCGGGTGTGCCGTGAGCACCAGCTCGATGCGCTGGCGGGCGACTTCTCTTAGGATGCGATCGGCCGGAACGCCCGACGTCAGCAGACGTGAAAAGGTGTCTTCGAACGACGCGCGTTGCGGCCGGGCGTGCAGGTCCCGCTGGTACGCGCGCCGCCGCCGTATGCGGTGATGCTGCTCCGCAATGTTGCCGAGGGTCAGGAAATGGGCGAACGCCCGTGCGATGGGAAGCGCATCGCCGATCTCGAGACCCTGAAGAAACTCGTCGAGCTCGGCGAAGCACGTCGTCTCTCCCTGGCGGGCCCGCTTCGAGAGCGAGCGCACGTGCTCGACTTTTTCGAACAGCGGTACGCCCGCCTGCGTGCGCAGCGTCTCCCCAAGGAGGTTCCCCAGGAGACGGACGTCTTCACGGAGCGGGAGGTGCGGATCGGCAGCCACGGGGGATAGCTAATACGGCGGCGGCAGAAGCGGCAGGGGAGCCGCGGAGCGACGGGAGGGACGGGAGCGACGGGAACGACGGGAACGACGGGAACGACGGGAGCGACGGGAACCGAGCATCGCAAAAGGCTGTAACCTCACGGCTCACGGTTCACGGTTCACGGTTCTACCTCCGCCGCGGCCCTCCACCACCTGTCAGCCTCGGGTTCACGATGTTGGCGAACTTTGAGCCAAACCGATAGCTGAAGCCAACGCCGATGTCGAAGCGATAGTTGGTCTCCCGTTGGCGGCGGCGGAGCAACACCTCTTCCTCGGTCAGGTCTTCTCTGGGAAGAAAGAACTGATCCTTGATGCGGGAGAACCGTCCGAAGAGGTCGAGGTTGAAGCCGCGGAACAGTCGATACTCGAAGCTCACGAACGTGTTGATACGGTGCACTTTGAGATCGTGGAGATACTGGATCCCTTCAACCGACCCGTCGATCTCTCCCCAGGGTTGTTGGACCGCGGCCGAGATGAGCAAGCTGTGGCGGGGGAGGATCTCTTTGGCTTTTGACTCCACCGTCTCAAGCTCGTAGTCGAAACCAGCTACTTCGACGGTGTACCGAAATGTCAGCTGCCGCCTGGTGGATTCGTCGTAGGGAAAGAGGTTGTACTCGATCGCGGGGCCGATCGACCCTGCAAGGTCTCGATTCAAGAATGTCGACCGGGTGGCACCGGCGGTGCCGCCAGCGGACCAATGGTCGGAGAGGCTCCACACTGTGAGCAGATTGGCGGAGTAGTTCTCAGAGACATCGACGACGGTGCTGCCGTCGTCGAGCTCGAATTCCTCGCGGTCGTACTCCATATCGATCTCGAAGTTGATCTTGAAATCCTCTGCAACGCGGTCGGCTTCGACCGATCCTTCGAGTGAATAGTTGCTTTCCTGCGCCTCGCCCTCGACCGACCCCTCGATGCCGATCTCGAACACCCAGAGATTCCACGGATCGCCGTCGTCCCGCACCACGGGTCCGGCGGAGGGTGCATCGTAGACGACCTGGAGGCGTGGAGCGAGCGGTGTGGTTTCGACAAACTGCACGAGGCCCAACGCCATCGTCTGGGTGAGAGCCTCGCGGACCTCCGCGTCGGTGTCGTCGGGGTCCGAGACGTAGGACAGCGACTTGTCGACTCCCTCCAGGTCACGGCGGCCCAGATAGTCCAGTGTGTACGACAGGCCACCGCCTCCTGTTCCTTGCACGGTGATGAGAAGATGGAGGTCCGCGTCCTGCCGGTCCCGGACCCAGTTGACCCATGCGATCTCTCGGCGGAAATGATCGAAATCGCAGTTGGGCCCATTGCAGTCGAGGAAGACGAACAGCGCCTGCTGGGCGGTGTCGGCCGCCGGCTCTTGGGCCGCCCCCGTCGCGGGGGACACGGTGCCCATGATGAGTGCTAAGAAACCGCCGATCGACGCTTGCCGCATTCGCTCCTCGCGCAGAAGTCCTGACAAACATACGGCCAAATCTGGGGGTTCGTTGAACAGTGACGCCAGCCTCACCTGCTCGGTATGCTCATAGTAGATTGTAGGTCAGCGTCAGATGGACGATTTGGACGAGGGATGACACGTGCGTGATCGTTTCAGAATATCCGCGGCCATCGGCCTGGTGCTTGTGGTAAGCGCATCCGGCTGTGGCACCGAGCCGCTCTACCGTGCATTCGAAGCGAGCGTGATCTCGCCCAACGGTCCCGAAGGCGCTGCGGTCCTGGAGCTCGACGGGACATTTCCCGAGGTCGTGGCACCGAGCGGCACCCAGATCTTCACGCACACGAGCGGAGGTGTCACGCGCGTCGTGCTCGTGCTCACCAATCCCGGTACCCTCGAATTCACCGTCACGCTGGACGATGTCGGCGAGGCACCAGACGTACGGGTCATTGAGGTCGCCGATGGCTCGAACGGTCTTCGCGCGTCGCTCAGCGGCTACCACGTCGAGTTCGCGGGGGTGGCGCAATGACCACGCCGCGGTTCGTCAACGCACTCACAGCCCTGGTAGCCCTCACTCCGGCCATAACGTTTGCACAGGACATTGAGTTTGCCGCGGCCGCGGCAGGACGCACACTGCCGGCTGCGTACTTCGAGCTCATTCAAGCCCAACCCGATTTCTTCACCTTGACTCCTGCATGGGTGAACAAGGCGGCCGACGTGGCGGCGCGCGGTGCGGCGCTCGAAGGCGAGCTCAAGATCGTCGTCATTCAGGCGTTGCACGCCGACTCTCCCGATCCGGCCTACACGGCTGACGACCTGGCACAGGTGTATTTCACCGGACCCTACGTCAACGGGACGCTCGCCGATTTCTATGACGAGGTGTCAGGCGGGCGGTTGGCGGTGACGGGTGACGTGGCCGATTGGGTGCGCACGAGCCTCACCCGTGAGGAAGTGGTCGGAACGAATTACGGGTTGGGAGGCAGTGCCCGCACCGGGGAATACTTGTGGGAGGCGCTCGATTCGGTCGATGCCGCGATCGACTTCGGCGAGTATGACAACGACGGACCCGACGGTGTGCCCAACAGCGGCGATGACGACGGCGTCGTCGATGTGGTCGCGTTCCAGTTCATCGAGGTTTCGGCGTCGTGCGGCGGTCCAGGAATCTGGCCGCACCGATCATCCCTCTCGAGTCGGACCGGTAGCGACTACATCACGAACGACCTGCGATCCGGTGGCGGCGCGATATCCGTCAACGGCTACACCATTCAGAGCGTTGTCGACTGCAGCGGCATCACTATCACCACGGCCCGAACGATGGCGCACGAGTTGGGTCACGCGCTCGGGCTCCCGGACTACCGCCACCACGTGGGGGGCGTCGAGCCGCAGCACCGCCGCTGGCTGTTGGGGTGTTGGGCCCTCATGTCTGGCGGGTCATGGGGCTGCTCCGATGTCGACCCTGCCGATTGGGTGCGTCCACCGCACATGACGCCGATCGCCAAGCTGGAACTCGGTTGGCTCGGCAACGTCATCGATGTCACCGAGGCGGAACTGCACGAATTCGCGCTTCAGCCTGTGCAGACGAGTGAGCAAGTACTGCGCGTGCCGCTCCAGGGATCGGACGAGTTCTTCCTGGTCGAGTTCCGTGACAAGATCGGGTTCGATCTTGCGCTCCCGGCCGCCGGGGTGCTCGTCTACCACATGGAGCCGGGACGTAACTATCCGTGTTCGGATTGCGATCGGCTCTATCCTTTCTATCTCGTCGAAGCGGACGGACGCGGCGACCTGCTCCGCACGGCGCTCGAAGGTGGGAACATCGGCGAGGCAAGTGACGTGTTCGGCGCGACCGGCCCCGCGAGTTTCACCAACCACACCACCCCCGCGACGCATCTGAACATCGGCGCCTTTTCAAAGGTCAATTTCTACCGGATCGCGATCGAAGGTGGCGTCGCCAACATCACGCTGTCGACGAAATCGATCGCAGTCGAGCGCCTGGTCGAGCCGTTTCTGCAAGCCGGCGCGGGCGCGCTCGTTGACGTGGAAAAGCAGTTTCTCGATTCCGTCGGGAACGACAACGGGCGGTACGACGTGGGGGACTTAAGGGCGAGGCTGAAACCATAGGACGGGAGCGACGGGAGGGACGGGAGGGACGGGAGGCGTTCCCTTCGTTCCCGTCCTTCCCGTCGCTCCCGTCCTTCCCGTCCTTGCCGTCGTTCTTAGCTCTCAGCGCTCTCCAGCAACGACGTCACTTCCTGCCGCGCGGCAGCAAATGCCTCGGCTTCGGCGTCGAGCGCTTCGACGAGTTGAGCGAGCTCTGCTCGAACAGGGTCGGAATCGACCGTTTCTGCGCGAAGGCTGTGCAGCACGTGGATTCCTTGTCGAAAGCGCTGCACCAGGCGCCGGCGAAGCTCGATTGCGCGTTCCAGTCCCGGCTCATCGCCCAGCAGTGCGAGGCCTCGATCGAGATCCGACAGGTCGACCGCCGCCCTGCATGCGAGCGTCACGAGCTGCTCAACGTCCGTTGAGCGTGCACCGGCGATCGGCGTCCGCTTGAGTGCGCGGTAGACCGGCTCGGCCGATCGCACCATGTCGGCCAAGAAGGTGCGAGCGTCGCCGTCAGGCAATCGAGACAGCGTCGCAATGACCAGTTTTTCTACCGGGCGCGGCAGCACGGAGCGCCGGCGTGGACTTGGGATGGCTGGGTCGCGCATGCGAACGTGTGCCGCCAACAACAACAGCAGTGCCGTGAGCGGACTCGTCCAGAGCAACAGCGGATCGGTTACTCGGCCAGCCGCCCACCCGACGACTACAATGGCAGTCAGCAGGAGATAGAAAGGGAGCGGAGCCGACGTCCACACGGTGCGCGCTGCGCGCGCGATGGCCGGCACCTCATGGCTTGCGAGATGCTGGACAACCGCGTGGGCGGCACTGTCGGGCACGCGAATCAGTGCCCGGTGACCGGCGGCCACGAGGCGTCGTTCTGCTAGGTGAGCGCGGCCCGCGAGTAGCGGTTCCAGTGCATCTCCCGTTCGGCGCCTGTCGTAGCCGGTCTCTGTGGGTTTGACGAAGATGAGGGTGTTGCTCACCGCCTGCGCGGTTCCACCGCAGGCGGGGCACACGGTGAGGCCGAGCGGCTCAGGCTTGCTGCAGAGCACGCATGCCGTGGCCTGTGCGTCGCTCATTGCGAGTCGATCTCCGCGAGCATCCGCTTGGCGCTGCGGGTCCAGCCGTCGTTGAGCTCGTAATACATCAAGAACTGTTGCAGGTGTTGCGTGGCCAATTCGAGGTCGCCAAGGGCGAACCGTGCTGAGCCAGCGTGATACAGTGCCTGGTAGTGGTTGGGCCAGAACTCGATCACCAACTCCATGATCGGTCCGGCGGAGCGGTCGTCACCCATGTCGGCAATCGGGTGCCCGATGGCAAAGACGATTCCGGCAGCTTTCCACTGGTCGTCGCCGTTAAGCGTCAGGATTTGACTTTTCGCTTCGTCGATCCGTCCAGCGAGCGCCCAACACGCGGCGCTGTAACCCATCCCGCCCAATGACGTGGGCGGCGGCACCCGCCGGTGGACCGTCTCCACCTCGAGGGTATTGCAGTGCGCCCGCACCTGGCTGAACCACGCCCCGCCGTCCGCTTTGGGATCCCCCGCAGTCAGGTACGCCGACCCGTCGGGATCGTACGGCACGACCGGCCCGCGGATCAGCGCGATCACGCTCAGCGCGAGGTAGGTGATGCCGAAGAGGTATAGCAGTCGCACGAACGCTCTCGTCCCGTCTCGGGTCTACCCACAATGACGTCGCAGAACGCCAGTGTTGCACACTCCGCTGTCCCGGCCACCCTCATGCCGGCTGACGTCGCCTGTAACTCATTCATTGATAGGCGATTGGGGCCGATGCCGCCGTGATCGGGCTCACAGGGCGGGCTATGGGCCGTCATGGCGGGGACGGGAGCTACAGACGACGGGAGCGACGGGAGCGACGGGAACGACGGGAGCCAAGAAACGACGGGAGCGACGGGAACGACGGGAGCGTCACTGGCACATCGACCGGTACAAACGCCAGAGAAGCAATCCGCCGCGCTCTTCGAGTGGAACGAGTGTCGCCCAGTCCTCGTCGCTCAGATAACCCAGATCCCTCGCCGATTTCAGCAGGCACCGCAGCTCTGCGAGTGACCCCAGGGCAATGTCGAGGTAGCGGCGGAACTCCCTTTTGCCGCGCTTCGCCGATCCCTCTGCGATGTTGGCGGTGATCGAGATAGCTGACCGCCGGAGCTGTGCAGTGAGACCGTACTGCTCAGCCTTCGGGAATGACTTCGTAGCGCGGTAGATGGCGAGGACGACTTTATGGCAGGCGTGCCAGGCATCCAAGCGCTCGTATGGCTTCATGGCGGATGAATGCCAAGCGGTTCGCCAATCCGCATAACCATCTTGCCGCACACAGGGTTCAGATAACGCCACCCTCCCGTCGTTCCCGTCCCTCCCGTCTTTCCCGTCGCTCCCGTCGCTCCCGTCGCTCCAGTCCCGTCCCTCCAGCCCCGTCGCTCCCGTCCTTCCGTCAAGATCCCCTGACACAACCTCCTTTCTCTCCTGACGGCGTTCGGCTGGCGGCCGTGACTGCCGGAACCAATACTGGGCGCTGGATCGGCATCTCGGAAACCAAGGGCTCGTTTGAGTACTGGGTGACGGAGAATCCGTTGAGTGAGAAGTGATAGGAAGGTGAGTGGTGAGTCGTGAAGACGTCAGACGTGAGACGTGAGTCGTCAGACGTGAGACGTGAGACGTGAGACGTGAGACGTGAAATGTGAGAGGTGAAAGGTGAGTGGCGCTCGAGCCCCGCGGCTTCCTCGGAAGCTGTGGGGCTCGTGACTTTTGGTGGTGTGAGTGCTACGCGCCGAAACGCAACAGCGCGATGATCGTCCCTACGGTTCCGACCCAGAAGAGAAACATCCATCGGATGAGACGGGTTTCGAGTCGAGCCATTTCTTGAAGCAGCTCAGACCGCAACTCCACGATTCGCTGCTCAAGCTTCGCATCGAAGCGCGCGAAGTTGAGTTCGTTGAGTTCCCGCAAGTCAGCGTGGTACGTGGCGTCCACCTTGTTGAACCAGTCGATCAGCTCGTCGGCGACTCGGTGCCCGACTCGCTGGTAGAACTCTTCCGAGAATTTGGCGGTAACCGGCATGTATCTCTCCGACCTGCAAACCGGTACCACAATGAGTATACGCTCGGCTCGCGCATAACCGGAACTACGCAAGATGCAGTTGAATTAGGCCGGATGCCCGCCAGTCGGCTCCGTCGTGAGAATCGTCTTCGTCGTCTGTTCTGCCGCCCTGCCGCCCTGCCGCAGCAGTTCTGCCGCTCCTGCCCCCGCTGACCCTTCTGCCCCCGTAGTTTCCCTGCCGCCCTGCCGCGGTACAGGCGGCTGGCGTTCTGGCGTTCCCTGCCGCGTCTGCCTCCGCCTCTCTCCCCTTGACGCCCCCTCTGCCCGCCCGCACGATTGAGCTGACCGCCGACTTCCATACTCGTCCTCGCTACGCGGGTGTGGGCTGATGGAGTCATTGCTTCACAAACGCAGAAAGATCCTGTGGCTCTTCCTGCTGGGTGTGGGGATACCCAGCTTGGCACTGGGCTACCTCGCGTTTCGCGGTATCCGGAACGAGCTCGCCTCGCTCGAGCAGCGCCGGCTCGAAGAGCACCGCGCCGTGTCCCGACTCATCAGTGACGCGTTGGCGCAAGAGATCACGATGGCCGAACGGGCTGTCGCCCGCGCGGTCGCTGCAGCTCTGGATAGCGACCCAGGGAACTTGCTCGGCGACGTGAAGCGGGAACAGCCGTTGGTCGCTGAGATCGTCCGTCTGGAAAGCGGCGGAGCGATTCAACTTCCTGCGGCTGATCTGTTGTACCGTGCTGACGGGTCGCTTGCCTTGTCCGCCCGATCCTGGCCCCAAACCGCGGCAGCAGATTTCCGAACCGCGCGCCAACGCGAAACACGGGAGCGGCAATACTCCGCGGCGCTCTCAGGCTACCGGCGGGCGTTCGCCGCAGTGTCCGAGCCTGCGCTCCAGGGGGAAGCGCTGTTGGCGATCTTCCGAGTCCAGCGCAAGGCACGGCAGTGGGAGGCGGCGCTCACGTCGTGTGAGACACTTACTAGTGAATACGACCAGGTGCGGACAAACGCCGGTCAGACCCTGGGTGCGGTCGCGCGACTGGCACGGGGATCCCTGCTCCTCGCCACGGGAGATTCGTTGGGAGCGCTCGGCGCGTTCGTCGGACTCTACGAAGCGCTGGTGCACGGCAAGTGGCAGCTGGAGCGCGGCGAGTACGACTTCTACGTCAGACAGGCGCGGGAATCGATCAGGAGTGTGCTCTCGAGCACGCACGATTCATTGGAGGCGTATCAGCGTGCGGTGGGAGCGTTAGAGACCGAGGAGCGTGCACGTCGGTTGAGAACGGACCGACTGCTGCTGTTTCAGGAAACCGCCGCCGTGGATATGAGTGCACGACTCGTCAACAACGCCGGTCGAGCCACCTCGACGGGGACGCGCTTCGCGCTGGAGACCGCGGGAGAGACCTATATGGTCTCGCTGCTGGATGAGACGGGCGACGACGCTGGCGTCTGGGGCATGCTGCTCGATGCGGATGCTCTCGCCGGTTTTCTCCGCGGGATGCTGGAAGATCGTCTCGACCCCGCCGTCACGGATTGGCTGCTCAAGGGGCGAGACGGACGTACGCTTGTCGAGCGAGACGATCCGCCTGCGGGGCCGGTGACGATCAACGCCACGTTCGCCAACAACTTCCCGCCGTGGCTCATCGAGTTCTACGAGCAGCCGCAGAGTCCCTACAAGCGTCTCTTCGCCTCGAGCCAGAGCATCTACCTCTACATGTTTCTGCTCATCGCGACCATCCTGGCGTTCGGGCTTGTCCTCATGGTCCGCGCGGTGAGTCACGAGCTCGAGCTGGCGCGGCTCAAGTCGGATTTCGTCTCCACGGTGTCGCACGAGTTCAAGAGCCCGCTCACCTCGATTCGGCATCTGGCTGAGATGCTGCAGGCGGGGAGTGTGCCGTCGGAGGATCGGCGGCGGCGCTATTACGATGTGTTGGTGGAACAGAGCTCGCGTCTCTCGTCGCTGGTCACCAACATCCTCGATCTCGCCCGCATCGAAGAGGGCAAGAAGGAGTTCCGCTTCGAGGCGCTCGACATCGGTGATGTCGTGCGGGAACTCGCGACCACCACGCAGCAACGGGTCGGGCACGAGGGCTTTTCCATCGGCGTCCATGTCGAAGAATCACTTCCTGCGGTCCGCGCGGATCGTGATGCGATCTCCCAAGCGGTCGTGAACCTGCTGGACAACGCGATGCAGTACTCGCGTGATGCGAAGGAGATCAATGTCAGCGTGTTCGCCAGTGACGGCCGTGTGATTGTTGCGGTGGAAGATCACGGCGTCGGGATCCCGGGGAATGAGATCGACAAGGTATTCGACCGGTTCTATCGCGGCGGTGACGCACTCACGCGGGCCGTGAAGGGGAGTGGTTTGGGGTTGGCGCTGGTCAAGGAGATCGTGGAAGCACACCACGGCACGGTCCACGTGAAGAGCGAGTCGGGACGGGGCAGCACCTTCTCGATCAGGCTTCCGGCAATGACGGAGCGAAATGATGTCGCAGATACTGATCATTGAGGACGAGGAGAGCATCCTGATGGCTCTGGAGGACGACATGAGCCTCGAGGGCCACTCGGTGACGGGTGAGACCGATGGGGTCAAAGGGTTCGCGCGCGCACAAGCAGGCGGATTTGACCTCATCATCCTGGACATCATGCTGCCGGGAAAAGACGGCTTCGACATATGCCGCCAGCTCCGCGGCCTCGTGCTCACCGCCAAGGGTCAAGAGGTCGACAAGGTGTTGGGGCTCGAGCTGGGTGCCGACGACTACGTGACCAAACCGTTCAGCCGTCGGGAGCTGTTGGCCCGGGTGAAAGCGCTGCTCAGGCGCGCCGAGCTCAAGGATCAACCGCCTGAGCAGTTCCGGTTTGCCGATGTGACGGTCGACTTCAAGGGCCACGAGGTGAGGAAGGACGGGAAGTCGGTGGAGCTCACCGCCAAGGAGTTTGCGCTCCTGCAGCTGCTGATTGCCCACATTGGCGAAGTCCTGCGGCGCGACGTGATCCTCGATGAGGTGTGGGGGGATGACTCGGACGTGTTCCCGCGCACGGTGGACACCCACGTCGTTCACTTGCGACAGAAGCTCGAAGCGGAGCCGGCGGATCCGAAACACATCGTGAATGTCCGCGGGGTGGGCTACAAGTTCGTGGCCGACCCGGCTTAACACATTCTCAACAGTTGCTCAACCGAGACGTCAAGCATTCTTGCGCGTGTCCCCCTAGACTCGTGTCGAACAGAGACTCGGGACACTTGGCAGGAGCTGTAATGATGAAGACGCAGCGTGTGGTGATGGTGGCGCTGGCACTCGCCTTGGTGTGGACCGCGAATGCCTTTGCCCAGCAGACGGCCGAGGAGCGCTATCAGGCCGGGCTGTACCAGGAAGAGGTGCAAGGCGATCTCGAGCGGGCCATCGAGATCTATCAGAGCATCCTCACGGATAATCCCAACAGTAGGGCGGTGGGTGCCAAGGCACAGCTGCACATCGGGCTGTGTTATGAGATCCTGGGTGTTCAAGAGGCGCAGCGGGCCTACCGGCGAGTCATCGACAACTACGCCGAGCATCGCGATGAGGTCGCCATGGCGCGGCAGCGGTTGGCTGCGCTGAGCCAACACGTGGCGGCAGAACCCACCCCCCGAGGACCGGTCGCCCGGATGTTGCTGAACCCCGCCGACAATCCTGCCGACCGGGGGTTCGACAATCCCCGTGCGATCATTCCATCTCCTGACGGGCACCGCATTGCCTACTGGCAGTCCGGACCCGACACGCAGAGGGTGTACATCAGGGATCTGGCCACGGGCGAGGACGAGCAGGTAGCCTCAGGAGGACCGACAGGGGCATTCTTGCCGCCGGTATGGTCGGCTGACGCAAGACAGCTGGCGTTCACGGTCACCGACACGGCGACGAGGGTGAGCGTGATCCGGATTCTCAACCTCTCCGCCCGTGAGGAGCGCACCATTTCGGTGCCGGAAGGACGCAGGCCGTACCTGGTGGATTGGACGCGGGACGGCCGCTACTTCCTCTGTAACGACCTCATGGGACGATCGCTGCACCTGGTGAGGGTCAGCGACGGCACCATGACCACCGTGTCGGACAGCGTGTGGCCCTGGCAACGGGCCACGTTCTCCCCGGACGGGCGCTTTGTGGCGTATGGGCACGGCGCGCGACCCACCGGTCCCAAGACCCTTTCCGTGCAGCCTGTCGCGGGTGGTCCGCGTCACGAGATCGTCACGACAGGAGGACAAGTGTATCCCCACCCGCTGTGGTCCCCGGACGGAAGCGCCATCGCGTATCAGGAGGCTGACGGGGTTTGGGTCGTTCCGATGGCCGATGGCATGCCGAGCGGGCCACACCGGCTCGCGTACAGGACGGAGAGCCCGAGATGGGCCACGGTATGGACCGCAGCCGGCGGGCTCCACTACACGGCGAATGAGCAGCGAAACGTTCCCTGGCGCGTGGAAGTGGAACCGAGCACGGGACGAGCCGCTGGCTCTCCGGCTGAGGAGCTTGTGGAATACCCGGGGGGATTGAGGACGTTCGCCTGGTCTCCCGACGGCCGTAAGGCGGTCATCAATGGGTGGTCCAACGATCTAACGGTCTACTCGCTCGATTCCAAGGCGAGCACGTCCTACGAAGACCTCGAGCGGGATGGATTCATCTACATGTTTGGAAGCATGTGGTCCCCGGATGGGCAGGAGCTATGGTACGAACATATGCCGACCAGTCCTGACAGTGGACGCAGCCTGAAGGCGCTCGATCTGGCAACAGGGCAAGTGAGGGAGCTGTTTACTCTGATGGATGCAGGAGGGATCTCGTGGAGCACCGATGGACGCACCATGGCGTCCGTCCGTCCGGGATCCGTTAGAGGGGCTGCCGAAATCGTTGTTGCCGAAACGGGGAAGACCGATGGCCGAGTCGTTGCAGCGCTCCCCGGCTCCGATGGAATACCACTGAATAGACTGGCTCCGCCGCAACTTTCCGCCCAGGGCGACAAGGTCCTCTACGTCGTTCAGCGACCCCCTGCATCCGCGGGCCGCGGGGGGGCCATTTGGGTCGTGGGGGCCGACGGCGCCGGAGCTCGTCGGGTGGCGGCGGTGGCTCATGTCATGAGCGCGACCTGGGATCCGAGCGGGAGGTTCATCGCCTACACCGGAAAGGTTGAAGGCTCGGCGAACACGGTGCTCCGCGTGATAGACCTCGAATCGGGGGCGGAGCATGACATGCCTGTGCCGAGCACGGAATCGCGTCTGCATCTCCAGGACTGGTCGCGAGATGGGCGGTTCATCGGGTTCGTGAGGCGGCACTTCTGGTGGGAGTACTGGGCGGTGGACAATCTGTTGGGGGAGAAGTGAAAGCGTGAGCGGCGAAGCCGTGGGCGGTGAGCCGTGGGAGCGGACCAAGCCCGCTCACCGCTCACTGCTTACTGCTCACATACAGTCCGTACGAACCCCTCACTGACGCATGACACACTCATGACACTCGGCGAAACCTCAAACGATATCGTTGGACCTATGGTGGGGGGACGGGGTGACCAGGTATTCCGACAGGAGTAATCCCTCATGTTGGAGCTTGCCTCGATGGACACCTTCGCGCTGCACGTGCTGGAGTGGGTTGCGTGGTCGAATGTGGGCGTGGCGGCGGCGTTCGTGATTTCCGTCGTCGCGCTGGGAGTGTGTTGCGGGATGGAGTGCCTGCGCGATCGGCGACACGGGCTGTTGCACGGAAGAGCGTAAGCAGTGAGCAGTGAGCGGGCCTGTACCGAACTGCGTCTCTCCGCTTACCGCGCACCGCCCCTCCTGCCGCCACGGTATCCCTGCCGCTCTGCCGCTGCTGCCGCGGACTCACTCGTCCTGTTTCACGACTCTTGCGCTCACCCGTCTGCCACTCCAAACTGGCAGTGCTCTTAGCAACAGGAAGCCAGTCGGTATTGTCGACGGCCCCGCCGCCAGAGCGACGCCGCACGCCCGGACGCCCACCGACGACGTGACCGCCGGACCAGTGCCGGAGAGCGGGCTCCAGAGCCTGATCTCTGGGACGGAGGTCGTACCTAGAGCAGCACACAACAACTGTCCGGATTGAATACCGTCGGTGGCCTATTGGCCCGCCGTCGGACAGACGCCCTTAAGGACGCCCGCCCGCGGCGAGACCGCCGAGTCACCGGCAAGACGTGTCTCGATGGCGAGGAGCGTCCTGATGCTGGTGACCCATTCCCGACGATTCTGCTCGTCAGCGACGATGTGTGCGGCTGTCTTCGTTTTGGGCTGCGGTGGTCCTGCCCCGCTCACCGTCGACACCCCCCTCCACCTCGAAGAGCATCTCGACGCCGCAATCGTCGTGGGTTCCGAGGTACCGGACGACGCACTCGAACCCATCGTGTGGGATTTCAGTGAGCCGCAGCCGGAGTGGAAAGCGCCGGAGCACTACAACCCCACGATCCCCCCGCTCACGCTGGAACGTATCGACGACGCGCTCCGGGTGACATTCGACGAGCGAAACGCTGACCCCCGTACCCCGATGCTGCACGGCGACATCTATGTGGACCTGCCGGATCTGCGCCGCGACGAGTGGAGCCACGTGCTCATCCGTGCGCGCGCTTCGGAGGGGATGGTGAGAATCAATATCGGCTTCAACCTCAACGATCGGGCCATCGCCGATGATTTGGATCTCGGAATGCTCCAGAGCTACGGGGACCTGCTGCCCCTGGTAAATGACGGAACAGTCCAGACCTATCGCCTCCGGGCGGATTGGCAGGCCACGCAAAGCGATTGGAGGGGGCCGTGGCGCCAGATGGCGTTTACGATGAATGCTAGGAAGCCGTCCAGCTTGGACATCCTGTCCATCACGCTGGTCTCGAAGGCGACCGTGTACGGCGAACTCCCTGTTGGTGTGAGTGAGATCAGGCTAGGTAGGCATTACCGCCGGGCGCTCTACACGCACACTCCGGGACGGCTTGAGTATCAGGTGCAGGTGCCCGATGGCGGACGGTTGGACGTGGGACTCGGCGTGCTCAGCGATGATGTTCCTGTGACCTTCCGGGTCTCCGCGACCGGTGGCGCTGGGAGCGACGAGACGGTGTTCGAAGACACCTGTTCTGACGCCTCGGGCTGGCACCAGCGTTCGGTTGATCTCGCGGACTACGCCGGACGTGAGATCACCCTCGCTCTGGAAACGGAGACCGCGGATACTGGTGCCGTCGCTTTCTGGGGCGCACCGACCGTGAGCGGTGCGCCCCTGGCGGACAAGCCTAACGTGATCTTCTACGTGATCGATGGTGCTGGGGCCGAATACATGAGCCTTTACGGCTACAACCGTCGCACGACCCCCAACCTCGAGCGTCTGGCCGCCGAGGGTGCCGTATTCGAGCGGGCCTACAGCAACTCCAGATGGACGCGGCCGTCCACGGCGTCGTTCATGACCTCGCTGCAACACAGTGTCATGGGCGGCTTCAGGAGTGGATTCAATGTGGTTCCGGACGGAGTGCCGACGATGGCGCAGCACCTGCACCGGGCCGGCTATCAGACCTCCGTGTTCATTGCCAACCCGAACGCCGGTCGCATGAGCGGATTGGAACGTGAGGTCGACTTTCACCAGGAAGACTGGGAGCAGTTCTCCTATGCGTCCGGGGGTGCGAACTACGAGGAATCCTCGAGATATCTGAACGAGGCGTTCTGGAGGTGGCGGGAGGCATACCCAGCAGAGCCGTATTGGGTGCACTTCCAGAGCGTGGACATCCATGAAGAGTTCCCCGCGGTGGCCCCGTTCTCCGGTCTCTTCGTTGGGCCCGAACAGTGGAGAACGGCGAGAGAGTGGAACAGTCGCCTTGGCGAGGAGGGCGGCCACGGCGAGTACTCCGAAGCATACGAGAAGACGGGAATCAGTCGGGTGGAGTTCTTCACCGTATGGCAGGGCTTGTACGACGAGACGATGGCTCACAACGACCACCAGATCGGGCGCCTGGTGGACCGTCTCAAATCCGCGGGCGAATGGGAGAACACGCTGCTGATCGTGGGGGCCGACCACAGCATCGAGGCAGCGATGGATGATATGGGCATTGCCATCCAGGACTCGCTGCCGCCCCGCTGGAGCCAGCCGATGTTCCGGCCCTCGATCAGCAGGATTCCGCTGCTGTTTGTCTGGTCGGGGCACATCAAGGGTGGGCAGCGCTTCAGTGAGCCGGTTGTGTCGATGATCGATGTGCTTCCCACCATGCTGGACCTCCTGAACTTGCCCGAGCCCGAGGTCATGATGGGGCAGTCGCTCGCTCCCGTGCTGCTGGGCACCGGTGGGTGGGAGCCTCGGCCGGTGATCCTGGATGAGTTCGAGATGGACCTAGAAGCGGGCGTGTTCCGTGGCGTGATCGAGGTGGTCGATGGCCGCTGGGGCGCGTCGCTGGAGGTCAACCCGGAGCCGCCGGACGAGGACGACGACGAGGAGGACGCCCAGCGTAGACGCCCCGTTCCTCTGCTGCTGTTCGATCTGTGGAACGATCCCTACTGCCTGCACAGTGTGCACGAGGAGCGGCCTGACCTGGTGGAAAAGTACACGGCGTTCCTGGAAGCACAGTGGGCAGCGCACCAGGCGTTAGCGCAACGATTCACTCCCGGCGAACAGGTCGAGCTCACCCCAGAGCAACTCGAGACGCTGCGGGCGTTGGGCTACATCCAGTGAGGGAGTGCTGGGGAGAAGAACAACAACAGACTCGAGAGAATCGAAACAAAATTGAGGAGGTAGACCATGCCGTGGAACGGATGTCTCCGGAACAGTTGGCGCGCTAGGCACCCGTCGATCTCACCCTTCTGCGTTGGTCTTTGGATCGCAGCCTGCGCGAGCCCGGACTCCGACGGTACCGTCCTCACGGCCGATGTGCCGCTCCACCTGGAAGCTCACGTTGCTGACGCCCTGGTCACCGGCTCAGAGGTCCCCGAGGATGTGCCGCAGCCACTGGAGTGGAGCTTCGACCAGCCCCAGCCCGATTGGAAGGCGACGCCTCCCTGGAATCCAACCAACCCGCCTGCTCGACTCTCGAGGACGGAAGACGGACTTCTAGTGACGCTGACCGACGCGATGCGAAATCCGGGTGGAAACCCTCGTGGCGGGATCTACATCGACCTCCCCGACCTCGAGCGGGCTGAATGGGATCACGTGACGATACGGGCCCGCAGCGAGAATGAGGTGCGCTCGATCGGAATCGGTTTCAATCTCCGCGAAGGGTCGGGAACCAGCACCGACTGGCCCTATCCCTACGAGGACGGGGAGAACGCTCCGGTGATTCGTGATGGGACGGTGCAGACCTACGAGCTCCGGGCAGATTTGGCGTCGGGTGATTGGGAGAGGCCGTGGAGGCAGGTGGGGCTCTGGTTTGGCTCCAACGAGCCGGGCAATATCGAGATCCTGTCTGTGAGCCTCGTGTCGAAGGCGACCGTCTATGCCAAGTCTCCTCATGACGTGGTTTCCGTCAATCGTGGTGGGCGGCTGCGCCACGCGCTCTATACGCACACGCCCGCTCGCGTTGAGTACCGGCTTCGCGTGCCTCAAGGAGGCCGGTTGGACATGGGACTTGGGGTTCTCCGAGACGACCTTCCCGTGACGTTCCGCGTCGAGGTACAGCCTCCGGACGGGGAACCCGTGGCACTCCTGGAGGAGTCTTACGACGATCAGGAGTCGTGGGGCCAGCGCACTGTCGATCTTGCCGAGTTCGCCGGTCAGAATGTGACGTTGGCCTTGGAGAGCGACGCTGCGGATGCCGGAATGCTCGCGTTTTGGGGGGCGCCAACCCTTAGTGCTCCACGCACCACTGAGAAGCCCAACGTGATTTTCTACGTGATCGACGGTGGGGGCGCCGAGTACATGAGCCTCTACGGCTACAATCGTCGCACGACGCCCAACCTCGAGCGTTTGGCCGCCGAAGGGGCCGTGTTCGAGCGAGCGTACAGCAATTCCAGCTGGACGCGACCATCTACGGCGTCCTTTATGACCTCGCTGCAGCATAGTGTCATGGGCGGCTTGAGGAGGGGGTTCAATGTAGTCCCGGACGACGTGCCGACCATGGCCCAGCACCTGCACCGGGCCGGCTTCCAAACCTCCGTGTTCATCGCCAACCCGAACGCCGGTCGCATGAGCGGCTTGGAGCGCGGGGTGGATTCCTTTCGGGAGGACTGGGAGGAGTTTTCCTATGGTGGCCCTCAGAGCAATCACAAACAATCCTCGAGATATCTGCACGACGCGTTCTGGAAGTGGCGGGAGGCATACCCCGGGGAGCCGTACTGGGTGCACTTCCAAACCACCGACATTCATGGCGATTTCCCAGCCGTTGCCCCCTTTGCCGGCCTCTTCGTAGGCCCTGAACAGTTCAACACATGGGAGGAATGGGGCGATCGCCGTCGCGAGGAGCGTGGCGGCCTGTACTCTGATTTCTGGGAGAATTCAGGGATCAGCCGGGTTGCGTTCTTTACCGTCATGCAGGGCCTGTACGACGAGACCATGGCCCACAACGACTACCAGCTCGGGCGGCTAGTGGAACGGCTCAAGGCCGAGGGCGAATGGGAGAACACGCTGCTAATTGTTGGGGCGGACCACGGCATCCGTGCGGCGATGGGGGACATGGCTGTCTGGATCCAGGACTCACTGCCGCCCCGCTGGAGCCAGCCGATGTTCCGACCCTCCATCAGCAGGATCCCCCTCATGTTCGTCTGGCCGGGTCACATTGAAAGTGGGCAGCGGTTCCAGGAGCCGGTGGTGTCGATGATCGATGTGCTGCCCACCATCCTGGATCTCCTGAACTTGCCGGAACCCGAGGTCATGATGGGGCAGTCGCTCGCTCCCGTGCTGCTCGGCACGGGTGGTTGGGAGCCTCGGCCGGTGATCCTGGATGAGTTCAGGCTGGACCAAGAGACCGACACACTCAGAGGCACACTCGAGGTGATCGACGGGCGTTGGGGCGCCTCACTCGAGATCAACCCGGAGCCGCCGGAGGAGGACGAGGACGAGGAAGACGCCCTGTGGAGACGCCCTGTCCCGCTCTTGCTCTACGATCTGTGGAACGATCCCTATTGCCTGCACAGCCTACACGAGGAACGACCGGACTTGGTGGAGAAGTACACGGCGTTCTTGGAAGCGCAGTGGGAAGCGCACCAGGCGTTGGCACGGCGATTCACCCCCGGTGAACAGGTGGAACTCACCCCCGAGCAGCTCGAGACGCTGCGGGCGTTGGGCTACATCCAGTGAGGTGAACGGGAGGATAACGGAGACCTTTTGACGTGAGGTATGATACGATGCGACGTCTGACGACTCGTTTCCCGAAGATACGGCGGACTCACGTACTGTGCAGTTCGCTTGCACTCGTGCTCTGCCTCGGCTGTGGCGGCCCTGCGCCGCTCACCGTCGACACGCCCCTTCACCTCGAGGAGCGCCTCGACGCCGCGACCATCGTTGGCTCGGAGGTACCCGAGGACCTTGCGCAGCCCGTCGTGTGGAACTTCGACGAGCCGGAGCCGGAGTGGAAAGTGCTCCCGGCCGCTGAGTTCGACTTCGAGCCTACGCAGGTGTTGCAGACCGATGATGCGCTGCGGGTGACACTGGGAAAGAATACCGAGGAGGATGTGGATTTCGCAGCGGGAGCCCTCTACATCAATCTCCCAGACTGGACGCGAGACGACTGGGCGCAGATCCAGGTACGTGCGCGAACGTCCGACGAGGTGAGGCAGATCGGCATTGGATTCAACTTGCCCGACGAGTCTGAGAAAGATGAGGAGAATCCCACTCCGTTTCTCTTCTCCGGGGAGCAGTCCGCTGTGATCAACGATGGTGCGGTGCAGACCTATTCGCTGCGCGCGGACTGGTCCGGGGGGGAGTGGGAGGGACCATGGCGGCAGCTCATTGTCTACTTCTTCGCTGAGGAGCCCGCCAGCATCGACGTGCTGTCGATGACGGTGACGCCCAAGGAAATCAACTTCGCCGACGCACCGGCTGGTGTGCGATCCGAGGTGCGCAACCGCGTGTACCGGCGCGTGCTCTACACGCACGCCCCGGCACGGTTGGAGTACCGTGTCCGGGTGCCTGAAGCTGGGCGCCTCGACTTCGGACTCGGAGTGCTGCGCGATGATTTCCCTGTGACGTTCCGTGTCACTGCGAGCTACGGGGGCGAGGTGGAGCCGCTGCTCGAAGAGACGTGCGCCGACAAGGACAACTGGACCCAGCATTCAGTGGATCTTTCACACCTCGTGGGACAGACGGTGACGCTGGCGTTGGAGACCGAGTCCGAGCGGGCCGGCACCGTCGCGATGTGGGGCGCGCCGACCGTGACCGGCGGGGCGAGGACCGACAGACCCAACGTCATCTTCTACGTGATCGATGGCGGCGCAGCCGATTACATGAGCGTGTACGGCTACAACCGTCGCACCACGCCAAATCTCGAGCGGCTGGCGGCTGAGGGCGCGGTGTTCGAATGGGCCTACAGCAATTCCACCTGGACCAAGCCGTCGACGGCCTCCTTCATGACCTCACTGCAGAACAGTGTCATGGGCGGTCAGACGGGTTTCGCCGATCGGGTGCCGGAGCAGACTGTGACCATGGCCGAGCACATGCATGCTGCGGGGTACCAGACGGGCGTATTCGTGGCCAACCCAAACGCCGGCACGCTGAGCGACCTCCAACGCGGCGTGGATGTCATGAAGGAGAGCTGGGAGGAGTTCACCTACTTCGGCCGCGAGAATCACAAGCAGTCGTCCGAAATCATGCACAAGCGGTTCTGGGATTGGCGGGACGTGTATCCTGGCAGTCCCTTCTGGGTGCACTTCCAGACGACCGACGTGCACCGACCCCAAGGGTTGCCTGCGGGGGTCGGATTCACCGGTCTCTTCGTCAGCCCCGAACAGCGGAAGACGTGGCTGGCGTGGCGCGATAGCCTGGACGGCGGTGCCGGTCCCTGGTCGGACAAGTGGGAGGAGACCGGCATCGACCGGGTCGCCTACTGGACGGTGTGGCAGGCGTTGTATGACGAGTCCATGGCGCACAACGACTACCAGATTGGGCAGCTGGTGGAGCGGCTCAAGGCGGAAGGGGAGTGGGAGAACACGCTGCTCATCGTTGCGGCGGATCACAGCTCGCAGGCGGCGGGTGCCAACATCGGGCTCCTTCTTCAGGATTCGCTGCCGCCGCGCTGGAACCGGCCGATGATCCGCCCTTCTGTGACAAGGATTCCGCTCCTCTTCGTGTGGCCCGAACGCATTGCCAGTGGGCAGCGATTCAGTCAAGCAGTCTCGATGCTCGACGTAGTGCCCACGATTCTCGATCTGCTCGAGCTGCCGATGCCGGAGATCATGATGGGACAGTCGCTCGCTCCCTTGATGCTGGGGGAGGAGGGGTGGGAAGCTCGGCCGGTGATTCTGGACGAGTTCTGGTTGGACCAGGAGACCGACTCACTCCGGGGCACCATCGAAGTGGTTGACGGGCGGTGGGGGGCATCGCTCGAGGTCAATCCGGAGCCACCGGAGGAAGACGAGGACGAAGAGGATGCAGAGTGGCGGCGGCCCGTGCCACTCTTGCTCTACGATCTGTGGAACGATCACTACTGCCTGCACAGCCTCCACGAGGAACGCCCCGACCTGGTCGAGAAGTACACGAAGTTTCTCGAGGCGCAGTGGGAGGCGCACCAGGCGTTGGCGCAGCGATTCACTGCTGGCGAACAGGTGGAGCTCACCCCCGAGCAGCTCGCGACGCTCCGAGCGTTGGGATACATCCAGTAGCGATCATTACATGACGCGAATATTCTGCGTCGCAGCGCTCGCCGTCGTCCTGCTTCTCGGGACTCCTTCGCCCGCCGCCGCCTACGTCGGTCCGGGCGCCGGCATCGCCTTCGTCTCGTCCTTCTTGGTGCTGTTTACCACCGGCGTGCTGGCATTCCTCTCCATACTACTGTGGCCGTTCCGCACCGCGTGGCGTTTCATCCGTCACGCACGGCGACCGAAAGCAAAGATCAAACGGCTCATCGTCGTGGGGCTCGATGGTCAGGACCCGAACCTCACCGATCGCTATATAAAGGAAGGGAAGCTGCCCAACTTCAAACGCCTCGCAGACCAGGGCTGCTACCATCGGCTGCGAACGACGTTCCCGTCGGTGTCGCCGGTGGCATGGTCGTCGTTCAGTACCGGGACGCATCCGGCTCGGCACAACATCTTTGATTTCCTCGACCGGGATCGGCGCACCTACCTGCCGATCCTGTCATCGACTCGGATCGGACGAGTCGAGAAGACCCTCAAGCTCGGCCGCTACCGAATTCCGCTCAAGAGCCCGGAGCTTCGCCTGCTCCGGAAGTCGAGACCGTTCTGGTCGATCCTGGGTGAACACAACATATGGAGTACCATCCTGCGAGTGCCGATCACGTTCCCCCCCGACCGGTTCTACGGCGCACAACTCAGTGCCATGTCGGTGCCCGACCTGCTCGGCACGCAGGGAACGTTTCTGCTCTTTACCACTCGGCCGTCCGGCAATGGCTTCAAGGAAGGGGGCAAGCGGGTCGTCCTCGAGCGCAACGGTGACCGTATCGATACTGCCATCGAGGGTCCCGAGAATGAGCTGGTAGAGGGTAAGCCGCCGCTCCTCATTCCACTCGGGATCGATCTGGATCGTGCCAACAGGCACGCTCACCTGACTGTCGACGGGAATCGACTTTCCTTGCGGCTTGGCCAGTTGAGCGACTGGGTGACGCTGAGCTTCCGCGCTGCACCAGGCATGAAGGTGCGCGGCATGTGCCGGATGATGATCACCGAGATGGGCGAGCACTTCTCGCTGTACGTCACCCCGCTCAATCTGGACCCTGACAAGCCGGCGATGCCCATCTCTCACCCATCGTATTACGCGATCTATCTGGCCAAGAAGCTGGGCCGTTACGCCACCCTGGGATTGGCGGAAGACACGTGGGCCCTCAACGAGGGTGTCATCGACGACGGGACGTTTCTCGAGCTCACCTATGATATCGACCGGGAGCGCGAGTCGATGTTCTTCGCCGCGCTCGAAAAGCTGCGCCGCGGAACGCTCGTGTGCGTGTTCGACGCGACCGATCGGATTCAGCACATGTTCTGGCGTTATCTGGAAGACGGCCATCCAGCAGCGCGGGGAGTCACGGACGCCGAGCATCGGGATGCCATCGAGCAACTGTACGCGCACAATGACGCGTTGGTCGGACGGGTGATGGAGAACGTGGGGGACGACGACCTCCTGATGGTGCTGTCCGATCACGGGTTCAACTCGTTTCGTCGCGGCGTGAATCTCAATAGCTGGCTGCATCAACACGGATACCTCACGCTGAAAGACGGCGTGGATGGCAGTAGCGAATGGCTGCGCGACGTCGATTGGTCGAAGACGCAAGCCTACGTGCTCGGGTTGACGGGTCTGTTTCTCAACCTGAAAGACCGCGAGGCGGAGGGCGTGGTGGAGCCGGGAGAAGAGGCCGCTCGGGTGAAAGCGGAGATTATCGAAAGGCTCAGCGGGCTGGTCGACGAGGAGAAGGGCGAAACCGGAATCCGGAAGGTGTTCGACACGTCTCGGCTCTATGCAGGACCGTACCTCGAGAACGCCCCCGACATGCTGATCGGCTACAATGCCGGGTATCGGGTGTCCTGGGACTGCGCGACCGGTGTCGTGGCGGGTCCGGTGTTCGAGGACAACGTCAAACCCTGGAGCGGCGATCACTGTATCGATCCCCGTCTCGTTCCCGGTGTGCTGTTCTGCAACCGTGCGATCGACCGGGACGATCCCGCATTGATCGACATCGCCCCGACAGCGCTGCAGCAGTTTGGGGTGGATCCACCTGCTTACATGGACGGTAAGCCGCTGTTCGCCGAGCCGGCAAAGAAGGGAGCCCAAGGGTGAGGCTTACCCTATCGGCTGCCGCATTCGCCGTGGTAGTCGCAGGCCTTGGCTGCGCAGACAGGCCGGCAGTGGGCAAGCGGGTGATCGTACTGGGGTTCGACGGGATGGACTATGGCCTCACTCGGCGACTCATGTCCGAAGGTCGCCTGCCCAACTTCGAGCGACTCGCACGGACCGGCACCTTCCAACCCCTCGGAACCTCCATACCACCACAGAGCCCGGTTGCCTGGTCCAACTTCATCACGGGCATGGACGCCGGGGGCCACGGCATCTTCGACTTCCTGCACCGCGACTCGCTGACCCTCACGCCGTACTTATCGACGAGTCGCACGGAGCCTCTCGGCAGTACGCTCGAGTTCGGTCGGTGGCAGCTTCCGCTTTCGGGTGGAAAGATGGAATTGCTCCGCCACGGGACGCCGTTCTGGGAGGTGCTGGAGGAGCACGGAGTTCCCACCACGGTGATCCGCATTCCGGCGAACTTCCCTCCGTCCGGCTCCGCCAGCCATGAGCTGAGCGGGATGGGCACACCCGACATCGTCGGGTCCTCGGGCATGTTTTCGTTCTTCACAACAGTCCCCGAGCGGATCACGGAGAAAGTCACCGGCGGCACCGTCTACGGCATCGAGCTCGAGGACGGCGCCTTCAGAGGAACGCTCAAAGGGCCGCCCAATCCGCTCTCGAGAAGCGGGGACACGGTCACGGCGGATTTCACGGTATACGTCGATGCCTCACGACCTGTCGCCAAGATCGTGCTCGGTGACCAGGAGGTCGTTCTCCAAGAGGGTGAGTGGAGCGAGTGGCTCGACGTGAAGTTCACACTGCTTCGCTTCGTCCAGACGTTGCAAGGTATGTGTCGCTTCTACGTGACGCAGGTGCATCCGGAGTTCGAGCTGTACGTCACGCCGATCAACCTCGACCCGCTGAACCCGGCGATGCCCCTCTCGACGCCGTCAGACTATGCAGCGGATCTCGCTCGGGTCACGGGACGGTACTACACGCAGGAGATGCCGGAGGAGACGAAGGCGTTGAGGTCCGGGGTGTTCGACAATGATGACTTCTTGCAGCAAGCGTCGATGGTGATGGACGAGGAACGGCGCCTCTACGAGTACGTGCTTGAGGGCTTCGAGGACGGATTCCTCTTCTACTACTTCGGAAATACGGATCAAGTCTCACACATGATGTGGCGGGCCATGGACCCGAATCATCCGGCGCACGATCCGATTGCAGACGAGCCGTATCGACACGTGATCGAGGATCTGTACGTTGAGGCGGACCGCATCGTCGGCGAGACACTTGAGCAGCTCGCGGACGAGGAGACACTCATCGTCATGTCCGATCACGGGTTCGCGCCGTGGACGCGATCCTTCAACGTGAACACCTGGCTCAAGGAAAACGGGTACCTCGCGCTCAGGGATCCATCCCGACAGGGCGAGATGGAGTATTTCCAGAACGTGGACTGGTCGCGGACGCAGGCCTATGCCCTGGGATTGAACAGCTTGTACATCAATGTGCGAGGGCGCGAAGGGGTCGGGAGCGTGCCACGGGGGCAACGGGAGATCGTCCTCGACGAGATCGCCCGCGGGCTCCTTCGCTACGTCGATCCCAAGACCGGCCAGCGCGCCATCGCCGGCGTGTACCGTCGCGATAAGACA
>JBDHAN010000009.1:0-64535 GCA_039588055.1 Gemmatimonadota bacterium | reverse complement strand
ACGAACGAGATCACCTGTAAGATGGTCTATTACGGACCGGGGCGGTCCGGAAAGACCACCAACTTGCAGTACATCTTCGGGCAGGTGCCCGATGCCCGTCGCGGGCGTATGGTCTCGCTGGCCACCGAGACGGAGCGGACACTGTTCTTCGATTTCCTGCCGCTCGAGCTCGGGAGCATCTCGGGGTTCACTACGCGATTTCATCTCTACACCGTGCCGGGTCAGGTATACTACAACTCGACCCGGAAGCTCGTGCTTCAGGGAGCCGATGGCGTCATCTTCGTCGCCGACAGTCAGGCTCGGCAACTCGACGAGAACATTGCGAGCCTCCAGAACCTGCAGGCCAACCTAATCGAGCTCGAAGAAGACGCACGCTCGCTGCCATTGGTGTTTCAGTACAACAAGCAGGACCTTCCGGGTGACCTCATCCTCACTCCGAGCGAGCTCGACGACGCACTCAATTTCTGGGGTGTGCCGAGTTTTGCCTCGGATGCGCTCCGGGGTGTCGGCGTGTTCGAGACGCTGAAGGCGGTGTCGGAGCTCGTACTGCGGAAACTGAGCGAGGAGGCTCCGCGGTGACCGAGGAGCTCAACCCCCGTTTCACGTTCGACTCGTTCATCGTCGGGGCGGCCAATCGGCTCGCCGTGACCGCGGCTCGCACGGTGAGTGAGTCCCCGGGTACGGCCTACAATCCGTTGTTCATCTACGCGGAAAGTGGCCTCGGCAAGACGCATCTGCTCATGGCCATCGGCCAGCTCGCCGCCCATCTCCAACCGGATGTGGATGTCGAATACGTCACACTGGATGAGTTCGTGGAGCAGCATAACGCTGCCGTGGGTGCCGGGCAGATCGAGGCCCTTCGCGCGCGGTTCGCGCGCGTGGATGTGTTACTCATCGACGATGTGCAGTTTCTCACGCATCGACGAGAGATGCAATCCGAGGTCTTGACGATCGTCGAGCAGCTGCAGGCGGCGAACCAACAGGTCGTGCTGACGAGCGACTGTCCGCCGACTGAGATCCAGGAGCTGGACGATCGCCTGCTGTCGCGCTTCGACGGTGGGCTGGTTGTCGATATGGACATCCCGGACTGCGAGACTCGGATCACCATTCTCAAGCGCCGGGCCGACGAGCGCGGGGTCGAGTTGGAGCCGGCGGTGCTCGAGGCCGTGGCGGACTTCGACGTCCAAAACGTCCGCGAGCTTCTCGGCCTCCTGAATCGCCTGGTCGCCTACCAGGCGCTGAGTGAAACGCCGCTCACGGCAGAGGCGGCACACCAGCTGTTGGCCGGTGAGGTGCCGACCCGCCCGGTGGCGATCTCGGGAGCCATGCGCCCGACACCGCGGCCCGGCGACGAATTCGGTGACTTCCTGAGCGGTGTGAGTCACTCCGTTCAGGAACAGGTGGAGGCGTGGCGGGCGCGAGTCGCCGACGCCATTACGCGGTGGGGCGGAGAGGGATATCGCACGGGCCGCCTGGAGCGTTTGCTCACGCAGGACGTGCCGTCCGGTGTCGAGCGAACCATTCGCGACTACGAGCGGGACATCGACCGGCTGCGGTCGTTCCAACGCGCCATGGTTCGGGTCGATCCGAATCGGGTGAGCGACCCCGTCTTCTACGATCCCGAGCGCCTCCGGGAAGCCGACGAACTCGTTCAGCTGGCGCTGAAGGAAGGCCGACCGCCCCCGGGGCCGTCGGAGGCATGGACTCTGGAGTCGCTGGTCGGTGGCGAGTGCAACAAGGTGGCACTCGGCGCGGCCAATGCGGTGATTGCGTCGCCGGGGACCGCCTACAACCCACTCGTCCTGGTTGGGCCGTTGGGGGTGGGTAAGACGCACCTCTTGCATGCCATCGGCAATCAACTAGCCGGCACCGCTGGATCACGTGTGGCGTGTCTGTCCGCACAGCAGTTCGTCGACGAGTTGCTCGATGCCATCGACGGCGATCGTGTCGAAGCGTGGCGGAAACGGTATCGCAGTGCGACGGCACTGCTGCTGGACGATTTTCACGGGCTCGCTGGCAAGGAACGGTCGCAGGAAGAGATCTTTCATCTCTACAACACGCTGCATCAGAAGCAGTTACAGTTGATCTTCACGCTGTCGCAGCCACCTCGGGACGTTGAGGGGCTGGACAACCGCCTCGTCACGCGCCTCGAAGGCGGACTCGTTGCGGCGTTGGGTCCGCCGGATCGCGAGTTGCGCCGGTCCTTGGTCCGGCAGCGACTCGAGGCCAAGTATCACGAAGTATACGATAGCGTCGTGGACTACCTGGCTGACCGGCCCGCCGATTCCATCCGCGCCGTGCAGAGTCTCGTGCAGCGCGTCGTGCGTGCTGCCCAGGCGGAGGATCGTGAACCCGATATGGCGTTCGTGAGCGCGCTCATGGACGGGGCGCTCGGCGCGATGCACACAGCGTCGCGCGCCGTTCGGACGAGCGGCGTGCTGACATCGCCGCTCGCGAGCGTCACGAGCCGGGAGAAGGTCGTGTGGGATTGGCCTGACCCGGTTGACCGGATGATCGAGGAGTTGGTGTGATGGCGATTAAGGGAAGCCTGAAAGAAGCCTCGCTGGCGGACGTGCTGCAGCTCCTGGCACTGGGTCAGAAGTCGGGCTGCCTCACCGTGACCGATCGGACGAACCTCGGGTACATCTATTTCGATCGTGGCAGCATCGTCTATGCCTCGGTCGTCAATCGACGGGACCGCCTCGGCGACATCCTGCTCAAGAACGGACGGATATCCAATACGCAACTCGAGGCCGGGATCGACGAACAAGCGAGGCAGCGCGAGAGGCGACTCGGTGAGATTCTGGTGACGCAGGGCGCCATCTCGCAGGGGGACCTTGAGCATTACATGCGGGTGCAGATCGAGGAAGCCGTGTATTTCCTGTTCACTTGGACGCGCGGGCACTTCACGTTCGAGAGCGATATTCTCCCGGCCGAACAGGACTTTGTCGTCAGCATCAATCCGGAATCGCTCTTGCTCGAAGGCGCCCGCCGTGTCGACGAGTGGAGCCTCATCGAGAAGAAGATTCCGTCACTCCAGATCATCTTCGAGGTAGACCGGGAGCGTCTCGAAGCCTCGCAGGTGTCACTCACGCGGGAACAGGAGCGAATCGTTCCCTTGATCGATGGGCAACACGACGTTGCTCAACTCGTCGAGGAGTCGGGTCTCATTGAATTCGAGGTGGGCAAAGCCATCTACGGTCTCGTAACAGCCGGGTTCGCGCACCGCGTCGGTAAAAGTCAGGCACCCCGCACGTCGGCCGTCGGTGAGGCGCGCGCCGACGAGCATCGCAACCTCGGTGTCGCCTTCTACAAGACCGAAATGCTGGATGAGGCGACCCGCGAGTTTCGCCGCGTCGTGGACCTGCGGCCGGCCGACGGGACGGCGTATTTCTATCTCGGCCTGATCGCGCTCAAGCAGGCACACTGGGAGGCGGCGGCCGCCTACCTGAGCCAGGCCGTCGATCACGCCGGCGCCCGGGCGAACGTCCTCGCGAACCTCGCGCTCGCCTACGAAAAGGCCGGCAGGTATGAGGAGGCCGACGGGGCCTACGCGGAAGCTGCGGCTCTGGCGCCTCGCGACCCGCGGATCCTCACGGGCTGGGGCATCGGGGCGTTGCACCGAGGCGACTTCGAGGTGGCGGCGGGTCGGCTCGACGAGGCACGTGATGTCGCCGGGCGCGCGACCTTGCCCGCCCTGTGGTATTGGGCGCGGTCGTTGTCGGCGGCGGCCCTCAATCGCTTGGACGACGCCGAACGACTGCTGCGGGAGGGACTCGAAACCCATCCGGGCCAAGTGTCGCTCACCAACAACCTCGCCGTCGTGTTGGAAGCCCGTGGGGAAATAGACCGGGCCGCTGACGTGTTGCGCGAGGCGCTGCTCGACGAGCTCGGAGTGCCGCAGCTGTCGAAGAATTTGGGGGATCTGCTCTATCGCTCCGCGAGCTACGATGACGCATGGGAATCGTACCAGCGAGCCGTACGTCAACAGCCGTCGCTTGGCGACGATGTGTATTTCAAGTTGGGCAACATCGCCTACAAGCGACAGGAACGCGGGCTGGCACGCGAGTACTGGAATCGTGCGCTCGAGCTCAACCCGAGTCACGAGCTCGCGCGGACGAATCTCGAAACCGTAACGGCGTTGCCATGACACGAGAGTACGTTGGCGACCGGTCGGGGATGCGACCATGAGCGAAACGACAATGGCCTCGCTGCGCGCATCGTACGACCATATCGCCAAGCGGCTCGACGAAGCGGAGAGCGGTGAGCAGCGTGACCGACTCAAGCAGGACATCATTGCCCTGTTCAAGGCGGTCGATCAAGCGATCGCGGACTTGAGCACGCTCAAGGAGGACATCCGCGTGCTCGTGGATCGATACAAGGAAGTGGCTCAGGACGAGGGACGGGGACAGGCACCGCAATTCACGAGCAGTGCGCCGGGCTTGCACGCAGACCACATCGGTGCATCGACCTTCATCGAGAAGGGATGGAGCCTCATCTCGTTGGGCGACTACGGGGGAGCCATTCAGGCGCTCACCAAAGCGCTCTCCCTCTCGCCCGGCAATCTCCGGGCAGAGTCGTTGCTCGGATGGGCGCAGATGCTGCATGAGGAGTACGATGCGGCACTCGCCACGTTCCACGAAGTGCTCAACAAAGAGCCGACCAATTCGCTGGCACGCATCAATGTTGGGTACGTCTGCCTGAAGAAGCAGATGTTCGGCGAGGCAATCGAACATCTGTCGAAGGCTATCCGGCTGGACAATGACAAGAAAGCCACACTCTACGCCCATTATTATCTGGGTCTGGTCTATCTCGAGCGTGAGATGTACGAAGACGCGCAGACATTTTTCGAGAAGACGCTCAAGCTGGGGCCTAATCTGATCGAGGCCTACTACGAGTTGGGTCGCTCACTCTGGTACGCCGGTGATCGCGAAGGCGCGCAGCGGACATGGACCGCAGGATATGAGGCCAACAAGTTCAACCCCTGGGGCAAGCGCTGCCACGAGACGTTGGACCTCGTGGCCCAGGGTCAGGAGCCCCCACGCTAGTCGGTTTCGTCCTCTTCTTCCTACAGGCCAATTCACCGAACGTCGTGCACGTCGGACGTGTCACGGCGGTGTTCTGGCCCGGATCGGAATCCGTGGCGATTGCTCTGGCGGAAATGGCCGATCGAGCGGGGCCGTGGCCCGGCATCCCGAATCCCCAGCGGCGACCGATCCGCCTGGTGGTTGCCGAGCGGCCGGATCAGTTCGATTCGCTCACGGCGGGCCGGATACCGGAATGGGGCGTCGCGGCAGCTTTTCCGGCGGCGAACACCATTGTGTTGACGCTGACGCGAGATCACCGGCGTGTGCTGCGCCACGAATTGGCGCATCTGGCGCTACATAGCGTGGTCCAGCGCGTGCCCCGCTGGTTTGACGAGGGCTACGCGGCTCGGGCGGCCGGTGAGTGGGACCGTGTCGAGGCGCTGCGGGTGAACTGGGCGCTGCTTCGGGGTGTGGTGCCGTCACTGCGAGACTTGAATCGGCACATTCGAACGGGCACGGCCTCCGATGCCGAAGCCTCCTACGCGCTGGCGACGACAGCCGTCGTCCTGCTCGAACGCCTGGGTGGTGGGCGAGGGCTCGAGCCACTAATCGCAACGCTCCAAGGCACTGCCGATTTCGATCTCGCGCTCCGCGCGACACACCAGATCACACTGAGCCAGTTCGAGGAACTCTGGCGCCGAGACCTGCGACGACGCTATGGCTGGCTCCTCTTGGCCTCGTCGCTCACCGTCTTCTGGGCCTTCGTCGCCCTGCTCCTGGCAGCCCTGTGGGCCCGCCGTCGTCGCCGTGACGAGGGTCGTCGACAGGCTCTCGACGAGGGGTGGGTAGTACCCGAACAGTATTGGGATTCAACAACTTGACGCCTCTGGAACCTCAGGTTACGGTGGGGGTCTATGAACAAGAGGGTCGGATCGCCCGCGCGACTGCGGTTCCGGACGCGGAACTACGCCTTGCTGGGTGCCGCTGTCGTTTCGTTGGTCGTCGGGTATGTTCTGCTGGCAGGAGGGTCGACAGCGCTGGCTCCGGTGCTCCTGGTGCTTGGCTACTGCGTGTTGTTTCCGCTAGGCCTCGCACTGTGAGCGGGTTCGGCGGGCGAATAGCTCAGCTGGTCCAGAGCGCCTGCCTTACAAGCAGGAAGTCGGGGGTTCGAATCCCTCTTCGCCCATCGGTGGTTTGGCCAACGGATCTGCCGAAAACCAGGAGGAGTCTAGCCGTGCGGTGGACACGACTGAGAAGACGAGGCATGCTGACCCTGCTCGGTACCGCCATGGCGGTGACGACCGCGGTCACGAGTGCGAACGCGCAGCTTGCTGTGCCGCGCTCGAATGAGAAAGTGCTGTTTCTGATCCCGAGCCCTGGCGACGGCACTGACACGGCCTACGTGGCCGAGTTGGCGGATGAAGTCCGCAAGCGGATGCGCAACAAGATGCGTCACAAGTTGCGCGTGCTGCAGAACGATGTGATTTGCCAGGTGCTCGAGGAGTCGGCCTACCGGTGCGACCAAGTGCTGGGCCGGGCCGATGAGGAACGCCTCGCACGGGCACTCCAGTCTGACGCATACATCAGTGGGAGCGTCTGGCACCAAGGGCCGGTGCCGATGGCGAACTTCCACATCGTCGATCTCGGTCGCTCGGGTATGTCTGGGTGGACCACTGTGCGGGGCACCCCCGGCGATCCGCCCCGAACCTTCGCCGAGACCGTCGTCGACAGCCTCGAGAATCAAGTGCGCGCGGCGCAGTTTGCACGGGAGTGCTCCGACCGCACAGCGAACGGCGATTTCGGCCGGGCAATGGAGCGAGCAAGTCGGGCCTTCCAGATCTATCCAAACCATCCCGCTGCGGCGATGTGCGCTGAGATCGTCACTGAAGCGTTGCGTCAGCCGGTGGACAGTCAGATCGCCTATCTCCAGCTCGCAGTCCAAGGTGATTCCCTCATGGTGAAAGCGTGGGAGCGCCTCGGCCGGCTGCACCAACAGAGTGGAGATTCGGTCGCAGCGCTGACCGCGTTCGCGCGGCAGAGTCGTGTCGACGGCGCGAACCGCGAACTCCGCATGGGCGTGGTGGCGGGTGCGATTACTCTGAGGGAACACGAACTAGCGCGTGATTTGGCCGACGCGTGGTTCGCGGAGAACCCGACCGACCTCGGGATGCTGCAGCTCAAAGCCCGGGCCTGCATCGAGGGCGGTTTGTGGGCTTGCGCGCTCGAATCATTGGCGAGCCAGTACGAGATCGACACGACGCTGGTCGGCGACTCGGTGTTCTATCAGCAGATCGTCGGGGCGTCACAGGCGCTGTCGGACACGGCAGCCATGCTGGAGTGGTCGGGAGAGGCGGTGCGGCACGCCCCCGACGCCGTCTCGTTGTGGCGCGCCCACGCGAGCGCCCTCGCAGCAGCTGGCATGCTCGATTCGGTGGTCACCGTCTACGATCACCTGATCGAGCTCGACCCCACGGATTATCGGAGCGCCCTTGCGGCGGCGAACATCCTGCTCGAGGACCTGCCGATCGACACGGCGACACCGCTCGACACGGCGCGGTTGTTCAAAGGTGGTGAGTTCCTCGAGCGGGCGACCACCGCGAGCCGTGAGCCGTCAGTGTTGATGAACGCTGCCGTCATGTACTACCAGAAGGGGTCAGCCTTGGTGCAGACGCGCCAGCAGATTCCGGTCGCCGTGGCGTGGCTCGAAAAGGCGGTCGAAAACGATGTGCTGGAGCGGTTGAGCCAGCAGAGCAACTTCTTCTTGGGTCTCGGCCTGATGTTCCGGATTTACGAGTTCGACCCACAGGTGACCGAGACGCAGTCGTGTGAGCTGGTCGAAGAGGAAGCCAGCATGATTTCGCGCGGGAAGAGGGCGTTGGAGCTCGGCGCGTCCCTGGCGCCCCAGCAGGCGCAGCAGTTCCTACAGCAGTTCCAGGCGTTCGAAGGGCGGATACCGCAACTCAGGCAGGCCTATAGCTGCCGCTAGCTGCTTGAAATCGGGTCTGAGCGGGTCTACATTGCGGCGCCACTCGGTGGCATGGGGCTGTAGCTCAGCTGGTTAGAGTGCCGGTCTGTCACACCGGAGGCCGCGGGTTCAAATCCCGTCAGCCCCGCTCGACTCATGACAACGTTGATTCCTTCCGGCCCCGCGCGCTCAGCACGCGGGGCCGCTGTCTATCGGCACAGGGACCGGTGATGACCGCGCCTCACGTTCCGGTTCTGGCGGACGCCGTGGCGCAGCTGGCGTCGGGCAGCAGGCGGGCTGTCGACGCAACGGTTGGGGATGGCGGGCACACCCAGCGGCTCCGGGACCTCGGCGCTGAAGTGTTGGCCGTGGATTGCGACCCAGACGCCCTCGCCGGAGCGCAAGAGCGCTTGGGCTCCTCGGGGATCCACTGGGTGCGTGGCCGATTCGGTGCGCCCGAGGTCCTGCGGCGGATCCAGGAATTTGGGCCGGATTTCGCGTTGTTCGACCTGGGCGTCTCCTCGCGGCATTTCGACGATGCCGGTCGCGGCTTTTCCTTTCGGCCCAATACCGTGCTCGACATGCGAATGGACCGCTCGGGGCCGACGGCTGCCGATCTCCTGAACACCATCCCGCGAGATGAGCTCGCCACCATATTCCGTGAGTACGCCGATGAGCGGAAGGCGAGTCGGCTCGCCACCACCATCACTCGTCGGCGTCAGCGGCAGCCGTTCCGGATCAGCGATGATCTCGTCAACGCGATTCGAGCTGCGCTGGGGCCGCGCAGCGGCCCGTCCGACTTTGCGCGACTGTTCCAGGCGGTGCGTGTGGCGGTCAATGACGAGCTCAGGCAGCTCGAGCGCGCGCTCCCTGCCGTGCGCGCCGCACTCGTGCCCGGCGGCCGTTTGGCCGTGATCAGCTATCATTCGGGAGAAGATCGAATCGTCAAGCGAATGTTTCGAGAGTGGGCGACGGACTGCGTGTGTCCGCCCGGGCAACCCGTGTGCACGTGCCGCGGACGGGCCCTTGGGCAACGCGATCCACGGCGACCCATCGTGTCGTCGGATCGCGAGATCGCGATGAACCCCCGAGCCCGCAGCGCCAAGCTCCGAGGATTCCTCTGTGGCGGCCACTCCTAGAGGTCGGTTTTGGGTCAGCCTATGGTTGCTGTTCGTGCTCGCCGTGCTCGTGTGGGTGACGGCGAGGCAGACGTCCGCACACGTGACCGCGCGTGCGCTCGAAGAGCGTCGGACCGAACGGTCCGTCGTCGAGGCGCAGAAGGCCGCGTTGATGCGCCGAATCCGTGAGGCGCAGAGCCGTGCTGTGCTCATTCCGCGTGCAGAGTCGCTTGGGCTCCGGATGCCGGCCGACAGCGAGATCGTGATGTTGGAAGGCCCCAGCACGAGGGATCGTTAGCGGTGGCACGCCAGGTCGCCCGACTTCAGCTCGTGCAGGTGGCGTTCGTGCTCGCCGGATTGTTGCTCGTCGGCCGGGCTGCCCAAGTGCAGCTCGTCCAGGGTTCCGAGCACGCGGCGGCCGCGGTCGCCCACCGAACGGAGCGTCGGCAGCTCCCGGCCCGTCGTGGCACCATCTATGACCGCAAGGGCACCGCGCTGGCCCTGACCCAGGAAGTCTTTCACGTCGGCGTCGCGCCGAACGAGCTCCGCGATCCCGCCGCAGATGCCCGGCTCATCGCACAGGAGTTGCGCGTGCCGCTCGCCACGGTTCGGCGTCGGCTTCGTGGCCGCTACGCGTATTTCGCCGGGCCGTACACGTCGCTCCAAGTGCAGCAGATTCGCGATCTCCGCGGCGTGCACCTCACCAGTGAGCTGCGACGCTTCCATCCGCATCCGGATCTCGCCCGGCTCGTCGCTGGGCGACCGGGGAGTGACGGACGGCCGTCGAGCGGCATCGAGCGCGTGCTCGACACGCTGTTGGCCGGCACGCCGGGAACCGCCGTGGTGCTGCGCGATCGGCGCGGCACCCGGTATGAATCGCCAGCGCGACTCGGTGCCTTTCCGGTGCCCGGGCATGACGTATATCTGACGCTCGACGCCGATCTCCAAGAAATCGTGGAGCAGGCGCTGGAGGACGCGCTCGAAACGCACGACGCCCGCGGTGGCGACGTCGTGGTGTTGGAGCCGCAGACGGGTGAGATCCTTGCCATCGCGTCGAAGGGAGAGCTCGGGGCCGGCGCGTGGACCGGTGTGTTCGAGCCTGGCTCGACCGCGAAGCTGTTCGTCGCTGCGGCCCTGCTCACTGAGGGTGCCGCTCGCCCAGACGACAGTGTGTGGGCGGAGCTCGGGGAGTACGAGCTGAACGGGCGCATCATCACCGATGAGCACGAGGAGGGGTGGCTCACTCTGCGCGACGTGATCGGACGCTCCAGCAACATCGGCATCGCAAAGCTCTCACAACGCCTGACGCCGGCCCAGCAGTTTGGGATGCTGCGGGAGTTCGGCCTCGGGTCTCCGACCGGCGTCGAGTTTCCGGCTGAATCCCCGGGCATACTTCGACACCCGCATCAGTGGAGTGGGACCAGTGCGGTCAGTCTGGCGATGGGCTACGAGGTGGCAGTCACGGCGCTGCAACTGGCACAGGCCTATGCCGCCGTTGCCAATGACGGGCTCATGATGCAGCCGACGATCATTCGCGAAGTCCGATCGCCCAGCGGGGGAGTCGCATACCGCCACGTGCCCCAGCCTGTCCGTCGCGTCGTGTCGCGCGAGGTGGCGGCCGAGTTGCGCGGCATGCTTCGCGGCGTCGTGTACGAAGGCGGGACCGGAGAGACGGCGGCACTCACGAGCTATGAGGTCGCAGGGAAGACCGGTACGGCGCGCCTGGCAGGGCCAGGCGGGTACATCCAAGGGTCGTACACGGCCACGTTCGCGTCGCTCTTTCCCGCTGACGATCCGCAGATCGCGATGGTCGTGAAACTCGCCGACCCCCGCGAAGGCTATGCAGCCCTGACCGCGGCACCCGTCACGCGACGCGTGCTACAGGAGCTGCTCGCCGCGCAGAGCGACGCGCTGGACCGGGGACGACTCACACAGGCAACGGCACCCGTCGATCGGCGATCGGCGGAGGCAGCGCCCGAGCGGTGGATTACCCCGTGGCCGGTGGTCCGGCCGCGTGACTCGGCAACGCCGCGGACCATGCCGGATGTGGTCGGGCTCTCATTGCGGCAGGCCTCGCGTCAGCTCCACGGTGCCGGTCTTCGCGTCCGCGCGGTCGGGTGGGGATTCGTGGACACCAGCGATCCTGTGGCGGGAGACAGCGTGCCGCCTGGTGCGCTCGTTACCATCACCGCCAGTACCGCACGGTCCACGAAATGAAGCCGCTTCGCGCTCTGGTAGAGGCGCTCAGGCAGGCAACGCAGCTGGTCTCGGCGCCCGACATCGACGTGAAGGTCTCCGGTGTGAGCGAGGACTCACGGCGCGTCGTTGCGGGGGGGCTCTTTTGCGCCGTCGCAGGGACGGTCGAGGACGGCCACCGGTATGTCGAGGACGCGCGGGGGCGTGGGGCGGCGGTTGCCGTGGTCATGACCCCAGTCGACAGTGCTATTCCGCAGGTCGTCGTGCGAGACGGCCGCGTCGCCGCCTCGGTGGTTGCACGCGAGTGGTTCGGCCGGCCGGCAGACGATCTTCGGGTCATCGGCGTCACCGGCACCAACGGCAAGACCACCACGGTCGCGATTCTCAAGCACCTCTTGAACGCCGCTCGAGACGCCGGGTCGATCGGGACACTGGGTGCGTTCGACGGCCTGGGCACTGCACTCCAAGGCTACGGGAACCTCACCACACCGGGTGCCGTGGAGCTGCATGGCGTATTGGCCGCGCTGCGTGACCGCGGAGCGAGCACGGTGGTGATGGAAGCGTCGTCGCACGCGCTGGACCAACGACGGCTCGAAACCCTGCGTCTCGCGGCCGCGGTGTACACGAACCTGTCCCACGAGCATCTGGACTATCACCCGAGCCTCGACGCCTACCGCGATGCGAAGGCGAAGCTCTCCGACCATCTCCATCCCGGAGGGATCGAAGTGGTCAATGAAGAGGATCCGGCGTGGCTGGCACTGCCGCAGCGAAGTGAGATCCGCCGCATCAGCTATGGACGTTCGCCCGAGTACGATGTTGAGGCGCGCGACGTCGAGCTCCGGCGCGACGAGGTGTCGACCACGTTGGTGTTCGCAGGTCGTGCCGTGGGTGTGCGGTGCCCGCTGCTCGGGGATTTCAACGTGCAGAATGCGCTGGCGGCGTCCGCGGCAGCGTGGGCACTCGGTGTCGACCCTTCAGATATCGCGCGCGCGCTCGCCACGGTACCCCAAGTGGCCGGCCGTATGGAGTTGCTCGCCAGCGGGCCGGCGTCCGTGCTTCGGGACTACTGCCACACGCCCGATGCGCTCGAACGCGCAATCGCGGCCCTCACCCCTCTGACCGCCGGGCGCCTGATTGTCGTGTTCGGAGCTGGTGGAGATCGCGACCGGAGCAAGCGTCCGCTCATGGGGCAAGCGGTGGCGCGCGCGGCCGACGTGGCCATCGTCACGTCGGACAACCCGCGAACCGAAGATCCCGAGCGCATCATCGACGACATCGAATCCGGCATGGAGGGGACCTCGCACGTTCGCATCTGCGACCGACGAGAGGCGATTCGGCACGCGTTGGTGATGGTCGAGCCGGGAGACGTCGTGCTCCTGGCGGGCAAAGGGCACGAGACCTATCAGGAGATCGGGACAACGCGAGTGCCGTTCGACGAGCTGGAGGTCGTGCGTGAGCTCATGGGAGCGGAGGGTCACGAGTGAGCCGCTGGACCAGTGAGCTGGTGGCGCGAGTCCTGGACACGGCGCCCGTCGCGCCTGCGGTGTTCCAGTCGATCGAGACGGACTCCCGCGTGCTGGAACCGGGTGCGCTGTTCGTGGCACTGGTGGGTGAGCGGTTCGACGGGCACACCTTCCTCGGCGATGCCCTTGCGCGAGGCGCGCGCGGGGTTGTGGTGCACGAAGATGCGGCGGTTCCGGATGGACTGGTCGCGTTTCGGGTGGCAGATACGCTCGCGGCCCTCGGGAATCTCGCGCGAGCGCGTCGCCGGGAGCTCACGGGGCCGGTCGTGGCTGTGACAGGCACCAACGGCAAGACCGCAACGAAGGAGATGGTGGCGGGGGTACTCGGCACGCGATGGTCCGTGCACGCGACACGTGGCAACCTCAACAACCTGATCGGCGTTCCACTGACCCTGCTCGGGGCGCCGGACGACACAGAGGTTCTCGTGGTGGAGGCTGGAGCGAGCGTCCCTGGTGAGATCGCGACGCTACGCGGAATCATCGAGCCGACGCTCACCGTGATCACCAACGTGTCAGCAGGGCACCTCGAAGGGTTTGGAAGCGAGCGAGACGTCTTGGAGGAGAAGTTGGCCCTCGCCGCGGGCGTTCCCTGTGCAGTCGTCGGTACACGGCCACCCGAGCTGGCCGTCGAAGCGCGGGCCCGTGTTGCAAAGGTGGTGGTGGCGGGAGTTGCCCCAGCTGCAGACGTGCGGCCAACCGCGTGGCAGCTCGACGACCAGGGGCAACCGATCGTCCGCTACGAGAACGCTGACCTCAAGCTTGCCGTCGTTGGCTCTCACCAGGTGGACAACGTGATGCTTGCGCTGGCCGTCGGGCGGGAGCTGGGGGTGCCGGCCGCCGATGCTGCGCAGGCGTTGTCACGCACGAAGCTTCCGTTTGGCCGCTGTGAAGTGCTGCATCACGGTGACCTGGTCGTGCTGCACGACGCCTACAACGCCAATCCGCTCTCAGTCGAGACCGCACTCGAAACTGCCCAGGCAATGTGTCACGGGCGTCCCTTGGTCGTGGTCCTCGGGACGATGCTGGAGCTGGGCCCGAAGAGCGACGAGTTGCACGCCGCCGTCGCGGACCGCGTGACTGCGGCTCAACCGGCGCTCATTGCCGTGACCGGAGCATTCGTGACGGCGTTCGAATCGCATGCGAGCGAGCTGGGAGATCGGTTGCTCACCGCGGATGATCCCGCCACTTTGGGTGAGCGCCTCGCTCGCAGGCTGGACGGGCGCGAGTTCGTGTTGCTCAAGGCCTCGCGTGGAATGCGCCTCGAGCGTGTGATTCCGCATCTCATACCGAGTGGTGACGCGTAGTGCTCTACCATCTCCTGACGCCGCTTGGATCCGATTTCCAGATCTTCAACTTGTTCAACTACATCTCGTTTCGCGCGGCAGGGGCGGCCGTGTCCGCGATCGTCCTGGCCTTCGTGATCGGTCCGCCGACCATTCGCGGTCTCAGGGCACGGCACATCGGGCAGGTCATCCGTGCGGAAGGGCCGGCGTCCCACCAGGAAAAGCGCGGAACGCCCACCATGGGCGGCTTGATCATCCTCATCAGCACGTTGGTGCCGGCCGTCCTCTGGGCGCGGCTGGACAATCAGTTCGTGCTGGTTGCAGTCGTGGCGACGCTCTGGATGGGGTGCATCGGGTTCGTCGACGACTATCTCAAGTTCATCGAGGGAAAGGCGCGCGGGTTGGTGGCGCGCTACAAACTGATCGGGCAGGTGACGTTTGGCATCGTGTTGGGGACCTTTCTCCTCGTGCAGTCGGTGTGGGGTGACGTGCCGCCGAATGCCACAACGGTTCCGTTCTTCAAGTACGTACTGGTGACACTCCCTCCGGTCATATACGTGGCCTTCGTGACGTTCGTGGTGACCGGGACCAGCAACGGGGTCAACCTCACCGATGGGCTCGACGGGTTGGCGACCGGACTCACGGCGATCGCAGCCGTGACATTTGCCATCTTCGCCTACGTGTTCGGGCGGACCGACACGGCGGAGTATCTCTTCGTCTACTATCTGCCCGGCGCCGGAGAGCTCGCGATCTTCTGCGCAAGCCTCACCGGGGCGGCACTCGGATTCCTTTGGTTCAATTCCCACCCGGCGCAGGTGTTCATGGGCGACACCGGGAGCCTGGCGATCGGTGGCGCGTTCGGGACGGTCGCGATCCTTCTCAAATCTGAGTTTCTGCTGCTCCTGGTAGGTGGCGTGTTTGCCGCTGAGACGGTGTCGGTGATTCTGCAAACGGGCGTCTATCGGTGGAGAAAGCGGCGCCATGGTCGGGAATACGCCGACCAGCATCGCGTGTTCCGGATGGCGCCGTTGCACCACCACTTCGAGAAACTGGGCTGGGCGGAGTCGAAGGTCGTGACTCGGTTCTACATCATCGGGATTCTCTGTGCCCTGTTCGCCCTGTCCACGCTCAAGATTCGATGATTCCAGATGCCTGGCGCCGTGGTGAGGTCGCCGTCGTCGGGCTCGGGAAGAGCGGGGTGGCGGCGAGTCGCTGGCTCGTGCGCCATGGTCTCCGGGTGTACGCCTCAGACGTCGCGAGTACGCACGCTGTCGTACGTGCCGCCGATGTGCTGAGATCGGCCGGTGTGGCGGTCGATATCGGGAAACATGACCTAGCGCGCATCACGGGGGCATCGGCGGTCGTGGTGTCCCCAGGGGTTGCCCCCGATGCGGCGCCGGTTGCGGCGGCGCGGACGGCAGGCGTCGAGATCATTGCAGAGCTCGACTTGGGACTCCGGGCGCTCGACTCCAGCAATCTCATCGCCGTCACCGGGACGAACGGGAAGACCACGACCACATCGCTGATCGCCCACGTCCTCGAGACCGCCGGTCTCTCGGCTGCCGCGGTCGGGAACATCGGACGGCCGCTCACCGATCTGGCCTCCGAGGCGTCCATCCCTGAGTGGCTTGTGGTTGAGGTGTCGTCGTTCCAGCTGCATGACGCGCCGCATCTCGCTCCCACCGTCGGCGTGCTCACGAATCTGGCGCCCGATCACCTCGATCGGTATGCGGATCTCGAGTCGTACTACGCGGACAAGCGATTGCTTTTTCGCAACGCCGCAGAGTCGTGCACGTGGGTCCTGAATGGTGACGATCAGGCGGTACTGGAGTTGGCGGCAAACGTTGTTGGGCAGCATCGCTACTGGAGCATCGAGCGACAGCGCGATGCGTGGTATGACCGGAACGACGCAATCCTCGTGCTGGGCGGTGACATGCTGCTGGTTCGCGCCGACTTACCACTCCTCGGAGACCACAACGTGGCGAATGCGCTTGCGGGCGCGCTCGCGGCCGCCGCGGCAGGCGTCGCTGCACCCGACATCGCGCGGGGACTCGCAAGCTTTGCGGCGCCGGCCCACCGCCTCGAGCGAGTCGCGAGCCGGGGCGACACGGAGTGGATCAACGACTCGAAGGCCACTAACGTGTCGGCCGCAACCGTGGCGCTGCAGGCGATGACGCGGCCCTACGTCCTCGTTGCCGGCGGGCGAGGGAAGGGTGAAGACTTCACGATGCTGCAGCCGGCGCTGAGTACACATTGCCGGGCGGTCGTCGCCTACGGTGAGGCCGCGCGGGAGATCGAGGCTGCGATCGCCGGTGTGGTGCCCGTCGAGCGCATCGACAAGTTCGACGACGCGGTCGCTCGAGCCGGTGCCCTGGCATCCGCCGGCGACGTCGTGCTGCTGTCGCCCGCGTGTGCGAGTTTCGATCAGTTTGCCAACTTCGGAGAGCGGGGGGACCGATTCCGCGAGCTCGCGCAAAGCGCCTGAGGCGGGCCGGCTCCGACGGTGAAGGGCTGTGGGAAAGCCGCCTCCTCGGTATCCTCGCAGCCACGCTTGCCGTCTTCGGCGTGGCAGCAGTCTATGGCGCGTCCAGCATCTGGGCGGTCCAGCAGGGGATGGCTGGGAGCGTCTACGCCCTGCGGCAGCTCCTCGGGGTCGCGTTGGGACTCATGGTCCTGCTGATCGTGGCGCGACTTGACTATCGCTACTGGCGGCCGCTCGCGTGGCCGGTCCTGGCAGTGGCGACCCTGCTGCTCGTGGTGCCGGTGCTCCCAGTCGCGGCTCCGATTGCGCCCGAGATTAACGGGGCGCGACGATGGATACAGGTCGGTGGACTGAGCCTGCAGCCTTCTGAGCTCGCCAAGTTCGCCGTCGTCCTCTGGGTCGCGATGCTGGCCGCGAAGAAGGGCGAGCTCGTGCGCGAGTTCAAGCTCGGGTTGCTGCCGGTGCTCGTGATCCTCGTGCCCGTCACGGGCCTCATCGTGTTGGAGCCGGATCTCTCGACCGGTGCGGTCGTCCTGCTGCTGGCCGGCACGGTGTTGTTCGCGGCCGGCGCCCGCATCGGACACTTCCTCGTGCTCGCCGTCCTCGCCATCCCGATCGTGTGGCATGAGATCGCCTCAGTCCAATACCGGCTCGCGCGGATGGTGAACTTCCTGAGCGCGGGCGGCGATGCGGCCGAAGCGAATTGGCAGATCAGTCAGTCACTCACGGGCATCGGCGCGGGCCGGCTTGTCGGTGTCGGATATGGCGAAGGCCTACAAAAGCTGGGCTACCTCCAATACGCCTACTCCGATTTCATCTTCAGCACGATCGGGGAAGAGTGGGGCTTCCTGGGCGTGCTCGTGATCGTCGGGCTGTTCGGGCTCTTTGTCGCACTGGGATTCCGTATCGCTCGGCGGGCGCCAGACATGTTCGGTCTCCTGGTGGGCGTCGGCCTCACGACGATGATCGGGTTGGCGGCAGCCCTCCACATCGGGGTGACCTTGGCCGTGGTCCCGACCACCGGGATCTCGCTGCCGTTCATCTCCTACGGACGCTCGAGTCTTCTTGTCTCGTTTCTGGCCACCGGGGTGATCATGAGCGTGGCGCGGAGCCGAGAGAGATCTGCGAAGTCGAGATGAGCCGCATTCTCATTGCTGGAGGCGGCACAGGCGGCCACCTCATGCCGGCTTTGGCTCTGGCCGACGCTCTCCAACGAGCCCGGCCCGACATCGAGCCCGTGCTGGTCGGTGCGGAGCGGGGAGTGGAGGCGCGAGTCCTTCCCACGAGACCGTATCGGTACCACCTGCTGCCGGTAGAGCCCATTTATCGCCGCCAGCTGTGGCGTAACCTCAAGTGGCCAATCATCTTGAGCCGAGTCCTCCGGTCAGGCGCTCAACTGTTGCGGGACGAGCAGCCCGTCCTGGCCATCAGCTGCGGCGGCTATGCGGCCGGTCCCATCCTGTTCCAGGCGGTGCGGCGACGCATCCCTCTGGTTCTGCAGGAACAGAACGCCTATCCCGGAATCACCACGAGGTGGCTCTCGCGTTGGGCGTGCCAGATCCACCTGGGCTTTCCGGAGGCCAGAGTGCACTTGCGGCCCGGCGCATCCACCGAGGTCTGCCAATTCGGAACGCCCATCGCCCCTCCGCCGGAGCCGCGTCCGGACCGCAGGGAGGCAAAGGAACGGCTGGGCCTTCCGGCCGACCGTCCGGCCCTCTTTGTCATCGGTGGAAGCCAGGGCGCTCGCAGCCTGAACACGGCGGTCGCCCAGGCGGTCGATGAGCATCTGCTGGGCAACGTGAGCCTGCTATGGAGCACCGGGCCTGCCAACTGGGAGGATCTGAAGCAGTACGAGGTGACCGGGGGATCCGTTGTCCGCGCGTTCTGGGACCCGGTCGCCGACGCCTACGCCGCGGCAGACTTGGCGGTCGCGCGGGCCGGCGCCATGACCACCGCAGAGCTCTGCGCGTGGGGGATTCCGGCAATCCTTATCCCGCTGCCCAGCGCTGCCGGCGGACACCAGGCACGCAACGCGAAGGCCCTCGCACGAGACGGAGCCGCCATCCATCTGCCCGAGTCCCGCGTCAACGGGCAGTCGCTTGCTGCCGAGGTGGCAGGTCTTGTCCGCGATCCGCAGAGGGTCGCCGAGATGCGCCGCTCGGCAAGTGCACGAGGGCACCCGAAAGCGGCCGAAAATATTGCTCGACACATTCTAGGCCTGGTGCCCTAAGTCCAACCCCTTTCGCGACTTTCGCGATCCCCTTATATTGGCTGTCCACTGATGCACCTCTTTGCCCCGGACGATCCCCGGCCCATCCATTTCATGGGGATAGCCGGCGCCGGAATGAGTGCGGTGGCACTCGTCTCCTTGCGCCGCGGGGTGCCTGTCACCGGATGCGACGCCGATCCCCACGGAGCCCCCGACGCTGAGCGACTCGGCGCGAGAGTGTCGAAAGAACACGATCCGAATCACGTAACCGGCTGTCGAGCAGTCGTTTATACTGCTGCAGTTCCAGCGGATCATGAAGAGCTCGAAGCGGCGAGAGCGGCTGGCATTCCGGTCATCCCGCGGGCGAAAGCCCTCGGCATGGTGGTCGAGGGTGCGACGCTCGTTGGCGTGGCCGGCACACACGGCAAGACTACGGTGACTGCCATGGCGGCTCACGGGTTGGCGGCGGCCGGCGTCGATCCGACGGCCTTGGTCGGTGGCCGCGTTGCCGCGTGGGACGGGAACGTGCGCTTCGGCGCAGACCAGATCTTCGTGGTCGAGGCCGATGAGTACGACCGCTCGTTTCTGGCCCTCGAGCCGACGGTCGCTGTGGTCAACAACGTCGAGCCCGATCATCTGGAGTGCTACGGGTCCGTCGAGGAGCTCGAGGCCGCGTTCGTGACCTTTGCGAGTTCCGCCACTCGGGTGCTGGTCGGCGCGGACGACCGGGGGGCCAACCGGGTCGCCAAGGCCGTGACGGGGCCTTTCTGGCGTGTGGGCACGGTCGCGAACGCCGATATCCGGCTGACTGACGTGCGGCGAGATGCAGAGCAGACCGCTGCGCGGCTCGAGCTTCCGGGCGACCGATCGGTGGACATTCGGCTCCGCGTTCCCGGTCTCCACAACCTCCGCAATGCGGCCATGACCGTTGCGGTCGGGCTGGCCCTCGAGGCAGATCCCGAGGCGGTGGCACGGGGCCTCGGCGATTTCGAGGGCGTGGGTCGGCGGTTCGAGCTGCTTGGCACCCACCGAGGCATCACCTTCGTCGACGACTACGCGCACCACCCGTCTGAGATCGCCGCGACCTTGGGTGCGGCCCGACAGCGGTTCCCCGGGGCGCGACTGGTCGCGGTGTTTCAGCCGCACCTCTATTCACGGACGAAAGCACTCGGCCCGGCGATGGGCATCGCGCTCTCGACGGCCGATCTCGCGGTCGTCACCGAAGTCTACGCGGCGCGCGAGCAGCCGATTCGTGGTGTCACGGGAGAACGCGTGGCCAAGGCCGTACGGCGAGCCGGTGGACAGGTCGAGTGGGTGGCCAGCCGAACCGCCCTGCCGGATCAACTGGAGCAAATGATCGCAAAAGGGGATGTCGTTATTACCTTGGGTGCAGGGGATATCACCGACGTAGGTCGCGAGCTCGCTCGACGTCGTTCCGGAGCGGCAGCGTGAAGCGCCGTTTCCTCCTCCTGGGCGCAGGGCTCGCCGTCGTTGCAGGTGCGTATCTTGTCGTGCCGCTGGGACTCCGGCAGCTCGACTTTTTTCAGGTACGACAGGTTGAGATCGTTGGTGTGAGATACCTCTCGCCGGAACGAGTGTTGACGCACATCGGAATCGAGTCGGATCGAAACGTGTTTGCCTCGCTGAGGGAGCTGGATCGTCGCGCAGAGGCCGTGCCCGGAGTGGCCCGGGCGGACGTGCGGCGTCGCCTTCCCGGCACGCTCCAGTTCGTCCTCGAGGAGCGGATGCCGGTGGCGTTCGCCCGCGGGGAATCGGGTCTCGTTGCGCTCGACGAGTCGAGCCGGCCGCTCCCCTATGATCCCTCGGCGACGTCGTTCGATCTGCCGATCGTTGAACGGCCCGATTCGCTGCTGACGGAGGCACTCGCACTCATCAGGCAGACCGATCCGGCGCTGTTCGGGATGGTGGATGGGGTGCGCTGGGCCGGTCGCCAAACCGTGGTGGTAGAGCTCGGTGATCAACAGCTCCTCCTCAGGGCCCGTCCGAAGCAATCGGAGATCCGTGCGGCGGAGACGGTGCGCCGCCACCTGCTGCAGGAAGGCCGCGCGTTCTGGCAGCTGGACGCCCGCTTCCAGGGGCTGATCGTGGTGCGTCGAGGAGAGGCATGAAGCGCGAAGCCCTCGTGGCCGGATTGGATGTTGGGAGCACCAAGACGTGCGCCGTGATTGCCGAGCTGTCCGGTGACGAGCGCTCGCCAGTCGCCAAGATCCTGGGAGTCGGACTCGCGCGGACCACCGGTGTTCGGCGCGGCGTGGTGCGGGACATCGAAGAGACCACGAGGGCGATCGGGAGTGCCGTGAGCGACGCCGAGCGCATGGCCGGTATCAAGATTCCGGAACTCTACTGCGGCATCGCGGCGGAAAACGTCCGCACGCAGCTCTCCAACGGCCTCGTATCCGTCTCGGCGGATGAGATCAAGGCCGCCGATGTGCGCCGGGTGCACGAGACGGCGCTGTCGGTGAGTCTGGGAGACGAACACGAGCTCCTGGTGCCGATTCCGCAGGAATACACCGTCGACAAGCAGGGCAGCATCAACGATCCGATCGGGATGACCGGGATGCGTCTCGAGGTCGAGATGCAGTTGGTGGCCGTCCACAAGCAGGCCGCACAGAATCTCAAGCGGTCCATTGAGCGCGCCGGCTATCGCGTGACGGAGTTTGTGCTCGAACCCCTCGCGGCGGCGGAGGCGGTGCTGACTGATGAGGAGCGGGAGCTCGGATGTGCCCTGGTCGAGCTTGGCGGCGGATCGACGACCGTCGCTATCTTCCATGACAACAAGCTTCGACATCTGGCGTCGGATCGGTGTGCCGGATCGTATGTGACGAGTGATCTCGTCCATGGACTTTCGATTACGCAGACCGACGCGGAGCGGTTGAAGGAGCGGTGGGGCGTCGCCTATGCGCCGCTCGTGGAGCCCGAGGAGATGGTCGAGCTTCCCAGCACGCCCGGGCAGGGTGTGCGGCATACGAAGCGGGAGCTGATCGCGCACATCGTGCATCAACGGCTGGACGAGATCTTCGGGCGGGTGGCGGATCAGATCGAGCAAGTGGGCTATGCTGGGCGACTGCCGGCCGGTGTGATTCTGACGGGTGGCGGGGCGCATATGGCCGGCGTGGTCGAGTTGGGACGCGAAGTGTTTGCGATGCCCGTCCGTAAGGGCGTGCCCGAGCGCGGCATCAAGGGATTGGTCGATAGCGTGCAGGCACCTCGCTACGCGGTGCCTGTTGGACTGGCTCTCTACGGCGTTCGGAGTCGAGTGCATGGCGACGGGTCGGGAGACTCGACCGTCGACAAGGTGTTCGGCCCGGTCAAACGCTGGCTGCAGGAGTTCTTCTAAACCGGCGAGAACGAGGGACGCATGGTCTTCGAACTCGAAGAAACTCTGTCAAAGAACGCCCGCATGAAGGTCGCTGGTGTCGGCGGAGGTGGTGGGAACGCCGTCAACCGGATGATCGAGGAGCACTTGTCGGGTGTCGAGTTCATCTCGGTCAACACCGATGCCCAGGCCCTGTTGCACAACAAGGCCGACGTGAAGGTGCAGATCGGCAAGAAACTCACCCGCGGCCTGGGCGCTGGAGCGCGGCCCGAAATCGGCCGCCAGGCCATCGAGGAGAACCGCGACGAAGTGTTGCGAGTCCTCGAAGGCGCGGATCTCGTGTTTGTGACCTGCGGCATGGGCGGAGGCACCGGCACCGGTGCCGCACCCATCATTGCGCAGCTCTCGCGCGACGTGGGGTCACTCACAGTCGGCATCGTGACCAAGCCGTTCCTGTTCGAAGGGCGCAAGCGGATGCGCCAGGCGGAGATCGGCATCGCGGAGATGCGGAAGCAGGTGGACACCATGATTGTGGTGCCCAACGAGCGTCTGCTCGCCGTGGTCGGCAAGAACGTCCCGTTCCAGGAGGCGCTCAAGAAGGCCGACGAGGTGCTGCTCCACGCCACGCAGGGCATCTCCACGCTGGTGAGTCACCCCGGCTTAGTGAACGTCGACTTTGCCGACGTGCGAACCGTTATGCAGAACGGCGGGTCGGCCCTCATGGGTACCGGTGTCGGCCGCGGTGAAGATCGCGCGATCGAGGCGGCGCAGCAGGCGATCACGAGCCCGCTGTTGGACAACGTCTCGATTTCCGGGTCGACCGGTGTGCTGATGAACATTGTTGGCGGCGAGGATCTCACGCTGGGCGAGGTGAATCAGATCAGCGAAGTCGTACACGATGCAGCCGGCGATCAGGCGGAGATCATCTTCGGTGCCGTCCACGACCCCGCGATGGCCGGCGAGCTTCGCGTGACCGTCATCGCCACAGGGTTCGACAAGGTTGCATCGCAGGCAGAGACCTTCTTTGGTCGGGCAGGTGTGCCGGGCGTGCTGCCGTTCCCCCAGCGGGCGCCACGCTCGTCGGCGCCCACAGGCCAACCGACGGCGCCATCCGCGCAGCCGGCAGCGCCCGAAGGTGAGATTTCAGAGATGGAGATCCCGACCTTCATCAGGCGGCAGATGGACTGATGAGCCGCCGCGGGCTCCGCAGAATCCTCGCCGGCGCGGTCGTGCTGGCGATCCTGTGGACCGCCCGCGGAGTCTTTGCCGGTGAGCGACTCCCGGTCGCTCAACCACTCTACGTGACGGCGGCGTACGTCGAAAAGGCGGACACGCTCAAACGGAACGAGACGCTCTCCGAATTGCTGGCGCGGCACAATATCTTCGGCCAGGAGCTCTACCAGGTCCTGGCAGCCGCGGAGCAGATCGATCCCAGGCGTGTCGTGGCCGGTCAGGTGTTTGGGTTCCGCTACCTGCTGCACGATTCCGCACCGACACGCATCAAGGTTCGGCTCGGTGACACGACGCTCCTGACGGTCGACCGTGACAGTGCTGAGGGCTGGCGCGGCGAGGCGCAGGAGATCTACTGGGATGTGACGACCGAGGTGGCGCACGGAGCGGTCAGGTCGTCCCTCTACGAAACCGTGGACGAGCTCATCCAGCCCGCGGTGCTCCCGGCCGGTGAGCGCGCGCGTCTCGTGTGGGATCTCGCGGACGGCGTGTTCGGGTGGGTGATCGACTTCACCCGTGACAACTACGAGGGAGACGGGTTTCGCATCGCCTATGAGCGACTGACCTCGGAGCTCGGAGACGTGCGCTTCGGTCGGATTCTGGCCGCCGAGATTGAGACGCGAGGTTCCGAGAACGTCGCGTACGTCATGACGGACAGCGACGGGCGAAACGCCTACTTCGACGACGACGGCAACTCGCTGAAGCGTGCGTTCAAGCTCTATCCGGCCGAGTTCCGTCGGATCTCATCGGGGTTCTCGCGGAATCGTTTCCATCCCATCCTCAAGCGCAGCCGTCCGCACCTCGGCGTGGACTATGCGGCGAACACCGGCACCCCCATCATCGCGACCGGCGACGGGACCGTCCTTCGGGCCGGACGGTGGGGTTCGTACGGCGCGATGGTCGCCATTCGGCATCCCAAAGGAGTGGAGACGCGGTACGCCCACATGAGTCGGCTGGCGTCCGGCCTTCGAGTCGGCCAGCGCGTGCTGCAGGGGCAGGTGATCGGCTATGTCGGGATGTCCGGCCTCGCTGCGGGCCCGCACCTACACTACGAGTTCATTCAGAATGGTCGGCATGTCGATCCGCGGGCGGCCGCCCGGTACGGCAAAGGCGATCCCGTGCCCGATTCGCGACGCGCGGAGTTCGATTCCCTCCGTTCGGAGTTCGACCGTCTCCTTGAGTCTCCTCCTGCTTCGGCGCTCGCGACCGGTATCAACTGACCCACGTGTGACACCAGTGCAGGGAGTCGCGCTGCTCAGCTCGGACGTCGTGAGGTGAGGGCCGCATGACGTTGGCGGTCTTCGGCGTGCTGCTCACCGCGGCATTCGCCGCGTTTGTCTATCTGCGCCACGAGCGGCTCGGTCTCGAAGGGGTGGGCCTCGCCGCGCTCCGCACGGTTGGCCTGGGCGCCGTGATCCTCTTGGTGTTCAACCCCGGGTGCGCGCGACCGGCCACGACTGGGGTACCGCTCGTCCTGCTGGATGGATCGCTCTCCATGGCTGCGGCGGGTGGGCGCTGGGCCGCCGCGCTGGACACGGCGCGGGTGTTGGCGGGCGCCGAAGGCACGGTGCTGGTTTTTGGCAGTTCCGTTCGCGAAGGCGCGCCGGTCGAACCGTCCGACGGGGTTTCCCGACTCGAGCCGGCGCTCGCCGTGGCCCGTGGGCTCGCACGCCCCATCACGGTCGTCACCGATGGAGAGCTCACTGACAAGAACGCCATGGCAATGGCACCGGTCGGTCAACTCGACGTCGTCCTTCTTGCTCGCGATACCGTACCGTCGGCGGCCTTGCTCGAGATCGCGGTCCCTCCGTCCGTGCAGCGGGGAGATTCCATAACGGTCATGCTGACGGTGGGCACCTTCGGTGACCTGCGAGCCGATAGCGCGTGGCTCGAGGTTCATGATGGTGCCCGGCGCGTTGTCGCGCGGCAGCTGCCACTTCCGTCGGCGCCGGCACGGGTACGGCGCCGGGTCACGCTGCCGACGGCGTCGCTCGGGCTTGGGGCCACGGTCCTCGCGTTTCGCCTCGGGGCTGAGGGCGACCAGGATGCGCGCGACGATGTCCGCCAGCGCGTGATCACGGTGACCGACCAGCCCGCCGTCGTCATTATCGTGGACCCCGCGGATTGGGAGGGCCGTTTCCTGGTCGAGACGTTTGACCGGATTTCCGGTGCACCGGTTCGGGGGTACGCGCGGACCGGCGAGACGGCATGGATCGAAATGCGATCAGTGCGCGCGGTGCCGGAGTCCCGGGTGGTGGGTGCGGCGCGCAACGCCGGGCTTCTCGTAGTCAGGGGAAGCCGCTCGTCACTTGACGCATTCCGACCGCGCGGACCCTCGTGGTGGTGGCCGTCCGGTGCAGACGGCGATCCGGCGTTTGACATGGGTGATTGGTATGCGACCACACCGGTGCCCGCGTCGCCGTTGGCCTCGGACCTGGCCCGCATTGACTGGGATTCACTGCCTCCCCTCATCGGGGTTGCGACCTCGCAGGCAGATTCCACCGTGTGGGTCGCGCTCACTGCGCAGCGCGGGCGACGCGGAGCCGCCCGGCCGGTGCTGCTGAGCGCATCGGTGGGATCACGCCGAACGTTGGTGTCGTCCGCGACCGGTTTTTGGCGATGGGCGTTGCGGGGCGGCCTCGGCGCGGAAGCGGTTCGCACCGTCGTATCGGCAGGCATGGACTGGCTGCTCCAAACCGATCGTACCGATGTCACTGACGTCCGAATTGCCGGAACCGGTGTCGCCACCCGCGGCACGCCGCTCGTCGTCGAGTGGACCGGCGTGTCCATTCCCGACTCGGCAACGATGATCCTGACAAGTGACGCCGTCGAGGAGCGTTACGTCGTGGCTCCCGACCCCGCCGGGCGTGCAGAGCTGTGGCTCGAGCCGGGAACGTATGCGTGGTCGGTCGAAGGCACGACGAATGCGGGAATGGCGGTCGTCGAATCCTATTCGGCGGAGTTCCCACCGAGTTCGGTAGCGACGCTCTCCGACCAGGTTGGCGCTCGCGCCGGACTGATCCAGGAGCGATTCCTCCGACAGCGATGGTGGATGTTCCTGCTGGCGCTTGCCGCGCTGGTCGGGGAATGGGCGTGGCGCCAGCGGCGAGGGCTCCCGTGAGGGGTGGCTTGTGGAAGCGTATCAAGGACGTCGCGCTCACCGATGTCGCCGTGTTGGTCCGCGGCCTCGACCACGACACGCTGGAAGCGGTGGAGCGCATTCTCGTGGAAGCGGATTTCGGGCCTGCCGCGTTCGAAGTGACGCAGGAGCTGGAAGAGAAGCTCCGGCGCGGTGCACTCAAATCAGTGCCGGCCGTTCGCACGTGGCTGCGTGACCGCCTGTCGGAATATCTCCCGACGCCGGATGATCCAGGGCGTCTGACACTGGGTGATGGAAGCGGACCGGCGATCATCGTCGTGTTGGGTGTGAACGGGGTCGGGAAGACAACCAACATCGCAAAGCTCGCCGATCGGCTGCGGCGAGAAGGAAAGTCGGTATTGTTGGCGGCGGCGGACACCTATCGGGCGGGTGCGCGAGAGCAACTCGCCGTGTGGGCCGAGCGACTCGGCGTCGAATATGTCGGCGGTACCGAGGGTGGCGATCCAGCGGCCGTCGCCTTCGATGCCATCGAGGCGGCGAAGGCCCGGCGCATCGACGTCGTGTTGATCGACACGGCAGGTCGGTTGCACACGCACGGCGATTTGATGGACGAACTCAAGAAGATCGTCCGCGTGGTAGCCCGTCGCAGTCCGGGCGCGCCGCATGAGAGCCTGCTGGTGCTGGACGCCACCATTGGCCAGAACGCGTTGCGCCAGGGCAGAACGTTTGCTGAGGCGGTGCCGCTCACTGGTATCGTGTTGGCCAAGCTCGACAGCACTGCCAAAGGTGGCGCGGCGCTCCTCGTGCAGCGGGAGTTGGGTGTGCCCATTCGGTTTGTTGGCACCGGAGAGAAGCTGACCGATCTCGAAGTCTTTTCTCCAGAACGTTTCGCCGAACAGTTGCTCGCCGACTGATGGCGCTCAGACCCGATACCGCAGTGCAGTTCCTCAAAGGTGTGGGACCACTGCGGGCCGAAGCGTTCGCGCGCCTGGGCATCGCGACGGTCGAAGACCTGCTCTATCACATTCCCCATCGCTATCTGGACGCGACGTCGGTGACACCCATCGCCAAGGCGTCGGTCGGGAGCGAAGTGGCGATCGTGGGTCGCGTGGTGTCCAAGGCCATCGTTCCGACTCGGCGGCGCCTGCGGATTTTCCGCGCGGTGTTGCGCGATGACACCGGTGTCATCGAGTGTGCGTGGCCGGGACAGGCGTTTCTCGATCGGGTGATTCAACAGGGCCAACTCCTGCTGGTCGCCGGGCCGATCAAGTACTACCACGGTCGGCAAGTCGTGCCGCGAGAACAGATCGTGCTGGCCGACGCGGACGACGCCGACGAGAACGGCGCGGAAGGTTCTGTGGCCAAAGGGTTGGTGCTTCCCGTCTACCCCGCGACGGAGGGGTTGAGCCATCGCCAGATCCGTCGCCTGATCGCCGAGCACTTGGATGCCATGCTCGAGACGGTCGAGGACACGCTGCCGCCAGAGTTGCGTCAGTCGATGGGGGCCACGGACCTTCGGGAAGCGCTTGTCGCCCTCCATCGTCCCACATCGCCGTCCGTCACCGAGACTGGAAGGCGCCGCCTGGCGCTCGACGAACTCTTTGATCTTCAGGTCGTCGTCGCCCGCGCGCGACACGTGGCGAAGAGTGCGAAAAAGGGACCGCACTTCGAGCTAGCGAAGACGTTCACCACGCAGCTCAAAGACTCGTTGCCGTTCGAGCTGACGGCCGACCAGAAGCGAGCGGTACGCGAGATCACCAAGGACATGATTGGTGACAAACGCATGCATCGTCTGCTGATGGGAGACGTGGGGACGGGAAAGACGGTGGTCGCACTGTTTGCGATGCTGCTCGCTGTCGAGAACGACTACCAGGCCGTGTTCATGGCGCCGACGGAGCTGTTGACCGAGCAGCACGGCCGAACATTGTCGGAGTTCCTCGCTCCGCTGGGCATCATGCCCGAGATCCTGTTGGGTCGGCTGTCAGCATCCGAGAAGGCGGCGATCCGCGGTCGGATCGCCGAAGGAGGGGCGCGCGTGATCGTGGGGACGCACGCGCTGTTTCAAGAGCAGACCGACTTCCAGCGATTGGGCCTGGTCGTGATCGACGAGCAGCATCGCTTTGGTGTGGAGCAACGCGCGGCCCTCATTGAAAAAGGCGAGGCACCCGATGTGCTCCTCCTCTCTGCCACGCCGATCCCGAGAACCTTAGCACTCACGCTCTACGGTGACCTCGACATCTCGACGCTCAAGCAGAAGCCCAAGGGGCAGCGTCCCGTGAAGACCGGGCTCCGCACCGGTCGGGAGCGGCAGAAGGTCTACGCGTTCCTGAAAGAGAATTGCGAGGCAGGTCGTCAGGCGTACGTCGTATATCCGGTGATCGACGAGTCGGAGAAAGTGGACCTCAAGGCCGCAACGACGATGGCCGAATTATTGAAGAAGGAGCTGGACCCGCTCATGGTGGCCCTGGTGCACGGACGAATGAAGGCGGACGAGCGGGACAAGGTCATGCGGGCGTTTCGGGACGGCGAGGTCCACGTGCTCGTGGCTACCACGGTCATCGAGGTCGGCATCGACGTTCCCAACGCGACCGTGATGGTCATCGAGCACCCCGAGCGCTTTGGGCTAGCACAGTTGCATCAGCTGCGCGGCCGTGTGGGTCGCGGTGCCGAGGAGAGCCACTGCGTGTTGCTCACCGATGTGCCGGACCAACGCAATCGACTGCGACCGTTCGCGCGGACGACCGACGGGTTCAAGATCGCGGAGCTCGATCTCAAGGATCGCGGCATGGGCGAGCTGGCCGGGACTCGACAGGCAGGAGGATTTCTCTTGCGATTCGCCAACCTCGAGACCGATGGCGACCTCGTTGTAGCTGCGCGGAAGACAGCACTCGCACTCATCGCCGCGGACGAAAACCTGACCGACCGGCGCCACGCGGCACTCCGTCGACGCATCGAGCGGCGGTATGAGCGGGGGATCGAGTTGTTTCGAGTGGGGTGACGGGAGGTCGTCAGGCGTCAGTCTTCAGCCAACAGCCTACAGCCGTCAGCAAACAGCCGTCGACCTCAACTCCCGTCGTTCCCGTCCCTCCCGTCCCTCCCGTCATTCCCGTCCCTCCCGTCGTTCCCGTCCTTCCCGTCCTTCCCGTCCTTCCCGTCCTTCCCGTCCTTCTATTCTGCTGCCCCTACCGACCCCCTCCACCCCTCAATTGACATATCAATTATTGTTGATATATTAACCTCATGCCCAAAGCGACAAGCCGCCGCAACATTTCGATCGCCTGCTGCCGAGCGCTGTCCGACGACACCCGCTTCCGCATCCTGGAAGTGCTCGTAGGGAAGGAGACATGCGTCTGCGAGCTGGTCGACCGGCTCGACGTGGCCCAGCCGCTCCTGTCACATCACCTGAAGACGCTCAAAGAAGCGGGCTTGGTTCGGGCGAAGCGCCGAGGCCGCTGGATGTTCTACTCGCTCGACGCCGACCGGCTGGAGGAAACAGCCCAGGCGCTCTCGACGCTCGCCAAGGAACAACGGAAGGCCGGTCGAAGCCTCGAGGTGTGCTGTGGATAGGTCTCTTTTTTTGACCTGATACATCAATGGATCTTGATAAGAAAGCGAGCAGTGTGATGGCGAAGAACACCAAAGACGTGAAGGCCGCGGTTCGCGACCATTATGCGAATGCAGCACTCAAGGTGCTGGGTGGAGGGTCTGACTGCTGCGGGACCCTTGCGTCGTGCGATCCCGTAAGCGCCAAGATCTATGACCCGAGCGAGGTGACGGATCTGCCCCAAGGAGCGGTTGAGGGCTCACTCGGCTGCGGGAACCCGGCGGCGCTCGCCGAGCTGGCACAGGGCGAAACCGTGCTGGACCTGGGGTCGGGTGGCGGCATCGACGTCCTACTCTCTGCCAAACGCGTCGGCCCCACCGGCAAGGCCTACGGATTGGATATGACCGACGAAATGTTGGAGCTCGCTCGCAAGAATCAGGAAGAGGCCGGCGTCGAGAACGTGGAGTTCCTGAAGGGCGAGATCGAGGACATCCCGCTGCCTGACGGTTCGGTCGACGTCATCATCTCGAACTGCGTCATCAACTTGTCGGCTGACAAAGACGCGGTGCTCGGAGAAGCGTTCCGCGTGCTCCGCCCCGGAGGACGCTTCGCGGTGAGCGACATTGTCGCGCAAGGCGTGTTGGGAAAGGCCGCCCGCAAGAGTATGAAGCTGTGGTCAGCCTGTGTGTCCGGAGCGCTCGAGGAGTCGGAATACCGCCGCAAACTCGCGGACGCTGGGTTCGAGGCTGTCAATCTGGAGGTCACGCGTCGCTTCACGGTCCCCGGCGTCGGAGGCTTTGTGAGCGCGTTCGTGCGCGCGCGCAAACCGAGCTAGAGCGCTTGGTCGGCCTTGGCCGCCAGAATGAAATCGCTCTCGGTGAGGCCGTCGATCTTGTGCGTCCAAATGGTGACACCGACCTTGCCCCACGAGAGAGCGATGTCTGGGTGATGCCCCTGCTCCTCGGCGATCGAGCCAACGCGGTTCGTGAACTCGAGCGCCGTGACGAAATCGGGGAAGCTGTATTCCTTTGCGAGATGGTGGCCGTCAACGACGGTCCAGTTACCCCCGAGTTTGTCGAGCAGGGCGTCGATCTCCGCGCGCTCGAGCGGCGGAACGCCGCCTCTGCACGGGATGCACTGCTTGGCTGCGAGCTCACTTGCCATTGGTGACTCCTTGGTTGGGTGAACGCCTTAACCGGACGAGGACGCTCAAAAACGAACGGCGAGTCCGAGTTGCCTCGGGCTCGTGTAGAGCTCGAGTGGCGTGTACGGGATGTTGTCGAAGTCCCCGCTGTCGTGCAACAGATCGATGAGGAACATGGTTCCGGACGCCAGTAGAGACGCCTGACCGCCGAGCAGGAATCCCCGCGCGTGTCGCTCGAGTGCGGCGTACTCCTGATACATGGCTTCCGCTGCCTCGCTCGCATACGCCTCGCCGCCGGACGCGCCCGGCACCACCGTGCACGCCGACAAGTCCTGCTCACAGAACTCCTCCAAACCTGCCAAGGCGTCCTGTGCCTCGCCGTGCCGAACTGCAGCAACGGCGATCAAGCCACCAGCGCCGAGCAGCGTCACCCAACGTCCCCAATGGGACACCTGGGCGATGAAGGGGCGAGAGGAGCTCTGATCGAGGTCCTGCGCTTGCAGCGACGATGTGCTTGAGGTGACAACACCACAGAACAGGGCGGTCGTCGTGAGCCAGGCGGAGACGTATCGTCGCATCACAATCCTACCATACGCCATTTGACCGATCGCGTTCCACCGGGTCGGATCCGTGCGAGTCCCAGGCCCGGATCTGGCCGGTCCCGTCGATGAGATAGACCGTGCCGCGCCAAACCACCGGCGGCTCTTCGAGCGGGCCGTTCACCTCGAGTCTCCACGCTGGAGGCGCTCCTTCCGACGTGAGAAAGAGCACCTCACCGGATAAGGTACCGACCAGCACCCCGCCGGACACGGGCGCCGGTGTCGCCCGCATCGGTGTGCCCAAATCCTGTACGGAGGCCTGGGACGGCGCGTCGAGCGGAATGCGCCACAGACCGCCGTCCAGTGTTGCGACGAACACCGTGTCGCGTGCAATGCTGGGGCTGCCGAAGACGGGGCTCGCTACGGAGCGTTGCCAACGCCTCTCGAGTGTGGGGAGCGCGTAGGCAGCGACTATTCCGTCCGGCGACGCCGTGACGAGGAGTCGGCCCGAAATCGCGGGCGGTCGTCGCACAGCCCCGATGCTCCTCGCAGCAGCGGCGCGCTCCCCGGTTCGTCGCAGCACCAGAAACAATGAGTCGTCGCTGGCCACGAAGAGGTGCGGCCCGACCACGGTGACACCTGCCCGGAGCGGGTGGCGGAACTCCCTGGTCCACAGTGGATCTCCCCGAGTCGTGTCGAGCGCCACGAGTCGTCCCGTCGACGTCGCTGCATACACGGCGTGGCCGATCGCGCCGAGGGGCCCACTGACCGGGCCGACGGGTCGAGACCACAGGCGCTTCCCCCGTCGGAGGTCGTAGGCCTCTACAGCTCCGTCACGATCGCCGCTGGCGACAAACACCTGGCGGCCCATGAAAAGCGGTCCGGCGGCTCCCGGCCCCGCAATCCGCCGCCGCCATACGAGGTCGCCGGTTGTGCGTCGCAGCACGGCGAGACGCTTGTCGCTCGTGAGCGCCACGATGACGCTGTCACCGATGGCGACCCCTCCCGACGGGGCGCGACCCACGTCGAAGGCGATCGTGGGTTGGGGATCGGTGGGCACGACCTCGTTGGCCGACGGGGCGCGAGAAAGGCTGGCGAGGTAGGTGGTCCACGTTTGAAGCTCTTGCGCCGGCGGCGGCACGCGTATAGCGGGGCAGCCGAACGCGTTGACACTGATGAAGGCGAGGGCTACGATTTCGGCCCTATGTCGTCGCCGTACATTGTCGATCTTCCGTCGCACGTCGGCGAGACCGTCACCGTCCGTGGGTGGGTCACCACGACCCGGTCGAGCGGGAAGATCGCCTTCCTCGTGCTTCGCGACGGCACGGGCTTCCTCCAGTGCGTGCTGTCCAAGGCCGACGCGGATCCTGAAGCGTGGGAAAGCTTCCGCCGCGCGGATCAGGAATCGTCGGTAGCCGTCACCGGATCGGTGCAGGCCGACTCGCGTTCGCCCGGGGGCGTCGAGCTGACCGTCGCAGCCTTCGAGACGCTGGGCCCGAGTGTCGACTTCCCGATCACGCCCAAGGAACACGGCACGGCCTTCCTGTTCGAGCATCGTCACCTGTGGTTACGGAGTCGCCGTCAGACCGCGATCATGCGTGTGCGACATGAGGTTGTCCAGGCGATCCGTGACTTCTTCTACGAGCGCGACTTCGTGCTGGTCGACACGCCGATTCTCACGGGCGCGATTGGCGAATCGGCTGGCACGCTCTTCGAGACAGAATACTTCGATCTCGGTAAGGCCTTTCTCGCGCAAACGGGTCAACTCTATCTCGAGGCTGCTGCGGCGGCACTCAGTCGCGTGTACTGCTTCGGGCCGACCTTTCGCGCCGAGAAGTCCAAGACTCGCCGGCACCTCACCGAGTTCTGGATGGTCGAGCCCGAGATGGCGTGGTACGACTCAAACGATAACATGCGTCTCCAGGAAGAGTTCGTTTCGTACATCGTGGCTCGGTGTCTCGACCGTCGCTCGGAAGACTTGGCCGAGCTCGAGCGGGACACTGCGCCCCTCGAGCGTGTGGCGCCACCGTTTCACCGCATCTCCTACAGTGACGCGATCGGGAAGCTCCAAGGGCTTGGCACCGACATTACGTGGGGTGCCGACCTCGGCGCCGACGAGGAAACGACGTTGGCGAAGGACTTCGACCGGCCGGTCTTCGTGTTCAACTACCCCAAGGCCGTTCGAGCGTTCTACATGAAGGAGAACCCCGATGACCCCCGAACGGTTCTCAACAACGACTGTCTAGCACCGGAAGGGTACGGTGAGATCATCGGTGGGAGCCAGCGTGAGGATGACGGCGCCAAGCTCCTCTCCCGCATTCGTGAGCTGAGCCTGCCTGAGGAGAACTACCGCTGGTACCTCGACCTCCGGCAGTACGGTACCTACGTGCACTCAGGGTTTGGACTCGGCGTCGAGCGAACCATCGCGTGGATCTGCGGCATCCAGCACATCCGGGAAGCCATCGCGTTCCCGCGGATGATCACGAAGTTGTATCCGTAGCCAGTTATCGGTTTACAGCTCTCAGTCTTCAGTTCACTGATAACTGACAACTATCTTTTCTTCACCTCCTCCCACAACCCATCCAGCTCCTCCAGCGTCGCGCGGCCCATGTCGATCCCGCGCTCACGGGTCAACTGTTCGATCTGACGAAACCGACGCTCGAACTTGGCATTGGCGCGTTCGAGCGCGGCTCGCGGGTCGGAGCCGAGCTTGCGGGCGAGGTTGACGGCTGCGAAAAAGAGATCCCCGATCTCTTCATCGATGACGTCCGGTGCGTGCTCCGAGGCCTCCATCTCGTGAGAGAGCTCTTCCACCTCCTCGTGAACCTTCTCGAGAGGACCCCGGGCGTCGGGCCAGTCGAAGCCGACCCCAGCCGCTCGTTCCTGCAGTCGGAAGGCTTTGAGCAGTGCGGGGAGCGTCGGCGGCAAGCCGTCCAGGACGCTTGCCTCGTCCGAGTCCACTTCGGCGATCTTGGTCTGCTCCCACGTGTCTTCGATGTGGCCGCCGCTTCGCGCATCGCCCTGTTCGTTGAAGAGATGGGGATGCCGGCGCCACATCTTGCGATCGACGGATCGCGCGAGATCCTCGGCGCCGAACTGGTTTGCCTCCTCACCGAGCACCACTTGAAAGGCGACGTGGAGGAGGACGTCCCCCAGCTCCTCGAGGATCCGTGCGGCATCTCCAGTCGAGAGCGCGTGATCCAGCTCGAGCACCTCCTCGACCAGGTAGGGTCTGAGGGTGGCTCGCGTCTGCGCGCGGTCCCAGGGGCACCGCTGCCGCAGATCGCGCACGAGCTCGATGATTCGTCCAACCGCTGATGGTTCTTGCATTTGCATACTCGGGCCGGTACAATACGCCTCCCTTCGAGAGCATGTCAACGCAGGTGACGTCCAACCGCGCCTGGGTCAGCGTCGACCTGGCAAACCTTCTGGCCAATGTGCAGACGGTGCAGGCAGCCGCCGGGGGCGCCGCTCTCCTTCCCGTTGTCAAAGCCGACGCCTACGGGCTGGGGGTGATCCCGGTCGTTCGAGCGCTCGAATCGCTCGATCCGTGGGGCTACGCGGTTGCCACGGTGGTGGAAGCGATTGAGCTGCGCGATGTGGGTATCACCCGACCCGTTCTCGTGTTCACGCCAGCCACGTCGAAGCTGGAGCCCCAGTATCGCTCGCACGATCTGCGGGCGGTGCTGGACGACCCCAAGGCAGCCCGTGGGTGGTCGCTGCCGTTTCATCTCGAGGTGGACAGCGGCATGGGGCGCTGTGGCGTCCGGTGGGACGCGGAGGCCACCCTGCGTGACTTCGACTCTGACAAGCTGGAGGGGGCGTTCACCCACTTCTATGCCGCTGACGAAGGGTCTGACACCGTTCACGAGCAGTGGGAACGGTTCGAACGAGCGCTTGCAGTCTTGCCGCGGCGCCCCAGCCTCCTTCACGCCGCCAATAGTGCCGGAGCGTGGCGCCTGCAAACACAGCTCGATCTCGTGCGGCCCGGGATCTTTCTCTACGGCGGCGAGCACGCGCCTGACCTGCCTGCCCCCAATCCGGTCGCAACCGTGCGCGCACCCGTCGTGAGCGTGCGCCACGTGCCCGCCGGTGCGACCGTGAGCTACGGGGCCGAGTGGGAGGCACCCAAGCCCACTGTCGTCGCAACGCTGGGGATCGGCTATGCCGATGGCATTCCGCGGAACGTGCAGGGGAGGGCAGAGGTACTGCTGGGCGGCGCGCGTGTTCCGATTGTTGGCAGAGTGACGATGGACTTCGTCATGATCGATGTTGGCCCGGAGTCCACTGTGCGGGTGGGCGACATGGCGACGGTCGTGGGGACCGATGGAGAGGGCGAGATCACGATTGATGAGTTCGCTCGGTGGGGCGACACGATCGCCTACGAGGCGCTCGTTCGCTTGAAGACGCGGCTCGCCCGCGAGTACGTGGGCCCGTGAGCCGACGGCGCTCGGGCAGAGTTGCCCTCATTGTCTTGGACGGGGTCGGCATCGGCGCTGCGCCAGACGCCGATCGCTACGGCGACGTCGGCAGCGACACGTTGGGCAACGTAGCGACGGCTGTCGGCGGGTTCGAGCTTCCCAATCTCGAGCGTCTCGGGCTCGGGTGCTGCCGTCCGCTCGAGGGGATCGAGTGCACTGCACCGGGCGCCGCACATGGAGTTGCCATCCCCCGGTCACCTGGGAAGGACTCCACCACCGGCCACTGGGAGCTCTGCGGGCTAGTGCTGGACCAACCCTTCCCGACCTATCCGGATGGGTTTCCGCCGGACGTGATCGAGGCATTCTCGGAAGCCACGGGGCGTGGCGTGCTGGGCAATCGGGCGGCGTCCGGCACCGCCATCATCGACGAGCTGGGCAGAGAACATGTCGCGAGTGGCGACTGGATCGTCTACACGTCGGCTGAAAGCGTCTTCCAGGTGGCGGCACATGAGGATCGGGTGCCGCTGGCCGAGCTCTACAATGCGTGTGAGGTGGCGCGAGAACGAGTGTTGAGCGGCGAGCATGCCGTCTCGCGCGTCATCGCACGACCCTTCACCGGATCACCGGGCAGCTTCCAACGGACTCCAAACCGGCGAGACTTCTCGCTGGTGCCGCCCGGCGATACCCTGTTGGACGTGCTCGCGCGAGACGGTGTGCCGCGCGTCGGGGTAGGTAAAGTGGACGACCTCTTCGCCGGTCGGTCCATCTCGAGCACGCACATGCCAACGAATGCGGAGGCGTTTCAACGCATCGGCGAGGCGCTCGAGAGCATGACCACGGGCTTGCTGTTTGCCAACGTGATCGAATTCGATCAGAGCTGGGGGCACCGCAACGACGTTGAGGGGTTCTATCAGGGGCTACAGGAGCTCGACCGTGCATTGCCGGCCCTCTTAGACAGCTTGCGAGACGACGATCTCATGATCTTCACGGCAGACCATGGCAACGACCCGACGACGCCGTCCACCGATCATTCCCGTGAGATGGTGCCGGTGCTGGTCGCGGGGCCGACGGTGCGACCGGTGGAGCTCGGCGACCGCTCTGGCTTCGCGGATATCGGAGCCACGGTAGCTGACTATTTTGGAGGCGTGTGGGAGACGGGTACATCCTTTCTGGCTGAGGTCGCACCATGAGCGCTGAGGCTCTGGTGGTGGCGGCGCGTGCGGCACAACAGAACGCCCACGCCCCCTACAGCCGCTATCGAGTCGGCGCCGCGCTCGAGGCGGTCGACGGCCGCGTGTTTGCTGGCGCGAATGTCGAGAACGCCTCCTTCGGTGTGACCATCTGCGCCGAGCGAGTGGCGCTGGGGGCGGCAGTGGCGGAGGGTGTGCGGCAGTTCCGGCGGCTCGTAATTGTCGCGCAGTCAGAACCACCGGTCGCCCCGTGCGGCGCATGTCGGCAGGCGCTGGCGGAGTTCGGGCTGGAGCTGGACATCGAGTCGGCGGGCCCTCGGAGCTCCCGGCACTGGTCCTTGGCCGAGCTCCTGCCCGATGCGTTTCTCGAGGCAGATCTGGAAGGCGGGGAGGAATGATCGAGCGTCGGAGCGGTCCAGCCGTCATCGCCTGGTTGGCGACGCTTGCGCTGCTTGCGGCGGCGTGTCAGGAGACTGTGACGGCGCCCGGTGCCTGCCCGAACTTCTGTCCACCGGCCCAGCTCGAGGTGTTCGATACGGTCGTGACGGGAGTCGTCGAGCGGGAAGAATGGGGACGAGGCTTCATCCTTCCGCAAAGGGTCGGCACGATGCAGATCGTCGCCGACCCCGCGGGCAGGAGCAGCGTTGGCGTCGTCCAGTTCTTTCCGTTCTCCGATTCGATCGCCTCGGGCACCGGCTTTATCCCCGTACAGTCTGTCGACTCATTCAAGCTCGAACTCGAGCAATTCAGGCTCTCGGCGACCGGGGACAGCTTGGTTCTTGTGGTGCACCGGCTGCCGATCGGGCTCGATTCGAGCACGAGCTACAACGACGTGGTGCCGTTCATCGATGACAGCACAGAGGTCGCCACGATCGCGCTCATCGACACCGTGGGGAATCCGTCGGTGGTCATTCCCGTTGCGGCCTTCCCCGCGTATGTCACGGACAGCTTCACGCTGGCGGTGGGACTCACGCTCCGTGCCGATTCCGGCGGGTTCGCAGACTTTGCGACGCAGGAATCGTCGGTGGCCGTCGGCCCGTTCATGCGACGTTACGTCACGGCCGACTCGGCCGGCACGAGTATCGTGCTCGAAGACTCGCGGTCGGGAGCGTTCGACACCTTCGTAGCACCTCCATTGCCGGACCCGGCCGCAGGCATACTCGTGGTGGGCGGCATTCCCTCGGCCCGCACGATCGTGCGCGTTGCCATCCCCCCGAAGATCCTGGACTCCTCCGACGTGGTCCGCGCGACGCTCCTCATGGTTCTGGACGGACCCGTTCTCGGTGGTCCTGGTGACAGCGTCACGGTGCGGACCTTTGCCGTGCGCGCTGACGTCGGGCTCAAGTCGCCCCTGTTCGGGGTGGGGCAGGACTCGGTCACTCGAGGGGTTGCGGATCTTCCTGTCGGAAGCGCCGACACGATGCGGATCGACATCACACGGATCGTAATTCCGTGGCAGAACGATTCTTCCGTTGCCCGATCGATCCTGCTGGGACTAGCGCCTGAAGCATCGAGCTTGGGTGAAGTGCGGTTGCGCTCGAGTCAAAGCACCGCCGGCGCCCCTGCCATCCATATCACCTACGTGCCGCGTTTCTTGGAGCAACCGTGACACGCTCCGGGTTGGTACTTGGAGTCGTCCTGCTGCTAACCGCGGGGGTGCGTCCAGCCGTCGCACAGGTGTCCGTGTATAGCGTCCTGGGCATCGGCTTTCCCAACCGGCCCACGAGCCTCGCGGCGCGTGCAATGGGCGACGGGACCGCGGCGGTCGATCCCCGTTCGACGGTGAATCCGGGTGCCATCGCGCTGCAGCGACGGCTGACGGTTTCCGGATACTTCGTGACGACCGGTCGGGCATACGAGGCCGACGGTGTCTCCACTGGGGACCTCCGCGACACGCGGTTCCCGCTCGCCATCGTCGAGGGACAGTTGGGATCCTCGCCGCTGTCGTTCGGACTCAGCTACTCGCTCTACGCCGATCGAACCTATGAGTTGACGACCAGTGACTCCGTGCTGATTCGCGGTGAGGTGGTCGGTGTCGACGATCGCTTGTCATCGGATGGCGGTGTTGCAGATCTTCGCAGCGCATTGGGATGGTATGTGAGTCGCGCACTGCAGGTAGGCGCAGCGGTCCATGTGCTCAGTGGTTCGACTCGGGAGCGGGGGATCCGCACGTTTGACGATCCGCAGTACGTGCCCGTCACGCAGTCCGGGGACGTGTCGTACACCGGATGGGGGGTGTCCGCGGGAGCGGTGTACACGCCATTTCAGCGACTCAGGCTTGGAATGAGCGTTCGCCGCGACTCGAAGTTGGAAGCTGCGGGAACGCTGCTGCCCGCCATCGAGATTCAACTTCCGACGACAGTGTCGGGCGGGTTTTCCGCACTGCTTCTCCCGACACTGCGACTCTCTACGTCGGCGAGCTGGCGTTCGTGGGCGGCCGCCAATGATGACATTCCCGTGGGTGCCGGTATCACGGCATTTGACACCTGGGATGTCGGCACGGGACTCGAGTTCGGCGGCCCGGACATCGGCACGTCTGCCATCCCCCTCAGAGTCGGTGTTCGCTACGCGCAGCTCCCGTTCAGCCGCACGGACGAGCAGGCTCGCGAGATCGACCTCTCCGCGGGCTCGGGATTCGTCTTCGCCGGCGGGCGTGCGATGTTGGAGTTCGCGCTCGAGCGCGTGCTGCGGGACGGGGCCGGGGCGAAGGAACGTGCCTGGCAGCTGTCCTTCGGGGTCGTACTTCGGCCCTGATGCGGGTCTCCCTCCACACCTTCGGTTGTAAGGCAAACCAATACGACACGGAAGTCGTCCGTCAGGCATTGGAGGATGCGGGCGCAACCATTGCAGTCGATGGTGCACAATTTGACGTGGCAGTCGTGAACTCGTGCACGGTGACGCACGTGAGCGAGGCCAAGATGCGTGGCCTGGTCCGCCGAATTGCCCGCACCAACCCGGAAGTCCGCACCGTGGTCATGGGTTGTGCCGCGGCATGCGATGACGGAGGCCTCGCGACGCTTCCGAATGTCGTCCAGGTCGCGGGTGGCAGTGCCCCCGAGCCAGTGTTGCATGCGCTCGGACTGCCGGCGACGCCGATTGATGCGGTCTTGCACTCGTTCTCCGGTGTGGCTCGAGCGTGGCTTAAGATCCAGGATGGATGCGATGAGCACTGCACGTTCTGCGCGACGACAGTCGCTCGTGGCGGATCCCGATCGCGGGACCCGGAAGAGATCATCACCGAGGCGTCCGAGCTCGCGCGGCGTCACCGTGAGATCGTGCTTACCGGTGTGCACATCGGTTCCTACGGAAGGGACCTGGTCGATCGCATCGGGTTGGGCACCCTCGTCGCGCAACTGGTCACCCGCGTGCCTGACGCTCGGTTTCGGCTTTCGTCGTTGGAAGCGACGCAGGTCGAGGAGCGCGTGGTCGAGTTGATGGCGACGGATCCCGCTCGCCTCGCGCCACACCTCCATGCGCCACTGCAGTCCGGATCCGATCGTGTGCTGAAGCGCATGGGGCGGCACTGGTACACGGCCGGCACCTACCGGGCCTGTATCGAGCGCATTGCCGATCGACTTCCCACGCTCGGGCTGGGGGCCGATGTCATGGTGGGGTTCCCCGGTGAAACCGAAGACGATTTCGCTGCGACCGTGGATCTCGTTCAGGCGCTCCCGTTCACATACCTGCACGTGTTCCCATACTCCGAGCGGCCCGACGTTGCGGCGCAGCGAATCGGTCCGCCGGTGGATGCTGCCGTCACGGCCTCGCGCTCGGCAATCCTGCGAAGAGTCGCCGCCGAGAAGGGCGCTGCGCACCGACACAGCCGGAGCGGTGGCGTGGCCGACGTCGTGGTGCTTCGGCGTTCGCACGGTCGCTTCGAGGCGCTCACCGAGGACTATCTGACGGTGCATGTCCCCACCGACCAGATGCCGCCGAGTCGTTTCGTCGCCCGTCTCGACTTCCGGCCCGACGGTGACCTGCGCGCTGAGCCCACCGCATGACCAGGTTTCGCCGGCGAGTCTACGTCGAGACATACGGCTGCCAGATGAACGTGGCCGACTCCGAGCTGATCCTCGGCCAGCTCGGCCAGGAAGGCTATGTCTCCACCAACGATCCCGATGCGGCGGACGTGCTGTTGGTCAACACGTGTGCCGTGCGGGACAACGCGGAGCAGCGCGTGCTCGGCCGAATGGGCGAGCTCAAGCGGTACAAGAAGCCAGGCGTGGTGTTGGGCGTGGTCGGCTGCATGGCGCAGCGGTTGGGGGACCGGTTGCTCGAGCAGACGCCACACGTCGATCTGGTCGTCGGACCGGATGGCTATCGAGGGCTCGGTGATCTCATTGCGAGCGCGGAGGCGGGGACGCGCGTCACCGACGTCGTGTTCAAATCGTGGGAGCACTACGAAGACGTCCCGGCGCAACGGACGGAGGGGCAGCCGAGCGCGTTCGTCACCGTTCAGCGTGGCTGCGATTATCGGTGCACGTTCTGCGTGGTTCCGATGACACGGGGCCGCGAGCGAAGCCGTATGCTCGATGACATCGCTCGAGAGGTTCGACGGCTGGTGGATGCAGGGGTGTCCGAGGTCACGCTGCTGGGGCAGACCGTGAACAGCTATCATGACGGCACCAGCGACTTCGCCGACCTACTTCGCGCCGTCGGAAGCATCTCCGGAATCCGTCGTGTTCGGTTCACGAGTCCGTATCCCAACGACTTCACTGAGCACGTCATCGCAGCCATGGCCGAAGTGGAGTCGGTGTGCGAGCACGTACATCTGCCCGTACAGAGTGGCTCGTCCCGCGTGCTCAAGCGCATGGGGCGCCGCTACGACCGCGCCGCATATCTGGATTGCGTACGGCGTTTGCGCTCTGCCATCCCCGGGTTGGCGATCACGACCGACATCATTGTCGGATTCCCGGGCGAAGCGGACGAGGACTTCGCCGAGACCGTGAGTCTGGTGCGCGAGGTACAATTCGACGACGCCTTCACCTTCAAGTACTCACCGCGCGAAGGCACCGGCGCGCTCAAGCTGGGCAATGCCGTTGCCAATCGCACATCAGGCGAGCGGTTGGAACGGCTCATCGCGGTCGTTCGCGACGTGGCACGTCGCAAGAACCTCTCGCTTGTCGGAACCACCCATGAGGTGTTGGTGGAAAAACCCGCCCGACGGGGAGGACGGCTTCAGGCACGAACCCGCACCAACAAGGTCGTGCTGGTCGATGGTCCACCGTCTTGGATCGGGAGCTATCGCGACGTTCGGTTGGTGGGGACCACCGGCGCGACGTTCTCGGGCGTGGTCGCAACGACGGGACGGGATCTGGCGGTCGTGGGCTAGCATCAGCTCGAGGGCCGGCGCGTGATCCCGCCGGTCTCCCAACTGGCAGTCGTCTTCGCGGCCGGTCTCTGGATCGGCCTCGTTCTTTTGGTGCCCGATGCGGTGTTCTGGGCATGGGCCGTTGCCAGTGTCGCGCTCGGGCGGTGGCAGGCGTGGCGCGGTGCATTGCTTGGCGCGTGCTTCGTCGGTGCGGTCACCGGAACCCTCCACGCTGAGCGGTCACGTTTGGCCTGCCGGTCCCGCTGGGAGGCGGGGCCGAAGACAGCGCTCATGCGGGTGCACGACGCTCCGGGCCGGCGCCGAACCACCACCGCGACCGTGACGCATGCTCCTGAAGGGTGTCGCGGAACGCTACGGCTCAACGTGTCGGGCGTCGAGGTACACGCTGGGACCTTGCTTGTCGGGGTGGGACAGTACTACGCAGCTGGCGTGCTTCGACTCACACACGTCCGGGAGTTGCACCGCCGCCGTCACTGGCGGTTTGTCACGCGCGACCTGGTCGCACGGCGCGTCCGTTCGTTGTACGGCGAGCGCGCGCCTTTGGTCGAGGCGCTAGTGCTTGGCAGGCGGTTAGACATCGCACCCGAACTCCGTTACGAGTTCGCCGACGCAGGCATCGCGCACCTGCTGGCAATCTCCGGACTGCATGTCGGCGTGCTGGCCGGCTGGCTCGTGCTGCTGCTCCGCGTGGCGAGAGTGAGGCGGTGGGCGTGGGCGGGAGCCGCCGCACTGACTTGGGGCTATGTCACGCTCCTCGGATTCCCGACGCCCGCTACCCGCGCGGCGGCATTCGTAAGCATCTACGCCCTTGCCCGTTTGCGGCAGCGGCATCCCTCGCCGTTTGCCGTGCTTGCGGTCGCCGTACTGCTGGTGACTCAGGTGAATCCGGGTGCCGCCGGCGAGGTCGGAGCCTGGCTCTCGGTGGCGGCAGTGCTCGGTACGGGATGGGGAAGCAGAATTCTCGTGCCGCGCTTCCGCCGTGTGGCCGTGGTCCGACTCGCCGTCGCCTCGTGCGGAGCGGTTGCGGCAACTGCGCCGATCACCGCATTTGCCTTCGGAGCCGTAGCCCCGGTCGGGCTGATCTCCAACCTGGTCGCAATTCCACTGGCAGCCGTCGCAGTGCCCGGCGTGCTGGCCAGCCTCGTTGTCGGCGACGTGCTGGCGGGTGGCAGTGGAGTGGTGCTCGCCCTGATCGAGCGAGTGGCATACGTCTGTGGCCGAATCCCTGGTGGGCATCTCAATGGCCCACCAGGTTGGGCGTTTGCGACGCCTTGGCTCATCGGGATCGCGGCGGGCATGTGGGTAGCCGGCCGCCGAAGACGGTGGCCCGTGGTGCGGTACCGGATGCTCGTGATGGCGGCGACCGGCAGCTGGATGCTCGTTGCCGTGCGTGCCTGGCCCGGCGTCGGAGATCCAGGCACCCTCACGATCCACGTGCTCGACGTGGGGCAGGGTGACGCCATCGTGCTTCGAACGGCGGCGAACCGCTGGCTCCTCGTCGACGGTGGGCCCCGAACACCCACGCGTGATGCCGGCCGCAGTGTGGTGGTCCCGTTCCTCCGGCGGAACGCCGTGCGGCGACTTACGGCCGTGGCCGTGTCGCACGGCGACGCCGATCACGTGGGCGGTGTTCCCGCGGTGTTGCGTGCGTATGAGGCCGGGATGGTCGTCGAGCCCGGGCAACCGCTCGCGTCACCGGTGTACCGTGAGTTCCTGGCAGGAGTGGACGCGATGGGCACACAGTGGGTGCCGGCCCGCGCCGGTGACACGATCGTGGTGGATTCCGTCGTGATTGCGGTGCTCCATCCGTCGTCCGAGTGGGTGGAGGGACAGCTCGAGCCCAACGAGAACTCGCTCGTGATTCACCTACGTTACGGGTGCTTTGACGCGCTCCTGGCCGGCGATGCAGGGAGTATCGTGGAACGCACCTTGCTCGAATCTCTCAAGGAGGTGGACGTCCTCAAGGTCGGCCACCATGGCTCTGCCGGAAGCACGACCGACGAGTGGCTTCAGACGCTCCGTCCGCGCGCGGGCGTGATCAGCGTGGGGCGCAATCGGTATGGGCATCCGGCGCCAGAGGTGCTCCGACGTCTCGCGGAGTACGGCGTCGATGTTTGGCGCACCGATCGTGATGGCACGGTAACTATCACGACCGACGGCAGTTACTTTTCGATTTACGACGATCGCTCCAACGGTATTGGGGGGAGGCTAGGGTGTCGGATTCGTCAATTGTCACGATTGCTCTATGACATCGCGCTAGCGGCAAAGGTCATCTCCGGCTACGTGCGGAGCGCGGGCCTCATCGATGTGCTCGGGGCCTACGGCGAGACCAACGTACAGGGCGAGGAGCAGCAGAAGCTGGACGTGCTGGCGAACGAGATGATGAAACAGGCGTTGGGCTTCTCGGGTCGCGTCTGTGTCATGGCGTCCGAGGAGGACGATGCACCGGTTCTCATTCCGCAGGAGCGGAATCCGGGCAGGTACGCCGTGTTGTTCGACCCGCTCGATGGCTCCTCAAACATCGACGTGAATGTCTCCATCGGGACCATCTTCTCGATTCACCGTCGGGTGACGGCAAGCGGCCCCGGTTCGCTGGCCGACTGCCTGCAGGCTGGCCGCCGTCAGGCCGCTGCAGGATATGTGATCTACGGTTCGAGCACGGTGCTCGCCTACACGGCTGGGCATGGGGTGCATCTCTTCACACTCGACCCGATCATCGGCGAGTTCCGTCTGTTGAATCACGACATCAAGACGCCTGCGGTTGGGAGGTATTACTCGATCAACGAGAGCTACTACCAGCGCTGGACCGAGGGCTACCGTCGAGTGGTGCGAATGTTCAAGGGCGTCGAGGATCCTTCCGAACGAAAGAACGCCCGGTACATCGGTTCTCTTGTCGCGGATTTTCACCGAAATCTGCTTTCCGGGGGCGTGTTCATGTATCCAGCGGACACGCGGTCTCCGCACGGCAAGCTCCGGCTCCTCTATGAAGCGTCGCCGCTCGCATACATCGCGGAGCAGGCCGGAGGCCGCGCGTCGGACGGCAGCCAGTTGATTCTGGACATCGTGCCCACCGACTTGCACCAGCGAACACCGCTCATTCTTGGGTCGTCGGAGGATGTGGCGTTCGTCGAACGTGTGGTTGCCGAAGCCGACGTGACGGCTGTGCGGTGACTCACGAGCGGCGCTCGCCTTCCGGGCTGCCGGTCGACGGCGTGTATGGACCGGACGCGCCCGGCGTGTTCCCATTTCTGCGCGGCATTCACCCGACGATGTACCGCGGCCGTCTGTGGACGATGCGGCAGTACGCCGGTTTCGGGACGGCACAGGAAACCAACATCAGGTTTCGTGAGCTTCTGAACGCTGGGCAAACCGGCCTCTCGGTAGCGTTTGATCTGCCCACACAGATGGGATATGACTCCGACCACCCGGTCGCCGAAGGAGAGGTCGGCCGGGCCGGCGTCGCCATCGATACCGTGGACGACCTGGCAGTCCTGTTTGAGGACATTCCTCTCGATCGTGTGTCGACGTCGATGACCATCAATGCCACCGCGGCCATCCTCCTCGCGATGTACATCGTGGTGTGCGAGGAGCGGGGCGGAGATCGATCGACGCTGCGGGGAACCATCCAGAACGACGTGCTCAAGGAATACGTCGCTCGCGGCACCTACATCTTCTCCGTCGATCCGTCGCTCCGGTTGACTACGGACATCTTTCGGTTCGTGGCCGACGAAGGTATGAACTTCAATCCGATATCGATCAGCGGCTATCACATGCGTGAAGCGGGCGCGACGGCGGTTCAGGAACTCGCCTTCACGTTCGCCAACGCCCTCGAGTATCTGGATCGAGCCGTCGCAGCCGGTCTCACCATCGACGACATCGCTCCGCGCCTGTCGTTCTTCTTTGCGGCGCACAACGACTTGTTCGAAGAGGCAGCGAAGTTCCGCGCCGGCCGGCGCCTGTGGGCGTCTCTTCTGCGCGAGCGCTACGGCGCGAGCGAGAGGAGCTGCAGGCTCCGCTTTCACACGCAGACCGGTGGGTCCACGCTGACGGCGCAACAACCGTTGAACAACGTGATGCGGGTCGCCGTCCAGGCACTCGCGGCAATCCTCGGTGGCACGCAGTCGTTGCACACCAACAGCTACGATGAGGCCCTCTCACTGCCGTCTGCGGATGCGGCGCGACTGGCACTTCGTACGCAGCAGATTCTGGCACATGAGTCTGGCACGGCCCAGACCGTGGATCCGCTGGGCGGATCCCACTACGTGGAGAGTCTGACAACGACGCTGGAGCTCGAGGCGAGAGCACTGCTGGGGGAAGTCGGAGAGTTGGGAGGAGCCGCACGTGCGATTGAACGCGGCTTCATGCAGGATGCCATTGCGAAGTCCGCCTACCAGTATCAGCGGCAGGTTGAAGCGGAGGACGTCGTGGTCGTGGGGGTCAACCGCTTTGCAGACGAGGACGACGCGGTTCCTGTTGAGGAGCCGGATTATGCGTCTCTGGCAGAGGTGCAGGTCCGGCGCGTCAGCGAGTCACGGGCTCGGCGCGACGACACGGCGTGGGGGGAGTCGCTGGGCCGCCTTTCCACGGATGCCCACAGCGACATACCGCTCATGCCGATGATTCTCGATGCGGTGCGAGCCCGCGCCAGCGTCGGCGAGATCTCGGACGTCCTGCGGCAGGCGTGGGGCACGTTTCGCGGGCCGCTTGACCGCCGCGGTCGGCTGGGCTAAGTTCGCCAACCTCATGTAGTTACGGACGATTATCCATGCCCACATATAGCTACCGCTGTCCCAAGTGCGAGCATACGTACGACAAGTTTCAGAAGATCACCGACCAGACACGTGCAACATGTCCGGAGTGCGCGACCCCGGGTGAGCGTGTGATCACGGGAGGTGCTGGCGTGGTGTTCAAAGGCTCCGGTTTCTATGAGACCGACTACAAGCGCGCGGGTGAAAAGAAGGCACCGGTGCCCAAGCCTCCCGAGAAGAAACCAGATTCCGCTTCCAAGAAGCCGGACGCCAACAAGACCGGGGCAGAGTCCTGACGACGGCAACGGATCGGCTCCGCGACGCGTTGCGCGCCGCTCTGGCGGCGCTTGGTCATCCGGAGACGGAGATTCGCCTCGAGCGTCCGCGGGAGAACTCCCACGGCGATCTGTCGACCACGGTGGCGCTGCAGCTGGCGAAGCATGCCCGTGCCAACCCTCGACAGCTTGCGGAAGCGATAGTCGAAGCGCTCGACCCCCCACCGGACCTCGTCGAGCGGACAGAGGTCGCTGGACCGGGGTTCATCAACTTCTGGCTTGCCGACACGGCATTGACCACGGTTCTGGAGCGCATCCTCGAACACGGGCACGGGTTTGGACGCTCCGCGGATGCCGCGGGGCGCCGGGTCAACGTGGAGTTCGTCTCGGCCAATCCGACTGGCCCACTGCACGTCGGGCATGGGCGTGGCGCCGCGCTCGGTGATGCCATCGCGTCACTCCTCGAGGCAACAGGGCACGACGTGACGCGCGAGTTCTACGTCAACGACGCGGGGCTGCAGATCGAACGGCTCGGCCAGTCGCTGTGGGCGCGCGTCCAGCAAGCAGTCGGGCGGACGGCCGAAATCCCCGAAGGCGGCTACCAGGGGGCCTACCTCCAGGCGCTTGCCGATCGAGTGCTGGCTGAGGAGGGTCGAGCGTTTGCAGATGTGCCGGAAGCGGAGGGTGCAACCCGGTGCCGCGACATGGCGGTACGGGTGCAGCGGGAAGAGCAGGACCGCGATCTCGAGGACTTCGGCGTGCGGTTCGACATCGTGTACCATGAACGGGACGTGTATCGGCACGGCAGCATCGACGACACACTCGCCGAGCTGAAACGGCAGGATCTGGTGTACGAGCGCGACGGCGCCGTGTGGCTGGACACGTCACGCTTCGGCGACTCGAAAGACCGAGTGCTGCAGAAGAGTGACGGCACCTACACCTACTTCCTTCCGGACATCGCCTATCACCGCACGAAGCTGCAGCGTGAATTCGATGTAGCAATTGACGTGTGGGGATCCGACCACCATGGCTACGTGCCGCGGATGCGAGCGGCCATGAACGCCCTCGGAGCGTCGAACGATTTTTTCCGAGTCGTCATTGTGCAGCTCGTACGCGTGACCCGTCATGGCGAGGAGGTCCGCTTCTCGAAGCGCGCCGGCGAGTTCGTGACGCTGCGAGATCTGTATACGGAGACCGGGGTCGATGCGGCACGGTATTTCTTTCTCATGCGGCGGGGTGACTCGCAGTTTGTCTTCGACGTCGACCTCGCAACGAGGCAATCGGAAGAGAACCCGGTGTACTACGTGCAGTATGCCCATACGCGCATGGCGGGCATCTTCCGCTCAGCCGCGGTAGCGCCGGACACAGTCACGGCGATGAACGTCGATCTGTCAGTTCTCCAAGAGGACGTGGAACACGATCTCATCAAGCGCCTCGCGGAATTCCCCTCGACGGTCGAGAAAGCAGCGGAATTCCTCGAGCCTCATCGCATCATCGCCTATCTCGAGGACGTTGCGAGAATGGTCAACGGGTGGTATCACCACCACCGCGTCCTGGGGTCGGGTCAGGACATCGAGCGAGCTCGGCTCGTCTTGGCTCGCGCCGCGCAGATCGTGATCGCGAACGGCTTGGCGTTGCTGGGTGTGAGCGCGCCGGAACGGATGTAGTCATGAGCCTTCTTGTCGTTGGGAGCATCGCGCTCGATTCGGTGGAGACGCCTTTCGGAGCAACCGCGGATGCCCTGGGTGGCTCGGCGGTGTTCTTCAGCTATGCGGCCGGGATTCTCCATCCGGTGCAGGTCGTGGGCGTGGTCGGAGACGACTTTCCTACCGACGCGCTCGACCGACTGAAGGAGCAGGGTGCCGACCTCAGAGGTGTGGAACGGCGCAAGGGCGAGAGCTTTCGATGGAAAGGGAAGTATTCGTACGACCTGCAGAATCGGGAGACATTGGAAACGCGCCTCGGGGTGTTTGCGGCATTCGATCCGAAGATCCCGCCGGAATTCACTGATGCTCGGTACATCTTCCTGGGCAACATCGATCCCGAGTTGCAGCTCAACGTGCTGGACCAGATTCGCCAGCCCACGTTGGTGGCCTGCGACACGATGAACTACTGGATTCAGTCGAAACGATCCACCCTCCTCAGACTCCTGCAACGGATCGATGTGTTGTTGGTCAACGATGCCGAGGCGCGCGAGCTCTCCGGTGATTGGAACGTGTATCGCGCCGCGCGCTGGATCGCCGAGCGCGGACCGCGCACGGTCGTCGTCAAGCAAGGGGTCTATGGTGCCGTGCTCGTCGACGGAGAGCACGTGTTCTACATCCCTGCCTATCCGCTGGAGGAGGTCTATGACCCGACGGGAGCAGGGGATTCGTTTGCGGGCGGTTTCATGGCCCACCTCGCTCGCACGGACGATCTGTCGTCGGAGAATCTCCGTCGCGCCATGGTCTACGGCTCAGCGATGGGCTCGTTCGCGGTGGAACGGTTCTCCGTACGGCGACTCGAGGAAATCGGCCCGGCTGAAGTCACGGCGCGCGTGCGCGAGTTCTCCGATCTCGTGCGCTTCGACATCGAACCGGAGCCCGAGCCGTAGCGTCGGTCGATGACTGAGGACGAGTAAGGGCGAGATGTGAGCACGGCAGATCGCTACCGAGAGGCCGGTGTCGATCTCGACGCGGCTGAGCGGGCCAAACGTCGCATCGAGGCCTCCGTTGCGTCGACGCGAACGAGATTGGCGAGCGGACGCCTGGGCGCGTTCGGCGGCATGATCCAGCTGCCGGCCGATGTCGAGCAGCCGACACTCGTCATGAGCACGGATGGTGTCGGTACAAAAGTGCTCGTCGCCATTCGGGCCGGGCGCCACGACACCGTCGGCGAAGACCTCGTCAATCACTGCGTGAATGACATCCTGGTCCACGGTGCGCGACCGTTGGCGTTTCTCGACTACATCGCGTCGGCGGACGTCGAAGTAGACACGGTCGCCGCGCTAGTCGAGGGGGTGGCACGAGGATGCCGCGCCCACGACATGTCGCTCGTGGGCGGCGAGACGGCCCAAATGCCGGACCTCTATCGCCCCGGACACTACGATCTGGCCGGCACCATTGTGGGAGTTGTGTCGGGGAATGACGCGCTCCATGGAGATCGCGTTCGTGTGGGCGACCTGCTGGTGGGCTTCGCGTCCAGCGGGCTCCACACCAACGGCTACACGCTTGCGCGGCACATCGTGTTTAATCAGCTGGGTCTGGATGCGGAGAGCGACGTTCCGGACCTGGGCACGACCGTCGCAGAGGCACTGCTTGCCATTCATCGTAGCTACTGGGGTGCGGTTGCGCCGACGCTCACTCGCGTTCATGCGCTGGCCCACATCACTGGTGGTGGCATTGCGGGCAACCTTGGGCGCTCCCTTCCAGCCGGGTGCGCGGCGACAGTGAGCGCCGACGCGTGGCCGGCGCCGGCCGTGTTCACGTGGCTCGAACGCGCCGGGTCGGTGAGTCGCGAAGAGATGTTCGAGGTCTTCAACATGGGCTTGGGTATGATCGCCGTCGTGCCACCTGACGCGGTGTCGGTGGTGCGGTCCGCGGCCGCTCAGGCCAAGGTCGAAACGTTCGAGGTCGGAGAGGTGGTCGCCGGTGACGGCGTCGAGATCCAGTGATCGGGCCGCGCTAGAGCGACAGGCGATGGATCGGGCCCTCGCCTTGGCCCGTCAAGGCTGGGGACGAGTGGCGCCCAATCCGCTGGTGGGAGCGGTGTTGCTCCGGGAGGGACAAATCGTCGCGGAGGGGTTTCACGCTGAGTTTGGAGGCCACCACGCCGAAGTCGAGGCGCTGTCCGCCTGCGCTGACCCCGCGGGCACGACGTGCGTCGTGAACCTCGAGCCGTGCGGGCACGTGGGAAAGACGGCAGCCTGCGCCGATGCTCTCGCGGCGGCGGGTGTGGCGCGAGTCGTGTTCGCGGTTCGGGACCCCGACCCAGAAGCGCAAGGTGGCGCGGAGCAACTTCGCCACGCGGGCGTGGATGTCGAAGAAGGTGTCGGGCGAGACGAGGGGGCGGCACTCAATGCGGCCTTTCTGTGGCGCCATGCCCGCCCGGACAGACCGTTTATCGCACTCAAGCTGGCGACGTCGCTCGACGGATACGTCGCCGACTTTGAGGGGATCTCGCAGTGGCTTTCCGGTCCGGCAGCTCGGGACTACGTCCACTGGCTTCGGGCAGGGTTCGACGCCATCGCGGTGGGACGCCGCACCGCCGAAGTGGACGATCCTGAGCTCACGGTCAGAGGTGCCCTCCGACCGCGCGTGCCGCCCGTCCGGGTCGTCTTCGCCCGAGAGGGGGCCGTGTCGCGGGACCTCCGCCTGGTGCAGACCGCAACAACCCTGCCGACGGTGGTGTTCGCCGAGCCCAGTGTTGTCCCCCGACTCGAGCGCGATTTGGCGGGCACCGGGGTGACGGTTGCACCGGCTGCAACGCTGTCGATGGCTGTCCAGCGGCTCCGTGAGGGCGGCACCGGCTCCGTGCTCGTCGAAGGAGGAGGGACGGTCGCGACGGCGCTGCTGGAGGAGCACCTGGTCGATCGGGTGTACTGGATCCAGACGCCGGTTTGGCTGGGGCGGGGACTGCAAGCCTTTGGCCCCCACACACCCACGACATTAGATGGGGCGTCCAAGTGGGTCGTCACAGAGCGCCGCGCCCTGGGATCGGATACATTACTGGTGGTGGATCGCGAGCTATGTTCACCGGAATTGTGACGGCGTTGGGGACAGTGACCGCCGCCGCTCGCGACGCGGAGCGGCTGAGGCTCACCGTCGCATCGCCGTATTCCGATCTCACCGTCGGTGAGAGTGTTGCGGTCAACGGCGCGTGTCTCACGGTCGTGGAGACCGATGGCTCCCAGTTTCACGTCGAGGCGGTCGTCACCACCAGGGGCCGCACGCGATTCGGCGACATGGTCGCTGGAGAGCGGGTCAACCTCGAGCGCGCCATACAGATGGGTGACCGTTTCGGTGGCCATTTGGTGCAGGGTCACGTCGACGGCGTCGGCGCCGTCTTGGCGACTCGGGAGCAGGATGACGCGCTCCTGATCGACATCGAGGTGCCCACCGAGGTTGCGGAGGTCTCGGTCCCATACGGATCGATCGCCGTGGACGGGGTGAGCATGACGGTGAATGCCGTGCCGCGGACTGCGGTGATCCAGCTCTCTGTCATTCCGTTCACACGAGAGCACACAACGCTTGGATCGCTCGACCCGGGCGATCGGGTCCATCTGGAAGCGGATATGATCGGGAAATACGTGCGCCAGGTCGTGCAGCAGCGGGACGCTGGGCGCGCTGGAGGAGTCGATGCCGTTCGGAACGATTGAGCAGGCCATAGAGGACATTCTGCACGGGCGGCTGGTGCTCGTGGCGGATGACGAAGACCGAGAGAGCGAAGGCGATCTCATCGGGGCTGCGGCCCATGCGACACCTGCCATGATCAACTTCATGGCGAAGTACGGTCGCGGGTTGGTGTGTCTCACGCTCACACCCGAGCGATGTGTCGCTCTCGGTCTGCCGCAGATGACCGAGCGGAACGAGGACTCGCACGAGACAGCGTTCACGGTGAGCGTGGACGCTGCCAAGCAGTTTGGCGTCACGACAGGCATCTCAGCAGCGGACCGGGCGAAAACGATTCAGGTGGCGATCGACGATGCCACGGCACCCTCGGATCTGCGGCGTCCCGGTCATGTGTTCCCGCTGCGAGCGCGTCCTGGTGGGGTATTGCAGCGCGTCGGGCACACGGAGGCGAGCGTCGACCTTGCGAGGCTCGCCGAGCTTTATCCTGCCGGTGTCATCTGTGAAGTGCTCGCCGATGACGGAACGATGATGCGTCGGCCGCAGCTCGAGCAGTTCGCGGAAAAGCACAAACTCACGTTTGTCACCGTGGCCCAGCTGGTCGCGTATCGGCTGCAAAACGAGCGCTTGGTCCGACGAGTGGCCGAGGCCCGCCTGCCAACCCTTCACGGCGAGTTCCGCATTGTCGGTTATGAGAACAACGTGGACAGCCGGGAGCACGTTGCCCTCGTGTTTGGTGAGATCGACGGTCGCCGCGACGTGCTGGTTCGCATGCACTCGAAGTGCTTGACCGGGGACGTCTTCGGGTCCCATCGCTGCGACTGCGGACCCCAACTGCAGGCGGCCATGCGGATGATCGCCGAAGGGGGAGGCGGCGCGATTGTCTATCTGGATCAGGAGGGCCGGGGCATCGGACTGGTCAACAAGCTCAAGGCGTACGAGCTCCAGGATCAAGGCCACGATACCGTGGAGGCGAATGAAGCGCTGGGCTTTGCGCCCGATCTTCGCAACTACGGGATTGGCGCGCAGATCCTCATCGATTTGGGGCTCAGCTCGATTCGTGTGCTCACGAACAACCCGCGGAAGATGGTCGGCCTCGACGGCTACGGCCTGGAGATCGTCGAGCGGGTGCCACTCGTGGCCGATGCGAACGACGAGAGTCGCGCCTATATCAACGCCAAGCGCGATAAGCTCGGTCATCTCTTCGCGCACTGACGTGACCAAGGATTTCCGCGACGACGCGTCCGGTGCGGGGCGTGCGCTCGTCGTCGTCAGCCGTTTCAATGAGGGCGTCACGAGAAAGCTCCTCGACGGCGCACACAGCACGCTCGTCGGAGCAGGCTTCCCGTCCGACCAGATCGATGTTGTGTGGGTGCCCGGAGCGTTCGAGTTGCCCGTCGTCGTCGGCCGAGGACTCGCGTCGGGGCGCTACCATCTGGCCGTCGCGTTGGGTGCGGTGGTCCGGGGTGAAACGCCGCACTTCGACTATGTCGCCGGGGCGGCCAGTCATGGGCTCATGGACGTCGCGACGACAACGGGGATTCCCGTCGGCTTTGGGCTCCTCACGTGCGACACCCTGGCCCAGGCACTGGCCCGCGCAGGGGGAGCCGCCGGCAACAAGGGCGAGGAAGCGGCACGCGCAGCCGTCGAGACGCTGCGGGCGCTCGGCGACCTGGGCGATCGTGCTGAGACCTGAGACGAAGACGCGGGCCCGTGCGCTCCAGCTGCTGTACGCGTGGGAATTGCAGGCCCGGCCGCCAATGCCGCGCGTCGTGCACAACCTGCTGGCTGGTCGGCCGGCGTGGCGCGGTCCGGTGGAGCAGGCCGAAGCGCTGGCGGATGCCGTTGCGTCGGAGGTCGAGCGACTCGACGCGGAGATCGAGGTGCTGGCCGACAACTGGCGCTTCGAGCGTATCGGCACCATCGAGCTCAACGTGCTGCGCATCGGACTTTATGAACTGTCGGCCGGATCCGTGCCGGTGCGGGTCGCGATCAGTGAGGCGGTGCAACTCGCGCACTGGTTTGCTGGGGCCAAAGCGCCGGCCTTCGTCAACGGGGTGCTCGATGCCGCTGCCCGGAAGGCTGGACGCCTGTGAACATCCTGCTGATCAACTGGCTGGATCGTGAAAATCCGCAGGCGGGTGGAGCGGAGATTCATCTGTTCGAGATATTCCGGCGTCTTGCCGAACGAGACCACCGCATCACCATGGTAACGTCCGGTTGGCCTGGCGCGTCCCCGGAGGCTGTGGTGGACGGGCTTCTCGTCCGCCGGTTTGGGAGGCGCCACAGTTTCGCGCTGGTGGGCCGGGGCGCGGTCCGGCGAGCGCTGAGCGACGGGCAGTTCGACGTCGTGGTGGAGGACATCAACAAACTGCCACTCTACCTTCCGACGCTCACCGACCTGCCGGTCTACGTCATCATCCCGCACCTGTTCGGCACGACAGCGTTTCGCGAGGCGTCTTGGCCTGTGGCCTCCATCGTGTGGCTCGCCGAGAAACCGATTCCGCGACTTTATCGACGTCAGGCGTTTCACGCGATATCCGACAGCACTCGTGACGACCTGGTGCGGCGTGGGGTACATCGTGACGCGATTCGGCTGATTCACCCAGGTGTGGACGCCGGGTGGTATGCGCCTGACCCGATGGTCTCGCGAACCACGGATCCGACCTTTCTCTACGTCGGGCGCCTCAAACGGTACAAGGGGCTCCATATCGCCCTCGAGGCGGTGGCGCTGGCGCGCAAGACGGTACCGGCCCTGCAATTCATGATCGCGGGTGTCGGCGATGACCGGGACCGGCTGGAAGGCGTCGCACGCAAGTTGCAGCTGTCGGAGTGCGTGCGTTTTCTCGGGTTTGTCGGGGAAGAGGAGAAGCGCGACCTGTTACGGCGAGCGTGGGCTGTGGTATTCCCTTCGCCCAAGGAGGGATGGGGTATCAGCAATGTGGAGGCCGCAGCCTGCGGAACGCCGGCAGTGGCCTCGGACAGCCCCGGCTTGCGCGAGTCCGTCCTGCAAGACGAAACTGGAATACTAGTGCCCCACGACGACCCGGAGGCCCTATCCGCAGCACTCTGTCGCCTGAGTGGCGACCCTCACCTTGTCAGCAGGCTCGGCAGTGCCGGCCGCCGGTTCGCGACCTCGCTGTCGTGGGATCGAGCTGCAGACTTGACCGAACAGCACCTCGTTGACACTGTCGGGGCTTCCGCCCCGGCGGGAAGGAGTGAATAGACCATGCGAACGACTGTGACGGCGCGTCACTGTGAAATTCCCGATGAGCTGCGAACGAGAGCCGAAGCGCTGATCGCGAAGGCGGCGAAGGCGGCCCATCGGCCACAACGGGCAGAGATCGTATTCGACGCCGATCACGGACGGAAAGTCGTTGAGATTCACCTGTATTTGGTGCGAGGCCAGGTCAAGGTGGCGTCCGCGGAGGCGGACGACTTTCGCTCGGCCCTCGACCGGGCGTTGGACAAGGTGCGGAACCAGCTCGACAAGAACGAGCGCCATCCGGCGCGGCGGACGAGCTGACGATGTCCCAGTTGACGGTTCGCGACCTGTTGGAGCGTAAAGGCGATTCGCTGCAGCTGCAGGTGCTGGCCGGCGAGGAGGGGCTCGATCGCAAGATTCTCGTGCCCGAGGTCTCGAGTCCTGGGCTCGTGTTCGCAGGGTTCACGGCCCGATTCGCCACTGAGCGGCTCCACGTCCTGGGCGAGACGGAGATCGCATACCTGCGTTCCCTGTCGTCTGCCGAACGACAGCGCTCGCTCGAGACGTTCATGAGTTACGAGCTCCCCTGCGTGTTCGTCACGAAGGGACAGACGGTGCCACGCGAGCTGTCTCGTCTTGGACGGGAGCGCGGGATTCCCATCATTCGCTCGAAGCTCCGCACGTCAGAGTTCTACCGGCGAGTCTCCCCGTATCTGACGGAGGTCTTTGCGCCGTCGAGCAGTATGCACGCATCGATGGCTGACGTGTATGGCGTCGGACTCCTGTTTGTCGGGAGGTCCGGCATTGGGAAGAGTGAGTGTGTGCTGGACTTGGTGGAACGCGGCCACCGGCTCGTGGCCGATGATGTCGTCTATATCACGCAACGTGGAGCCGGTGTGCTTATTGGACGTGCCGACAATCTGGCGCATCGCTACATGGAGATTCGGGGAATCGGCTTGGTCGATGTGATGGCGCTCTTTGGGGTGCGGGCGGTGCGACAGCAGAAGCGGATTGAGGTGGTGGTGGAGCTGCAGGACTGGGACAGCGCCCAAGACGTTGATCGCACCGGCCTGCACAGCAAGACAACCACGGTGCTCGGCGTGGAGCTGCCGAAAGTCGTGATTCCGCTGAACCCGGGGAAAAATCTCACCGTCATCTGTGAGGTCGTCGCGATGAACCATCTCCTGCGATACAGCGGTGTGGACTCCGCCAAGCAGTTCAACGAGCGACTCATCCGGCAAATGGCGGAGCAGGCAGAGCTCCGTGAGTACCTCGCTGAGGATTTTGAGTGACATGCTGAAAGGTGTCATCGTCTCGCACGCGACCCTGGCGGGCGCGCTCGTCGCCGCCGTGAAGGAGATCACCGGCGACGACGGTGAATTGGCTGCCGTGAGCAACACGGGCGAGAGTCCCGAGGGCCTGTGTGCCGCCGTGAGAGCCGCGGTGGGGTCAGAGCCCGCGGTCGTCTTCGTGGACATGCCAGGGAGCAGCTGCTTGCACGCGACGCTGCGCGAGTTTCGAGCGCGCGATGACGTAGCCATCGTAGCGGGCGTCAACCTGGCTATGCTGCTCGATTTCGTCTTTCACCGCGAGCTCACGCCGGAGGAGGCCGCCGCGCGCGCCATATCCGCGGCGGAACGATCCATCAGAACGGTGCACGTGTGAGCATCGTCCTCACGAGAATCGACGACCGGCTGATTCACGGTCAAGTCGTGGTCGGCTGGGTGCAAGCCCTGAACGCCAAACGGATCGTCCTGATCGACGACGAGGTGCGAGGCAACAAGTGGGAGCAGGACCTGTATGCACTCGGCGTCCCGGGCGGCGTTGAGGTCGTCTTCATGTCGGTGAGCGAGGCCATCGAGGCGGTGACGGAGATGAATGGTGACGCCATCCGAACGGTGTTCCTCATCGCCAACGTCGAGACCGCCAGGCGCCTGTGCGACGGCACCGACATCATCACACACGTGAACGTTGGTGGATTGCACGATGGCAACGGACGGTCGGAGCGTCTCTCGTACGTGTATCTGTCGGACGATGAAGCCGCGCTGCTGCTCCAAATTCGCGATGGCGGCGTTGAGGTGACGGCGCAAGACGTCCCCACCGCGAAGGCGGTGGCGCTGGAGCACTGGGCGTGAGCGGGCAGTTCGCGTTGTTGCTGCTCTGGGGCACCTTCGTCGGGCTCGATCTGGTGAGCGTCGGCCAAGCCATGTTCGCACGGCCGATCGTCGCTGGGACGGTCGGCGGTGTGATTCTCGGCGATCCGGTGGCGGGGGCAACGGTCGGAGCGATTCTCGAGCTCTTTGCGCTCGATGTTCTGCCCGTTGGTGCCGCGCGGTATCCGGACTATGGAGTCGGAGCGGTCGCCGCATCCGCAACGGCAGCTCACGCGCCCGCGGCGCTTGGGATCGGGCTTGCCGTCTGCGTTGGCCTCGCGGTTGCCTACATGGGTGAGGTGGGGATTCGTATCGTGCGGCGGGGCAATACGGTCGACGTGCGCCGCCTCCGGGACGCCCTCGACGAAGGCGATGTCGTCGCGGTCGTGGCGACCCACACGCGTGGGTTCTTGCGAGATGCACTGCGCTCGCTGGTTGTGACGGCGCTCGGGCTCGTCCTCGCTCTCGGGGTCTATCGGTGGTCTCCGGTCTCGTTGGAGTCTGCGTTGCTGGTGACCGTCGTCGTCATGGGCGCAGCAGTAGGATCCGCAGCCGGTGGCCTCGTCTCCGCCGTTGGGCGGGGAACGGGACTGCGCTGGTTCGGTGTGGGGCTGGCGGCCGGCCTCCTGGGCGTGGTGCTGCTATGAGGACCGCACTGGCTCGCGCGTGGTTCCGCACCCTGGTCGTGCAGGCGTCCTTCAATCATGACCGGCTTGTGGGGGTCGGGTCGGCGTTTGCCATCGAGCCGTTATTGCGTCGCCTGCCTGGCGGACCGGACGGAGAGCAATACAAGGCGGCCATGAGGCGCGCGACCCAGTTCTTCAACGCACACCCCTATATGGTTGGGCTTGCCATCGGAGCCGTGGCGAAAGCCGAGCGGCAGGGTGTTTCTGGAGACGCCATCCGGCGGCTGCCCCACGCGTTGATCGGACCGCTGGGCTCGATAGGAGACAAGCTGATCTGGGCCGGGGTTCTGCCGGTGAGCGCTGGCGTCGGGCTGGTCGTCATGTCCCTTGTGTCGCCCGTGGCGGGGGTGATCGCGTTCCTGGGGCTCTTCAATGCGGTTCACATCACGCTTCGCACCTGGGGTCTCCGAGAAGGGTGGCGCCTGGGCACCAACGTCTCGCAGGCGCTCACCGCCAAGGGGATTCAACGAGGACTCCGCCTTGCGGGGCCGCTGGCGGCGTTAGCGGTTGGAATGGCGTTGCCGATTGTCGGCGAGTGGCTCACGGAGGGGTTCACCCTGCGGACGCAGGTGGCTATGGTCTTGGTTGCCCTTGTGGCGCTGGTGTTCTCCCGGTGGGTCGTTCCGACGTTCGGCGGCCTCCGATTCGGGCTCGCTGCCGCAGCGGTGGCGATCGTCATAGGATGGATCGCGTGAAGATCGAGCAGAGTACGGTGATACGGAACCGGCTGGGTCTCCATGCCCGCCCGGCAGCCGAGCTGGTCAAGGTCGCCGGGAAGTTCGATGCCGAGGTTTCCCTCGGGAAGGACGGAAACTGGGTCAATGGCAAGAGCATTTTGGGAGTGATGACGTTGGCAGCAGAGTTCGGAAGCACGGTAATGGTGCGCGCCGAAGGCGATGACGCAGACCGCGCCGTCGAAGCGCTCGTGGAAATCCTGGGCCGCGAGCTGGTGGAACAGTGACCAGCGACCGCGTGCTCAACGGTGTCGGCGTCGCGCCGGGGATCGTGATCGGCCCGGCACGGGTCATCCGGTGGGAGCTTCCGGACGTCACACACGACGTCGTGTCCGCCGACCAGGTCGACGAGGAGATCTCCCGTCTTCGCGATGCGCTTGTGGCGGTCAAGGATCTGCTCGAGGATCTCCAACACCGTACGCGGCGACGAGCGGGCGAAGAGGAGTCGAAGATCTTCGACGCACAGATCCTGATGCTCGACGATCCCGAGTTCATCGGCGAGGTCGAGACCTTGATCCGCGAGAACCAGCTGAGTGCAGCGCGTGCCTTCGAGTTCAAGACCCTCGAGATGCGTGCCCAATGGCAGCAGTCGCACAGTTACCTGCTGCGGCAACGCGTTGCCGACCTGACGGGCATTCAGATTCGCGTAATCAACAGGCTGATGGGCAAGTCGGTCGTCCGCGGTCTGGCCGGGCCGGACAGCGCGTCGGCCATCGTGCTCACGAGAGAGCTCACACCTGGGCTCACTGTCCAGCTCGAACGCGAGCAGGTGGCCGGACTGGCGAGTGTCGAAGGTGCAAAGACCGCCCATGCGGCGATTCTTGCGCGGAGCCTCGGGATTCCATGCGTGATGGGGTTAGCCAGCGGTCTCGATCGCATTGAAGACGGCACGCCCGTCATCCTCGACGGGACCCACGGCTTCGTGCTCATCGATCCGACACCAGCGGAGATCGCCGAAGCCGAAGAGAGTGAGCGACTTCGTGAACAGCTGGCGAAACGACTGGATGAGGTGGTTGGACAGCCTGCCGAGACGGTCGACGGCGAGCGGCTGACCCTCAGGGCAAACATCGACCTTCCGGAAGAGATCGACGGAACCGCGGATCACGGGGCCGAAGGTGTCGGACTGCTCAGAACCGAGTTCCTCGTGCTGGGGCGCACGTCCATGCCGTCAGAGGACGAGCAGGCGCGGTTCTTCGAGCAGGTCGCGCGCCGCTTCGCGCCGAATCCGGTCGTCGTGCGCACGTACGACCTGGGTGGTGACAAGTTCCCGACGGCATTCCGCACCGATCCGGAAGCGAATCCCTTCTTGGGGTGGCGGGCGATTCGGGTGTGCTTGGACCATCCCGAGTTCTTCCGCACACAGATCCGAGCTGCATTGCGGGCGACCGTGGCGGGCGACGTGAGACTCATGCTGCCGATGATTACCGCGATCGAGGAAATCGAGCGCACTCGTGAGCTCGTGGCCGACGAAGCGCAGGCGCTCGAACGTGAGGGCATTCCGGTGGGTAAGACGTTGCCGGTGGGCGTGATGATCGAGACCCCGGCGGCCGCGATTCTCGCGGAGCAGATCGTGCCGCTGAGCGACTTCGTGAGTATCGGCACCAACGACCTGACACAATACACGCTCGCGGTCGACCGAGGGAACGCGAGACTCGCTGGTCGGTTCACGCCACATCATCCAGCGGTGCTTCGGATGCTGGCCCGGGTGCACGATGCGGCGAAAGCCCACGGCGTGGAAGCCAGCGTGTGTGGCGAAATGGCATCCGATCCACTGTCGGTGTTTCTCCTCATTGGTATGGGATTCCGCGTCTTGAGTGTGTCGCCTCCGACGCTACCGCTCATCCGCTGGCTCGTGCGCCAGATAGACGCGGCGGCGGCCGCGGCTGCCGCGCGCCAGGCCCTTTCGGCCTCGACGACGGCGCATGTCGAGGCGGTTCTCGAGAAAGCGATCGTCAAGTACATCGATCTCGAGTTGCTGCGGGCGGGGCGGTTGCCCAGCGTCGTGGGCCCGGGTAGGTTGAGAAGTTTCGCGAGAGGATCGGCTTGATTCGTCGGAGCGACATGCCACCCAACAAGTACATCATTTCATCCGAGTCAGTGACCGAAGGTCACCCCGATAAGATCGCTGACCAGATTTCCGACGCGGTGCTGGACGCCGTACTGGCGTGCGACGAACGCGGTCGCGTTGCGTGCGAGACGTTGGTCACCACCGGCATGGTCGTCGTGGCAGGCGAAGTCACGACCACGGCCCACCTCAACATTCCGGAGATCGTCCGGGGAACGGTGGAGTCCATCGGCTACACGGACGCGTCGTACGGCTTTGACGCCCACACGTGTGCCGTGCTGGCGGCCATCGATCCGCAGTCGCCTGACATTGCCCAAGGCGTCGATACGGGTGGAGCGGGTGATCAAGGCATGATGTTCGGATATGCGTGCGATGAGACCTCCGAGCTCATGCCCATGCCGATCATGTTGGCGCATGGCCTGACTCGGCGCTTGGCAGAGGTTCGCAAGTCGGGAGAGTTGGACTGGCTGCGTCCCGACGGCAAGAGCCAGGTCACTGTCGAATATGCTGACGGCCGGCCGGTAGGCGTGAAGGCCGTTGTGGTGTCCACCCAACACTCTTCGACGGTTCAGAACGCAGAAATCGAAGAAGGTGTTCGCGAGCGCGTGATCAAGCACGTGCTGAGCGAGTATCCCCTCGACACGAGCAACGTCACGTACCTCATCAACCCGACGGGTCGCTTTGTGACGGGAGGCCCTCAGGGGGACGCCGGACTCACCGGGCGAAAGATCATCGTCGATACCTATGGGGGGGCGGCACGACACGGAGGCGGGGCGTTCAGCGGCAAAGACCCGTCGAAGGTCGATCGCTCGGCGACCTATGCTGCGCGGTGGGTTGCCAAGACCATCGTCGCAGCCGGATTCGCGCGGCGTTGCGAAGTGCAGATCGCTTATGCGATCGGCGTCATCGATCCCGTCTCGGTTATGGTTGAGACGTTCGGCACCGGTTCGGTGCCCTCCGAGACTCTCGAGGCTTCCGTGAGCGAGGTGTTCGATTTGCGGCCCCGCAGCCTTACCGAGTCCCTTCATCTCTTGAATCCCATCTATCGCGCCACCGCTGCGTACGGACACTTCGGGCGCACTCCCGAGCGCGTCGACTCTGCGGGGCGCTCCGTGGACCTGTTCACGTGGGAAGACCCCGCGAAGGCCGGGGAGCTCCGCGACTCCGTGGAGCGCGGCTCCTAGAGCCGTGCATGCCAAAATTCACCAACGCTGACTGATTCCGAGCATATGACTACTGTGAAGTCTTCGAATTCCGCGACGGCAACCACATACGACGTCCGAGATCTGGCTCTTGCCGATGAAGGTCGACGACGGACCGAATGGGCCGAGCAGTTCATGCCGGTGCTGCGACAGATCCGTGAGCGCTTCACTACGGAGCGTCCGCTGGAGGGCACTCGGCTGTCCGCATGCCTGCACGTGACGACCGAAACCGCCAACCTGGCGGTGACCCTCAAGGCAGGCGGCGCGGACGTCGCGCTGTGCGCCTCGAATCCGCTTTCCACGCAGGACGACGTGGCCGCGCACCTCGTGCGAGACCACGGGATCCAGGTGTTTGCCGTCAAGGGCGAGGACAAGGACACCTACTACGACCACATCCGCGCGGCGCTGGCTCACGGCCCGGACATCACCATGGATGACGGAGCCGATCTCGTTGGGGCGATGCACATGATCGCACTCGATCGTCTCGATGACCTCGAAGGTCCCGTCCGACAGTGGGTGGAGGCGATGAGCGCCGAGGAGCGAAAAGCGCTGCTCGATCGAGTGCTCGGATCGACGGAAGAAACCACAACCGGGGTCATTCGACTCCGTGCCATGGCGGAGCAGGGCGTCCTCCAGTTTCCGGTCATCGCCGTCAACGACTCGCAGACGAAGCATCTGTTCGACAACCGGTACGGAACCGGGCAGTCGACGGTGGACGGCATTCTTCGGGCGACGAACATTCTGCTCGCGGGCTCGACCGTCGTGGTTGGCGGATACGGCTGGTGTGGCCGTGGCGTGTCGATGCGGGCGAAGGGGGCGGGTGCCGACGTCATCGTGACGGAGATCGACCCGTTGCGTGCGCTCGAGGCACGGATGGACGGGTACCGCGTGATGCCAATGATGGAAGCGGCCGTAGTTGGCGATGTGTTCGTGACGTTGACCGGAAACACCAGTGTCATTCGCGTCGAGCACATGCGTCGCATGAAGGACGGCGCCATCATCGCGAACTCGGGTCACTTCAACGTCGAGCTCGACCTGGATAGCCTCGCCAAGATCGCCGAAGGCCCGCGCACGGTTCGCGAGTTCGTCGACGAGTGGCGCCTCGACGGCAAGCGCCTGTTTGTGCTGGGCGAAGGGCGCTTGATCAATCTCGCCGCCGCCGAGGGTCACCCGGCAAGCGTCATGGACATGTCGTTCGCCAACCAGTCCATGGCTGCAGAGCACTTGGCCAAGCACGCTGCCTCGTTGACAAAGGCCGTGCATCGTGTGCCGGCGGACATCGATGCGGATATCGCCAGGCTCAAACTGGCGTCGCTCGGTGTGGAGATCGACGAGCTGACCGACGCCCAGCAGAAGTATTTGGCGTCCTGGGACGCTGGAACGTAGGCCTCGTGATCGAAGTCAAGGTTGCACACCTCGGACTGGACCGGGCGACGAATACGCCAGTCGTTATCCTCCAGGAAAAGGAAGGCGAGCGTGTGTTGCCGATCTGGATCGGTC
>JBDHAN010000008.1:0-51255 GCA_039588055.1 Gemmatimonadota bacterium | reverse complement strand
CTAGTCGAGTGAGGGGTGCTAGCGAAAGGCGATCCCACTGAGTACGAATATACCGCTAGGAATCGCGCGTGCCAGCAACGCGGCTCAACCGCACAAGGACACATGACATGAGATTGAGGAGCGAACCCGGGCACGTCGTTATTGCCGTCCAGAAGCGTCACCTGCTGGCCGCCGCGATCGTCGTGGCCGGAGCCATTATTGGGTTCGTGCTGTTCGTTGCCGTGAAGCCCCTCGTGCCGGCACTCGACGAGGAGTCGGTCAGAGACCCCGCAGCGGACTCTGTGTCCTGGCATGCGGCACCACGCTTCGACGTGGCTGTCGAGGGACGGCCTTCCGTGGGAGCCGCGGGCGCCCCCGTCACGATTGTCGAATTCACAGACTACGGCTGCCCGGTCTGTCGGAGGCATGCCACCGAGGTGCTTCCCGTGCTGCTGGACACGCTCGGGACCGATATCAGGTATGTGGTGCGCCACTTCCCGATACCAGGGTTGACTCCCAATGGCATGCTGGCAGCCATTGCCGCAGAGTGTGCCCATGCCCAGGAGATGTTTTGGGAGTACGAGCAAGCCCTGCACGCCGAGACAGAGGGATTCGATACAGCGCGGCTGCGCGCTCACGCCGCGGCTGTCGGGTTGGATGGGACGGAATTCCACGAATGCCTCGGCGCCGACGCGTCGCGAGAAACCGTCCAGCGAGATATCCTCGACGCCTGGGAGCACGGTGTGACCGGGACGCCGACGTTCTTCATCAACGGCAGACGGTTCCGAGGCGCGCGACCGCTCGAGGAATTGGTGGAGTATGTGAGGTTGGCGGCGAACGGAACCAACGACCGCTGAGAGACGTACATCTTTCATGAGGCTCTCTCACACAAACACCCGCTTCGGTGCCGGGGCGGCCGCACTGCTCCTGGTCTTTGCCGGCTGCCGCAGCGAGTCCCTGCGGGAGTGGCTGGGCGATTACACGCCGCACGAGCGATATGAGCTGCGCTTGCTGGAAGCTGAGCTCGATGAAACCGCGCTGGGGCACGATTGGATCGCGGCAGCCGAGTCGGCGCTCGCAAGCCCCGTTCTCATCGAAGCGCCCCATCGGGAAGAGAGCTACCTCGACCCGCGAGACGCGATGGCAGTGGCCTACCAGATCTCATTGCGAAGAGGTCAGCAACTCGAAGTGTCGTTCGAGAGCGCACCCAACAGTGACTACCGGGTGTTCCTCGATCTCTATCGGGCTGCGCGCGACTCGGCAGCGTCCCCCAGACCAGTCGTGAGCGCTGACAGTCTCGAGCGGTCGCTCGCATACCTGGCACGTCGGGACGGTGACTATCTGGTTCGTATCCAGCCAGAGCTTCTACGTGGCGGACGGTACACCATAACCGTCGTCGTCACGCCGTCGTTGCAGTTTCCGGTCTCGGGACATGACACGACGGCCATCCGCAGCAGGTATGGTGATCCGCGCGACGGGGGGCGCCGCCAACACGAGGGACTGGATATCTTCGCCCGCCGAGGGACACCGGTGCTCGCCGCCGCCGACGGGCACATCCGCAGCACCAGACCCAACAACCTGGGTGGACGAGTCATCTGGCTGCGCGATGATCTCGGCCGTACACACTACTACGCGCACCTGGACAGTGTGGCGGTGTTTCGCGGCCAGGAGGTCGGAATCGGCGACACGATTGGCTTCGTAGGCAACAGTGGTAACGCCCGAACCACTCCCACGCACTTGCATTTCGGCGTCTACGCGCGTGGCTCCTTCGATCCCTATCCGGCGCTCTATCAGTACCCAACGGTTCCGGCGCCTTTTAGCGGTGACCGGGCGCTCATCGGCCAGCGGGCACGGGTAGGTCGGACGCGCACCCGTGTCCGGGTGGCGCCGGATGCCCGGTCTGCGATAGTCGCCGAGCTCGCGCGGCACACGCCCCTTCAAGTGGAGGGCGGAATCGGCTCGTGGTATAGGGTGACGCTTCCCGACGGCACACGTGGGTTCGTCTCAGCGCAGCTCACCGAACCTCTTGATAACTCCATCCGCCGTCAGGCAGTCGCGGCCGGTACCCTTCTCCTGGCGAACCCGGACTCTGCAGCTGCTGCTGTCGACAGAATAGACCAGCGCATAGAGATCGATGTACTCGGCGTATTCGGCAACTTCATATTCGTCCAGGGAACGAGCGGTCGCGTTGGGTGGGTTTCGCTGGACTGACAAGGCAGCTGTTCGTGCTCAGTTGTCAGCCGACAGCCTTCAGCTGTGATCTACATCCCGTCTCTCCCGTCGTTCCCGTCCCTCCCGTCGTTCCCGTCGCTCCCGCCGTCTTGTTCTGCCGCTCTGCCCCTTCTGCCCCTTCTGCACCTGCACTACCCTTAGATCGACCAGCCTCACGAGGTCTTCATGAATCCCTTTGACGTGCTGTTCTCTTTCGAGGGCCGTCTCAACCGCAAACCGTTCTGGCTCTATCAGATCGGCATAGCCATTGCCACGTCGATACCGTTCTTCCTCGGCGGCGGATGGTTCGCTGGCGTGGTGGAGTTGTGGGCGCAGGCCGCGCTCGGCGTGAAGCGTGCGCACGACCGGGGACGCAGCGGGTGGTTTGTGCTCGTGCTGCTCGTGCCACTCGTTCAGATCTGGCCCTTCATCGAACTGTGGTTTGTGCGTGGAAAGATTGGCAAGAACGAGTACGGACCGGATCCACTGCCGGGACCTGAGTCCAGATCGCAATTGTCGGCGTGAGGGTGGAGGTGAAACGATGAGAACAGCAAGCTCACGGAAGACCGCTGCTCTTGTGGTTGGTGTAGCGGCTTCGTTTGCGGCCTGTCGGGCGTCATCGCAGCAGGCAGTCCGACCCACGATTCCCAACGACAGTGTGATGGCAGCAGCACGAGAGGTCATGGAGGAGGCACGTCTGGCTGCCCTCATCACCCTCGATGAGCGGGGGAGCCCTCGAGCGCGGACCATGGATGCGTTTGCGCCGGACGAGCACATGGTTGTCTGGCTCGGCACGCACCGAGCGACGCGAAAAGTCGTCGACATCCGACGCGATCCCCGCGTGGCGCTCTACTACGTCGCGCCCGACGGGAACGGCTACGTGTCCGTCACAGGGCTCGCGGAGCTCGTCGACGATCCTGCCGAGAGGGCGACACGATGGAAAGCGGAGTGGGACCAGTACTACACTGATCGTGAGGCGCAGTACCTCCTCATCAGAGTGCGGCCGGTTCGATTGGAAGTCGTCAACTACCGTCGTGGGGTGGTGGGTGATTCGGCGACGTGGCGACCGCCGGCGCTGGAGTTTGAGAGGCGGTAGTCGATTCTCAGTTTTCGGTTTTCAGTCGTCAGTTTTCAGTTGTCAGCTACCGGCTGACGGCCGTCGACCGTCAGCCTTAAGCTGCTGGTGATGTCGTGTTCTAGCCTCTGCCACTTCCTCGGGTGAAGGCGGCAGAGGATGAACCCGCCTCTACCGCCTTACCGTCCTACGTCCTACGCGCCGCTCGCAGACGCTCAACCACCGCGCGGCAGTCGGAGCGCGGCGTACACGCCGGCGTGATCTGACGCCCACAGCGGGTAGAAGGGACCGGCCACCTTCTCCCAGGGCCACTTACCGGTGAGGAGGATCGTGCCCGTGACCGATTCGAATCCCCGCACGAACACGTGGTCGATTCGCTCGTCGAAGGCGTCCGCTGGATTCGACAAATCCGCTGCGTGGCAGCAGGTGAATCCGTCGGACCACGGACGGAGCACCTCCCACACGTTCGCGAACCCGTAGAAGGTCATCGCATCGTACATTGGCGAGCCGAGCTCGTCGTTCAAATCGCCCATGACGATGACAGGCATTCCGGTGCTCGCGTTTTCTGCCAGCTCAGCGGCTTGGAGGCCTCGCAGCCCGACGATCAACGGGTCGGAACCCGACTCGAGATGCGTGTTCCAGATCTCGAGCTCGACGCCGCGGATCCGCGCGTGGATCTTGGTCCACCCACGTACGATGTCGATGCCGATCCCGAAGGGATCACCGAGGTTAGCCGTGAATAACTGGCCATCACTCCCCAGCACCTTGACCCGACTCGCCCTGACCAGCACCACGTCGTGGTCGACCAGGCTGATCCCTGGAAGCTGGGCATCGGTATCGGTGACCTGAGCGGCTACCTCGTAGTGGAGATCACGTTCTGCCAATTTCGCCAACAGAACATCGAGGAATGGCAAGTCAATAGCCGGAAGAGGCGGAATATTGACCTGGATGTCGTAGACCTCCTGGAGGCCAACCACGTCGGGACGCAACAGATCGATCTCTCGCGCAACGGCGCCAGCCCGAGTTGGGAAGTCCGTGGCAAGAAGTGTCTGGATGGCGGCCGCGACGGCCGCGTTGATCACGTCCTGATCTCCACTTGCCAGCGCGGCGATCGTCTCATCCACGTCGAACCCGATATACAGGTTCCGCGACAACACCTTGACCGGCCGGGCCCGTTGTCCATGCCAGCGCATGGCATCGATGGTCAACTCATCGGTGATCTCCGGTGCAACCGGCGCGTCAGCACAGGCGACGGTCACCAGTAGTGCGGTGAGCAATGACATCCTCAGTGCATCAGTCATACAGACCTCCTTGCTGGAGCGCGGAGTATTCGATGTAAGCCCGGGCCGGCCACACGCGGAGCCCGAAATCGCAGTAAATTGTTCGATGATCGTGCAAGAGGGCGACGGCGCCGGCCCGACCACCGGCAGGCCTCGATCGGCTGGTAGCTCGACTCGACGATGTCGCGGAAGGTCACGCGGCCGCCGGGTACCTCCGAGAGTGCGGGAACGAGCCCTCACCTGAAGACGACTTAGCTAGCTTGCAGCTCCGGACGCTGGTCCGCAAGACGATGAAGCTACGAGGTTACCGCATGACCCCCCGACGTTTCGCGCTTGTCATAACCGCCTTCCTGCTAGCGGGTTGCAGTACGGACCAGATTGCACAGCTACCCGACAACGGGGACCCGCCGACCGAGCCTACCTGGCAGCTCGCCTGGCAAGACGAGTTCGATGGGAGCGTGATAGACCAGGGAACGTGGACACCGGAGGTTATGCCCGATCCCTTCAATAACGAGCTCCAGTATTACACCGACCGGGTCGACAGCGACGCCGGCGCCAACGCTTGGCTAGAAAACGGCGCACTGATCATCGAGGCACGACGCGAGGATTTCGAGCATCGGAAGCACACGTCCGCGCGGCTCATCACCAAAGGCAAGCGAGAGTTTCGCTACGGTCGCTTAGAGGCGAGGATCCGGCAGCCGGGCGAGGTGGGTATGTGGCCAGCGTTCTGGCTGCTGGGCGGCAACATCGACGATGTCGGGTGGCCGCGCTGTGGTGAGATCGACATCATGGAGGGTAAGGGGCGGCTCCCGACCTGGACGTCTGTTGCTCTTCATCGCGGCCCGGATCCGGCGTCCAACCGAATCAGCTCACGAGAATACACACTCCAGTCGGGGAGCTTTCACGACGATTGGCACGTGTTCGCGGTCGAGTGGGAGCCGGGACGCATCCGATGGGAGGTCGACAGCGTCCCGTTCTTTGAGCAGCGCCCGGTGACGGGTGAGGATCCCGCCTATTGGCCGTTCGACGAGGGGCACTCGTTCTTCATCATCCTGAACCTCGCGGTGGGTGGCTGGTTCGATAACCCCTATCTGCCGCCGGACAACATGTCGCCGCAGCGACTCTACGTGGACTACGTGCGCGTGTATCGCAGATCCGAGGGCTAGGGAAACACACTCGAGGCCGGCGCGGGCGCTCGCTCCGCAGTGGTGCCTGGCGCCCCACTCACCCCGACGTCAGCCGCACGAGTGCCTCGCGTGCGCGATCGACCAGCGGCTGCATCTCCGAATCGGCCTCGTCGAGCAGTGTCAGCAGCCGATCGTAGTACTCAATGGCGAGCGCACGATTGCCTGACTCCTCGGCCATCTGACCGAGCCGCACATACCCCTGGGCCAAATGACCCGCATCATACCAGATCTGGTCGGACGGAGTGTTCACGAGTCGTTCGTACATGACCCGAGCTGAATCCAACTGGCCTCGCTGCTCGTAGGCTCGCGCCAGCCAGGGCGCCGGACACGTCCCGCAGGCGTTGCCATCGGCAAAGCGCCACAGAGCGGCTAGGGCATCGTCAACATCTCCTTCCGCCAGTCCGACGACACCATAGGCCCCCTCCCGCCAGAGCTCTGCCTCCGCGCTGTGATCCGCTGCTGATGTCTGCTCGAATTCAGTGAGAAGATCCCGGGCCCGCGTGGGTTCGTCCACCGCGGCGAAGGCAAACGCCAAGTAGCCATACGGTCGATCCAGCGGCGCCACCCGGTCGAGCGGGTAGCGCTGGAGCGCGTCGGTTAGGATCTCCCGTCCCCTGGCGACGTCGTCACGCAAGAGCCGCTCGGTGATCGCGCGCCGCGCCGCTCGCGTGAGGTAGGCCCCTGCGAGATCGCGCCCCGCCGTGATGTCGAACGCGCGCGCCCAGCGACGCTCCGCCGCGGCGAGCCGTCCACGCATGGCGTCGAGCTGCGCGAGCCACTCATAGGCAATTGCTTCCCAGAACACCGTACCCTTCTGCTCATCCATCAACTCCGTCCCGAGCACCTCCGCCTCCGCGTAGTCCTTGCGGTAGGCAGCATTGATGATGCGAGAGATCTTCACTTCGGGATTCCCCTCGAAGCGCTCTGCGAAGTGGTCGATCACTGAAGCAGCAGAGTCCCACTTCTGCTGCAGACCCAAGGCCGACGCGAGGTTTGAGTAATGCAGCCGAAGTGTCGAGTCCACCGCCAATGCCTGCGCATAGAGATCCGCTGCGCGTTCGTGATCATGCAGCTGGGAATAGATCACCCCCAGGTTGTTGAGGGCGTAGGTCTCATCGGGGAACATGTCGAGCACCGTGCGATAAGCGCTAATGACCTGGTCCCGGTTGCCAGTCACGACCGAGTGATAGGCTGCGGTCACCATGTAGCGCTCGCGCTCGGTCAGACGGTCGCGGAACTGATAAGCCTTGGTGGCGGCCTCGACCGCACGTGCTCGGCGCTCGTCCTGGTTGCTCAGAATGATGGCGAGCTTGCGATACGACATTGCGAAGGTGGTATCGAGCGCGATCGCCTCCTCGAGCAGCTGCATGGACCGTGCAATATCTCCCTGGTTCCACGCCTGGAGCCCCTGCGAGAACACCCGCAGCGCCGTGTGTGACCGCGTCGTGACCTGCTCGAGCGGACGGGCCTGGGCGATCGTCCGGAGACTCTCCCCGAACCGCTCTCGCAACGCGAGCGATAGCTCGTCCACCGCGTTCACAATATCGTCTTCGTTGCGCGCCGAAGCTTGTTGAGCCGTGAGTACTTCTCCCGAGACGGAGACGAGCCGCGCCGAAATCGAGTAGCCGCTCCCTACGGACACGATCTCGCCCGTGACCACTGCCTTGATACCACCCCGCTCCGCTGCGATCATCGCGATCGAATCGCTGATACCGTCCGCCGGATCACGTGCCATCAGCTGGAGAATCCGTGCGACCTGCGTCGGGTCGAGCACCGAGACCGCCTGAGAGCGTGACAGCCCAATCCGCAGCAACTCGGTCACGGTGGCACTGTGCGAGGGGTCGTCGGTCCGGTTGTCAAAATCGGCGAGGATGATTCGCTCGCGCTCCGAGATGGCACCGGTCGCGAGCAGCGTTCCCGCAGGGCCGATACCCAGGACCCGCGAAGCGGCGTATCCCGCCGTCACCAGGGTGAGCGCGCCGAATGCGATCCCGCCGCCCATCAACGTGTTCCGCCAGCTGAGCAGCCCGCGGACCCCACCGGATGCACCGGCACCGGCGACTCGTCCACGCTGGACGAGGCTGGTCGCGACAACGATTGGCAACCCGATCACGAGCAGGGCAATCGCCCAAATGAAGACCCACGCCGGCAAGCCCAGCTCACGCACGAGGATGTAGCAGACAGAGAGCACGGCAACTGCCGAAAGTGCGAACACCCCGACCGACCGAACCGGACTCAGCCCAATGCCTGCCATCGCTGTCGGCGCCACGGTGGATGTGACAGGTGGGAGCGGGCGCAACGCGTCAGCGAACTGCGCCGCAGGGTTGAAGCGGTCGGCGGGCGTTTTGGCAAGCACGCGTTCCAATGCAGCCGCAACCTGCGGCGGCACAGCCGGCCGCAGCGTCGTGATCGAGGGGGGATCCGCCACGAGATGCTGGTGCACCAGGCTGCCGATCGGGCCGGTGAACGGGGGATGCCCGGCGAGCATCTCGTGCAGCACACAGCCAAGACTGTAAAGATCGCTTCGGCCGTCGAGCTCGTGACTCCCGGCCGCCTGCTCGGGACTCATATACGTCGGCGTACCGATCGCAAGTCCTGTCCCGGTCAGGCGCTCGCCTCCGGCCTCGGTGATAGCACGAGCGATGCCGAAGTCGGCGACACGTGCGTGTCCACCGGCCAACAGAATGTTTTCTGGCTTGATGTCGCGATGGACAACATCCCGGCTGTGTGCGTATGAGAGCGCATCGGCAACCTCACGCGCGATCTGGATGGCGTCTTCAGTCGGCAATTGCCTTTCCCGTTCGATGCGATCCCGCAGGGATTCTCCCTCGACGTACGGCATGACATAGAAGAGGAACCCGTCGGCCTCACCCGAATCGTAGAGCGGCAGGATGTGCGGATGGTCCAGCCGGGCCGCAATCTCGATCTCTCGCAGGAACCGGTCGGGCCCCAGCGCGTCGGCCAACTCCGGCCGCAGCACCTTGATCGCCACGTGCCGCCGGTGCTTGAGGTCTTCCGCCAAATACACTGTGGCCATGCCTCCGCTGCCCACCTCCTGCGCAATGGCATAGCGGTCGGCGAGGGCGGCGATCAGACGGTCAGGTACAGCTGGGCTCATCCGGGCGCTCCAAAGCAGTTGAGTAACTCGATAACGTACGGCGGGGGCATCAGCGTCGCGAAAGTTCGCTCATCGCCAGGACCCGCCGGCCTCGACCGTGAGATACCCGTCGACGGGAAGGTCGGGATAGGTCTCGATGCTGTCACCCGGCCAGCGGATCTGCAGGCTGTCGACGCTTGCGGCGTCTCCCAAACCAAAGTGAACCCGCGGGTCGTTGTAAGACAAATAACTCGTGGCCCACTGATTCACCGCGACCTGGCGCATACCATTCGCCCACACGGTCACCTTGGCGCCAATTGCCGATGCCGGGCCGCCGGGCCCTATGAGTGTGAGGCCCAGCCAGTGGTGTCGATTGCCTCCATCGTTCCGCAAGAGCGCGGGCCGTCCATCCAAATCAACGTGGGAAACGATGACGTCCAGGTCACCGTCATCATCGTAGTCCCACACGGCCGCTCCCCTGCCCGACCGTAAGGTTTGGAAGTAGGCGCCCCGCTCCATGCCGACGTCGCGGAATCGGCCGGTGCCATCGTTCTCCAGAAGTGACGGATGCTGCAGCACCAACGCCTCCGCCGTGCCGTTAGCCGTGAAGATATCCAGGTCACCGTCGTTGTCGTAGTCGAACAGCGCTGCTCCCCACTGCCCCCGCCCCCGGAAGGCCGCGGCGATGCCGCTTCGTTCCGCGATGTCCTCGAACCTTCCGTCACCAAGGTTCCGATAGAGCGCTCCGTGACGAAGGTCAGTCACCAGCAAATCGATCAGGCCGTCGCCGTCGACATCGCCGGGGGTGCCGTGCATCGAGCCCGTTGGCATGCCGCGATCGTTCACAGCGACGCTCGCCGCGACCGCTACGTCGGTAAAGCGTCCACCGCTCTCGTTGCGGAACAGAAAGTTTTCCTGGTGGTCGTTTCCCTGAAACAGGTCGAGGTCCCCGTCGTCATCGAAGTCGAACACCGTGAGCCCCATGCACATCGATTCGGGATAGAGCAGACCGACGGCATTCGTCACGTCGGTGAATCGTCCATCCGCACCCTGGCGGTAGAGGAGTGACGCTTGTCCCAGGTACTCCGTTGGGTGCGGCATCATGTCGGGTGTAGTGGAAGACACGTAGGCGGGATCGAAGGCGAGGAAGTTCCCCACCATCAGATCCACGGCCTCGTCCCGATCGTAGTCCCAGAAGGCGACAGCCACGCTCCACGGTGTGAACCCGTTCAATTGCTCGGGGCCCCGCAACCCCAGAGCGTCGGTCACGTCAGTGAAGGTCCCGTGGCCGTCGTTCCGGTAGAAGACGTTAGGACCGTAGTTGAGGAGAAAGAGATCGGTATCCCCATCGGCGTCGTAGTCGAGTGTCCCGGCGGCCATGCTCCAATGCCGGTCGTCGAGGCCAGCACTCGTGGTGACGTCGGTGAACGTCCCGTCTCCGTCGTTGCGATAGAGCGCGTCAGATGTATTGGCGTGGGACCGGCCCGTCGAATCGCTGATGCCCTCGAGATACGTCCCGTTCAGGAGATAGAGATCGAGATCGCCGTCTCCGTCGTAGTCGAACACCGTCACCCCGGACCCGCTGCTTTCCAAAATGTTCTCGTAGGTAGAATCGCCAAACGTGTAGCGGAAGGCGATACCTGCGGACTCGGTGACGTCTACGAAGGAGACCTGGGGCTCGGTGGCGCAGGCAGCGAGGGCCACGAGTGACACGCAGACCAGCTGGTGCGGCGTCGTCGGAGGTTTCATGGGGACGAAAGGTCACGTGGCGCACTGGACTGGCGCAAGCCGGTGATCAGGTAGGGACGCGCGATACCGACCGCGTCCCAGCTGTTTCTGGCGCCGAGCACGCTGCACCTTGGGCCCAAGACATCGACGTGACATACACCTCGGACTTCTCTTCATCCTGCTGACACCCCCGATGGTCGTCATCGGGCCCACGAAATACCGTGCGGACTACCAGCGCTACGGTCACACGACGCGGCTTGGCCTCGCAGCAGTCTTCCTGGCGTTTCTGATGCCACATATGGTGATGCAGTATGCGTTTCCCATGATCGTCGTGCCGGACACGACCATCGAGGTGGTCGCCATGAGCATCATGGCGCTTGGACTCCTCGGGTGTCTCTGGCCACTCCGGCACTTCTCAAAGGGGATGTGGACCGGCCGGCGGCAGCCGCACTTAGTGACGACGGGACCGTATCGCTTCTCCCGCAACCCGCAGTACGTGACCTACTTCTTCTTCCTCGCTGGATACGCGGTGATGGGCCGCACGTTCCTGGCGTGGACCGCCCTGATTCTCTACTGGATCGTCGTACACCTCATCGTGCTGATCGAAGAGGAGCACCTGGAGCGGCTGTTCGGGGATGACTACCGCACGTACAAGGGCGAGACGCCGCGATATCTCCTGAGGTGAGCCCGGCGATCGAGCCGTAGCGACGGTCACGAGTACCAGGTGCGGCTCCCGAGCCTACGGCCCTGCGTCCATCAACTGCAGCCCTGCGACTATCGGAAGGCAGCCGCCGGTCCCGAACCATCCGCGGCCAAGGAACCGGAACAACTCGGCATCGCTCTCTCGCCGGACCAAAGACGCGCGGGCCTCTTCGACCCAGTTGCGATACTCTTCGCCCGGACCAAACACCATCGTGAACAGATTGTTGCACGACGCGAAGGTGCTGACCGTCTGGAAGAACTCCCAGCGCAGTCCCAGTGGACTCAGGGTGTCGGTCACCATTTCTGGCATGGCACGCGTTGCCTGTTCAACACTGTGGCCGATCCGACGCTGACCCATCCGCTCGGTCACACGCTGGACATGGTCGGCAATCGCATCGAGCTTCTCCACCTCATCCGTGCGGCCGGTCCGCCGCAAGTAGACCTTGAGTGCGGTCCCGCCATTCAGAACGAGACGTGTTCCCAACAGGTTGTCGATCAGCATGGGGGCGTCATCGATGAGCACAAAACCCGTCGAGATCACCTCTCTGATTGCACGCTCCGCTCGGGCCGGTCGTCCCGCGTCGAGGTCCATGTACGCCGAGATCAGTATGATGTCGATGGCGACTCGCAAACCGAAATACGCTGGGATGTGCATCTCCAGAGGGAGCAGCGACTCGGGAAAAGCCGGTGCATATCGCGTCCCGACGACATCGATCTCCGCTGCGGATGCAATCGTCTCGAGTTCTGCGAACGCCGGGTGAGCCGCCATGGCCTCGAGGTAGCGGCGATCCTCAGCCGAAAGGTTCTGCCCACCGGCGTTGATGGTCTGGCGTAGCCAAGCCCGCAAGGAGTCGGGAATGAAGGGACGTTCGTACACGCGCGCAGGAGCCTGCTCGTAACCCTCGAGCTCACGTGGCTGGCCGACGTGGAGCAACGACTGCAGCGCCTCTCCGGCGGCTCGGGCCGTGATATTCGGGTCCGGTTCGAGCCGGTATGGTCGAAACACTTCGGCGCGCTGGAAGTTTGCCTCGATCGAACTGAACGATGGCACCGCGACGGAAGCGAGCATGGGTGGAATGGTACCGGCAAGGGTAAGGGCAACGCCCGCAACGATAACGGCGCCGCTCGCGATGCCCAACGCGACCGCACCCAGCCGGAACGGCAGGCCCCGACCCGACGTCCCGGCCGTTGGGCCGTCGGCGCCGACGAGCTCGCTCGATTGCTCGTTCCAACTAGAGATCTCGGACCTGACCGTCACGCTTTCGCGGGGGAGGCCCGCCGGTCGCCGGACGGCGCGACCAAGCAGGTGCGCAATAAGTCGCGCGAACACGCCAGCGATCAAGACCAGCATTGGTATCCATACCGCGAGCACCCAGAGTGCGAACGGTCCCGCCCAACTCCAAAGACCAAGGAGCACGCCGACCACGAAACCGATCGGCATCAGGAGGACCGCTAGGAAGTGGAGGGCAGCGGATGCAAGCCGGAGGTAGAGAATCGGCGTCCGCTCCTTGGCCGCTAACCCCGTGAATTGTCGAACACCCTGGAGCAGAAATCCGGTGTCCCGCGTGCCGTCGCTCACGACGTGTAGGATTGTGAGCCATCCGTGGCCGTTCTTCGCGGCAGCGCCTGCGGCCCACGAAAGACGGACGACGCGTTCCAGGCTTCCGAGCAGGATGAGCACGCCCAACGTCGTCGTGACGATGAGGAACCACCAGTTCTCCCCGAAGGGCCCAAGACTCGCGAAATGTTGACGGGTACCAACAGCCACGAGCAACGGCAAGAACAGCATGATGTCGCCGATAGCAACCAGCGCAACCAATGGCCAGAGGCGACCGTGCAGCGCTTCGAGCCCTGGCGGCGGCCACGACAGGGAAGACTGCTGCTGTGCCGGGGGGTCGCTGGCGTCGAGAGTCATGAAACCGTCCTCCGCGTAGAGCGACGAGGTCTGCAGCACGCCAAGGTATAGGACGCGACCGCAGTGTCAATCGGCCGCCCTGAGGGAATGCCGACACCATCGACAGGGCCGATCGACAGTGGTTACTTAGACGACATGAAGGGAGGCTGTGATGGACCCGTGGGATGTTCTCTTCTCTTTCAGGGGACGGCTCAACAGGAAGCCTTTCTGACTCTACCAGATCGGCGTGGCTGCTGCGACGTCCGTACCGTTCATCCTCGGTGAAGGATGGCTCGCCGGCGTGCTCGAGTTGTGGGCACAGGCTGCCCTCACGGTAAAGCGTGCCCACGATAGGGGGAGCCGTGGTTGGTTCGCGCTCCTGTTACTCGCCCCTGCCGTCCAACTTTGGCCATTCATCGAGCTCTGGTTTGTACGCGGTACCGTTGGGGAGAATGAGCACGGCCCCGACCCGATACCACCGGCGTACCGGCCAAAATCGCTGATGTCGGACTACAAGCGACTGGAATAGAAACGCACCAAGAACGTGCACGCGCAGATGTCACCCGCTGGCGTCGTGATCAAACTGCCCGGACCCTCACGTGTCGGGAAGCGAACACTACGAAAGCTAAGCTGGCCCGCTGCCAACCGAGGCTCCTGCGTGCTTCTGGGCGCGCGGCGTGATTGTGGTTACCGGCCCGCCGAGCGTACGTTTCATCGTGGTGCCGGCAGCCAGTGAGAGGGTCGAATGCCGATCACCGCCAATTTCTCTGCGGCGTTCTACGAGCGCCTCGGACACGACATCGCTGAGGAGCTTGTGGAGTTTCTCAATCGGCTCGACGCAACCTACCGTACCGACCTGCGCGAGATGAACGAGCTGAACTTCCAGCGGTTCACCGCCAACGTCGGACAGCGCTTCGCTGAGGCCGATCTGAAGGTCGAACAGCGGTTTGCACAGCTCGACATGAAGCTGGAGCAGCGGTTTGCCCGGGCCGACCTGAAGTTCGAGCAGCGGGTCGGTGAACTGCGTGCCGAGATGGCTGAGATGCGCGGGGAGTTGCGCGGGGAGTTTCGAAGTGCGGTCGCGCAATCGGAGAGCAAGCTCATTCGCTGGATGTTTGTGTTCTGGACTGGCAGCACGCTCACCATCGTCGGAACGATGCTGGCGCTGCTGAAGCTGTGACGAGGTAGCTGCAGCGAATCCCAGGCTACCGCCGAATGCTCGACCTGGCGGTCTCGAGAATGATCCGTGGCCCGGGCCTGCGTCCCTGGTTCGCTGCGGTCGCGCGACGTACCTGCTCTTCCCACGCCTGCAACGCCGCTTGATTCGCCGCCACGTTTTCGGGACGCGGTTTGCCAGGTCGCTTCTCCAAGAAGCCAATGATACCCGCCGCGGTGAAGGCGACCGCGAGACCCACGCGCGGACCGTCGCGATCGGTGAACGCCGGCATCACCAGCCACGCCGCGGTGGCCGCCCCCACCCCCAATCCCAGACGAACAAACGCAGGTCCTGCCGGGTTGGACTCAGGCAACATCGTCGGGCGGGGCGGCAGTGTCTCGGAGCCGACGCTGGATCGGTCGAGGCGAACGGGAATGTCGAGAATGCGCCGGACCCTCCCGTCTCCACTCAACGAGGAAAAGCTCCAGACGTAGAGCCCACTCGAAAGACGTGCATTCCGCCGGCCCGCCCCGTCCCACGTGACCGCGAGGCTGTCCGTCACACGACCGTCGTGCAACGTTCGGATGACGTCTCCGTCCGACCGCTCGATGCGAACGCGCACCACGTGCGGGCCGCTGGTGAAGACCTGAGCCGTGAGTCCGCCACGTCCGGGCTCGAAGATCGCGCGCTGTGGAACGTCAACAGACACGGCCGGCGTTGCAGACCGCACGGCATCGAAGGCGCGCGTGACCTCGGGTGGGAACGCGACGGGGTCGAGGCGATATCGCGGTTCGCGCAGCACGATCCGACGAAACGCCGCGCGTGACGAATCCGGCCGGTTCCGATAAAACTCCGCGGCGCCCAGATAGGCCTCGGTTGAGAGGACGTCGGTATTGGGAAAGTCGGACGAGGCGAGCGCGAGCCGGAACAGCCGTGCGGCGGCTTCCATCTCGAGCGCCCGATAGGCCCTGAGGCCCTGATCGCGGAGCTCGGGACCCGTCTGCGCGGCTGCGGGCGCCACCCATGCGGCCGCGACGAACAGCAGAATGCGCCCTCGCCGGCTCACGGCTCTGGCCGCAGCACGATATCGGTCAGGCGTAGCTCCTGCCCCGCTGTCAACTCGACGCGACGTTCGAATGTTACGTACCCCTCACGCTGAACCCGCACGACGTGCGAACCCGCCCCAAGCGGGAGATTGAGCGCGGGCGTGTTTCCAGCATAGGTCCCGTCAATATACAACTCACCCCACGGGTCGGCGCTGACCCACACGTGCCCGACCTCGATCGCGGCGGGCGCGCCATCGCCACCTGCCTGACCGGGGCCTCCGAGCGGCGTGAAGGATATCGCGGCCCAGGTCGCCAGTGCACCAACCACGGCGCTCGCTGCCAACGGCACGTACCGCCGGCGCCCCCATGGGACGGGACGCTTATCGACACGCTCGGTGATCGCCTCGGTCACCCGGGTCGACACGCGCGGCTCCGGCGCCTGCGGCGGGCGCCGACCACCGATCCCCGACAGGAACTCGATCACCGAGTCGAAACGGTCCTCCGGCTCCTTGCCCATGGCCTTCGCGACACCTTGCACCAGAGACTCCGGCAGATCCGGCAGGAACTCGGAGAGCAGCGGCGGCGGCGTCGTGCAGTGCATCTGGATGATGTCGGCTACCGACTCCGCTTCGAAGGGATGCCGGCCGGTCAGCAACTCGAACACCATGATCGCGAGTGAATACTGGTCCGATCGGCCGTCGAGCGATCGACCGTAGAGCTGCTCGGGCGACATATAGGCCGGCGTGCCGATCGTTCCGCCGGTTTGGGTGAGTTTGGTGTCGTGGGCCTTGGCAACTCCGAAATCGCACACGTATGCCCAATTGCTCTCGTCCAGCATGATGTTCGCGGGCTTCATGTCGCGATGCACGATCCCCTGCCGATGGGCATAGTCGAGGGCGCTCGCCGTCTGCTCGGCGAGGCTTAAAACGCTGAACCGGCTGAGCCGACCGACGTCACGCAGCGTCTCCGACAGCGAGCTGCCGTCGATGAACTTCATCGTGTACCAGAGAAAGCCCGGGGCCTCACCGAACCGGTGAATCGGCGCGATGTGCGGATGCTCCAGTGAGGCCGCAATCTGCGCCTCATGGCGGAATCGATCCGACGCCGATTTCTCGAGCGCCAACGTCAGTGGGAAGATCTTGAGTGCTACAGGCCGCTTGAGGGAGAGCTCCTCGGCCAGAAACACCACCGACATGCCACCGCGTCCAAGCAAACGATGGATGCGGTACTCCTCCCCGAGGGCTGCCCGGACGGCAGCCTCGATTTCCTCAATTGCAGTCTGACTAGCCTCTGGACCGGTCATGCCGGGTTAGCACGCCCCGTTAGCAGATGAACAAACGTAAAGTATCAGTTGTCAGTTGTCAGTTGTCTGCTATCAGCTGCCATCTCTGCCGCCCTGCAGCTCCTGCCGCCGCAGTTCTGCAATCTGCAATCACTCGTCTCGCCCCTCCTGCCCCTCCTGCTTCTTCTGCCCCCGCTCAGCGAACACCAGCTCAAACACCGATCGCTGTGCCATGCTCTCGGACCAGCCTGCCGCTTCCTCCGGCCTGCCAACAGCCTCTAACACCGTGGCACGCAGGAATCGCTCCGTCACCCGCGACGCAAAGGGAGAAGACGTAACTACCTGAGATGGGCACTCGCCAACGATCGTCTCCAGGATCTCCAACGCGCGGGCCGGCTCACCTCGAACAAGCGCGACGCGGGCGCGCACGCCCCGCGCCAGGTCGGCGCGCAGCAACTCGTCGTCGCCCGGGCGTGCTGCGGCATCGCACTGGTCGGCGTGTAGGAGCGCGACCTCGAGATTCCCGGCCTTGGTCGCGAGCATCCCAAGCACATACTCACGGAGACAGCGCTGCATTCCGCGGTGCGTGGCGACGGAGAGAACATCCTGCGGAGCACTGCGGGGGTCCACCGGATGCCACGATTCGAGCGTCCGGTAGCAGGTCTGGACTGTCGCCTCGTCGGCGGACAGATGCTCCTGCGAGAGCATCAGCCCTCGGTGCAACAACGCGGTTGCACGGTCGAGCTGCTCCACTCGGTCGAGCTCCTCCAGTGAACGGTCAAACTGCCTGGACGCAGCCGCGAGATATGCAAGCAACAGATGCGCATGGGCCCGGACGGTGGGCGACGACGCCATATCCGCCATCACGCCGGCGACCTCCGTTGCCATTGCGAAGTCACGGACATAGACCGCGATGTCTCCAACGACTGCGGCCAGCTGAGGGGGATCATCTTTCAGTTCCGCCATGACCATATCGCGGGCCGCCCGATCACCCAACGCGAAGGCGCTGAGTGCGCGCGCAGAGATGCTCTGCTCGGCTTCCGGTTCCGCCGCTTCAAAGCGCTCGAGCAGGAACCCGAGATCATCTGTGCGACCCTCGAAGGCCGCCAATCGCATCAGTCGAGTGAGCGCACCGATGTGCCTCGGATCGAGGTCGAGGACCCGTTCGAACGGACGGTGGGCCTCCATGATAGAGCGCCCGCGATCTGGGTTGTAGTGGAAGTACGTCTCCCCGAGGAGAAACCACGCCTCGACATTCTTCGGTATCTGGCGGATCACGGAGCGGCAAAGCCCTTCGGCATTGCCGGCGGCCCCTCGGAGTGTCGCAGCCTGCGCTTCGACCAACAGCTGAAAGCGGGGATTGAGACGCTGGCGGTGCTCCCAGGCACGGGCACATGGTTCGCCGGCAGCTTCCGGGGCGCCGCGGGCCGCATAGGCAGCAGCAAGACGGTAATGACCAAGCGCGAACGTTGGGTCCTCACCAACCGCCTGCTCGTATGCCGCGGCTGCGTCAGCGAAGCGACCAGCTCGGAAGGCCCGCTCGCCCACCAGGTACGCTTTGAGTGCCGTGACTGATTCGGTTGTGACGGCGGCCAGCCGCGCCATCATGCCACCATAGGAGATTGTCCACTGCGAGAGAATGTGCCTGGCGATCTCATCCACGGCCTTAAAGATCTCGCCCTCGCCGTAGTTGCCAACATCCGCTCTGATCTCTCGCTGTCCTTGAGCCTGGCATAGCGTGACGGCGACGTGCAGGCGCTCCCCGGTCACCACGACACTCCCAAAGAGGCACCACTCCGCGCCGAACCGCTCGCTGACCGCTCGGGCTTCGTGGACGTCGATCTCACTGCCGCTCAACGATCGCATGTAGTGCAGCATGCTGCGGGGCTCCACCGTGCGCAGCGCACCAGCACCGTCGAGCTTCGCCGCGAGGAGGTCTACCATGCCATCCCGCAGGTACTGCAGCTCGACGGGTCCCCTGACGGTGAAGGGGAGCACGGCAACGAGGTTCGGTGAACGCTTGCGCGGAGCGGGCACATCACCGGCCAAGACCGGCGCATCATGCCGCGACCGCACGGTCTCCATCAGCGCCACGGTCTCGGGTTCGGGCTCGAGCTCGAGTTCCTCCGCGAGCCGTTTCACAAATCCCTGATACGCCTGCAGGGCCGCGGCACGGGCGCCGCTTCGATCAAGGAGGCGGACCAGCCGTCGCAATCCCGCTTCGTCGTCAGGGGTGAGCTCGAGCGCCTGCTTCGCCCACTGTGCAGCATCTCGCACGTCTCCCGACCGTTCCGCCCGGTCCGACAACGCCCACGCCGCCCCGACGGCCAGGTCGCGCAGCCTGGCGCGCTCAACCTCCAGCCATCGCTCGAAGTCCGGCGCGGACTCGACAAAGAGCCCCGTCAGGAGATCACCGCGGTAGAGCTCGACCGCCTCATCCAGGTGCTTGGCATCCAATGCCTGCTGGAAGGCCGTCACATCACACCACACGTCTTCGAGTCTCGTCCCCAACTCGTCGCCTCGACCGACAATGGCATCGGACCCGAGTGCGCGCCGCAGAAAGAACAATGCCCGCCGCAGCGCTCGTCGGGCCTGTGATTGGTCCTGGTCGGGCCAGAACAACGCCAGTAACGAATCACGGCGGTGAAACCGATGCGGAGCGGCAGCAGCCAGATAGCCGAGCAATGCCAGACGCTTGGGCTGCTTGAGTACGGCGAGCGCGTCGGCACCGTCGGCGGCACGCACCTCGGTGACTCCGAGGAAGCGCAGTGTGATCACGAACAGTGGAACAGCCAGGTCACGCTCCGGTGGACGGTGGAGCAACGGCGGGTCCCTACAGTGCCCAAGGTACCGCGACCCATCCGGAGGTCAAGCTATGTATCGCAGCACTACACCGTCCACATCGATCCGGCAAGAAGTGACGTGGGGCGAACGGCCCCGCTACATGTCGTCGCTCCGTTCCCTGGGGTCTCGAACGGTGCTCAGCCGATCGTGGGATCAACTGCTGTATTGCTGTGGCGCAGCGGCGTTCGTGAGCCTCGCGGTCTGGTGGGCGTTCCCGGGCTGCGAGGAGCTGGCCGCCTTCGCGTGGCTCATGTTCTTCACCAGTGGGCCGACCTCGACCTTCCTGCCGAGCGCCTCCGAGCCGATCCTGATGGCATTCGGGAAGCTGTATCCGCCGCTCTTGCTCGCCACCATCGGCGTCGCTGCCATCGCCCTTGTTGAATGGATCAACTACCGCGTCTTCGGCGCCGTACTGCTCGCCAGACGATTAGAGCGGGTACGGTCCGCGCGGTTCACACGCCGTTTGATGACCTGGTTCGACGTACAGCCGTTCGCCACTGTGGTCATCGCGGCGCTCACCCCCATCCCGTTCTGGATTGCACGATGCTGTGCCGTGATCTCGCGGTATCCGATGCCGCGATTCATCGCCGCGACCGCCCTCGGGCGCTTCCCACGCATCTGGTTGATCGCCACGGTTGGAACGCTGCTCCCATTCACGAGTTCGGCGATTCTCGCAGGTGGGGGTGTGCTCATTCTGGTGGCAGCGACCGCGGCTGCTGTCGGACGACGGCGAGGCTCCACCAACGCAACCGCGACTCCGACCACGATGCCCCCTGCGGGGCTGGGAGTCCACACCAGGGAGGTGATCGTCCATGCTTCTCACTCTGATAACGGTTCTGATCGTCGACAGTGCCACCGTCTTCTCCGTCCCAGTCGCGCCGGATGAGATCGTGCGGGTGGTGTCGCGCGGCGAGGGCGAGGTGGTGGTCTTCATTCCCGGGCTCCTCGGATCCGCGTACGGATATCGTCATCTCGTCGAGCCACTCGCTGAGCGGGGCTATCGCACAATCGTCGTCGAGCCACTCGGACTCGGCGGCTCGTCCCGACCACGCCGAGCCGACTACTCCCTGACCGCGCAAGCTGAGCGCATCCGAGCGGTGCTCGACAGCCTGGAAGTGCCATCCGCAGTCGTCGTGGCCCACTCATTGGGCAGTTCCATCGCACTTCGGCTGGCATACCGACATCCCGACCGCGTCCGTGCCTTTGTCTCCATCGAGGGCGGTGTCGCGGAGACAGCGTTACCTCCGGGACTCGCCCGCGCGATGAAACTGGCACCGCTCATCAAGCTGTTCGCCGGACCGACCCTGGTGCGACGGGTCTTGATGCGCGAGCTCCGTGCCTCGTCTGCCGACGACGCGTGGCTCGAAGACGACGTGATCACGAGCTACATCGCGGAGTTCGCCGAGGACGTCGGCGCGACGCTCGACGCCTTTCAGGGCATGGCTGAGGCCATTGAACCTGAGACCCTTGGCGAGCACCTATGCGATGTGCGGGCACCGGTCGTGTTGCTCCTCGGCGATGCCCCGCACAACGGTGCGCCGGGTGACGACGAGGTCGCGGCATTGACCGCACAGCTGCCGAGCCTCACGCTCGAACGCGTTCCCGACGCCGGGCACTACGTGCATGAGGAGCGTCCCGCCGTCGTCCTCGCAGCGCTATCCCGGCTGCTCCAACGGAACGCCGAGGCACCCGCCACGTTGCAGAACGCCGACACACCGCGTTCGTACGAGGGCATGGCGGAACACGCCAGCCCGCATCCCTACGGAGGATGACCATGCAACTCGGTCACGTTCCACTCGCGTTGTCGATCGCATCGTTCGATTGGAATCCGAAGACGGTGCTGTTCTGCCTAGCGATGCACTTCTTGCCGAACGCCGACACGCTGGTGTCTAAGGCAGGTTTGGCGAAGCCGAGTTTTCACTGCACGGTGACGCACACGTTCGCGTTCGCAATCGTCGTGACAGGAATCGTGTATGTCTTCAGCCCCTTCTATGCACCGTTCGCCTTCGCCGCATTGGTGACGCACTACCTCGCGGACCTGGGAAGTACTGTTGGACTCCCCCTCCTGTGGCCGCTGTCCAAGAAGAAGTTCACCATCGCGCTGTTCAAGGACACGGGAAGCTGGGGATGGGACATGTTCAAGGGTTACTACCGACAACCGCAGACTTGGGCGCTCGAAGGCGCAGTCCTGGTGTTCTTCGTGTGGCGGATGGCGCAGGTGTTTGCTTGAGCCGATGCGGGTGGGAGTTGTCAGCCGTCAGCCTGCAGCTGCCTCCCCTGCGCTCCTTGACGTGCACTCCGAACCAGTGCCATATGATACACATTATGCCGGAGGAGGTATGATGCGCTCCGCGCTCGTGGTGACCGCCGTCTTCCTCGCCACCGCAACACTGTCGGGACCGTTGGACGCCCAGGTAGGCGCAGGGCGAGATTCGGTCGATCGCACGACCATCATTGCGGGCGAGCAGTACGGAGCCGGCACCCTCCACCGTTTCTTCTTCGGCAGTCATTACCGCGACCTCTGGACCACGCCGATCGCCGTGGAAGTCCTCGACATGCAGAAGGTCGGGGGCGGTCTCACGCCCACGACGGCGGGCGGCGGGGCACAGACGAAGTCGCTGCGGTTCCGTGGAAACGACGGACAGCAATACGCCTTCCGCTCGGTGGACAAGGACCCGTCGGTGCCCCGCCCTGAGCTGCAAGGCACCATAGTCGAGTACATCTATCGGGACCAAACCAGTTCCGCCCACCCTGCCGCGCCTGCGGTTGCGGCGGTGCTGATGCGCGCTACCGATATCCTGCACGCCGCACCCCGGCTCGTGGTCCTTCCGGATGATCCGGCGCTTAGAGAGTTTCGCGAGCGCTTTGCCGGAACGTTGGGGTTCTTCGAGGAGCGTGCGATTAGTGAGCACGCCACCCCGTTCCTTGGAGCGAGTGAGATCATTGATGGCCACGAGCTGTTCGAGCGCGTGACGGCCGGCCCTGACCAAATTGACACGCGCGGATTCCTGACCGCTCGACTCCTCGATCTCCTAATTGGGGATTGGGACCGCCATCAGGGTCAGTGGGGATGGGCACGGTTCGGTGACGAGGACGTGAGGCATTGGGTTCCGATTCCCGAGGACCGTGACTATGCACTCGTTCGCTATGACGGCCTGCTCCCGGCACTCGGGCGGCTTGCCACACCGCGACTCACGAGCTTCGGTGACCGCTACCCAAACATGGTTGGCCTCGTGTGGAACGGGCAGGTAGTCGATCGCCATTTCCTGATGGAACTCGACAAGTCGACGTGGGATTCGATTGCGACGTTCCTCGAGACTCGACTCACCGACTCCGTGATGGGAGCGGCCGTGGCCGCGATGCCTCGCGAGTATCGCCGACTCGACAGCCTGCGCCTCGTGCGCACTCTCATGGAACGGCGCGACAGGCTCCCGCAGGCGGCTCGTGCGTTCTACCGCATGCTCGCTCGTGAAGCCACGCTCCACGGGACCGATCGAGCGGACGTCGCCACAATCGACCGTCAGGGTGACGGTAGCGTGGACGTCACGTTGGCGAGCGGAGCGTTCGCCTCCGGCGCCACTCGTGTGCGCAGGCGATTCGACCCCGATGAAACGTCGGAGATCCGTCTCTTTCTGCACGGAGGAGACGACCGGGTGGTCATTCGCGGCGACGAGCCTCGCATCACGCTTCGCATCATCGCCGGGAGCGGCAGCGACATCGTGAACGACTCGTCCGGAGCGGGGGGCGTGCATTTCTATACGTCGGACGGTGATCGCGTCACCGGCCTCCAAGGCGTTCGGGTCGATCGACGGTCGTATCAAGCGCCGCCGAGGGCATCGCGCAATCACCCGCCGTACCGCGATTGGGGGAACCGGTGGCAGGCGCTCGTGCTCGGATCGATGAGTCCTGATGTCGGGCTCTTCCTGGGAGCCGGCGTCTACCGCAAACACTTCGGATTTCGGCACTTTCCGTATGCGTCCCGCATACGCGTAGACGGTGGGTATGCGGCTGGTGCCAAGACGCTCCGAACCGGCATCCTCGCGCACGTGCGCCGCTCCAATTCCAGATCCTACTTCCGGTTGGCCGCTGCTGCCTCGGGAATCGACGTCGTCCGGTTTCACGGATTCGGCAACGAGTCCACAATCCTGGATCCCGACGATAGTCAGTTCTACAGCGTCAATCAGGTTCAGTATGCGGTCGATGCCACGATGGTGTTCTCCCTTGCCCGGTCCGCAGCACTCGCGCTTGGCCCCACGCTCATGTATTCGAGCACCAAGGATCGGCCGGGTCGCTACCTCGCTTCGGTACCCGATCTGTACGGATCCGGAGAGTTCGGCCAGGTCGGTGGCCACGCGGAACTTCGATTCGACACGCGGGATGTACCGGCAGCGGCGACCCGAGGCGTGCTGCTCGTGCTTGGAGGCGCCGTGACACCCCGGGTGTGGGACGTGGATAGCACGACGTTCGGCGAGGTGCACGGGCTGGCCACCACTTATCTCTCGGCAACCCGCGCGCCGCTTTCGCCCACGCTTGCCCTGCGCGTCGGTGGCAAGCAGGTGTTCGGCACATATCCTTTTCAGGAAGCAGCGTTCATCGGTGACGCCTCGACGGTTCGCTTAGGGCGGCAAAACCGATTCGCCGGTGATGCAGCGGCCTACGGGAGTGCCGAGCTGCGTCTCACGCTGGGTCGGATCCTACTGCTCCTACCCGGTCACATCGGCATCTTCGGACTCGGGGACGTGGGACGGGTGTTCCTCGACGGCGAGTCGTCGAACAAATGGCACTGGGCTGCCGGTGGAGGTGTCTGGTTGTCGTTTCTCAATTCTGCAAACACCGTGAGCGTCGCACTGGCAAAGAGCGAAGAGCGACTCGGGATCTATGCCAGTGCCGGATTCGCATTCTGAATCAGTAGGATCCGAGACCGCGCTCATCGCGATTTCGGGGTGCGTGGTTCGCGGGCACGGAATCGCGTCGGGACACGCCGACGACAGCCCGTATCCCACAGGATCCCTTGCGCTGCAGCTCCCGCATTTTCGAGCACGCGGGTTCGACCTCACGCACTTCTATCCGGCAACGCTCAACGTCCAGATCGATGCACGGGGCTTCGTCATGCGGAATCCCACACACCATTTCGTCGACGTCACCTGGTTCGCGGACACCGTCACGGAGGATTTCTCATTCTCGCCCTGTCAACTCGGTTTCCGGGACCGCCGGTACGATGGGTGGGTGTACTACCCGCATCCCGAGACCAAGCCTGCGCACTGGAAGGCTCCGAACATCATCGAGGTGATTACTACTTGGATTGACAGCATCACGTATGGAGATGCCCTGACCCTGTATATCGATCCACGGCAGATCGACATTGTGAAGTGAGTGGCTCCTACTGCCGCGTGCAGGCAAACGTTCCTTCAAGGCCGGCGCGGTGCTCTGAGGAGGTCAGCGATGTCCTCAAGGGACCCGGACGTAATCCTGAGTCTCGAAGCTCTGTGCAAGTCGTACGGCGATCTTCAGGCGGTGAGCGACCTTTCGCTCGACGTGTTCCGGGGAGAGGTGTTTGGACTCCTGGGGCCCAATGGGGCTGGCAAGACCACGACGATCAACATGATCTGCGGTCTGCTCAAGAGCGACGCCGGAAGCATCGAAATCGACGGCCGCCCCTTGACCGCCGCTCACGGGCACCGGACGCTGATTGGTCTGTGTCCCCAGGAGGTTTTGGTCTGGGAGACGCTCACGTGCGCCGAGCAGCTGGAATTCATGGGGCGGCTGTACGACATCGATCGTGTCGCTGCGCGCAACCGGGCCTCCGAGTTGCTCGAGATCCTGGCGCTCATTGACCGACGAGACACGCAGGCGAAGACCCTCTCCGGCGGTATGAAGCGCCGGCTCAACATCGCGCTTGCCCTCGTGCACGAGCCCACCATTCTGATTCTCGACGAGCCACAGGCTGGACTCGATCCGCAAAGCCGGATCCTCGTGCGCGAGTACGTCCGATCGCTTGCCGACAAGACCACCGTATTGCTCACGACCCACGACATGGACGAGGCGGACCGGCTTTCGGATCGCATCGCGATCATTGACCACGGCCGGTTGCTAGCCCTCGATACCCCAGCCGACCTCAAGAAGAGTATTGGGCCCGGAGAGATTCTCGAAATCAAGCAATTGGACGCGGAGGAGCCGGACCTCGACCGGCTACGGCAGAGTCTTCCGGCTGGCGTAGTCCATCTCGAGTACCGATCGGGAGGGCTGCGCCTGGTCGGCACCGACATCGTAAATCTCCTACCGCAGCTGTTCGACGTGTTCCGGCGTCACGGAATCTCCACTGACGAATTGACCATTCGGCAGCGGACCCTCGAGGATGTGTTTATCGCATTGACTGGAAGGGGGCTCCGAGAATGAGATTCGCGACCCTCTTCAAGAAGACCGCACTCGAGAATCTCCGTGACTGGAAGATCCTGAGCATGACCCTCTCGTTCGCACCGTTCTTCGTCGTGCTCATGTACTTCTACTTCGGCAACAGCACGACCATCCTCGACGGGCAGGCACCCGTCCCCACTGGATCGCTGAGTGACTTCGATCTCTACGTTCCCGCGCTACTGACGCTCGCGTTGATGATGCTGCTCTTCACCGCTGCGGGATCACTCATCAAGGAGAAAGACAAGGGAACACTGATTCGCCTGCGTCTCTCGAACATGACCACCGTGGAGTGGCTGTCGGCGATCAGCACAGCACAGGTGTTGCTCGGGCTCGTGTCGATGGGGTTGGCGCTCCTGACCGCTGTGGCCCTCGGCTACCGGACGTCGGGGTCCGTGACGGCGATCCTCGTGGTCGGGACACTGACCGGCATGGCGATGGTCGCGATGAGCGTGATGGTTGCCGCATGGCTCCGAACCGTCTTCGACCTCATGACTATCGGGTGCTTCCCCTTCTTCGTTCTGATGTTCTTCTCAGGTGGGATGTTCCCGATCCCTGACGTGCGGCTGTTCAGCGTCGCCGGTCGTACGATGAACCTCAACGACATTCTCCCAACCACGCACGCGGTGTCGGCTTTCGGTCAAGTGCTCAACTTCGATGCCGACATCAGTGACGTGGCCTTCGAGCTAGCTGCCATTACCGCCCTCGCCGTCGGGTTCTTTGCACTGGGCGTGTGGATGTTCACCTGTCGGCACATGCGGGCGATGTGAGAGAAGATAGGGACGCGTACCCGTCAGTTCTTGGCCAAGTAATCGAGTACCACCGCGGCCATGGCTTTGGCGCCCACGAAGATCGACTCCTCGTCAGCCATAAAGTCAGTACTGTGTGGCATCCCCACATAACCACGCTCGCTGTTTGACACGCCCAGCCAATACATGGCACCGGGAATGTGCTGCTGGTAGAGGGAAAAATCCTCACTGAAGTACGGCGTCACAGTGTTGGACTCGATGAGACCGTCCGGTCCGAGGACAGATCGAATCGTCGCCAATGTCGAGCGGACGAGGTCGGCGTCGTTGACCACGTCTGGGAGGTACAGGTCCTCGTAGTCGAACTCGTAGGAAATACCATCGACTTCAATTGCTGCGACCGCCAGCTCGATCTCACGCTTCGCTCGGGCGCGCGCTTCGGGACTGCCAGCCCGAACCATGCCCCGCACCACCCAGTCGCCGCGCTCGGGGCTGGGTTGGGGTCGCCCGATCATCGCAATCACAACGTCCTCCGGTGCTCCGCCGTCCTTGCTGGCGGATCGGGCAGCGCGAGCGTAAGCCATTGCGGCCTCTTCGAGGTCGCCTTCCCCGCGCACCGTGAGCATGACGCGGTCCAATCCAGGGAGGGAGAGCCCTTCGGTACTGGCAATCTGTCCCACCTCCAGGGGTGCCGAGTGGTATGCGAAGATCACTTCGGGTGCCGGGTCTTCGAGCACGCCCTCCTCGATCATCGCGCGAGCGCCGCGGATGTTCTCCTCAGCGGGCTGAAAGATGAACTTCACCGTTCCAGCGAGTTCCGTCTGGATCTCGGCGAGCGACTCCGCAAGAGCCAGCCCGACGGTCGTGTGGATGTCGTGTCCGCAGATGTGGCGCACACCTGCATTCACCGACGCGAACGCGGCGCGGTCCGGCGCGTTGGAGTAGACGGCATCCATATCGGCTCTGAAAGCGATGACCGGACCCATCCGAGCACCGCGGAGAATTCCTACCACGCCATGTCCCCCCACGCCCGTCTCCACTTCCAGACCGAGGGAGCGCAAGCGTCCGGCAACTAGCGCGGCAGTACGTGCCTCCTGACCCGAGACTTCCGGATGTCGGTGAATGTCCCGACGGATATCGATGAGCGCGGTGCGTTCAGCTTCGAGGCGCCGATCGACTCGTTCGAGTAGCGGCGTCTGCGCTTGAACGCCAGCGGCCCCGGCAGCCATCAGCAGCGTACTCACAATCGCGGACATCACGACTTCGGAACGTTTCATCAATTCGTCTCCCGGACCATCTCGTCAACCAGCATATGTAGTGAACAGGCGCCGCACTCTGGCTCCGAGCCAATAGTACGGTAGCAGAAGTGAAGAGGTTTCGCAGTATCCTCTTGCGCCAGCTCACCGTCGCGGCGTTGTTTCGACGAGGAGGTATCCTCATGCCACGCCGTCTCGTTCTGCTCGCGTTCCTTGCGCTCCCTGCTTGCGGCGGCTCGTCTGCCCCCGCCCCACCATCGCCCGATGACGTCGTGCTCTTGCGCTTGGCACCACCGGCTGGCCAAGTGTCGCACCACCGCACGCTCATCGAGACGACGATTGAGATGCCGGACGTTCCAATGATGGCGTCGCCCACCACGATGCGGCAGATCATGCACTCGACCCAAACGGTGGTCGACGCGGACGGTGACACGCGCATCCTCTCCATCGTCATCGACTCCGTCGAAATCGACGCACCTGCCTTGTTCAGCATGATGGGACAGGGCGCAGAGATGATCGAGGGGCTCACGCAACGACTAACGATAACGACGCGTGGCGAGATCCTCGATACCGAAACTGAGGCTTCGACAGCGCCCGCCGAGGTACAGCAGGCCATGGGGACCATGCAGGACATCATGAGCGGCTTATCTCTCGAGTTGCCGGTGGACCCGGTGCGCTGGGGTGCCACATGGACCGTACCTGTCGAGAAGAGCGTGCCACTCGGTGTGGTACAGATGAACCAGGCAATGGAGTTTACTTACCGGTTTGAGCGACTCGAGATTCGCAATGGCGAGCGCCACGCGGTTCTCTCCTTCGCAGGACCGATGAGCCAGGAGATGTCCGCTGACTCGGCCGTCCCGATGCAGATGGAAATGCAGATCGAAGGCGACGTCGCCGGCACGATGAATCTAAACATCGACGCCGGGCGCGTGGAGGAAATGACGATGACCATGGGCCTCGGCGGCCTCATGATCGCCATGGGACGCGAGATGACCATGGCGATGACGATGACGATGGAGCAGTCGCGGGTGCCTTGAGGAGTAGAGCGAGTAACCCATGACCATGAAGTCAACTCAGTGAACGCCACCATGCATCGAACTCTTCTCCTCTCCGTTCTGCTTGCGGTCCCCACCGCGTTACCGGCACAGGAGACGGGGGCGCAATACGATCCCGACCGGCAGTTCCCGGTCGAGCAGCTGCGCGACGATTTCGCACTCCTCCGAAGTGCGCTCGAGGACGGGCACGCCGGGCTCTACCGCTATAGTGATCGTGCCGCCATCGATCTCTTGTTCGATGAGGCCGCGGCGCGGATTCGTGTCCCGATGACCGAGCTCGAGTTCATGCGTCTCGTCGCACCAGTGATCGCGGGAGTCAACGACGGGCATACCGGGCTCAACCCGTCGCGTCGGTTAGCGCCGTACTTAACGCGCGTGCCGCATCTCTTGCCTTTCAACCTGCGGTTCTCCCACGGCCGCGCGTATGTGCTTCGTAATTACAGCGACGATCCGGACTTCGTCCTCGGTGCGGAAATCACCCATATCAATGGCGTCACAGTGGCTGAGGTATTGGCTCAGCTGCTCCCAGTGATGCCGTCGGACGGTCGCATCGAAACGTCCAAGTATCGGCGAGGGTTGGAGTCTACGACCACCTTCGGTCGGATGCACAGCATTGCGCTTGGCTTGACCACGCGCTTCGAGCTGACATATGTGCCGCCTGCCGGCGATTCGCCGCGAACGATTGTGGTCCACGGAATCGCCGAGTCTGAGGTGAATCGGCGGTTTCAGGAACGCTACCCAGAAGCGGCTGGCCAAAACGCACCGCCAATCGAGGTCACCTATCGAAACGGCGTCCCGATTCTGACCGTCCGCACCTTCGGCTCGGGCAGCTATAGGGCAGCGGAGATCGACTACCCGACTTTTCTGCGGGAGGCGTTTGAGGAATTCGACCGCCGTGGAGTCGAACATCTGATTATCGACGTGCGGGGTAATGGCGGCGGCACGGACGAGTACGGGAAGCTGCTCGCAGCCTACCTCATGGATGGGGAGTTCTCTTACTACGCTGCCCTCGAGATCAATGCACCGACCTTTGCATTCCTGGAGCACACTCAGCGACCCGATTGGCAGATGCCTCCCGACCGAGTTCGTAAGAACGATCGTGGAGTGTACGACGTTCTCGGTCACCCCAACCTGGGGCCGCAACAGCCGCTCGCGCCCGGCTTCCGCGGCGAGGCGATCATCCTGATCGATGGCGGGAGCTTTTCCGCCACAGGAGAGTTCACTTCGGTCGTGCATCACCATGGCAAGGCCACGTTTGTTGGGGAGGAGAGCGCGGCCGGCTACTACGGCAACACCTCGGGAGGCGGGGCGACTCTCACGCTTCCGCACACGGGACTCCGGATCCGGATCCCGTTCATTCGGTATACCTGCGCCGTGTCGGGGTACGAACCGCGTGATCGCGGTCTCATTCCCGATCATCCAGTCGCACCAACAATCGAGGATGTGTTAGCCGATCGAGACGTGGTCATGGAATACGCGGTCGAGCTGACGCGGCAGTGACTGAGCGGTCTGCCTTTCCGACCGGCGTGGCTTCTAATCCGCCGGAAGGTCTCAACCACGATCCCCAACGGCTCTGCGCAACGGGAGAATGTCATCCCCACCCCTCGGCTGGACGCATGAGAGGTCCGTGAGAATCCTCTAACATTGGCGATCCCCACAACAGCAGCCTCCTAGACTGTGCCGCGGAAGCACACCCGCTCCATGCACAGTCATTTCACAGGAGGCAGCAATGAAAAAGCACATCGTAGCAGTGTTCGCCGCAGCCATTGGTTTGGCCTGTAGCGACACCGACCAGATGGTCGATCCCCCACTCCTCGACGCATCGGCAGGCATCGAGAATTCCGCCGACGCAGCCAGTCGCGAGTACGAGGTCACCATCACCAACCTCACCACGGGCCAGCCCTTCTCGCCCGGCGTGATCGCCACCCACACCAAGCAGGCGTCCTTCTTCAGCGCAGGCGAGGCCGCTTCCGAGGGGCTGCGGCTGATCGCGGAGAACGGCGACCCCGGCACGGCTGCCGGCGAGTTGATGGCGACCGCCGGTGTTGACGGCGTGATAGCCACTATGGCGCCGGTGCATCGCGTCGGAGGACCCGGACCCACATCGCTCTCGACCAGCGTGACCGCTGGTGCCAACGCCAAGCGGTTTTCGCTGGCCCTCATGCTCATCTGCACCAACGACGGGTTCGTCGGTCTCGACGGTGCAGAGCTTCCGGGTGGCTTCAAGCCACAGACGTACTACGCGGCCGGCTACGATGGCGGTACGGAACTGAACGACGAGCTGTCGGCCAACGTGGTGGACGCCTGTCCGGATATTGGGCCGGTCGGCGGCGCCTCCGACGGCAACGGACGCGTCGCCGAGGGTGGCGTGGTCTCACAGCACCCCGGCATTCAGGGTGGCGCCTACCTGGATCCAGCGGAGCACGGCTGGACCGATCCGGTCGCCAGTGTCACTGTACGGCGAATCAAGTAACTTCTTCCGAGCGTGGGGAGGCGCGTCGTGCCTCCCCACAGCCCCCGTCGGGCCACGTACATCATATGCGGATTCTGCTCGTCGAAGACGATTCCAACCTTCGTACTTTCCTACGGAAGGCGTTCCGCGAGGAGGGGTACTCGGTGGATCAGGCCTCCGCCGGTGACGAAGGTCTCGCGGCCGCCCTGCGAACCAAGCACGACTGCATCGTTCTCGATCTCATGTTACCGGGAATGGATGGGTTTGCCGTGGTGCGGGAACTGCGCGACCGGGGCATACACACGCCGGTGCTCATGCTCACCGCGCGAGGAGAGCTCACTGACAAGGTGAAAGGGCTGGAAGGCGGCGCCGACGACTACCTGACCAAACCCTTCGACTTGGCGGAGCTGTTGGCCCGGCTCCAGGCACTCATTCGGCGCGCGCAATTCAAGCGTGAAGATTCCTCACTCGCTGTGGGTGTGGTAACTCTAAACGTCGCAACTCGGGCCGTGACCGTTGCGGGCAGGAGCATCGATCTGTCTCCGCGTGAGTTTTCGTTACTGGAGTTCCTCATGCGCAACGCCGGCCGGACCATGTCCCGCTCCCGCATCGCTGAAGCCGTGTGGAACTACCAGTTCGACTCGGGCACCAACGTGGTGGATGTCTACGTGAATTATCTGCGAAAGAAACTGGGCGAGGTTCCCGACGGCACCGAGATTCTGACGGTGCGCGGCGTGGGATACCGTCTCGAAGGACCGTGACCGAACGGCGGCTGGCACGCGACCTGGTCGCGCGGTTTTCGCGGCTCACGTGGACCACGCTCTCCGGCTACGCGGTCGTGGTCATTGCGGCCTTTGCCATTCTGGGAGAGGTGTCGTTGGGGCGAACCTTGAGCCAAACCGCGGCGGTCATCGAGTCGTTGATCGGCCTGTATGCCGATCCTGAGGGTGAGCGCATGACGGTCGCGTCCGACAGCCTGGCTGACCAGTTGGTCGGCATGGGTGCCCGGTTCATCATCACCCGCACCGCACCGACTGCCGAGGGTGAGCCCTCGGTTTTCTTTTTGTCTCCCACGATGCCGGCAAAGCGCATCGAGGCGCTCGGTCCCGAGGCCACGCCGGAAGAGGTGAACGCCGAGATCGTCCGCGCGGTGGCCGAGCGGGGACGCTGGCGTTATCGCGTGCTGCACCGTCGGGCCGGCGAGTTCGATGTGTTTGTAGCCGGAAGCCGGCAGCCGCACGTGATCGGCCTGGCCGGCGTGGCAGGAGTCGCACTTCTGCTTCTCCCGATGGCGGCGCTCGCGGCCCGCCGTGCCACCCGGAGGTCAGTCGCAACCGCGCTGGCACCGGTCGAGCGGGTGCGATCCCAGACCCAGGCGATCGGCCCCGACGACCTGAGCCGTCGTGTGGCTGCGCCAACCGGCGTCATCGAGATCTCCCAGATCGCTGAGGCGATCAACCGGCTCATCGGGCGAGTCGAAACCTCCCATCGAGCATTAGAGGCGTTTACGGCCGATGCCAGCCACGAGCTGAGGACGCCGCTCACCTATCTCCGAGCGCAGGCCCAGTGGGCCGTTGATGAACGTCGCACGCCCGATGAGGTGCGGGACGCCCTTACCGCCATCGGAACTGAAGTCGAACGCACGAGCAAGCTGGTGGATGATCTCTTGCTCCTTGCGCGCAGTGACAACCGCGCGTTGGATATCGAGCGGAAGTCCTTCGACCTGAGCGCCATCGCCTGCGAAGCAGCAGAGATCGCGGAGGCGATGGCCACCGGCCGGGACCTTGCCATTCGCAACGAGATCCAAGCGCCCGCGCGCGCGCTGGGCGACCCCCACTACACTCGGCAGGTTGTGTTGAACATCGTCACCAACGCCGTGCGGCATACCGAGCAGGGATTGGTGACCATCGCTCTGCACCGGGGCGACAACATGGTAGGCATCATCGTTCGGGACACCGGCGACGGGATCCCTGCCGACGATCAACCACACATCTTCGACCGCTTCTATCGCGTTGAGAAGTCTCGGAGCCGCGAGCACGGTGGCGTGGGACTCGGTCTCGCCATTGCCCGCATGCTCACGGAGGTACAAGGTGGGACCATTTCGTTGGAGAGCGGGGTTGGAGAGGGGAGCGTGTTCACCGTCTCGCTACCTGCAGCGCAGAGTGATAGGGTCGATGAAGACGAGTCTGTCTGAGAAAGGTCGAGTGGCGGGCCAAACGACTGCCATGCGCCCCCGCACCACACTGGGTCTCATCGCCGTACTTGCGGCCGCGATCTCATGTGGCGACAACGTCGTTGACCCTGGAAACGACGAGGAGGATCCCGTTTCCGGCCCGACGGCCCAGCTGCGCGTCGTCCACACGCTCGCCAACACTCCAACCCTCGACGTCATGGTGGGCGGCGCCGTTGTTCTGCAGTCGCTCTCCTTCGGGGTGCCGAGTGCCTTCGTCGACGTTCCTACTGGCAATCAGCCGGTGGGGTTCCGGCCGGCCGGATCGACCGCAGCGCCACACACGAGTTCGATCGCGTTCACGGCAAAAGACAGCGTTACCGTGTTCACGATCGACTCATCCAGCATCATCAACCCATGGGTTCTCACCGACTCCGGGGCGGTCGTTCCCACGGACAAGAGCAAATTGCGGGTGGCCCACTTTGCGGGCGATGCGCCGCTCGTGGACATCTGGCGCACCCAACCCGACTGGCAGCAGTTCATCACCATCATGTTCCCGTTCCGCTACCAGGAAGCATCGCCGTACGTACAGAGCGACCCGGGAGTGTGGAGGATTCTCGTCTCGACCGAGACGCGCCAAGGCGGAATCCCCGTCCTGACCGACACGCTCCTGCTCACCGACTCGATCGATGTCCCGACGGGCGAGACTCGCACGGTGATCGTCCTCGACCAAGCGGGTGGCGGGCTGCAGGCGACCGTCATCCGACCGTAGCCAGCGCGGGCTGCCCACGCTGTGCAAACAGCCTGCTCATGCGTCAGCTATCTAGCGTTGAGTGGACTACTGCCCTAGGCAGGTTCGGTGAATGCGTCGGCGAATGGCATCGCTGCGGGAATCGAACATGACGCTTCCGTGGGGAAGCGGTGTGAACGCGATCGTCCGTTCCGCCGGTGTCGCCCCCCACCGAATGAACGCCACGAGGCCCCTCTCCCCGGGACCACGCTGCACCGCCCGCACCACCGCGTCCGCCTGAAACTGCAGTGCTTCCTCGCTGGCCGTGCGGTACCCGGACGCGCCGGCGACTCGGATCACACAGTCCACCACCCCTGCCAAGCTCGTCGGGATGTCGCCAACGGGAGCAGGGTTCGAGGCGCATGCCAGTACGGCGACCGTGGCCAGAAGCGGAGCTATGTTGCGCATCTTCACGAGCAGTCTACTCAAAGTGCCTCAAACCTCATAATCTCTGAGTGAACTGGGTCTCTCACCTTCCGATCTGCCACGCCGATCAAGTACCGTTACGTCACGCATTACGACAGAAGGAGTACTCCATGGCACAGCGACTGACTCTCATACTCACTCTGCTCGTTGTCACATCGGCGTGCGAGCGCCGCGCGCCGTCAGACGGCGATAACGTACCGGCACGGTCGGCCGACACGATGTCCGACGGCGCGCAGGCCTCCGCGACCGTAGCAGCAATGCTAGCCCTGGCGGAGGAGGGGCGGTGGGCCGCCTACGTCGACGAGTATTACGGCGAAGCGCACAAGTTCGACTCACCAGACGATCGCATCGCCCTTGTGGAGCGGTTTGAACAGCAATGGGGTACGCGAGCCATCGAGGGGCTACAACAAGCCGCGTCTGTTGCTCCCGTCATCGACGAAGAGGGTCGAGCCGTGTTCACCGTCGACGGCCGCCCGGTGTTCGTGCTCTACAAATCTGACGATGGCCGCTGGACGTTTCATCTATGATAGACTACCAGTGGATCTCCACCACGTCGCCTTCTTCGAGCACGTGAACATCCTTGACTGACTGACCGTCGAACGCGCTGGGCCCCCACACTCGAGCGAACTTGAAGCCGTCGGCGATGTCCTTGTGGATGTGCCGCGCCAAATCTCCGACGGTGGAGCCCCGGGACAACGTGAACGGTCGGTCGCGGTCCGTATCCTTCCCGGGCTCCTTGGTGTAGATCCGGATGATCCCCAGCGCGTCGAAGGTGCGCTTGCCCAGCTCCTCGAGGCCGGTACCGGCGACGCATGACACGGGCACCGTTGGCCATGGGATCTCCAGCAGCTGTACGAGTGCCGCAAGATCTTCCGCCGATCCCTCCCTGTCCATGCCGGTGACCACGAGCAACGTCGGCTTGTGGAGCCATCCTGGCCGTGCGTCGTTCGGCCCATCGGTTCCGGCGGGGTAAAGACCGATGGCCTTCTTGGCCAAGAGATCCATCACGACATCCAACCCAGCGAGCGGGCGCTCGATCGAGACCACCAGCCACGCCATATCCCCGGCACGCACCAAGTCGTAGACCCAGGGCTCCACATGCTCCTCACAGAGCGGCGGCAGATCGACGAGTTGGAATGCCACGTCTTGGAACGGCATCATTCCAGGTACCGCCTCGCGTGTCGTGAGCGGATAGGCGGCGACCTCGGGCGTGGCATGAGTGCGGGATGCAACGAGACTGGACTTCCCCGAATTCGGAGGACCGACCAAGACCACCTGCCCTGCGCCTTCGTGCGGAACGCGGTGACTGTGGCCCCGAGTAGCGCCCTTCTTCTTCGGTTCGCGGCGAAGCTTGGAGAGGCGTGAGCGTAGATCGGCCTGCAGCTTGTCCGTGCCCTTGTGCTTGGGAATCACGCGGAGCATCTCCTCCAGCCCCGCGATCTTCTCCTCCCGCGTCACCGCAGCGCGGAACCGAGCCTCGGCCTCCCTATAAGCAGGTGTGAGGTTGGCTGGCATCGAAGAAGCTCCCGGACGCGGTTGGCGCCACGTGTGTCACCGACTCTACCATGTGGAAAGAACGGTGGCGCTGCAAGGAGGGAGCGGTACCTATCAGATTCGGGCAGAACTCAATGACACTCGGCGATCCAGAACCGCACAGCCGTCATTGTGTGGCCGAGTGCGCACACGAACATGCCCACGACATACAGAACGGAGGCTAGATCGTAATTCGTCGTGTTCAGCGCAAAGCCTATGAGCAGAAGCCCGAACGCATACCACGCAGCGGCTTTGAGTACTGCTCGCCCGACGATCCGACTCCAGCGGCGGTCCGACTCGTCTTGGGCCCACATGTCCCTGCGCTCGCGAGCGATCCGCTCGGAGGAGAGCGTCAGCAGTGGCGCATGCCATTCGCGTGCCTGTACCATGCCCCTCCCTCGCGGGCTTTTCTCAAATTATGGATGGCCGCTCGAGCTGAACAGGTCTTCGACGGTCGGGATTCGGTTGTGGGGACGCCGATGCTAGCTCAACGTGAAGACGATTCGTTGCTCGACCATCACGCGGACCGGAGTTCCCTGCATGCGGCCCGGCCGAAACCGTGCCTGGCCAATCGCCCTCATGGCAGCCTGCTCGAACAGGACGTGAGTGGACTCAAGGATGGTGATGCTCGTCTGATCGACCGTTCCGTCTGCGAGCACGACGTACCGTAACGCGACGTATCCTTCGATCTTCGCACTGCGCAGGACGCTCGGATACTGGGGCGGCGGCGCTGAGATCTGTTCCGGAGGCTCTTCTACCAACGCTGCGTCAAAAACGACGGGCTGGTCTACAGGTCCTTCCCCACCCTCTACGCCGGCAAAGACGCCACCCTCGGTGCCACGCCCGGAATAGTCGCGAGGATCGAAGCGCTGATCCAAGTCTATCGGTGGGATCCCGGTCGGGATGTCGATCGGTGCATCCAGTACCTGAAACCCCTTAGGCGGCGCTGCGAGGGTCGTCACCACCACCGGCACGTCCCGCGCGTCCGGCTCCGGTTCAGCTTCGGGCGCCGGCTCGGCGAGCGTCAGCATGATCGTGTCCGGCGCGGGGGCGCTCCGGGCAGCCACACCCATCGTCCCCAGCACCGCAGCGCTAACAAGCGCTGTCTGAAACACGGCCGAGAATATCACACCGCCACACGCTCCGCGCACGTCGCGGCGACCTCGCCGCCTCGACTCGACCAGCCGATTGAGCAGTTCCCTCCGAACTGGCGGATGCCGGGACTCCCGCAGCACGACGTTTCGCTTGCACCCGGTGCACGTGACCATCCACACTACTTGCGGCCGGTCAGCGAGCTCAATCGGCCCGCCAACAGCCAGCTTTTCCTGACACACTGGACATGTGAGCGGAGCGGCCGGCGTGGCGATTTCCTGGCGGATGCGTTCGACTTCTTCAGCGCAATAATCGAATACGCTGGTGCGAGCGCCGGTGTCGCGGGGCACGTGCGTTTCCCTGGGGAGATTCGCGCGCGTGGACTCGCGCCGGATCTTAGGGAAGAGCCTGTAAACGGTCATTCCTCGCTCCCGCTCCGGCTAAATCGCCGTGTCTACCCATACTACGCCTGAGGGTCAAGCATGTTTCGTAACATGGTCGCGAGTCGCGGCCGCCGCCTGGGCGAAGCCTGATCCAAGACGACGCCGCAATGCCTCGAAGAACTCATGGGTCCATCGACGCGATGGATGCAGCAACGTTCGTATCGATTGTGACTGAAGACGCAACGTCGGGCCGCTCGCATGTTCAGCGTGCTGCGCCACAAACTGCTCGGGCCATCAAGTGACACGGATACTGTATTCGTCCACCGACAGACCGCGGACTTCTTGCTAGCCCATTACGACCGCTCTTGTCTGGAATGGCATAGTACGCTATAAGGAGGACGCGGGTGGATCATCGCCGACCACCCGTGCCACCGGCTGCCAGCACGACGCCGGTGGTACTTCCCTGCGTACCACAACCCGGAGGTATCTATGAAAGCAGGTCGTACAATCCGCCGCTTGGCGCTCATCATGTCTGCGAGTCTTGTTCCCGTCGTGATCGGCTGCAGCGACGGAGCCGTGGAGCCTCCAGCGGGCCTTGTCGGCACCTGGAATGCCACCTCGCTCGTCGTTGACGGGGTCAATTTGATGGACGAGGGGATGACCCTGAGCTTCACTTTCTCCAACGACAGCGAGTACTCCTATTCCGTGACCAACGATGCGCTCGACTTTTGCGATCTCGTCGCCAATTGCAGCGATTCCGGGGATTTTTCGGCGACCGGCAGCCAGATCACGTTCGACCCTGGCACCGTGGACGCAGAAACCTTCAGCTGGTCGATCGTGGGTAGCACGCTGACCGTCACCGCCACGATCGAGGGATCTCTATTCACGTTCACCTTCGAGAGGCAGTGAGCTCCGGACAGTGACACGGAGAACCGATTGGACGGGCAACCCGCTCGGCCATATGCCGGGCGGGTTGTCTCGCCGGGGTAGGAACTCCGGCGCGTGCTGCACCGCAGGCATACGAAACCCCGCAGTGAAGACACGGAAGTCGGACTCACGCGCTGAACGCCGTGACGAGAGCTTAGAACGATGACAATCCCGTGAACTCCTGAATGCGATACTGCCATTGCTTGATACGTGAGGGATCGTCGTACATAGAGAAGTCGACCGTGAACTGGCCGTCACGGTTGGTCCACAGGCGCTCGAAATAGCCGGCCACCGTTGCATCGAGTGCCGAGTCCGCAACGATCACCAAGTCTGCCTCCAAATTGTAGTCGCCAAGGTTGCGGCGCGTGAGATTGGCGGACCCACCGATGATCGTGGCGACCGCTCGATGCTTGATACGAACCAGCTTGGTGTGGAACTGCTCCCCGTGCGTATCGAACCAGCGCACCTGGACAGCGCCATCCGTGCCGCGCCGCAGCTCCCGAGCCACCTGGCGGTTTGGCACCCCGCCCTTCTCCCTGCCGAACGCATCTTTGTTTGGATCCAATATCAGGCGTACCTTGACGCTGCGCTCGGCTGCTAGCCGAAGAGCGTCGATCACCGATCGATCAGAGAGATAGAACATCGCGATATCGACGGTGTCACCGATGACCGTCGCATTCATGGCGTCCAGCAGCTTCGTTCGTATTGCCCCTTCGGTTACGAGCTGCGCGGTCACAGTACGCCCAGCTTCGGCAACGGCGTCAACGGTCTGAGGGGCAACGGTGGCTCCGGAGAACGCAGCGACCGCACGTTCGGCATCCAAAATGTCTTGGCACAATCCTCCGTGGGTGACGAACGCGATGTTTGAGTGAAAGCTGCTCGCGTCGTGAGGGTTAGCCGAGGCAACGAGGCAGGCGTTGTCGGTCACAATGAGCTTGCGGTGGTTTGCTTTGAAGTTGAGCATCTTCAAGTACGAACGCACCGTGACCCGCCGTCCCCTGCTCGATAGGGGGTGGGGCACGAACCCGTAGCCGCCCGTGCCGAACCATTGAAGCAACATCCGCCAAATCGACGAGTACGCAGGGTTCGAGTCTCTGAGCTTCGTGAGATCCGTGATGACGACCTGCACACCGGCAGCTTCCAATTGGGAGAGAAGCTCCGATCGATACGCGCCGTAGAAGTTGTTGATCTCATCGGTGATGAACGTGACCGCGAGGTTCGGCACAGTCGCCTTGCGGGCCAAGAGCTGGTCCACGAGCAGACGTGAGAGCGGCGCGTACGCGCGATCACCCCCATGTTCGTCATTGAACAGAAACATGTCGATCACGATGAACCGTTCGGCTCGATCGATGATCTCGGACACGCGCTGAAAGATGAATTGCTCGGACACGCGCTCGCCGGCCCGCAGATAGGTCACGTCGGCCAGGACCTCGACACTCGCAGTGCGAAGGGGCCCGGCAATCGAGATGCCCGCCGGGAGTGGCCGACTGACCCCATAGCACATGCCGGCGAACCACAGCAGCAGTAACAAAGACACCGCCGTTCCAAGACGGCGAGCGGTGGAATTGAAGAGAGTTCTCAGTTGACGGTTTTCAGTTGTCAGACGTTGGCCGTCAGCTGCCGTGCTGCAATCTGCACTCTGCAATCACTTGTCCTGGCCCCCTTGCCCCTTCTGCCCCTACTGCACCCCCCTTAGCCGCGCAATCCGCTCTTCCAACGGCGGATGCGTGCTCAGCAGCTTGAGCATGCCTTTCCCACGAATGCCGAATGCGGCCAGGTTGTCAGGCAGCTGAGAGGGAGCGGTTTTGAGCGCGCGGAGCCGGTCCAATGCCGCGGCCATGGCGCCCGCACCTTCCAGCTCGGCACCGCCCGCGTCGGCCCTGAACTCTCGACGGCGTGAGAACCACGCGACGACCATGCTCGCCAGCACGCCGAATGCCAGCTGGAGGGCGATGTAGACCAGAAAACGTCCCCGGCCGAACTGGCTCGCGATGACCCGCGCGATGAACAACACGAAGGTGTTGAGTACGCCCTGAATGAGCGTGAGCGTCACCATGTCACCATTGACGATGTGGGCGACTTCGTGACCCAGCACTGCCTCGACCTCTTCCTTGTTCATGAGGCCCAACAGTCCTGTGCTCACGGCGACCAGTGCTTTGTTGCGGAACATGCCTGTGGCAAAGGCGTTGGGGTCCGGTGAATCGAACACCGCCACCTCTGGCATGCCGATCCCGGCCTGCCGCGCCTGCCGTTGCACTGTTTCGACCAGCCAACGCTCCACGTCACTGGTGGGCTTGTCGATAACTCTGGCGCCGGTTGACCGCTTCGCCACCCACTTGGAGATCGCGAGCGAGAAGAATGCGCCACCAAACCCAAACAGCGCACACCAAATGAGCAGTTGGATGTAGGGTGCGTTCGGTGGGATGACACCGAGGGCGGTCAGCACCGCCATCGCGATGGCCGCCATCATCAGGACGGCCACGTTGGTGACCAGGAACAGCACGACTCTCAGCATTCGCTTCCTCCTTGAGCGACCAAAGCTACAAACGTCGGGATTCGGCGACAACGGCGGAGGCTGCGGTGGCCGTCAGCTTCCGGCCATCAGCCAACAGCCTCTCCTTCTGCCGCTCTGCTGCTCTGCCGCTCTGCCGCTGCCCCCTCCCCCGACTCATCTTCCTGCCGCTCGTCCTCGACCATGATCTCCATCACCTGCTTGAACGTGGGGTCGAAGATAGAGCTCATGTGCATCAGGTGAAACGCCGAGCCGCCGTGTTTGGGCGTACGGCGATAGTAGATCCAGTTGCGGGACTCCATCCAGCTGAGCAGCAGGTGGATCGCAATGAGAAGAAGGAGGACGACGATACCCCAAAGGACCATCGACATCTACGACTCCGCGGTGTCACGGCACGCACGCAGATAGCGCTCGGCCAGCGCCTCGAAGCGATCGTTGCCTTCCCGCTGGGCCTCCTCGAGAATCCGCTCAACATGCGGGCGGAGCGCTGGATCGCCCCATTCGTAACCCGTCGCACGCTCCGCACTGTACGAGTCGCCGACGTGAGCGCCTTCGATGAGCGCACGCGCGGCCGCCTGGTCGAAGTCCGGATCGTCGCGGGGCGGGAGCGCGTAACGCGGCTCGGGACCCTGTGCGTCCTCGTTGACGAATGCGCGAGACATGGTGGGTAGGTACGCAGGCAGAGCGGCGCTCGCAAGAACGATGGGCTCAAACACCAGAGGCCACCGCTGTACTACGCGGTGGCCTCGATGCCGTCCGGCACCCACAGCGGCATGCAACTACTCGCTTCGCAATCCCACAGCCGGCGGCATGACGAACTCGGCAAAGAGCCCTGCGTGATCCGCAGGCCAGATCCGGTACTCGGGCCCGACAACACGATCTCCGGGCACCCCACCCAACCGGTCGATGCGACCTTGGAGCCCAGCAATCGGATGCCCAATACCCCGCACCAACACGTAATCGATCCGCTCGTCGAATTCGTTGGTTTGGTTGGAAAGACTCGGCAGGTGACAGCACGTGTACCCGAAGGCACCGGGACGGAGCTCCGCCCACGCATCGGTGAAGCCGGCACCCGCGAAGACCTGGTACAGCGGGGAGTCGACCCAATCGTTCAGGTCGCCCATTACGATGGCACTCGACGCCCCCATCTGGCCGAGCACGGTGACGATCTCCGTAGCCTGACCGGCACGCAGGAGGGAGAGGTCGATACCGAAGATGTTCGGTTCGGTGTGCGTGCTGACGACCGCGTACTCCTCTCCGTCAACGTCGACCCCGGCCACCAGATACCCGCGCTTCAGCTCCACTCCGGGGGCGACGGGACCGAGGTTCACACTGAAGTTCTGCGCGATCGTGAAGCCAACGTCCGCTCGATCGTCATCGACTAACAGGACATCGTAGTCCAACAGCTGGATCATTCCAGGAATAGGCTGCGCGTCGATGTTGAGGATGCTGGCGGCCACCGTGTAGTTGAGGCCGCGGTCTGCGAGTGCCGCCTCGAGGATCGGCAGGAACGCCAGCTCGAAGTCGACCGGCACACCAAGAGGGGTGAGGTCGATGCCGAAGGTGCTGATCTCCTGTAGCCCCACCGCGTGCGGCCGCCTTGCCGCGATCTCGTCCGCAAAAGCCTGAGCGCGAGCCGAAAAGTCGGTCAGGAACAGGGTGTCGATCTGTGCAAGCAGTGTCGGGAGATCGTTGGTGGGATCTCCGTCCACCAGTGCCGCGATGATGGCATCAACATCTGCACCCACATACACGTTCCACGTCATGACCGAGATCGAGCCCGGTGGAGCGGTTTGCCTGAGGTCGGGGCTTGTGATGTCTGCGTCGCTACACCCCGATGCGAACAGTGCCCCCGCCAAGAGAAGGGGGAGTCGTACCGTATTCATCGAGACCTCCTTGAAGGTGTTCAGCATCGGCAACCGGCTGTCCGAAATGCTCAGCGGCACGATGCGCTGACACCGTCAAGGCAACGTCAAGTCAAATGGAGAGTGAATTGTGGGGAATGGAGATGTTCGAGCCGTCAGCCTTCAGCTGTCAGTTGCCGCTCCCGTCGGTCCCGTCTTTTCCGTCGCTCCCGTCCTTCTTCCTGCTCCCGCCGCTCTGCGTTCTGCAATCTGCCAAGCACCACCGTCCTACCGTCCTGCCGCCTTAATGAACGTCCCCTCCCGAAGCTCCGCGTAGGCCTGTCGCAGCTGTTCCTGCGTGTTCATCACGATGGGGCCGTGCCATGCGACGGGCTCCTCGAGCGGCCTGCCCGACACGAGCAGAAACCGAATGCCCTCTTCTCCCGCCTGGATCATCACCTCGTCTCCGCGGTCGAACAGCACGAGGGACCGGTTTCCAGTCTCGTAGACCGTGGGACTACCGTCAGCTCCTACCTGCTCCGTCTTGACGGCCATGGGATCCGACGCGTCGCGAAACGTGCCGGTGCCTTGGAACACATAGGCAAACGCGTGCCGAGTGGTCTCGACTGGCAGCTTCTTGCGGAGACCGGCCGGTACCCACACGTCGAGGTAGCGAGGATCCGCCGCAATCCCGTCCACCGGCCCGCGTTTCCCCCAAAAATCCCCGCAAATCACGCGCACCGTCGTGCCGTCGTCGTCGATCACTTCGGGGATATCGCCGGACGTGACGTCCTGGTAGCGGGGCACCGTCATCTTGAGCGAGGAGGGCAAATTGGCCCACAGCTGAAACCCGTGCATGCGGCCAGACCGGTCGCCGCGGGGCATCTCCTGGTGAAGAATGCCGCTCCCGGCGGTCATCCACTGCACATCACCTGCACCCAGCGTCCCACTGTTGCCCAGGCTGTCACCGTGGTTCACCGAGCCCGCAAGGACGTAGGTGATGGTTTCGGTCCCCCGGTGCGGGTGCCACGGGAACCCGGCCAGATAGTCGTCGGGATTCTCATTCCGAAAGTCGTCGAACAGAAGAAACGGATCGAAGTCGCTAGTCTCACCAAATCCAAACGCGCGACGCAACCTGACTCCCGCGCCTTCAAGGGTAGGCCGAGCATCCATAATCTGTTTGACGGGACGAATGGACACGGGTGCTCCATGGCGCGAGAAGAAGAACGGTATCGCTATGAAGACACCGGTGTGGGTGAGGGGTTCCGGGACGCAGAGGGGGCAGGACTGCGGCAGAAGCGGCAGGGCGGTAGGGATTACGGTGGCGGACGCGGCAGAAGCGGCAGATGCCGATGGCTGACGGCCGATAGCCCACGGCCGACCTTCCGGGTACTTTATGCCCCTGGGAAACCGGAGCCCCCCCGCCCCATCCGGGGCCGAATCACTTGCCAATTTGAAGGAGAAATCCATGTCACCGACTCGTCTGGTTCAGGGGTCAGCAGGTGCTGTCGTCGTGAGCTGGCTGTTGCTCGCCGCCGTCACGCCAGTAGCGGCGCAGCAAGACCTGGCGCAGATCGTTTCAGGGCTGGAGTGGCGGGAGATCGGGCCCACCATCATGGGCGGCCGTATTGCCGATCTCGCTGTGGTCGAATCCGATCCGGCGATCTTCTACGTGGGCACGGCATCAGGTGGCGTCTGGAAGACAACGGACCACGGCACCACGTTCGAGCCCATCTTCGACGATCAGTCGACGGCCTCCATCGGGGACGTCACGCTTGCTCCCTCGAATCCCAACGTCATCTGGGTCGGCACTGGTGAGCCCCAGAACCGACAGAGTTCCCCCTGGGGCAACGGTGTCTACAAGTCCATGGACGCGGGCCGGACCTGGCAGCACATGGGCCTCGAGAGCACGCACCACATCGCTCGCATACGTGTCCATCCGCTCAACCCTGAGGTCGCGTACGTTGCGGCGGTCGGGCACCTGTGGGGCCCGAACGAGGAGCGCGGGGTGTTCAAGACGACCGACGGGGGGATGACCTGGCGAAAGGTGCTCTATGTCGACGAACACACCGGCGCCATCGATCTCGCGATGGATCCCGGCGATCCCCATACCCTCTTTGCCGCCATGTATCAGCGGAGGCGGACCGGCTGGGGATTCAACGGTGGCGGACCCGGGAGCGGCATCTACCGCACGACCGACGGTGGCGCGACATGGACTTCGTTGACCGAAGGACTTCCCGACGGCGACAAGGGACGCATCGGGCTCGACATCTACCGCCGCGACGGCAACCTGGTCTATGCCATCGTCGAAGCCGACGCCAGGGCGCCGCGCAGCGGCGGTTTCGGTGGCTTCGGGCAGCAGGCCCGTCGAGGTCCCGCTAAGAACGGCGTTTACCGTTCGTGGGATCGCGGTGAAACCTGGGAGCAGGTGAGCGAGACGAACAATCGCCCGATGTACTACAGCCAGATATGGGTCGATCCCAACGATCCCAACCGTATCTACCTGGGCGGGTCGAGCATGTATCGGTCGTCCGACGGTGGAAAGACCTTTACGCCCGACGCGGCCCGTGGCGTGCACTCCGACCATCACACGCTGTGGATCGATCCCGCCAATTCGAATCATCTCATTCTTGGCGGTGACGGCGGGGTGTCCATCTCGTGGAACCGGTCCGACGGGTGGCGCCAGCTGATGAACCTGCCGGTTGCGCAGTTCTATCAGATCGGCGTGGACATGCGAGAGCCCTATTACGTCTGCGGCGGCTTGCAGGACAACGGGTCGTGGTGCGCCCCCAGCAACACATGGTCCAACCAGGGCATCCGCACGCGGGACTGGTACAACGTGGGCAGTGGCGACGGATTTTATACACTCGTCGACCCCAACGATGCGTCAATCGTGTTTGCCGAATCACAGAACGGCTACCTGCTGCTGTTCGATCTAGAATCGAAGGAGCGAAAGGGAATTCGTCCGAGTCCGCGACCGACGGATGACAACGACCGACCGACGTATCGTTTCAATTGGAATGCTCCGCTCGTCATCTCGTCACACGACCCAGCGACCATCTATTACGGGGCGAACGTACTCGTCAAATCGACCGATCGTGGCCACAGCTGGGCAGAGATCAGCCCCGATCTAACGAAGGCGATCGACCGGCGCGAGTTGGAGATCATGGGAGTCGGCGGCTCGGCACCCATGATGTCGCCCAATGACGGCATTTCTTCCTACGGGAACGTCACGACGATCGCCGAATCGCCGATGAACCCGGACCTCGTCTATGTGGGCACGGATGACGGAAACCTCCATGTGACGCGGGACGGCGGTGCCACCTGGACCAATCTCACCTCGAATTTCCGCGGGCTGCCTGAACGGACCTACGTCAGTCGGGTCGTCGCCTCCCGGTTCAACGAAGGCACGGTGTATGTCACGTTCGACGGCCACCGGAACAACGACTTCGCCGCCTATGCCTTCCATAGCGACGACTTCGGCCGGCGGTTCCGACCGATCACCAACGGCTTGCCGAACGGCTGGTCGGTGAACGTGATCACCGAACACCCACAGAGCGCGAACTTGCTGTTCTTGGGCAATGAAGTGGGCGTTTACTTCTCGATAGATCGCGGACAGCGGTGGGCTCGACTCAAAAACAACCTGCCGACCGTCCCGGTCGATGACATCACAGTGCATCCGCGCGATAACGACCTGGTCATCGGGACACACGGCCGCGGCATCTGGATCATGGACGACATCGCGCCGCTCGAGGAGTTGTCTGCGCAGGTTCTGGCAGCCGATGCGCATCTCTTCACTGTGCGAACCGCCGTGAGTCTCAATCCGTATACACCGCAAGGCTGGACCCCCGGCGTGTGGTCGGCACCCAATCCGGTGGCCGGTGCATACATCCGCTACTACTTGAAGAACGATCTGGCCACCGAGGAGCCGCTCGTGGCGGGCGGCGATAACGGTAACGGCGAATCCAACGGTGGCAAGGCGAAGCTCTCAATCGTCGACCAAAATGGCGAGGTCGTTCGTGAGCTGGAAGGTCCGGGCGAGGCAGGCATTCACCACGTCGCGTGGGACCTCCGGCTCGAGCCACCGTACGAAGTTCCCGAGGGGCAGGGTGGCTTTGGCGGTCCGCCCAGGGGCCCCAAGGTGCTTCCCGGCACCTACACGGTCCGCTTGGCTGCGGCGGGGAATGTGGCCAGTACCGATATGGAGGTACGGCTGGATCCGCGGGTGGAGATCTCAGAAGCCGATCTCACGGCGCGGCAGGAAGCACTGATGAGCGCGTACCAGCTCGCGAAGCCCGTCCACGAAGCCGGCAATGCCGTCCGCCGGCTCAACGAACAGCTCGACGAGATCGAGGAGCTGTTGGAGGACAATGACGACGCTCCCGAGTCCATCGAAGAGGAATTGCAGGCTCTTCGGGATGAACTCCGCGAGATTCAGCAGGAGCTCGGTCGCGTGGGCAGCACGCGAGGTGTGTGGTCGATAGACCGCTCGACGACTCGGCCCACCGACGATCAGATGAGGTTGATCGAGCGCGCCTGGGACCAGGCGCCCGGGTTGATCGAGCAGCTCAACACCGTCATCACCGAGCGGATGCCGCTGCTCTACCAGCAGCTCGACGAGCACGGCGTGCGACCGAGCGTCGGGGATCCGGTGGCGGTACCGAGGAGAAGATAGAGGAGCGACAGAGGTGGCAGAGAGACAGGAGGGTAGGACGGTTATGCACCACCCTACCCTCCTACGGTTGTACCATACTACCGGTCTCTAGAATTCCCGCTTCTTCATCTCCTTGAACAAGCGGCGCGTCTTGGGGTCTTCGTCTTCTTCGTCCGGCAGCGTGTCATCGAACCTCCGTCGGACCTTCGACTTCTCCTTGGCAACCTTGGCGGCGTTCTTCTTGGCCAGGGCGGCAAGCTTCTTTTCATCTATCGGCATAACGGTGTACCTCTCGGAGGACCGTTCTATATCAATCGTCCTGAAGCGGCTGGGGACCGGGGAGGATCCCAGCAATGTCCGGATCCACGCCATCATTACGGGTTTGGGCCGCTTCTTCCGCCCGCTCAGCCTTTTGCTCTTTTCGCGCCGCCCGCTTTTCCTGTTTGGCCTTGCGCTTTTCCTGCTTGGCACGCTCACGCGCCCGTTTCGCCTGGCTTGCTGGTCCCGGTCTCGCCATAATCCCTGCTCCAGTCAGTCTCTGAACGTGGACACAAGGTAATCAATTCTTCGGCAGTTATCAGTCAATAGTGCTCAGTTCTCAGTCTTCTGCCGCTCTGCCGCTCTGCCACCTGCCCCTACCGTTCTACCCCGCCCTGCGTTACCTTCCGCGCCGTCACACGAACCGCAAGCTGGTATCATTCCACTTCTTGTAGAACGGTCCCCGCTTAGGATTGGGTACCGACGCTTCCCAGATTCGTCGATTCACTCCTCAGGTTCAGACAACTAGAGCTGCACTGCGTCCGGTCGACACGACGGTCGATCCGCACGTGTGCATCGTACACTTGAGGAGATACTGCGTAGTGAAGATCTCATTCGATTCCATGGGCCTCGCGCCCGAACTCCTGCGCGCGATCGGTGAACAGGGCTACACGGAGCCCACGCCGATTCAGGAGGGTGCAATCCCCGTCGCACTCGAGGGCCGCGACCTGGTTGGCTCGGCGCAGACGGGCACCGGAAAGACGGCGGCGTTCCTGCTGCCGATTCTCCAGCGCCTGAAACACACCCACAGGGCAGGCGTGCGGGCGCTCGTGCTCGTTCCGACGCGCGAGCTCGCCGAGCAGGTATTCGAGCGGGCGAAGGCGTACGGCCGGCACACGAACGTCCATTCGGTCGCGGTGTACGGCGGCGTCGGCATGGAGCCGCAGACGCGGGCACTCGCCAACGGCGTCGACATCGTCATCGCGACACCCGGACGATTGCTCGATCACGTGAGACGCGGTCACGTAAACACCACCAACCTCGAAGTACTGGTTCTCGACGAAGCGGACCGGATGCTCGATATGGGATTCGCGCCGGACGTGCACCGCATTCTCGACACGCTGCCGACGGCGCGACAAACCCTGTTCTTTTCGGCGACGATCTCCGGTGACGTGGACCGCCTTGCGCGGCGTGCCCTGAACGATCACGCAGCCGTCGAGATCGGTCAGCGTGCCCAGGCCGCCGAAGGGCTGGAGCACATCTTGGTGGCCGTTGATAAGTCCGACAAGCGAAAGGCGCTCGCAACGCTCCTCGCAGAGTCTCCCACCGGCGGGCGCACCCTCGTGTTCACGCGGACGAAGCACGGAGCAGACCGGCTCGCACGTCAGCTACGGATCGACGGTAACCCCGTCGTCGCCCTCCATGGTGGAAAGACACAGGCCGCACGGCTCAAGGCACTCGACCGGTTCAAGGAGGGCAAGGTCCGGGTTCTCATCGCGACCGACGTTGCAGCCCGAGGGATCGACGTCGACGACATCATGATGGTCGTGAACTACGACGTACCCACCGACCCAGAGATCTACGTGCATCGTGTTGGTCGGACGGCACGGGCGGGCGCACAGGGTGTGGCCCTGACCCTGATGTCACCCGATGAGTGGCTGCTCATGCGGGACGTCGAGAAGCTGATGGGACGCACATTTCCACGGGACGTCGTACCCGGCTTCGAGCCGGCTGTGGTGCCCCGACAACCAGTGGAGCGTCCTGTGCTGCCCCGGCCGCAAGGGCCGTCGGTGCGGGCACGACGCGGCCGGTCGCGTAGACGCTAGGCGTACCGGCGGTGAGGTAGGTGTCGGTTGTCGTCGGTCTCTAATCGTCGATTGTCAGTCCCCGGTCTTCTGCCCCCGCTGCCCTTCCTGCTCCTCCTGCCTTGCCAGTGACCACGTCGTGGTCCAACTTGCACACTGCAGGAGGATGGGACGATATGCAGCTACAGGAAAGTTGCAGCCGCTGCCACACTCCCCTCCCGGTCAACGCGTCCTTTTGCCCTAGCTGCGGCGTCGCCACACCGGTAGGGTCCCGTCTGACCATACCAGATCCTGAGCAGGAAAGTCAGGATATCCTGAACGTCCTACGGGCCGGCCTCTCTGACCGCTACCAGATCGAGCGGGAGCTGGGACGTGGTGGCATGGCGGTCGTCTACCTGGCGCGGGACCTCAGGCACAACCGGCACGTCGCGCTCAAGTGCCTACTTCCCGAGATCGCTACAATCCTCGGGTCGGATCGGTTCCTCCGCGAGATCGAGATCACCGCGCAGCTCCAGCACCCCAACATCGTTCCGGTCCACGACTCGGGGAGCGTCGACGGTCTGTTGTACTACGTCATGCCGTTCATCGAGGGTGAGTCGCTGCGCGACCGACTGGCCCGCTCGAAACGGCTGCCCCTGGATGAGGTCGTGCGGCTCGTTCGAGAAGTGGCAGACGCCCTCCAATACGCGCACGAGCGCGGCGTTATTCACCGCGACATCAAGCCGGAAAACATCCTGCTGTCGGCGGGTCACGCGCAGGTTGCCGATTTCGGGATCGCCCGCGCGGTGAGCGCCGCCGGTGGAGAGGGACTGACAAAGACCGGCGTCGTGGTGGGAACCCCTGCATACATGGCACCCGAGCAGGCCGCCGGCCTGCCGGACGTCGACAATCGCGCCGACCTCTACTCGCTGGCTGCAGTCGCGCACGAGTGTCTGGTGGGGAATCGAAGCAATCCGATGGCCGCGGCGCGCTCGTCCGAAACCGTGCTGATCTCCGGACGACCCGACGTCGTGCCACGGCTGGCCCGCGCGCTGTCGGCACCGCTTGCCCTGGAGCGGGAGTTGCGCCCCTCATCCGTCGAGGAGTGGCTTTCCATGCTCCGAAGCGCGGAACGGCCGACGGCTTCTCGACGCGTGTGGCTCACGGGCGCCGTGGTCGCCGCCGCCCTCGCCATTCTGGCCGGGTGGTGGGTTCGCGGATTCGATCTCGGCTCCCCTGCCGGGGCAGACGTCCGCCGGATCGCTCTGCTTCCCATGATCATGAGCGGCGACGACAGTAACGAGGCACTGAGTACAGCGATCACAAATGCCTTCGAGCAACAACTCCTCTATCTCCCGGGTGCCGAACTCGTCAGCGACACCCTCGCAGCGACAGAGTTACTCCGCATCCGCGCAACCCTTTCAGCCGACAGTCAATTCCAACTCGACCTGCAAGTGCTCACGAACGAGGGGCGAGAGATC